>NZ_JAVESI010000040.1:0-31606 GCF_034006665.1 Trichloromonas sp.
GAGTTATATCATTTGATGTTGATCAATTTCAAATTGATTTTATTCCAGTCAAAGAAAGTCATTGGGAAGGCACTAAAGTGTGGACATCATTCGATCCAACTGGAAATCTAATGGGTAAAATTGCACATAAATTTGGATTAAAGTATTCACCAGAAGGCCTATTATATCCATTTAGAAATTTTAATGGAAGATTATCACAAAATATATTTATTTCTGATGATAATTATAAAATCTTCGAATTCTTAGGATTTGATTATAATAGATACCTTAAAGGATTTGATACACTAGAAGAAATATTTGATTATATTATTGATTCTAAATATTTTGATTGTGATATGTTTGATCTAGAAAACCTTAATCAAAAAGACAGAAAGAGAAATCGTAAGAGAAAAACATATCAACAATTCATTAGATATGCTAAAATTAATGGTGGAAGTAAAAAATATCAATTTAAACATAGGGATGAATACATTGTGGATATTGATAAATTCTTTCCTGAATCTAAATTAATTCAAAAATTAGAAGATTTAAAAATTAAGGATAGTATTAATCAAGAAACCAATAAAAAATTTAATGGTAAATTGGTTATGAAAAAATATCCTGATTTAAAAGGAAAAGAATTAGGACATATTATGTCAGAATTTATGAAAAGTTTTGATGACTTTAAGGATTATGCTATTAATCATACTTCAGAACAAATCATGGAACAATTTGATGAATTTTATTATTATGGATATAGAAAAAGGGATTAATAATCCCCTTTTTTATTTAATTAATTTATTTATATCTAATATCATTGTTAATTCATCATCAATATTGACCATTCCGATTATATATTTACTACTTTTATTATTGATAATATTTTTACTATCTACATCAATGACGGATTTTACATCATCTACAATGATCCCAAACATATCATTATTTATTTTTAAAATAACAATACATGTTTTTTGAGTAAATTCTTTGAATTTTATATTTAATACTTTATGAGCATCTACAATTAATAATGGATTTCCCCTAAAATCAATCATACCGATAACATGTTTAGGTGTGTTTGGTATTTTTGTTATATCTACCATCTCAATAATATTAACAACATTTTCAACGTTAATTATATAAGATTCTTTGCCAATTTTAAATGTTAAATATGTACTATTCATTGTTTTTATGTTTTTTCATTAATTTCTTTAATTTTAAAGGTCTTATTATAATTGACCAATCATCTTGTGTTAATAATCCGCCATTTATATAATATTTTACTTCACCTGTTTTTTCCCCATTTTCATTTAATTCTACCCATGCAGGTCCTGTAATATTATGTAATGTTCCGCTAACTCTATATTCTATTCTATCTTTAAATCTTATTTTTTGTTTTAAATTTACAATATCATCAAATAACCATTCATATTTATTATCCATTCTATATTAATAATTTTTTACAATTATTTCAATTGTTTTCTTATCAGTTTTCTTTCTACTTACTTTATTATAATCAAAATTAAGTTCTTTGTAATTATAACCATCTGAAATTAATTTATCTAAAATCCATGTTACATTACCATCATGTTGTAAAACACCAGATAACATAAAAGATGCTCCATTTTTATCTAACATTTTACAATAATTATATAATAATAAATCATCTTCATTTTTCCATAATCCAGAATATCCTGCTTCTGTTCCGGTATATGGACTATCAATATAAACCATAATATCCTTATAATTATTAAATCTAACATCATTGAAATGTTTAGAAGTAAAAATTAATTTATCTTTATGTGGTCTTACATGATTAACAAATTCTTCTATCTTCTTTTTAGTATTATCGTTATAACTTCTATTCCCCCATGTTTGATTAAATTCTCCTTTTTTATTAAATCTAGATAAATTATTAGTACAAGATAACATCAATGCCCATAATTTAGCAGGTGTTGGATTAATATTATAACTTTCTCTTAATTGTAAATATTCATCTTTATTCTCTTTATTAGGTGATAATTTAATCATTTCATTAATTATATTATCATTTTCTATAATCCCTTTATGGATACCTATTATATCTGATACTATATCATTTATTAATAATTTATTATATTTATCAATTACATTAGCACCAACTACAAATGATCCAGCAAATAAATCAACAAAAAATTTTTTATTATAATCCATTTCTGGTAGTATTTGTTCTAATAATTTGAACTTACTACCAGTGTAATTCATTACACCATTTATCATTTATAACTGAATATTTTTAATTATTGCATTAGCAAAATCGTTAAACCATTTTCCTATAATATTTCCACTTAGTTCTGGAAATACAAATATAAGTATTAAAATGATAATAATAAATATTTTTATATAATTTTTTTTAAAAAAATTAAAAATATTATGAAATATAATACTGTTTTTTCTATTTGGTACTTTAAATCTTATATCTTCCATATTATTGACATTATTTATATTAATATATATAAAAAAGAATATAAATTGTTTTTAAAAATATATATATAAATAAATAAATCAATCAATAATTATGATTAATAAAATTTATGGACAAACATCAATTAATATAGAACCAAATTCTAATTTTAATTTATATGCATATACTAATATATCAGATTTATCCAATAATACTATAAAATGGTTTACTGATATAGATATGGAGAATCAAATCGGTAGTGGTAGTACAATTGAATTATCATCATCATGCTTTAATAATGTTGATATTATATATGTCAATGTATATTCAAATTCTACTAATGATGTACTTTGTGATGAATCATTATTAATACAATTAAATATTACTGATATTTATAATGGTATACCAGTTAGAAATATTAATATAGAAGCAGTTGATTTAGATTCTGTGTATTTTAAATATCATAAAGCATTTTCCGGTATATGTTATATGTATATAAGAGATACTGATAATATTTATGAACAAAATGAATTTGTTAGTGACACGCCAGCATCAGGATCATATAATATGTACACAGAGTATGATATAATAGATGAATTCTTTTCAAATAGTCATGAAGCAGAAATTGCATATGGTCAAAATATTGATTTAAATAAAAGTTATACTATGTTAGATAATGTAAGATTAAATATTGGAACTAAAGTTTTATTATATAGACAAAAGAATTTAAAGGAGAATGGATTATATATAGTTAATAGTAATAATGAATTGGTATTTCAAGATCAATTTAATGATGTTAGTAAAATGTTTAGATATAAAATACATATAAATGCAGGTAGTCATTTAGATGATGAATTTCATATTGTTGGATATATAACAGTAAATTAAAAAAAATTAAATTAATAAATAATGAACGTACCTATTTTTGAAATAAAAGATTCATTTATAATTAAAAATATATTAAATTATAACACTACTTTATCTGGTGATACTTATGGTATTTTATTTACTGATTATGATTTAGCTAGAAAAACACAAAATAAAAATGCTGAAAGATTTGATAATATAATTATAAACACTGATCTATCTGATAAAAATAATTTTATTTTAAATTATAAAGATGATAATTTTAATATATTATTAGACAATGAAGTAATAGACTATAAAGATTGTATAATGTATCCTTATCAAATAGATAATTCAGGATATACTTTTGTTAATGATTCAAAACATCAAGAAATTTCTGTTAATGACTTATCAGATTATGATGTTGATGATTATTTAGAAATATCATTTTATTTAGAATATAATAGATCTGGTGAAACTACATGGACACATTCAGGAGAAACTGGAGAAACTTGGTATGTTAATGGATTTACAGATAATAATGTTTATTGGAATATAACATCAAATATTCCTAATAGTGGTATATCAGATACTATAAATTCAGTAATGTGGGAAGTTACTGGTACAACAATAAGTAGTGGACAAACCACAGGAACAACGAATTGGGAAGTTGTACAAATAATTCCAATATTAAAATATAAGTGTTATGTTATTGGTAAAAATAATGGAGTATATAGAATAAAAATTGAAAAAAAATTAGAAAATTGGTTATTTAATAATTTAAGTAAAGTACCTAATTTAAAATATAAAATTTTAAATATAAATAAGTGTAATAAAAATTATTTAGATATATCAAATCATATAAAAAAATCACCATATGGAAATTATATAAGTTGTAATATAATGGATGATGTGTTAACATTAACCCCTATAAGAAATGATTTAGATTTATATTTTGATTATAATATATTTAATATTGATATTAGCGGAAGTACTACAATTAATTATACATTTAATACAAATTATTTATATAATAAATATACATTAGAATTATTTTTAGATCAATTTTTTAGTGGATCATCATCAGGAGAAACAATATATTATAATTATTCAGGTGAAACGACAAGTAACCAATATGAAATAAATGATAAGAACAGTAATAGATTTAAATTAACTGTTAATAATATAGATGATTTAGAATACTTTAAAAATTATACATACATTTATATAACGACTAATAATTATAATACATATAGAGCACTAATCGTTGATATTAATGAAGATCAAATAACTATTATACCACCATTAAATATGATATTAAATGAATCAATAATAGAAATAAAAAATCTTTATACTGTTAAAGAAATATCTGATGTTTTATATGAATGTTGTGTAAATATAAATAACTTATATTCAAATGATTATAATAAATTAAATATAGATTTAAGAAGATATGTATATAATAGTTATTATGAAATAATAAATAATTTAGTGATAAATGAGAATTTAAGAAACGAATTAACAGGTGCATTATTTGAAAATATTAATAATACATTTGTTTTAAAGATATATAATCCACAAGATATAAAGGATAATAGATTAACATATTTACCATCAGAAGCAATTAGAATTGGTAAAAATAAAAAAACATCATTTCCATTTAGAGTTGATAGTATAAGGACATTTAGTTATAATGTTATTGATGCAAATATTTATACTAGTTTTATATTTGATGCAAATAAGGATAATGATACCGTAATAAGTGGATAAAAAAAATTTACATAAAAATGACAAAAACAGTATTTGGTGCTAGATTAATTCAAAAGTATTCTGATGAAACAACAGTAGTACCTACTATATCAACTTTAACCGATGACCATACACAAGGTTGGCTACCTACTGATATCTATAAAGGTGAATTATTTTTGAATATAGCAGATAATAAAATGTGGGTAAGAACAGAAGATACTAGTTATATACCTGAAGTTGTTTTAGCTGATAATGAAGGTAAAATACCAATGAGATTTATACCTAATTTAATTGCGGGAACAGGAACAGTAACAGATATATTTATTGGTGGTGGGTTATCAGCAATAGATTTAAGTAGTAGTCCGATAAGTAATTTACAAACTGCTGGTACAATAATGTTAGGTGTACCTAGTTCAATAACATCAACAACTATTAATGAAACTACAAGTAATTCACATACACATAAATTTGTACCTGCTGGATCTGATAGTCATATACAATATAAAATGAGTGATAATTTAGTATCATCTAGTGCGTTAAGATTTGATGGTGAATCTTTATATATTTCTGGTACTACATCACAAAGTACATCGCACATGTTATATTTTGATCAAAGTAATGGTAAAATAACATATGGTGGTGTACAAGAAGGTTTTATTCATCCATATCAAGATCTTGGTTATTTGATTTCACCATATGTAGTCAATTGGAATATAAATGATGGGTTTAATTATGTGGTAACATCACCTAGTAGTTTTACATTAAATATGACAAATTTAACAAATGGAGCATCTGGTAATTTAATAATTATACCAGAAACAACATCAATTAATGTAACAATAAGTACATGTACAGATACTGGTAGTAATTCTGTACTTAAAAGAATAAATGGTTCTTTGACAGGACTAACATCATCTATTGGTAGATATATATTATCATGGACATGTAGTATTATTGGTGAATCTAAGTATATTCATTTTAATATGAGTAGTTATCCATCATTACCATAAAAATAATAATAATTAATGATAAATAGTATATTTTTTGTACAAAATGGTCCACATTATTCATTAGGAACAAAACAAGGAACATCATCACAAACAAAAATTTTAGGCACAGGTGGTTTAAATATAAAGGGTTATAAAGATGTTGATACATATGGAATGCAACATAAATTAGAGTCTAGTGGATCATGGACAACAACAGTAATAGGTAGTACATTAACAACTGATTATTTTGATGTATCTAGTTTTCCAGGATTTAATTTATCAGAAGATACATCGTATCATTATAGATCATTTATAATAGTTGATTCTGTTTATTATTATGGTGATACTTTACTTATAACTACATTAGTTACTCCATATTTTAATGTAAGTCCATCAACAATATATATACCACAAATGGGAGGAACATCTACAATAGAAGTAGATACTAATCTTACATGGAGTAGCATACCAACATCAGCATGGATAACATATTTTCCCGAATATGGTACAGGAAATCAAATTATAAATGTATCTATATCAACACAGGGTGATAGATCAGGTGCAATATTTTTTACGGCACCTGATTTTAATATATCTGTTACAATTGCACAAGGAAATGTATAATTAAATTAAAAATTAATTTTTTATATATAAATAAAAATAATAAAATCATTAAATGAGTAAATCAGTATTAGGGGCTAGAATGATTCAAAAGTTAACAGATGTATTTGATGTATCCCCATTTGGTAATAATCCTGGCGAAAATTATAATACAATTGGTGATGATCATACAATGGGATGGCCTGATAATGCAATATATAAAGGTGAATTATTTTTAAATACATATGAAAATAGGGCATGGACTAGAACTGATCATGGTATAATAGAGTTTATAATGGAAGATAAAGATACTGGGAAAATACCAGATAGATTTATGCCAGATATAATTGTAGGAACTGGTACAGTAACATCAGTAACAGCTGGTAATGGTATGGATTTTACTGATATAACATCAACAGGACAAGTTACAATGGGTTTACCATCTGATATAACATCATTAACATCAAATTCATTAACATCAAATTCACATACACATAAATTTGTACCAGCTGGCTCCGATGGTCATATACAATATAAAATGAGTGATAACTTAGTATCGTCTAGTGCATTAAGATTTGATGATAATTCATTATATATATCAGGAACAACATATAATGAAAATGACCACATGTTATATTTTGATCAAAGTAATGGTAAAATAACATATGGTAATAAACCACAATCTATAATAACAGGAATTACATATATAAATACAAGTGAAGTTATAATAGACTCATATGATTCATCTTTAAACAATTATCAAGTTTACCATTATTGTGTATATAGTGGAACAACTAATTTAAGAGCAGGTACAATAGTTTTGGTAAATAATACTATTATATCTAATATTGTTGATACTTCTACTAATGACATAGGAGACACATCAAATATATCATTTAGTAGTGATATAAATTCAGGAAATGTAAGATTGAAAATATTATCATCTAATGGTGAGTGGTATTGTAAATTTATAAAATTGATAGATTAAAATAAATAATAAGATATGTCCAATATATTAACAAGCAAAACGGTAGGTGTAAATTTTAATGATCCAACATTTATAATGGTTGGTGGATTAGGAATTGATGATGTTAAAATAAAATACAACTGGTTTTTAAATGCAGAAGTTAAAGATGCTATAATTGGCGAAGATGAAAATGGTTTAGTTTGGTACTCTGGTATATGGGTAAATGGTGTTTGGGAGAATGGTACATGGTATAGTGGTACATGGTATAATGGTAGATGGAAAGATGGAAATTTTTATAGTTATGACATTAGCATAGATTTAATAAAATTTGGAAATATTAATATTAATGGTAAAGATATATCAAAATCTAAATTTTTAGGAGGAGTATGGGAGAAAGGTAATTTTCATTATGGTATATTTGGAAGAACAAGAACAATAAAAGATGTACCAAAAAGTATAGATTTAGATTTTATTGTTAATTATAGTGCAGATTTTACATTATCAAATGATAATTATGTTGATGAATATGATCAATATTTAGATACTGGACTTACATTATCATTTTATTTCTCATCCCCAGAATTTATGAGTGGTGATTTTTATGATGGTTGGATAAATGCATCAAAATTCAGAAATGGGAATTTTCATAATGGATATTTAAGTAATTCATTATGGTATAATGGTAATTTTTATAATGGTATTTTTATTGGTGATATATGGCATAATGGTTCATTTTATGGTGGTGATTTTTCTAACGGAGTATGGAAAAATGGTAAATTATCATCATATAAAAAAGATATATTAACTAGATTTGGCACTAATTATAATTCAATGAATACAAATGGTGTTATTTATTCATTGAATGGAATATCTAGAACATATAATAAAATACAAGGATGTACTTGGGAAAATGGTGAATTTATGAGTGGTGAAATGCACTCAACACTTGTTTTAATTGATGGTGTACCACAAAGTGCAACTAATCAAGACCATACACATTGGATTAATGGAATTTTTCATAATGGAGAATGGTATGGTGGTACATTTGAAAATGGAGAATGGATAACAGGTACAATGTATAATGGTTTAATATATAATATTATATGGAGAAATGGGTTTATAAAAAATTGTGTATGGAATAATGGTATTTTTTATAATGGTACAATAGAAGGTGGTTTATATAAAAATATTATCATAGAAAATGGTAATATTGGATATGAAATATAAAAAAAATTTAAAATATGATAAATAATTTTAATTTATTTTGTGAAAATTTAAATAGTGATAGAAAATTAAATTGGATAATTGATAAGATGTCTAAATTTGGTAAATCTAGTTTATCACATCATGAAAAGGAATTTTTAAATAATTATGAAGAAGGAAAACCAATACCAACAAATATATCTAGTCACTATAATAAATATATATTATCTTTACTTAGTGATGTTAAAAATGGAAATATAACAGATAAAATAGCAAAAAAATTTATAGAAAAACATATAGATAAGGAAGATTTATCAGAATTTTTATTATCTTTGCTTAAAGATGGTAAATTAGATTCTTTAATAAATTTACATGATATTAATGATTAAAAAATATTAATATGATATATGATAAAATATATGATTTTTGTAAAGTAAGAAATACACATGGTGCATACAAAAACGGAATAGACGAATACTCACCAAGATTAAAGTTTATTATTAATACTATAGATGAATTAAATTTAAATTATGAAATAATAAAATTTAATGATAGTATATTTAAAAATAATTATTTCTACAATATTTATTTAAAAGGTAATAGTGATATGATGGCAATTGCACATCACGATGTTTATAATCCAAATTGTGATAATGCAAATGATAATTCTGCATCTATAATAAATTGTTTATTATTAAAAAAATTAAATCCAGATATAAATATAGCAATAATAGATGGTGAAGAGCCACCTTGTTTTGGAATTGGATCAAAAAGATTAGCTAGTGATATTATATCAAAATATTTTGGTAAAATAAAACATGTTCTTAATTTAGAATTAACAGGACTAGGGGGTAATAATTTTTTTATAGGTAAACTAGGTAGTAGGTTGGAAAATAAAATTATTAAAGAATTTAATCCATTAGTTATAAGTGTACCGTTCAATGATTCAATGATTTTAATGGATAAAAATATAGATAGTACTGTTATAACATCATTACCAATTATTAATAATATACCTGATTATTCAATAATGAGTAGAATTCATACAAAATTAGATAGTATAGATTCTATATCTATAAATGATATGAAAATTTTTACTGAAAAAATAGCACTAAAAATACTAAGTTGATATTTTTTATTTAATATATAAATTAAAAATAATAATTCACTATGAAAAATATTAAAACATTTGAAGGGTTTTTAGATAGATTTAGACCTGACACATCTCACCCATTACCAGAACCAATAGAATCAGAAATTAAAGGAGAAAGTATAAAAGGTAAAGAATTAGAAGATTTAGAATACAGAGTTATTAGGGATTTTGATGGTGAAATGGACTTATATATTGACGTAAAATATCTAGAATTTATTAATATAAATAATGAAAAAATTATATGTTCTTTTTCAGGTATTCCAAAACCAGGTGAAACAATTGATGAAGAAGGTAATATATTAGATGATGAAGAAGTTGAAGAATGTGATTGTCTTATGTTATATTATGATGTACATGGTAATTATTTAGAAGTATTCAAAAATAGACACGATAATTTAGGAAATATTGAATTTACTTTTGGATTAAAGGATGCACAAGATATAACTGATATAATGGATACAGATGATAATGAGATTATAAACGAAGAATAAAAAATACATAAAATGAAAGATATTTTAATTGTTGATGATATAGATGTTAATAGATATATTATTAAAATAATTGTTAGTTCATTTAATAAAAAAATAAAAATATTTGAAGCATCAAATGGAAAAGAAGCATTAGATATTATGACTAACAGAGATAATAATATATTAATATTAATGGATATTAGAATGCCTATAATGGATGGAATAGAATCAACAAAAGAAATTAGAAAAATACATAAAGATTTAGATATTATTGCGATTTCGGCTAATGGTTATGATGAAAAAAAAATATTAAAATCAGGTTTTAATGATTATATACAAAAACCATACACAGTAGAAAAACTTAATATTATATTGAATAAATATTTTAAAAAATAATTAATAATTATGCAAATTAAAAAATATTCATCATTTTTATTTGAAAAATTGGATTTTGATGATATTAAAGAAAGATTAGATGATTCTTATATTGATTTAAAATCAGAATTAATAGAAATGATTGAAGATACATTAAAATCTACTAAAAATTCAGAAATAACAATGATAGATTTAGAAGATTTTATATCTGATTATATATCATCAGGAAAAGATGCAAATATGATTAATAATTTAATTGAAGATAATGAAATCTTCAATTTTTATTTAAAGTTTCAATCAGATATAGATGAATTATTGAATGAAACTAAATATATGGAAGAAACACCAAAGGAACATAATGTTTTTAGTTTATATGATGTTATTATTGACGGTACAAAACAATCTATTTTAGAATCACTCGAAACAATACAAAATGAATTGTTTAAAAAATAATTGAAAATTATCATGGATATTAACCAAGAGAAAAGAATTAAAAAATTACAAGAACGCATAAAAATCGCAAAAAGAATGACAAATATATCAGATGACATGGGTGAACAAGCATTTGATAATAAATGGATATTAAAAAATATTGTTGGTTTGAGTGATGATGAGATAGAAGAAATTGAAAAAACAAACTCCGATTTTTAATCGGAGTTTTTTCATTGAACATATCTATCTATTTTATCCTTTGTATGATATACATAAAAATCAATTGGAAATTGTAATGATAATTCATTTTTAATTAGTCTATAAACATGTTGAACAGTACTTAAATCATCATCAGAAAAACCAACCTTTACTTTTTTATTTAAATATTTACCATAATCATTTACCTTTCTAACAAATTCTTTTATTGCTACTTTTTTACCATTTTCTGGATTAACAGCTTCTCCACCCATATCATATCTTCTTTTAAAATAATTTGATGATACTCCTATATAATCACATAAATCTAAATAATTAGAAACCAATTTTTCAAAACTATAATTACTATCATCAATATCAAATATTTTATTAAAATGCCTTAAATTTTTTTCCATATTTGATTTTTGTTTACTATCTAATACATTAAATATTATCCATTCTATTGCTTTTCTAATTGTATTTGGTTCATGTCCTCTTGCTGTTGCAACCATAAATATACTAGCGTCTTCTAACGTCTGTAAAAATTTATACCAAGATGGTCCAAAATTATTATTACGTATAGATTTTATTGTATCTTCAACAAAAGCATTTTCTCCTCTTGGTCCCCAATCTCTAAAATCACTAAATGGACTATTTGGATCACCATCCCTATATCTCCATAAATTAGATTCTCCTTTTTTCCATTCATCTATATATTTTCTAACTTCTCTAAATTCTGATGTTGATACATCTAATGGTACCCATTTACCATCAACCATTTTATCTAAATGTATTAATGTACTCATAACTAATACATTATCATCCCAGTCATAAACATAATATTTTAATTCACCATCAACTAATTTTTCTAATAAAAAATATTTATATTTAGTTTTAACCATAGTAATTTATTATTTTTTTATTATATATAAAAAAACTAAATTAATTTTTAATATATATAATAAAATTAATTAATAAATAATGAAAAAATTATTTGAATCAACAGAAGAAAGAAAAAGAAAATCAAAAAGATCAAATAGATATAATAAATATAATGATATCCCTTTTTATAATACTAAAAATATACCAATAAGACCAAAAGATTATAAAGAACCAGATTATACTATGGATGGTAGTGTAAAACAATTATTTCTTAATTTAACAAAGATGCAAATAACATTTGGAAAAGAAAAAACATTAAAAGAGTTTTTTCCAGATGGTATGCAAGAAGATGAACATGGTAATTTTTTCATAAAAATAGGAAATTCTAAAACTATGTTTTGTGGACACCTAGACACATATTCGAGAGAATATAAAAGAGTATATCATGTAATACAAGATGATATAATAATGACTGATGGAACAACTACTTTAGGTGGTGATGATAAGGCAGGTATAGTAATTATGATAAAAATGATAGAATCCGGTATTCCAGGTTTATATTATTTTTTTAGAGGGGAAGAAGGTGTTACATCACCAACAGGAACTTGGGGATCTAAACAAGCATTAAAATCATATAAGGATATTTTCAAAACTTATGAAAAATGTATAGCATTTGATAGAAAAGGATTTAGTTCTATTATATCACAACAGTCATATTCAAAATGTTGTTCTGATGATTTTGTAGATGCATTATCAAATGAATTTAAAAAACATGGTTTAGAATATGAAGATGATAAAACAGGAATGTGGTGTGATTCAGGTGTTTTTATGGGTATAATACCAGAATGTACAAATTTATCAGTTGGTTATCAAAATGAACACACTTTTAAAGAAACACAAGATATAGAGCACTTAGAAAAATTGGTAGATGTATGTATAAAAATAGATTGGGAAAAATTACCAGTCAAAAGAGATCCATCAAAAGTATCTAAATCTTATGGTAGATATAATTATGATTATGATTACGAATGGGATATTGAAGAAGAAACATATAAAAGAATAATAAAAAACAGAAATAAGAATTATAGTAAATATATAGACAAATATGATGATTATGATATTATTTATGGTGATAATAAGAAATTAAGTAATGATGAAATATTTAAACAATTATTAAAAATATTAAAATCATTAAATTATATGTGTTTAAATCCAGAATCATTCGAGGAATCAGAATCAATATATTTCCAAAGTGTAAAAGATGATGACTTATTTGCATTAAAAATTGTTGATGGTGATATATATATGACAGAAGATAAAGAATTAAGAAATTTCACAAATTATGGTGATTTTGATACATTTAAAAAATATATAATATCAAATGATAATACAAATACCGATAGTATTATAACAGAAGAAGAAAGATTACAAACATATGAAAAAATAATAAATATGTACCCATATTTAATATGGGATATTATATCTGATTTTGAAAATAAAAAGAATAATATTATAAGTAGTGATAATTGGTTAAAATTAGACAGGATAATGAATGATGATCTTAAATTAAAAATGGAATATGCAAGTGAAGATGGTTATAATCCTGATGATTTCTCTGATTGGGTAAAAGATAACAGTGATATAATTACAACAGTTCTTAAAAAGAAAATTAAAAATTTTAATCCAAAAAAAGAATCATTTTTAGATAAAATAAATATAAGTGATTATTATACAGATAGACAAGATGAAGTTTTTTCAGATATAGTAGAAAAAGAAAAAAAATTAGTACAGTTAATAATATTAGATTTTAGTATTATGAAGAAAGCAAAAGCTAGACAAACTACATTAGAACATATTAATGATACATTAATTAAATTAGGATATAAGAATGAAATTAGAGAAGGTCAAAAAAATATAAATGCCAATGAATTTGTTTTATGGGTGTATGATAATATGGAAGATATAAAAGATTTTTATAAAATTTAATATCTAATTGTTTTATTTATATCTATTTCATATATTAAATAAAAATCACCATTTTTATCAATAAAAAAGTATTTACCTTCATCTTCGTGCCATTTAACTGCGAATTTTTTAGTTATTGGAGTTCCCCATAAAGTTTCACCCCAAGGAACAAATACATATAAATCACCAGAACTATTTGATTTTCTTATTTTTACCTCTACTAATCTTTTAGTATATATTTTATTAGTATAGTCATATATTAATACAACTGTTCCATAATTTTTTTTATCAATTTTTTGCATATTTGCTCTTAATAATCCACTAATAACATCATTATCTTCCATTAAATAAATGACACTTTGTTTAATTAATGAATAATCTTCTAATTTCTTTTCTATTATTTTAATTCTTATCGTTAATGAATCATAATCAGATTTTAATGATGGATAATCTTTTATTATATAAGATGTAGTTTTTACTGTATTAATTATGGATTTAGTTAATGGAAAGATACCAATACCGGTTAATAATATTACAATACCAGTTATTAATGATATTTTTTCTTTAAAATCTTTCAATTTAGACCAGAATGGCATTTTAAGATTTATATATTATTTATTTAATATGTATTTTTTATATCCACTATTATATATCCTATATATGTTTCTTTCTAACATTATTTGATGTTCACTTTTATTTTTATCAAATCCCTTTTTAGTTAAAATTTGTTTTTTAAAATTGGATTTATGGATTCTTACTCCATCAACAACATAATAATATGATGGTTTAATATATTTATCGAATTTAAATCCTATTTTTTCATATAAATCACCAGTAGAATATCCGATATCTGAAAAAGTTTTTAATTCATTAAATCTATAATTATTAATAAAATAATTTAATAATTTACTAGCACCACCAATAACAACAGTATTTAATTTACTACAAAACCTGACTAATTCATAATCATTATTATTATTTTTAAATAACATCATACTAATTAATTCTTTATCATAATACAATCCTAATTTTATAGTAGATGTAGTATATCCCTGTATATGATTTTTATTCATAAACGTTTTAACAATAGATATATCGTTTATTTGTTTAATTTTACATCTTCTGGCAAAAAATTTATTTGATATTTTGTTTAATTTATTTAATATCATAGATTTAGTAATATTTTGTTTATAAATCCAATCATCTTCATAAATATGTATCAAGTTTATATTTAAATCTTTACACATTTTTGATTTATTATAATGGTAATTATTAGATTTATTTAATTCATTATGCAAATACACACCATTAAATTCAAATGCCAAATTTAAATCAGGTATATAAATATCTAATTCATATGGATTTATTATATTTCTTTTATTTAAAATTATATTATGATCACAATTTTCTTTAATAAAGTTAATAAGTTGCAATTCTAAACCTGATTGTTTCTTATCAATAGGATTACATATTGTACATATTATTGTATTAGTTTCTCTTCTTTTATAAAATAAAACTCTATTAATTTTAAATGTATGATCTTTATTACAATCACATTTCATTATATAATCATTATCTATTATGTCTACTATTTTATTATTATTTTCATATATTTTTTTATGACTATATAATATATTTGAATTTTTAATTTTATTTTTTATTACATCAGATTGTGATGGATTTTCGTAACCAAATTTAATTAAATTTGTTTTTTTTATTTTATTTTTAATATTTAAATCTAAAAAATTCCATTCAACTCCATATTTTTTTAAATTAGTACTTTTTATATTATCTTTAAAAATATCTGATTTTGATGGATGAATAACACCATAATTCTTTAAAGAAGTTTTTATTTTTTTTAGTTTAACGTTTTCTAATTGTGATATGTTATCAACATTATATTTTTCTTTAACTGTCTTTTTAATTTTTTCTTTTATTATACTATTTGATAATGGGTATTTTGTATTATATTTATTTAAATTAGTTTTTATCTTTTTTTGTTTAATATCTTCTAATTGTGATATGTTATCAACATTATATTTTTCTTTAACTGTCTTTTTAATTTTTTCTTTAATAGATTCTAATTGAAATACATTTTCCACATTATATTTTAATAAATTGTTATTTTTTAAAGTACATTTTTTACAAGTGTATTTATTTTTATTTATCATATATTTATTATAATTACAATATTGTAATCTTTTTATAATACCACAATTTTCACATTTTACATCAATTTCATATCTACTATTCTTAGGTAAGTTATTTATATTAATTTTTAAATTATCACCTATTTTTAAATTATTATTAAATTTTTTATAATAATTTATATTTCCTTTATTTATTATTAAATCTATAAAATCCGTTAATATCATTGATTTAGTTTTTATTATTATATATAAATTATTTTAGTTTGTCCTAATCAAATTCACCATTTATTTACACCTATAAAAATGGAAAAAAATGACTATTTATTTTAAATATATAACAATAAATATATTGCAAAAAATAATAATAAATTATGGAAATGAAACCCGTACTTATTGTTGAAAGTAGTTCTAATGGACTATTACTCAATGAAAGTGCATCTGATAAAAAAGATAAAAAATTTATCCTTTCTGGTACTTTTACTGAATTTGATGTTAAAAACAGAAATGATAGGATTTATACTAAAGATAAATTTCTTCCTCATTTACAAGAATTAAATGAAAGAATTAAAACTTTAGGTGCAGTTTATGGTGAATTTGACCATCCAGAAGCCTTCGATATCTCATTATCAAGGATTTCACACGTTTTAAAGGATGTAAGATTTAATGAAAGCAAAAATTTAATTGAAGGTTCAATTCAATTATTAAGTACCCATTATGGAAAAGAAGCACAAGCTTTAATTCAGGATGGGTGTCCTATTTTTGTATCATCTAGAGCTGCCGGTATAACTGAATCAGATGGAACTGTAACAATTAAAAAATTATTTACCTATGATGCCGTTGCTGACCCAGGATTTTCTTCTGCTAGAATGGAATTAAGGTCATTAAACGAAAGCTTAGGTTTTAACGAATCGGCAAACTTTAGAGTTTATGATATGTCCGATGAGTCAAAAATTAACAAATTATTCGAAATGAACAACAACGATCATGTAACTCAACAACAAATGGTTGAATATACAGAGTATCTAAAATCTGAGCTTGCTATTGTTAAAGAACAGATTGAAAATAATATTAAACATGGTAATGATCCAGAAAGATTAGAAAAACTATCTGAATATTATGAATCTCTTATAGAAAACCATAGTAAAATGACTAAGTATCTTGATTATTTAGCGGAAAATATTCAAATCTTAGTTACTGAAAACACAAGTTTAAAAGAAAGAACTGAAAAGCTAATTGAACATAATGATTATTTAGCTGAAAATCTAGAAAAAGTAGTAGGATATTCTGAATATCTTGCAGAAAAACTAGATAAAACTATTGATTATTCAGAATATATTGCTGAAAATCTTGATAAATCTATTGATTTCTCTGAATATATTGCTGAAAATGTAGATAAAACTATTAAGTACTCTGAATATTTAGCAGAAAATCTTGATAAATCTATTGATTATGCAGAATATCTAGCTGAACACACTGAATTTAATTTACAAAATTTTGAAATGTTATCAGAATATGTAGATAATAGTGTAAAATATTCTGAATATGTTGCAGAACAAGTTGATAATAATATACAATATGCTGAATATTTAGCAGAACATGTAGATAATAATATTAACTATACAGAATATGTTGCAGAACATGTTGATAACAATATAGCATATTCTGAATATATCGCTGAAAATTTATCAGATACACAAGCTTATTCTAAATATATTGCAGAAAGTTTAGATAAAACTATTGATAGTTTAAAAGATTCTAAATTAATTAATGAAGATATAGATAACGAAGAACAAAGAATATCTGACTTAAAAGTTGCAAATGTTGATAAATATTATGATGATGAAGATGATGATTTTCTACCAACAGAAGATCAAGATTTACCAGAAGAATTTGATGATATCGAAGAAGAGGAAGAAGAAATTGAAGAACCTGTTCAAACACAAGAAGAAGAAATAATTGAAGAACCAGTTCAAACACAAGAAGAAGAAATAATTGAAGAACCAGTTCAAACACAAGAAACAGAAACTCAATTAATACCAGGTACAACAGTAACAATTGAAACATCAGAAGGTGAAAAAGAAGGTGAAATATTATCTTATAACCCAAATGATGGATTCGCAATTGTTAAACTATCTGAACCAATTAAAACACAAGTTCAAGAACCAGTTGAAGGTCAAGTTCAAGAACCAGTTGAAGGTCAAGTTCAAGAACCAGTTGAAGGTCAAGTTCAAGAACCAGTTCAAACTGAAATAGAAGAAATACAAGTACACGAATCAAAAATTAGAATCGTAGGTGATAAATTATACGAAAATGAAAAATCTATTAAAGATAGTATATCACAACTAATAACAGAAGCTAAAAAACGTAAAGCTTTTGATGAAGCACAACCACACTTCTTAATGTTCTTATCAGAAAAAAACAAAACTGCATGGAACGAATTATCAAGAGAAGATAAAGAAAAAGTCATAGTTGCAATGAACGAAAGCACTTATGCATCAGAAAAAGATGTTCTAAAAATTATGAGAGAGTCATTAGAAAATAAAAAGACAGAAGAAGAAATTCTTATTGACGCAATTCCTAATGATTTAATAGATATTTGGAACAATCTAAACGACACAGTAAAGAAAAGTGTATTATCCCAAGCTAAATTCTATCCAAATTTAGTAGCATCTCAAGCTAAAATGGAATCATTCTGGAACAGCAGAGGATTAGAAAAATTAAATGAGAAAAAATTAGTATTAAACGAAAACAAAAAATATGTTAATGATGTTAAGTTAACTGAAAATCAAGTTGATAGATATCTTAATGTATTTAAAAATTTGTAATGTTTTGTTATTTAGGCTAAAAATGGGAAAAAACGAGTTTTTTAGTTAAATATATAACATTACAACAAAAAAAAGAAAAAGACATTAGTCTCAAAAATTAAAAAATAAAAATGAATTATTTAGTAGACAAAGCAAAAGCTGAAAAAAAATGGTCTCCAATTCTTGAAGCTCTTCATGTAACAGATGGCGAAAAAAGAAGTTGGATGTCAGAATACGCTGAATTACACCAAATCAATGAAAATGTTTCTTACGCAGCGTTAGGTAACATTACAGGTATGGGAGCAGTTTTATCTCCACAACCTTCAACTACACCAGGTGCACTTTGGGGTGCTGGTGATACTCCAGGTTCTGGTGATGTAGGTCAGAACTTACTTCCAATCTCTATGAAGATTGCAGCTCAAACCATTGGTTTAGATCTAGTAGCTGTTAAACCAGCCGCTTCTCCAAAAATTGATCTATTATTCGTTGACTTCCGTTATGATGATAGATTAGAAGAAGATGATGATAGACCTCTTGTATTTAAAGTTGACGGTGATAACGTTGATACTTTAAAAACTAACCTATATGCTCAAATGAAAGAGCTTAAGATTACTGAAATGGTTGGTGGTCTTGATAAAAGAATGTTTGTTAATTTAAGTGGTGCAAGTGCAACTGAAATTAAAAATTTCACTGCATCAACTACTCCAAAAACAGGTTGGATGGAATTCTTAGGTTTCTCTAGAATTGACGGTACTCCAATGTTTAGAATTTTCAGACAAGCTTTTGAATCAGGTAAAGAGCCTTACTATTTTGATGCAAATAAGAATACATTTGATAACAGTGGATCAATAGTAGATAAATTAGAAGCTAATGCAGTTTCTACATTATCAGGTACTAGTACTACAACTGTTCAATTATCAGGTGTTTCTATTCAATTAGTATCAGTAATGGAAGATCATATTCCTGGTTTCTCAGCTGGTTGGAATCTATTTAAAGGTATGAATAGACAAGATGACGAAAGAACTTATCCAGGACAAATTGGACCAAATGTTTTCACAAAAACTATCCAAGTTGGTACAGTAGAAATCACATCAGCTCTTAAGAGAACTGAAATTGAAGATATTAAAGCTTCAACTGGTATGGATATAGTACAAAAGCTTGAATCAGTTCTTATTAACGAACTTTCTCAAACTATTTCTAAGGAAATCGTTCAAAAAGTTAAAGAACTTGGTATTAAGAATAGAACTTCTCATACTACTCCTAAAGTTGGAACAGTATCTAAATTTGACTTTGATGTTGATACTTATATTGGAACAGTAGCACCAGGTGGTGAAACTACTCATTCAGTACAAAGAAAACTTGTTTCTAAAGTAAACAACGCTTCTAACTATATCGCTAACGAAGGTCGTGTAGGTCCTGCTCAATACGTTATTACAAACGGTAACTTAGCATCTGTTTTACAAGATGTAGCTAGTTATACAATTAACCCTCCTGTTGGTGGTGCTAATTTAAATACTAATGGACAATTATATCCAGTTGGTAAAGTAGGTAATATGACTTTATATGTGGATCCTTATATGAGATGGGATGACAATAGAATTTTCTTAGGTAGAAAGAATTCAGTAGATCAACCAGGTCTTCTTTTCCTTCCTTACTTAATGGCACAGTCTATTTCTCTTATTTCTGAAGCAACTTGGGCTCCAAGGATGTTAATCAGATCTAGATATGCAGTTGCTGACGTTGGATTCTTCCCAGAGAAGCAATTCATGGCTATCGAAGTTAAAGATACAAATGGTGTATTAATTTAATTAATATGAATATATTTAAAATGGGGTGTACATTGTACACCCTTTTTTATTTATATAAAAATTAAACTTTTTTATTTTTATATATACATAATAGTATGAACTATTAAATTAATTTTATACATTTTAATTTTTAACAATAAAAATATAATTTATGATATTAACTAAAGAATTAAAGATTAAAACAACAAATAAAAATATAACATATTATAAATCATTAGGATTTGATATTAAATCAGGTGATGAAATAACTATTAATCCGGAACAATTATCAATTGGTAGTCATCAAAAAATTAAAGTATCTTGTGATATATGCAAAACAATAAAACACATTGAATATAAAACATATTTTAAATTAACAAATTCACTAAAACGCTTATATTATTGTAATAAATGTAAAATTATAAAAACTGAAAATACATGTTTAGAAAAATATGGAGTTAAAAATGTATCTAATATTAAAGAAATAAAAAATAAATTAAAAAATATTGATAAAAATTATAATAAACAAAAAGAAACTAATCTTAAAAAATATGGAGTAACCACATATTTAAAATTATTACCAAATAATCACTTTAAAAACCATAACAAATTAAAAAAGACAGTAAATAAAAAATATTCTATTATATTTTTAAATAAATCTAAATTAATACATAATGATATTTTTAATTATTTATCTCCATATATAAATATGAATACTAAAATAAAAATACAATGTAAAATATGTAATAATACATTTGAACAAAAACCTAAAGACCATATACATAATAAACAAGGTTGCCCAATATGTAAATTATCAAAAGGTGAGAAAGAAATAAAAAAATATTTAGATATAAATAATATAAAGTATGAACAACAAAAACCATTTAATGGGTGTAAATTTAAGAAACCATTAAAATTTGATTTTTATTTACCTGATCATAATATTTGTATTGAATTTAATGGTGAACAACATTATAAACCGTTTAAATATTTTGGTGGTAAGGAATCTTTTAAAAATATTCAAAAAAGAGATATGATTAAAGAATCATTTTGTAAAGAAAATAATTTGACTTTAATAAAAATTAAATATAATGATGATATAACAAAAATATTAAATACGATAATATGATATTAACTAAAGATTTAAAGATTAAAACAACAAATAAAAATATAACATATTATAAATCATTAGGATTTGATATTAAGTCAGGTGATGAAATAACTATTAATCCAGAACAACTACCTGATGCATCAATTCAAAAAATTGATGTAAAATGTGATGTATGTGGAAAGATTAAAAAAATTACTATGTTTTCTTATAGAAGAAATATAGATAATTATGGATATTATTCATGTTCTGTTAAATGTTCAAAAGATAAAATAAAAAAAACAAATTTGGATAGATATGGAGTTGATCATTATAATAAAACAGATGAATTTGTTATAAAAATTAAAAAAACAAAAAAAGAAAAATATGGTGACGAGAATTATACTAATATAGATAAACAAAAGGAAACAAATTTAAAAAAATATGGAAAAGAGTATTATACACAAACAGATGAATTTAAAATAAAAAAAGAAAAATCATTAATAGATAAATATGGTACAACTATTCCTTTACAAAATGATGATATTAAAAATAGATGGATACAAACAAATTTAAAAAAATATAATGTAAAATATCCTTTACAAAATGATGATATTAAGAATAAAAGTTTGTTAACTAAGAAAAAGAAGTATAATGATAAAAATTATAATAATAGAGATCAATATAAAGATACATGTATAGATAAATATGGTACAGATAATCCTATGAAGAATGAATTTATAAAAGATAAATTATATAAATCATTTTATAAAAAATATGGAGAAAGACACCCAATGCATGTTCAAGAATTTGTAGATAAAATGATAAAATCTGGTATAAAAGTGACTAAATATAAAAATAGTGATTTATATTATCAATCGACATATGAAAAACACTTTTTGGACAGATATTATGATATAATTAATATAGAAAGAGGAAAATCAATAAGATATATTTATAATGGAAAAGAACATATTTATTATCCTGATTTTTATATTAAAGAATTAAATTTAATTATAGAAATAAAATCAACAAATTGGTATAATATACACAAAGAAAAGAATAATATTAAAAAGGATTATTGTATCAAAAATGGTTATAATTTTATATTTATAATAGATAAGAATTATGACACGTTTGATAAATTAATAAAATATAAATTATATCAAAAAGAAAAAGTATGTTATCAATATAAAATTAAAATTGATAATAAAAATAATGATAATAAAACATACAATAATTTAAAAATATCAGACTTTACATTTAAATATATTGATTCATCTGATAAAATTATGTGTAATAGAATTAAAGATTTTATTGAAAAATATGAATGGTTAGGAAAAATGCCAAACCGACCAACACATAGATTTGTCGCTATGTATGGTAACGAAATTGGTGCAGTAATTATTATGGCAACTCCAAATTCATTTTCTAAGATACTAGGAGATAATACTAAAAATATAGAAAAATTAATATCAAGAGGTGCCAATGCTCATTGGACACCAAAAAATTTATCAAGTTCACTTATAATGTGGTCAATTAAATGGATGGTTAATAATACAAATTTTAAATTATTTAGTGCATATTCTGATACAGAAGCAAAAGAAATAGGAACAATTTATCAAGCTTGTAATTTTATATATTTAGGTAAGAATTTTGGTTCAGATTATGTATATTTTGATATAAATAACCCTAATATTGGTTGGACTTCAGGTAGAAATTTTAGAAAAGTATCATATTATAAAAGGGTATGTAAAAGAAATAATATCGAATGGGATAATAATTGGAATAAGAAATTTACCATATTATGGGATAAAATACCAAAACACATAGTTGATATATTAACAACAACAAGAATTAATGATATTAATAATTTAATAAAAAGAAAATCACCAAAAAAACATAAATATATTTATATTTTAGGTAAGGATAAAAAAGAAACAAAAGAATTAATGAATATATTTTATATTAATAATCCTAACTATAAAAAATTAGAATATCCAAAAAGAAAAGACGGTTAAATTTAACCGTCTTTTTTAATCCCACCAATAATCTATATTATGTTCAATAAATTTCCAAAGTATTCTTTTTGCCTTTATGTGTTTATTTCTTGATTTAATTAGTAATTCGTGTTCATGTTTTTTTATTTTTTCTAGTTCTTCTTCTGTATAATCTTTTTCAAATTTTATCTGAATTTCATACATATCTTTCATGTCGTCACATGGTATAAATTCCCATTTACTTTTACCATATAATTTTTCTATTTCTTTTTGGTATTCCATTGCATAAAATTCATCATCAACTAGTTTCATTAATCTTATTGCAGTATTCATTCTTGATACAATATGTTTTCTATTTTCTTCTGTTATATATGTATTGTTAGGATTAGAAAACCATTTATGCATCATTTCTAATTTTTTAATATTTAATTCTATTAAATATCCGTTATCAAAATTTCTATCTTTCCATATAACAGGAAACCATATCCATAAGTTTTTTATACCTATGAATATACTTTTTATAAAGTATCTAAAATCATTATACCATTCTATTATTTTCATTTTATATTATTTTATTCACTAATAAAATTACTATTTGAATCAATTTGATTTCCTTTATTTTTATCAAAAATATAAACTTTATTACCAGCATTACATATTGATACTACTTCTCCATTATTTATACATTCCATAACTTCTTTATGTCTATGTGGTTTTCTCATAAACATATCTCCTTGTTTACCAAAAACACAATCTTTTAAACAATAATTATGAAAACCAAAACCTGTATAATTATATAATTCATATCCTAAACTTGGCATAGAATTTCCTTGTTTATGATCATAATCAACATAAAATAGTATTGTGTTGATATTAACATCTTCTTTACCTATTTTTATAGTAGGATACTTTTCTAAAAAGTGTTTAAATAGTTTACTTGCTCCCCCTACAACTTGTGAATTTTTTTTAGTTGCTGCTCTAATTACTTCACAATCCCATTTTTTTCTAGCATAATGAGAAGAACCAAAACTCATTAACATCAACAATTCATCGGTTTTTTTATCTCTTAAACCGACTGTTAGTGATGCTCCTCTTCTACCATAAAAACTATTTTCGTCTAAGAATAATTGTGCTTCTTTAGATGGAATTTCTTCTACTTTACACATTCGACCATAGTATCTATGTTTAATTACACCTAAATCACACAATAATCCGCTTATTAAGATATCATGTTTTCTTTGATTATTCCATTCAAAACTTTTGATCCAAAGGGTATGAATACCATTTTCTTCATTTTCTCGTGATATATCATAAAAATATGTTTTTGGTACTTTAGTCCATGAATAATCTATTATTTGATTTTCTTCAATAATATAAATTCTATAAGAACCTCCTTTACATTCTATGTATTCATTTTTATCTTCGTATGATAAATTATGTGTATCTAATAATTCTTTTATTTCTGTTCTTATATTCATACTTATTGTTTATTTTTTAACCAGTTATCTAGTTGTTTACCATAATTTCTAACAATGGCATCCCAAGCTTTAACTTTAATATCTTCTACATTATATCCTAAGCTTTTATAAAAGTTTTCTTTTCCTTTATAACATTCTGATGCAATTTCAATGATTTCCATTTCTTCTGGATTCACTCCTTTATTAAAAGTAGATACTAGTTTTATTGAACTTATTTTATCTCCTTTACTCATAAAGTCTAAAAGTATGTCAATTTTTCTTTTTTTCATCTTAGTAATATTTATAGTTTATCAATAAAATCTATATAATTGTGTAATGTGTCTTTATAGAATTTTTGAATTACAGATTGTCCACCATTAATAGGTTCCATATTAAAGTAATATCTATCTTTATGTAGATATACAGGTGTACCAATTTCTATTGGTTTAAACCCATTATATCCAAAATTTCTATTTAAATAACCTATTAATAAAGGAATATCTTCATCAATTTTATTATTATTAGGTGGTAAATCTCTTTCAATAAATTCATCTAATAATTTATCAGGTGTCATTCCTCTATGACCTAATATTATACATTTTGATGCAAAATTTTTCATATCATCAGATGTGAAATCTTTTTCATTCCTTATTAAATCTATTATATTTTCAACTACTTGATCAACTGATTCTTTTTGATCAAATACTTTCAATACTTCTTCCCGTATTTTATTTTTCATTGGTGATAGGTTTTATTCTTTTATATACAGGTTCAACTTGTTCTACAAATTCAAAATGTTTATGATGTTTTAATGCTTCATCGTCTGTTTTATGAAACATATAAATATCTAACATACCACAACCTGTTATATTAGTATATTTATATTTTTTAAATCCTAAAAATATTTTAATTTTATCTACAAAGACAGATAATAAATATAATATTATGGTAATAATTAATGATACTAACAGAATTATTAATACTATGATTTTCATTTTTTTTATGATTTTAAATGTTTAATGATATTACATATCTCTTAGTTGAGTAAGTGCCGTTTCAATTATTTTTATTGCTTTATTTATCCCATCAATATTATCTCGAATAAATTGTCGGGTTATCCCTATTTTTTCTTTCAATAGATTTTCTTCATTTAATCTATGACTTTTTAATTCAACTAATAAAGTATCAAGTCTGTCTGTTGCAAAGTTTTCCATAATCAAATTTTATTTAATATAAATTGACACATATTTTTTAAGTTATTAATATTTTTTTCATTCATTTTCGTGTTTAAAATTTTTATCTTCAATTAAGTGTGGATCGGTAAATGTCATTGATAATTTTTCACCAAAACCTATTTTTTCCATCCCAACAAACGCATCAGTTATTTCTATACCTCTAACATAACCATCTTCTGTTTCTATTGAATAAACATGAAAATTAAAATTACCTAATTCAAAGTTTTTTATTGTATCTTTCATAATTTAATTTTTTAATACATGAAACAAAAATAACATATATTTATAACGACAAATATAAGAAATAAATTTTGAAATAAAAAATACTTATTAAATAAAATTTACCATTTTTTATTTTTTATTGATGCATAATATATAAAATCATCTATTAATTTATGCACAGTACCATCAATAAGTGTAATTGTTGTAATATTCTTTCTTGTTTTTTTATCATTTTCTGTAGTAAATTTTACTACATTTTCTGGCACTATTCCTGCTTCTATTAATTTTTCCCTAAATTCTTCGCTAATTATCATAAATAATTGTTATTAAATGAAATGTTATGTTAAACAACTGTTGTAATTGTATAATCTTTCATAAGTTATTATTTTTTAATTAACCTATTGGTGGAATCCAATTAACAGGGAAATTTTGTTCATCATATTTATATGGATCATTATCATATTTGATATATTCTATTTTATCAAAAATTTGATCAAAACATATCTTAAGTTCCCAATTAAAACGTTCTTCAAATTTATTATTCAATAAAGAATCCAATAGATATTTGGTTTCTATCATTGTATAATTATACCCAAAACAATTAATTTCTTTTCTTAAAATACTCAAAGATTTCAATCTCGAATATTTAAGTGTTCCTATTTTTTTAATTTCAAATTCTATATGTTCCATAATTAAAATTAATCAGTTTATTCAATTCAAACATCATTTATTAAAGTATAACAAATAACTAATTAACATTTTTATGTGGTGATTGTGGGGCAGAACGGACTATTGGTTTTGGTGTATCAACTATTTTATTATTACTCATTTCTTTTCCTTCACGTATAAAGGTTTTGGTAACACTACATGTATTTAATTGATGTTGTTCAACCCAAACATCATTTATTAAAGTATAACAAACAACTTCTTTAAATACAAACGGAAATTTTGATTTTAATTTCCATTCAAATCTATAATAATTTTCTCCATCTTTTGGTTCTTTTTTTATTCCATTATCCCATAAGAACCAAAATTTATTTTTTTTATATTTTTTCATATCCAAAATTTTACTATTTATTACAACAAATATACAATATTTTTATTAAAAAGTTAAAATTAATAATTAATACTGATAATCATCAATTTTAACTTTTTTACGTGCTGATTTTTTGAAGAGTTTTTTAATTTTCTTCTTCACTTTGTCACCCCAAAATAGTGACCATTTTGCTTTTCCACTTAAATCTACATAAGGTTTCATAATAATTGTTATGTTTTTAATAAATCTTCAAGTTCTCGTATTAATACATAATTAATTTTAATTAAGTCACTTCTACTCATACTATTTATTGGCTGTAACCAATATCTGTCTTTATCAGTTAAGTAAACTTGTTCCTTATAAAGTTCTGCTAATCTTTTTTCTATTTTTTCTTTCATAATAAAAAATTTTAAAATGTTAAATTTAATTAATCATCACTAAATACAATTTCATCTGAATTGTAGACCGTTTTATCATCAATACCAACCCATATACCAACAGGTACTCCAAGTATATCAAATATTTTTAATTTTACATAAAAATATTTATCTGAATATTTCAGTTTTACTAATTTTACCATAATGATTAATTTATATTATTTCAGTAAATACAACTAAAACTATTGTTATACCTATTAAAAAACCAACTAACAACATTAGTAATGCATGATGCATTTTAATATTTTTTAATTTTTTAATCATATTTATTTTAATTTATTTTTAATTAATGAACTAGCAACTTTACCATCAATACATGAACCAAATTCATCCTTAAGATATTTCATAACCAATCCCATTTGCTTAATACCACCAATGTTATTATCTGAAATAAATTGATCAATTACGTCTTCAATTTCTTTTTCGGTTAACATTTTTGGTAAATAATCCGATAAAATATCAACTTCTATCTGATTATTCATTTCAATTGCATTGTCGGTCATTTTCTTTACAATCTTTGATACTTCATCATCAGACACATCTTTACCCACTCTGTTGATTTCACCGATTAAAACCCTTATTAAATCCCTTTTAGGAACATCTTTATTCATCATAGCAATCTTTAGATCAGATTGAATTTTTTCTTGTAATTTCATATTTATAATATTTTAATTTTTAAAATTTTCTATCAAAATTATTAAGTAATTCACATATTTTATCACTCCAACTAATAAGTTTCCCATCGGATGAATAAAAAGCTTTTATATTTGGGAAATATTTAAATACTTCACCATTTGTTTTATATCTTTCAGTTCTTTCTTTAATACCAAAAAATTTTTCAAACATATTAGGTGTTTGTGTCACATGATATATACCATCAATTTTTTCAATTTTTGTAATTTTCATAATTATAAATTTTTACAAATATAGTTATAATTTTTTATATATACAATAAAATATTAAATTATTTAAATGGATATAATAAAATACAAAGATTTCAACAATGATAATAATAAAATAAACGACTTTATTAAATCATTAAATGAATTAACAAATAATCATGATATTGTATTAAAATCCACTGATATAATATATTTAATGAATTATAATGGAGAACTAGGACAAATTGAATATAATTATGGTAAAAAAGAATATAAATTAAAAATAACTAAATAATATGGATAAAATAATAAAATTTTCAGATTTCTTATTAGAACATAAATTATGGTATAAAACAATACCACAATTTTTAAATTGGTTAGAAGAAAAATCAAAATCTAAAGATTTTGTATTTGTTGATACAGAAACCACTGGTTTAGGTGGTCCTAAAAAAGTACAATTAACACAGATTGCAGCAATATCTACTATTTATGATTTTCATCAAAATGATTTTAAAGAACAATCTTCTTTTAATCAAAAAATAAAATTAACAGAAGAAACTCTTAAGAAAAAAACTGAAAAAGATTCTAAAATAAATTGGGTATTATCTTTTAATAGATATGGAGAAAAAGGTATAGATTATATAGATGAAGAAGTTGTTTTATCTAATTTTTATAATTGGGTAGAAGAACAAAAAGATGCAATGTTAGTGATTCAGAATGCTGAATTTGATATGAACTTATTAAATATGAGATCAAAAAATATTAAATTTAATAATGAAGTATTTGATACTAAACAATTAATTCAGTTATACTATATTCCACTTATTCAAAAATTATCAGAAACAGATGATAATTATAAAGAATTAATAAATAAAATAGGTACATCGACAAGAGATAATGGATTAATTAGCTCATCAATGTCTAAAATTGGACCAGCATTAGGTTTAAATATGTCAGGATACCATGATGCATTATCCGATTGTCGTATTACTACAAATATGGTTGTTAAAATTATTGATTTATTAAAAGAACATTCTGATGTTGATATAATGAAATACCAATCAGAAAGAATAAAAATGATAAGGAATAATTAATATATAATTAAAAATTAAAATATTAAAAATGAAAAAATATAATGAATTTATAGATAGTAATGAACAATTAAATGAAGGTATATTTGACTTCTTAAAAAAAATGTGGAATAAAGCAGCAGCACACATAAGAAAAATTAAAGGTGGTAAAGAAGTTGATGCTATATTTACCAAATATTTAGGTATCATTAATGCAGAAATTCAAAAGAAGGCTAATGTTACTTTACAACTTGGTGGTGAAGAAAAAATTACTAAAGAAAGTATTATACTTAGATATGATCAATTTTTAAATGAGGAAGCTGAAACTGATATGGAACCTGATGTTGAAATATCTGAAGAAGATAAGAAGAAAGTTCAACAATCTGGTGAAAAAGATAAACAAATGGATGATAAGACATTAAAAGAAAAAGAAAAAATAATTGAACAAATTATTAATCTTTATAAAGATAAAGCACTTAAAGAAATGGAACAAGTTTTAAAAAAACAAGGTGGCGCAGAAAAAAACCCAAAATTAAAAATTATTATTGATAATAAAATACATGAATTTAATCTAAAATTTTTAGAAGCCAAAGTTAAATTCTTAGAAAAATCAGGCGATAAAGCAGCTATGAATAAAGTTGCTGTTGAAAGGGATAAAAAAGCAAAAGAATTAGAAAATATGTGGAAAAAATTAGATGAAAAAGGTGATGTTAAAACAGAAGGAGAAGGAGATTTTAAAATAGGTAATAGATATAGATGTAACATAGATGGTAAAATTAAAACAATTAAAATAACATCTACCGGAGATGAAACTGGTAAATTAAAAGGACATGATATAGAAAATGAAAAAGATGAATATACTATTGATATTGAAAAACAAATTGTAAAGGATTTTGAAATTAAACCAAAAACTGATAAAGAGGAAGGATCTAAATTTAAATACTACAGCACAGGTAATAAAAAATGGATCAATGTTGAAGTTTTATCCATAGATGGTGATGATGTTACAGTTAAAAATTATGAAGATGATAAATCAGAGGAATTTAAAATAAATAAAAATACATTAGGTCCAAGAATTTAAAAAATAAAAATTATATGAAATATTTAAAAACATATAACGAATCCATAAAACATCTTTTAAAACCAAAAAGTGATGAACAAGTTTTAAAAGAGTTAGAAAAATTATCTGATT
>NZ_JAVESI010000041.1:0-31507 GCF_034006665.1 Trichloromonas sp.
GTTTCATAAAATTCACCCGCCAAGTGAGTTTTCGACGGGCTAGATGGTAGCATAAATAACAAAGAAAATCAATAGCTTATCTGCATTCGCTGAAATTCTTCTGATTGTGATCTTACGGATTCAGGCTCAAGAGAAGTTGAGGGTGATGTTGTTCTAACTTCTTCGGTTGATGACGCCAGCAAGGATTTGACGATACAAATTTCCGACCAGGCTTCGGCAGCGTCGATTTCTATCTCTTCTTCACCAACGTCGTTGACGGTTGGCGGAACATCGGTTTTCAAGGCACGTGTGCTTGATGTTAACGGAAATCCTATGGCGGATGGTACATTAGTTAACTTCGAGGTAAATAACTCAAGTCTTGGCAGCATTGTTCCGAATGCAACGGTTTCCGGTGGAAACGGCGAGGCCCAGGCAACTTTCTCAGCTTCGTCGGAAAATGTAGGTTCGGCGACGGTAAAGGCAACATGCGGTAACGTTTCACAATCGATCATAATCGATATCGCAGCTTCACCTTCGGGAAGCATTGAGTTTAGTTCTGCAGAACCTCAAGTTATCGTCATTAAGGGTTCGGGTGGAGTAGAGACTTCACTAATCAAATTTTTAGTTAAAGATGTCAATGGTCAGCCGGTTTTGGGGAGCCAATCTGTTCAACTGAAGTTGTCGGGTCCGAATGGTGGTGAATATATCGGATCCTCACCTGGAACAACTATTTTGGAAGTTGGTACAGTTGATGGTGTCGTATCAGCATATTTGCATAGTGGAACGGTCCCTGGAACAGTAACTATTTTGGCTACTGTTGTCGGAACGAACATCTCTACCTCAAGCGGTGTTATTGCCATTGGCGGCGGTATCCCATCTGCTGCACATTTCTCTCTGTCGCAATCAAAATTCAATATTGAAGGTCTTTCTTATGATGGTATTACTGCTGAGATAAATGTAAGGCTAGCTGACAGATATGGTAATTATAATGTTCTCAACGGAACGGCTGTTTCTTTCTATAGTGAATGTGGGGCAATTGATCGCTCTGTCAATCTCAATGACGAAGGTGAAGGTTCTGTAACTTTTAGAACACAAAGACCAACTCCTCAAAATCTTGCTATTACGCCTGATCTGAAAGACTTATATCTTACTAAGCTTGGTGTACAGTTAGGTAATAATAATAATCCCTTAAATGGTTATTGTTCAATTATCGCTGTTGTTGATGGCGAAGAAAAGTTTATCGATTCTAATGGTAGTGGTTATTATGATTTTGGTGAAACTTACGAAGATTCCTATGATGATGTCCATCTCGACAAGGACGATGATCCTTTTGATATCCCATTCGGAAGTGTAGTTGATAATTATCCTCATGACCCTGCGTTTGAACCCTTGATTATTGATGTTAATAATAATGGTTTTTTTGATGGGATGAACAACCAATGGGATGCCAGCAAAAAGATCGTCGGTAATGTTAATTTCCTGTATACCGGTAGGCCTATCGTTAGTGTTGGTGATGGGGCTGGAAAATCATATGTGCATGGAGAACACATAGTTATCCCCGAAGGTAGTAATAAGAGGTTGTATTTTTCTGTTCATGATCAATATTTTAATCCCCCGATAGCTGGTACAAATTTCTCGGTTGAGGAAGATCTTGGGACTATTGAATTGACAGGTAACACTAGCTATGAATTCTTCGATTCAGCTGTCCCTGGTGCACCTATTTTTTATGTAGACCTTGTAAATCCCCCGGAATCACCAGGTACAACCTCTTCTCCGACTAATGGAAGCTTAACGATTTCCGTCGATTGGAGAGGGGAGGAAATAAATTTTTCATTGTCCATAGAAGGACCTAACCCATAAAATATCACTCAACAAAAATCTCCAACAAAAAGACAGGCATTTGCCTGTCTTTTTGTTGATGTTTATGTAGGAAATGATCATGACTTTACGCTACTTAACCGCCGGCGAATCCCACGGCCCCGCCTTGACCGCCATTATCGAGGGGCTTCCTTCCAATATCGAGCTGCGCGAAGAGGATATCAATCGTCATTTGGCGCGGCGTCAGCTGGGGCATGGCCGGGGTGGGCGTATGGCGATCGAGAAGGACCAGGTGCGATTTCTCTCCGGGGTGCGCTGGGGCAAGACCCTCGGTTCGCCTGTGACCTTGTCGATCGTCAATCGCGATTGGGGAAATTGGGAGAAGAAGATGTCCCCCCGCGCCGAGGATCGCCTCGATGGGATCGCCATTGTGCATCCCCGACCCGGCCATGCCGATCTGACCGGCATGATCAAGTATCGTCACGACGATGCCCGCAACGTGCTCGAGCGCTCCAGTGCCCGGGAGACGGCCATGCGTGTGGCGGTCGGCGCCCTTTGCATGAAGTTTCTGAAAGCCCTGGGCATCGAGGTCTGTGGTTATGTCACGGAAATTTGCGGCGTGACTGCGAGTACGGAATGCGCCGACTACCGGGAACGCTTCGCACGCGCCGAAAATTCTCCCTGCCGCACCTTCGATCCTGCTGCTGAAAAAGGGATGATTGCCGCCATCGACGAGGCCAAGGCGGCCGGGGATTCCCTCGGCGGCGTCGTCGAGGTGGTGGTTCTCGGCGCGCCCGTGGGCCTAGGTAGCTATGTTCATTGGGATCGTCGTCTGGACGGGCGTCTGGCGGCGGCGGTGATGAGCATTCAGGCCTTCAAGGGGGTCGAGATCGGCCTCGGCTTCGAGGCCGCCCGCCGTCCCGGTTCGCAGGTCCATGACGAAATCGGTTATACCGATGGCGCCTTTTCCCGCAAGAGTAATCGCGCAGGGGGGCTCGAAGGGGGGATGACCAACGGCGAGGCGATTATCGTGCGCGGCGCGATGAAGCCGATTCCTACCCTCTACACGCCTTTGGAAACGGTGGATGTTCGAACCAAGCAGCCTTTCAAGGCAACGGTGGAGCGCTCCGATGTCTGCGCCGTCCCGGCGGCGGCGGTGGTGGCCGAAGCGGCGGTGGCGATCTGCCTGGCTGAGGCGGTGCTGGAGAAGTTCGGCGGAGATTCGCTGGAAGAGATTCAGGCTCATCTTGAGGGGCATCGTCGCTATGTCCAATCCCTGTAAAGACGGCATTGTCCTCATCGGCTTCATGGGGGCCGGAAAGAGCACGGTGGCCGTCGAATTGGGGCATTCCTGTCACTTGCCGGTTCTTGATCTCGATCGGGAAATCGAGCACTTCAGCGGTCGTTCCATTCCCGAAATCTTCGCGGATTCAGGAGAAGAGGCCTTTCGTCGGAGCGAAACCGAAGTGCTGCGCCGTTTGCTCGATCAGGCGCCGCTGATTCTGGCGACCGGTGGGGGAGTGATCGGTCGCAGCGAAAACTGGCCCTTGCTTCGTCAGTTGGGACGGGTGGTTTATCTGCGGGTTTCCTGGGAAACGCTTCTTGTCCGCATCGGCGCAGGAGAGGGCCGGCCACTGGCCGGGGATCGCGAGTGCTTGCAGGCTCTTTTTGAGCAGCGCCTGCCCCTCTACGAAAAAGCGGATCTGGTCATCGACGGGGAGGGCGGCTCACCTGTCTCCGTCGCCCGGGATATTTTACGTACGCTTTATTGGGAGAAGGCATAGACGATGGAATCTTTGACGGTAGGCCTTGGTGAACGCAGCTACCCGATCTGGATCGGTGACGGCATTCTGGAACGTCTCGCCGAGGCCCTCGATGCCGTGGCCTTTCCCCGCCGGGTGGCTGTGGTTACCAATCCGACGGTTTTCGGCTACTACGGCGAGCGGGTTTTGCGTCTCCTCGAAGGGGGCGGCTATCGTCCCACCGTGATTGATCTCCCCGATGGGGAGCAGTATAAAACCCTCCAGTCGCTGGAAAAAATCTACGACGCCTTGCTTTTCGACAATTTCGATCGACACAGCGGTCTGTTGGCTCTGGGTGGTGGGGTGATCGGCGACATCACCGGTTTCGCTGCCGCTACCTACGTGCGCGGCATCCCCTTCGCGCAAATTCCCACGACCCTCCTTTCTCAAGTGGACAGTTCCGTGGGGGGCAAGACGGCGGTCAACCATCCCCTGGGCAAAAACATGATCGGTGCCTTTTATCAGCCCCGGCATGTGCATATCGATGTGGCGACCTTGAAAACCCTGCCGGCTCGGGAGTTTGCCGCCGGTATGGCCGAAGTGATTAAATATGGGGTGATCCGGGACCGGGAGTTCTTTGTCTGGTTGATTAACCATCGGACAGAACTGCTGGAATTGCGCTCGGATGCGCTGATTCAGGCGGTAAAGAGGTCTTGCCAAATCAAGGCGGATGTTGTAGAAGTGGACGAAAAAGAGGGCTCTTTGCGGGCGATTCTCAATTTCGGCCATACGTTTGGTCACGCGGTTGAAACCCTCTCCGGTTACGGTGTTTACTCCCACGGTGAAGCGGTCGCCATCGGCATGGTTGTTGCCGCTGAGCTTTCCCGGTTGCTCGGATATGGTTCGGAAGGTGATGTCCGGCAGATTCGCTCGCTTCTGGAAGGTTTCGGCCTCCCTTTGGAGCCTCCGGTGCATCCTTTGGGTGCGTATCTCGCCGCCATGGGGCGGGATAAAAAAGTCCGTGACGGCAAACTGCGTTTTGTGCTGAATCATGGTCTCGGCGATTGCGGACTGCACGATATTGCCGAGCCGGAACAACTCTTTTCTCAACTCCTCTCACAAACCAGGTGAACTGATGCCCCAGCATGCCACACCGGGTTCCCTCCTCGGAAAGATCGCCGCCTATACCGAACTCCTTGCCAAAGATCCCTATTCGACGATTTTTGTCCCCTTGAGCGAAGCCTACCGGCAGATGGATATGCTCGACGAAGCGGTGGAAGTGGCGCAGAAGGGGATCATGGACAATCCTGCCTTCGCCGGTGGCTACGTAGCCCTGGGCAGTGCCTACGCCGCGCAGGGGATGGAGGATCTCGCCATTGCCGAGTTTGAAAAGGCCCTGATCCTTGAGAATCGCCATCTGCCGGCACTTAAGGAACTGGCGAAAATAAAAATGTCCCGCGCGGATACCGTAGGGGCCCGGGAGCTGCTGGAGCGGGCCAGGGCGGTCAAGGGGAACGATCCCGAGGTGCTCAAGTTGTTTGCCGCCTTGGCTTCTTCTCCGGCCGCTGCCGTCGCCGTCGTTCCGACAGCGACGCGTGCTCAGGCCGCTGCGACTTCTGCCGCAGCCGGGACTTTCGTCGCCGATGAAAGCGGGGAGGCTGCCGCCGAGGTCTCCGTTGCCGGCAAGGCCGTCGAGCCGATCGCCACCGCGACCCTCGCGGAAATTTATATTCGTCAGGGTCTTCCGCAAAAGGCCTTGAAGGTCTACCGCGACCTGCTCAAGGCCGATCCCCATAACGAGCAGTTGCGCAACAAGCTCATTCAGCTCAAGCAGCAGCTCGACACACAAGAGCTCCCGGCCTTGGATGAAAAGACGATTCTCGCTCCCGCGCTTGCCGATATTACGACGCCGGTTGAGGATCTTTCCCCCCAGGTTTCGGTGACGGTCGCCGAGACGCCTGTCGGTCTTGCGTCGGCGCATACCCCGGATTTTCCTTCATTTCCGCAAGAGACGTTGGACTTAACCGTTCCGGTGGAGGCTTTTGCCGGTGCGGATACGGTGGCGGCGGATCTCCGGATCGAGCGTTCCGTGCCTGAGGTTTTATCCGCCTGGCTGGATGCTATTCGCAAAAGGAGGGCCATTCATGTTTAATGCGATTCTGCATCGCCTTGTCGATGAAACCGCCGGTGGTATCGGCGCCGTCTTGATGGGATATGACGGCATCGCCATCGAGCAGTATTTTCGTGCCGACGCTGAACTCGATCTTAATCTGGTGGCTGTCGAATACGCCAATATCCTCAAGGAAATCAAAAAGGCCGCCGAAATCCTTCACCTTGGGGGGATGGAGGAGGTCAGTATCCGTACCGAGCGTTTCTATTTGCTGGTGCGGATTTTGACTGACGAGTATTTTGTTGCGCTTACCCTGAAGGGCGAAGGCAATTTCGGCAAGGGTCGCTATCTGCTGTTACGCGAAGCGGGCAATCTCAAGGAAGCCCTAGCGTGAATACCCGGTCGAAAGTGCTGGTTCTTCAGGGGCCCAACCTGAATATGCTCGGCGTTCGCGAACCGGGTATCTACGGTGCGCGCACCCTCGACGACATCCATGCCGACCTTTCGGGACAGGCCCGAGAACTGGGGCTTTCCCTGGAATTTTTTCAATCGAACCACGAAGGCGCCCTGATCGACCGCATCCACCAGGCCTGGCGGGACGGGGTCGCCGGCCTCATCATCAATCCCGGCGGCCTCACCCATACCAGTGTGGCCCTGCGCGATGCTCTGGCCGCTGTGGCGATTCCGACCGTCGAAGTCCACCTCTCCAACATTCATGCCCGCGAGTCGTTTCGGCAACACTCCTATATCGCTCCCGTTGCGCTCGGTCAGATCTGCGGTTTCGGTCCTGAAGGCTATGCTTTGGCCCTGCGCGCTCTTTCAGTAAAATTAAAACAATAATTATTGTGCGTAAAAAAACATTATGGTAAATACAAGGGTCATTCGCGCGGGGGAAGCGCTCATTTCCCGGGAAATCGACGGAATGGTCTTCACCCATTTGCCGAACATCCGTTACCTGTGCGGTTTTACCGGGTCGGACGGGGTTCTCGTGGTGATCGGCCGGGAAGCGTTTTTCCTCACCGATTCCCGTTATGTCACCCAGGCCCAGGAGCAGGTGCAGGCCGATGAAATCCGCGAGTACCGGACGAAGTGGGACGGGGTCCTTGATCTGCTTTCCGCCAAGGGCGTGGTGAGAGCCGGCTTCGAAGCGGAGCATCTGAGCTATGCCGCGGTCGACGAGTTGCGCGGCAAGTCGGCGGAGCGGCACGAATGGGTGCCGGTGACCGGTGCGATCAAAACATTGCGGGCGATCAAGGAGGACGAGGAAATCGCCTGCATGGCAGTGGCGGCGGAACTCAACGCCGAGTGTTTTGGTGAAATTCGTCCTTTGCTTCGCCCCGGTGTTGCCGAGCGCGAAATTGCCCTGGCGCTGGAATTTGCCTTCAGGAAGCACGGCGCCGAAGACAAGGCTTTCGACATTATCGTCGCTTCGGGTGTACGTGGGGCCTTGCCCCACGGTGTCGCCAGTGAAAAGCTGCTGGCGGCGGGTGAACTGGTCACCATCGATTTTGGTTGTCGCTTTCGCGGTTATCATTCCGATGAGACCGTAACCCTGGCTTTGGGGGCGGTGCCGGAACGGCTGCGGGAGATCCATTCCGTGGTCCTCGAAGCTCAGCGCCGGGCCATGGCGGCGGTTCGCCCCGGCGCCGCCTTGCGGGTCATTGACCAGGCCGCACGGGAGTACATCGCCGAACAGGGATTCGGTAATTTTTTCGGGCATGGCACCGGTCATGGCCTTGGATTGGAAGTGCATGAGTTTCCGTCGATTTCTCCCCGATCGGAAGAAGTGGCGGAAGCTGGTATGGTGGTGACTATCGAGCCTGGTATCTATATCCCCGATCTGGGCGGAGTGCGCATCGAGGATACGGTACTGGTGACCGCTGAAGGCTGCCGGCGGTTGACGCGTGTGCCCAAGGGTTTGGATTCAGCACCGGCGTGAGCAGAGAAGGCGGCGCAAAAGGGCTTTACGTCCCGGGCCCGGAAAAACAATCATCAGGAGGCAATACTCAATGGATATCAAAGACCTTAAAGTTCTTATCAAGATGGTGACGGATACCGACATCACCGAATTTGAAATGGAAAATGCCGACGAGAAGATCGTCATCAAACGCGGCAAAGAAACCGAAATCGTGCAGATGGCCGCACCCCAGCAATACCTGGCGCAACCGGTCATGGCCGCTCCGCCGGTCGCGGCTCCCGTGGCTGCCGTCCCTGCGGCGGCTGAAGCCGCGCCCGTTGCCAGCAAGGGAGAAACCATCACCTCACCCATCGTCGGCACCTTCTACCGGGCGCCTTCCCCCGAATCCCCGGCCTATGTGGAAGTTGGTTCGGTCGTCGAGAAGGGACAGGTCTTTTGCATCGTCGAAGCCATGAAACTGATGAATGAAATTGAAGCCGAGTTCCGTTGCAAGGTGCTGGAAATCTGCAAGGAGAATGCGAAACCGGTGGAATTCGGCGAGCCGCTCTTCATTGTCGAGCGCCTCTAGGCCCAGTGATTCGTGACGAGTGCCCGGAGCCAACTCCGTCACTCTCGCCAATGACTCAATTCCCGCTCACTGGAGTTTTCCATGTTTCATAAAATACTCATTGCCAACCGCGGCGAGATCGCCTTGCGCATCATTCGTGCCTGCAAGGAGCTTGGCATCAAGACCGTGGCGGTGCATTCCGATGCGGACAGCGAGGCGTTGCACGTCAAGCTGGCCGACGAAAGCATCTGCATCGGTCCGGCGCCGAGCGCCAAGAGCTATCTCAACATGAAGTCGATCATCAGTGCCGCCGAGGTGACCGATGCCGACGCCATTCATCCCGGTTACGGCTTTCTTTCGGAAAATGCCGAATTCGCCGAGATTTGTGCCAACTGCGGCTTGACTTTCATTGGGCCGACTCCGGAAAACATGCGGTTGATGGGGGACAAGATCAGCGCCCGCCAAACCGTGACCAAGGCCGGAGTGCCGATCCTCCCCGGCACCAAGGAAGGAGTGCATACGGCGGAGGAGGCCAAGCGCGTCGCCGCCGAAATCGGTTATCCGGTCATCATCAAGGCGACCGCCGGCGGCGGCGGTCGGGGGATGAAGGTGGTCCATTCCCCCGCTTCCTTGCCCAATGCCTTCGCCGCTGCCCGTTCCGAGGCCCAGGCCGGATTCGGCAATCCCGAGGTCTATATCGAGAAGTTCTGCGAACGCCCCCGGCATGTCGAAATCCAGATCATGGCCGACAAGCACGGCAATGTCATCCATCTCGGTGAGCGCGACTGTTCCATCCAGCGCCGTCATCAGAAGCTGATCGAAGAGGCTCCCTGCCCCGTGCTGACCCCGGAAACCCGCAAGAAAATGGGGGAATGTGCGGTAGCGGCGGCCAAGACGGTGGGCTATACCAGCGTCGGCACCATGGAGTTCCTCCTCGATCAGCAGGGGAATTTCTACTTCATGGAGATGAACACCCGGGTTCAGGTGGAACATCCCGTTACCGAGATGATCACCGGCATCGACATCATCAAAGAGCAGATTCGCAGCGCCGCCGGTTTTCCCCTGCGCTTCAAGCAGGAGGACATCAAGATCAGCGGGCACGCCATCGAGTGCCGCATCAATGCCGAGCACCCCTTCAAGTTCACCCCTTCCCCGGGGCGAATTGACGGTTACCATCCGCCGGGAGGGCTGGGGGTGCGGGTCGACAGCGCGGTCTACGATCAGTACACGGTGCTGCCCCATTACGATTCGATGATCGCCAAGCTCATCGTTCACGCCGATACCCGCGAAGAGGCGATCCGGCGCATGGCCCGGGCCTTGGATGAATACATCATCGAAGGGATCAAGACGACCATCGCCTTCCATCAGAAGATCATGGATAACAAGGATTTCATCGAAGGAAACGTGGATACGGGCTTTCTGGAGCGCTTGGTGCTGTAACGCCCGAGACATTGATTGAGCAGGACGCGGGGCCGGATTTATTCCGGCCTTTGCCGTTTGTGGCGGGGTTGGGAGGACCATGGTTGATATACGTTGGCGTCTGCTGCGAACCGATGCCCTGCCGGGAGCGTTGAACATGGCTCTGGACGAGGTGCTGCGGCACGAGGTGGCGGTCGGGCGTTTATTGCCGCAGTTACGTCTTTACCGGTGGCAATGGGAGACGGTCAGCCTCGGCTATTTCCACCGCGACGAGGTGATCGACCGTGCCTATTGGGACTGGTCCTGGCGCGGAAGCCGGATGGAGCGGTAAGGCGCCGGGACGCGGAACGGTTGTATTTTCCTGGTTCGCGGTGTAGATTAGCGGCTCTTCGATCATTAACCGGGGATATGAAAATGAAACGATGGTTTTTCACGACATTGTTGCTGGCCCTGGCCTGGGCGGACGAAGGTGGGGCGGCTCAGCGGGTCGATCTGGACGCGGCCCAGCGGTTGGCGCTGGAACGCAATCTTAATCTTAAGGCGGCGGATTTCGACGCCCGCGCGAGCGAGGCGCTGGTTCGCAAGGGTTACGGCATCTACGATCCCCGCGCTTCCGCGAGCTTCACCGAGGCGGAGAGTCGGGATCTGAGCAGCTATCCCACTGGGGGCTCCTTTGATCTGCCCAAGACCGTCGCCGAATCCCGGGTCTTTGACCTTTCCCTGGCCCAACAGCTGCCCACCGGCGGCGAACTGACCGTCGGGTTTGACAACAGCCGTTCCCGGGTGGCCAAAGGCCCCAGTCCCGCGATCAATCCGTCCTGGCGCAGTCAGGCCTATCTCGGACTGACCCAGCCCCTGCTCAAAGGCTTCGGCCGAACCGTCACCGAGCAGAGCATCCTCTATGCCGTTCAGGATCGCCAGGTTGCCGTGCAGGAGGTGCGCGCCCAGGCCTTTACCCTCCTTTCCCAAGTACGGGACGGTTACTACGATGTCCTCCGTTATCGGGACAATCTCAAATATCGGGAAACTTCGGTGGCCCTGGCGGAAAAGATTCTCGCGGAGAATCGCGCCCGTGTCGAGGCTGGGGTGCTGCCGCCCATCGAAATTCTTGAAGCCGAAGTCGGTTTGACCCAGCGGCAACGCGATCTTCTCGAAGCTGAACGGGTCTATGCGGATGCCCGTGACGGGCTGGCGGTACTCCTCAATCTGCCGCAGGGGGTCGAGGTGGCCGATGAGGAACTGGAGACCCTGGACCTTTCCGTCAACGAAGAAGTCGGCTTTCAGTCGGCCCTTTCCCGCCGTCCCGACCTGCAGCAGCGGTTGCGGCGCATTGAACGGCTGGAGATCGAGCGGAAGGTCAACCGCAACCAGTTGCTTCCCGCGCTCGATCTTGGTGCCGGATACGGACGCAAGGGTTTGGCCGAGGGTTACCAGGACAATCTTTCCAGCATTGAACAGGACGATCTCAATAACTGGCAGATTGGCCTGACTCTCAGCTATCCCTTGGGCAATCGCACGGCCCGCAACGAACTGGCCCGGACCGAACTGCTGATGAAAGGGGAACGAGCCCGCTGGCAGCAGTTGCGTGAAGAGGTGCGCAACGAGGTGCGCATGGCGGCGCGGCAGATCGAGGTCACCCGGAAGAAGATCGAAGTGGCCCATCGCGGTCGCGATCTGGCCGAAGAAAAGCTGCGCACTCTGATCAAGCGTAAGGATGTGGGTTTGGCGACCACCCGCGACGTGCTTGAAGGGGAGGAAGATCTGGCCCTGGCCCGCACCGATCAGATTGCATCCCTGGCCGATTACAACCGCGCCGTTACCGAATATCTGCGGGTGACGGGCATGCTCCTGGAATCCCAGGGAATCCGGCTCGCCGACCTGCCCGATCCCGAGGAGGAGCACCCTTTGCTGGAGATGAAACAGCCATGAGTCTTGTCGTCGGTCACATCCAATACATCAACTGCGCCCCGTTCTTCCATTATCTGTCGAACTGCGGCTTCGGCGGCACCATTGTCAACGGCGTCCCCTCCCATCTCAACCATCTGCTGGCCGAAGGTGGAGTCGACGTCAGCCCCTCATCCTCCTTTGAATATGCCCGCAACTGGCGGAAATATCTGCTATTGCCCGAGTTGTCCATCAGCGCTTGCGGGCCGGTGCGGAGTGTATTGCTCTTTTCCGGCCGCCCCATCGATACCTTGAGCGATTTCGATATCGCCCTGACCGGCGATTCGGCGACTTCGGTCAATCTGCTCAAGATTATTCTCAAGGAATTCTATGATCTTCGGGATGTCCGTTACGCCGTGCCCGAAGGTTCGGTCGAGGCGGTCATCGCCGAAGGGGGTAGCGCCCTGCTGATCGGTGACCAGGCGTTGAAATCGGCCCAGGAAAAGGCCGCCCCCTATATCTACGATCTCGCCGAGCTTTGGCTGCAACACACCGGGTTGCCCTTTGTTTTCGCCCTGTGGATTTTACGCCGTCAGGCCGTCCGGGACAAAGCCGACGCGGTGCGCGCTTTGCAGGGGCAGCTTAAATGCTCTCGCGAGCGGGCCTTCGCTTCCCTGGAGGACTTGGCCAAGGCGACCCCAGAGCGGGAATGGATGGGGGAGGAGGGGCTTATCGAATATTGGAACTGTATGTCCTACGAGTTGGGCGAAGCGCACCTGGAAGGGCTGCGCTTCTACTTTCACCTCTGCGTCCGGCATCATCTTCTTGACGAAGAACCGGAACTCCATTTCTGGGGCGCTTAGGGCTGCTTTGGTGCTCGCACTATCGGCGGTTTTTGCTCGCGATAGTCATCGAGTATTTGTTGATGATCAAAGCATAGGGAGGAGGGGAGGGCATTGAGCGGGAAAAGTTCCGCATTCCCTGCATCATCCCCGCCTTGTAATGTGCCGCTACCCTCGGCGGTGAAGACGACTGAGATGGTGTGGTGGCGCGGGTCGCGGCCGGGGTCGGAATAGGCGCCGAACTGGCGCAGGTTGCTCAGGACCAGGCCGGTCTCCTCCAACGCCTCGCGCCGGGCGGCCTCTTCCAGGCTTTCGCCGTAATCGACGAAGCCTCCCGGTAAGGCCCAGCCCCTCGGCTCATTGCGGCGCTCGATCAGGACGATTTTATCCCCCACACGGATGATAATATCGACCGTGGGAAAAGGGTTGCGGTAAGATTTCACTTTTGCACCGCATGCGGGGCAGGCCAGAAATTCGCTCATCGTTCCTCCAGAGGCGGCAAATCCGCGCCGCGATAAGGCTTTTCCGTTGACACTCCCGGGTCAAATCGTCTAAAAAAGGCCACTACTTATGCCCGGGTGGCGGAATTGGCAGACGCAAGGGACTTAAAATCCCTCGATCCTAGATCGTACCGGTTCGATCCCGGTGCCGGGCACCATGAAAAAGACGAGAGAGATTAGGCATTTAGCTTAGTCTCTCTTTCTTTTTAATCTCTCCCGAAAAAATCAAAATCAGCTGTTTTTTCAAAAAAATTGTCACAATTTGTCACAGAATTGTCACAAGAAAACCCGATTTTTACCGCTAGAACTCTCGAAATTTGTCACAAAATTGTCACAAACACCCCCACCCGGCAACCCCCCTCGACCATTTTTTTTTCAATAAAAAATATTAAATTTCATTCATCCCTGTTTTTTCCTTGTAACTAACCGAAATTAAACAGAAAAACAGAAACAGACTGAACCAAGTAAAATAAATGTTAGTAATAGGATATATACACCATTACTAACATCTTCCAAAAAGGGCAACTATATCAAATAGTTAGAGCAGCGGGGGGGTTGCATAGTCATGATGGATTAGGTACTATGTAATCAACAGAGAGCAAAAAAACAACGGCAAGACAAAAAAGTCAGTTACACGTAAGAAAATTTGTTGATAGCGTATCATTACAAACACAAAACCGAAAAGGAGAAAAACATGGACAATCAAATAGTTGAAATCAAATTTTTCGATGAGAACGACGATGTTACTCCGCTTTTTTGTCAGTGTGTCGGCAACGCACACGCACAACGAGCATTTATTGAAATCGATTGTATCAATAAAACGCTGTCGGCTGGATATGAAAAACCTGGATTCGAAAGTCCGGCGTGGGTTGTCTATGGATTAAGCAGAAGGTACTACACAGAAGAAAGAATCACCGTTGAAGAACTCAATCGCACATTGCGTAAAATTTCGCCATTAGCTGAACGTGTCGTTTCGGGCTGCGAAATTGTCTGGAACGGTTGCAACTATATTGCGGATTTGACTGATGACGCAGAAGCAGCAGAACAAAAAATCGAAAAAATCGCTGAAAACATTGCTCCGGAAAATTTGTGGCTCGGAGATTTAGAAGAAGAAGAAGAAGAAGAAGAAGAAGAAGAGGAGGAGGAGGACTAATCATGGAAAAACTTTTGACGCTCAATGAAGTAGCAGAAATTTTACGAGTTGCACCCAGCACGCTTCGAAATGCACGATTCCGAAAAGAAGAAAACCGCTGGCCGCGATCTTTTAAAGTCGGTGGATCGCTAAGATGGGATGCAGAAGAAGTCCGGGCGTGGGTTGAAGCACAAAAGCCAACCGGGGCGCCCCAGGCCCAGGCCGCTTTGCCTGTCAATCGTCGCCGCGTCGGTCGCCCGACGCGAGCAGAGCGAGCACAGCAGTCCGCCCGGCGGAAAACATAACAGCCCCCCCGGTCCGGGGGGGGCATAACGAGAACGGGAAAAACCTATAATTACCCCTATTTTAACATTTATACTGGAAAAAACGGCGAGCGTCAAACATGGAACCCTGGCTACCAGTCCCCAAAAAAATCATTTTGCAGATCATCGCAGACGCGGGGCGTGCGAAATACACGGAATCGTTAGCGTTTTTGAGTCTGCAGCTGGATTTGGATAATGGCGCTCGGGTGAGCGAATCGGGATATGAAAAAAATTGGGGTTGGAGTCGAAAGCGTGTTCACAATTTCATTAAAAATTGCGGATTGGAGATCGTCAGGGAGTCGAGTGCACGGCAGTCGCTCGGACGACTCACACAGTGCGAGAACATCGAGAGAACGAAAAAAGAACATACGAAAGTCAATATTTTCAACAACTTAGAGGGGGAAAAGAACAACAAGCAGCAACAAGGGCAACAATGGGCACAAGAAGGGCACAAGAAGGGCACAAGAAGGGCACATACAAGCGATAGTGATTTCAGCATGTTAGAGAGGCAGGAGCACAAGAAGGGAACAAGAAGGGAGCAAGAAGGGAGCACAACTATAAACACTAATACTGAAACTTATATTGCTGCTGCTGCAGCGCCCGAATTTTCAGAAATTTCTGAATATGCAGAAATGCGCATCGAGAAAAACCAAAATCGAGGCATCGAGATCAAAAACCCGGGCGCATATAAAAAATCGATCATCGCGGCATACGAGCAAACCGGCCTCGGGGCGGACGAGATCGCAGAGCTAGCGGCATGGAAAAATGGAGATCACGGAGATCACGGCTATGACTATGACACACGAAATCAGCAGCGAACTAGAACACGCGCTCGACGCAGCGAGAGCGCGCTGGAAATTGCGCTCAGACTCGCAAACAGTTTTGATCCAACCCCAACCCCGCCCCAACCGGAGTTCGACGTTTGATGGTCCACACTGGCTGTTGAGACAGTCAGCACGACTCGCAGCTGCGACACTCGTTCTACACGTCGCAAATCCACCCCGCGACGACCAGATCGAAATCACGATCCGTGCATGGGCAGAAATTTTCCGCGATCGGCTGGGCGGGGGCAGTATCGAGGAGATCGACGGAGAGCGCTTAGAAAAAGCCTGGCGGGCCTGGGCAGCGGGGGCGAAATTCTGGCCGACCCCGGCAGAGATTTTAGAGCATTTACCACCCCGGCCTCGACGACTGCAGATAGCTCGCAGCATCGGCGATCAGACCGATGATGAAATCGCGGCAGGGAAGGCGGCACTCGACAAAATCAACGAGATCATCAACTGCAACAACAAAAAACGGGAGGACAAAACATGACGATGATGATGATGATGATGATGATGATGATTTTTTGTAAGACCCAAACCCCTATTGTTTTTTTCACACCCGACGCACCTCTGGTGTTTTCGATTTCGAAAACAGCGTCGGGATGACCCCAGAATGATTTCAGCTAGTTAGCCGTTTTCAACAGTGAAAACACGAGAAAACAAATGGAAAACAAATGAAAACAAAAACAGTCTAACTATCAATTATTACTGATGAAAACAAATGAAAACGATGAAAACAGAAAACACGCGGTTTGCAGTCAAATGAAAACACTGAAAACAAATGAAAACGCTGTGATTGAAAACAGATGAAAACAGATGAAAACAGATGAAAACAAATGAAAACGCTGTGATTGCAAACAAATGAAAACACTGAAAACAAATGAAAACGCTGTGACTGTTTGCAAATGAAAACATCTAAAAACACCGGCTGAAAACATCTGAAAACAACAAAAAGGAGAACTCGAAATGGCGCTGGATCCAAGATTTTTCACTGCAAAAAAAACGTTCGAAAAATCGATGAGAGGCATCGGCAATGACGCGATGAGTTCAGTTTTTGGTTTCGTCACATTCGTTATCGTCATGACTATGCTCGCAATCATTTTTTTCGAAATGTAACCCAACTGTGTAACCCGGAGGTGAAAAATGAAAACGCAACAAATCGGCACGCGACTATCAACCACTGATCTCGCTAAAATCGAGGCCGCAGCAAAAAAACTGGGCGTCCGCCCGGCTGAAATTATGCGCATCGCCGTGCGTCAATTTCTCGACACAGACGAAAACAAAAAATCCGACATCGAGCAGATCACGACCCTGATCGCCGACGCCGAAACTCGGATTTCCGAACGGCTCGCAGCCGCCCGGTCGGCCCTGCCGGCGGAAATTTACGCCCACATGATCGCCGCCAAAACCGGCGGCGCAACAACAGGAGGACAACGATGAAAAACGAAAACGAAATTATCCGGCTGCAGGATCTCGACATCGAAATCGCTGACGTGCGCGCATGGCTCGCGCATGAATTTTGCTGCGATGTAGCAGCGACAGTGCAGAGCCATGGACGGCTGGGGTGGTCGTGCGAAATCCGGGGAGAAAAAATTTACGGAGAAAACATCGGCGATTTTGAGTGCAAAATTCACGCAGCATACGGCTCCGGGCGATTCGCGCACTATATCGCATATCGCGATGCACAAAAAAAATGTGACAGAGAAATCGGGTATTTGATTGAGTGCGCGGCCAGATCAGATAAAAAAATCACTCGGGAGCTGGCTGAAAAAATCGTCGATGCGTGTTTCGAAGCGATGTCGGTACACCCTGATTTCCAGAATTTTTATATTCCTGGCTGCCTCATCGATTTTTTCTGTCGCGCGGCGTCGGCGAGGGAGCGACGCATTCACGTCCGAAACGTTGTGTCGCACGGCATGGACACGCCCGCAATCCGGCAGCGATTCCGCGACTGCCTCGCCGTCGCTGACACCCGCGCCCAGCTCGCTGGTCTCACCGGCGAGTCGTCGATCACGGAAATTTATTTCGGGAGCGAAAAATGAGAGAAAAAACCATGGAACAACCCAGAGACTGGACCTCTACGACCGCATGCCTGCTGTTTTTCCCCACCGCCGCCGCTGTGGCGGCGGGGGCCGCGTTGACATGGGCAATTCATCTCTGCAGCGCCGGGCGTATCCCACCCGGCGAGCTCGCCGCCGCTGCCGCCGGCCTGATCGCTTGGCCGTGGCAGTCCGCCCCCGCCCTCGCCGGGGCTTATGCCGCCGCGGGGGGTCTGTATCAGATCTTCCCCTGGCTCGTCCTGATCCCCGCCCTCGCCGCCGCCGGCGGCGGGGCCTGGGCCGGCTGGCGTATCAGCGCACCTGCCCCCGGTCGCCAGCACCTCGCCGGGCCGACGCTTATGGAGGGCGCCAAATCCCTGAAAACACTACAAAAAGAGCTCGCGGCGGAGGGCGCGGACGAGGAGCCGGGCATCGACATTTACCCCGGCGTTGCGCTCTCACGAGATCGCGAGAGCAAACATTTTCTCGTATGCGGCGGCACCGGCGCGGGCAAAACAACCGTGCTCGCCCCCATGGTCGCCGAGATTGTCGAGCGCGGAGATAGGGTTTTAATCTACGACAATAAAGGCGAATGGACCGAAAAACTGAAAAACGGAATAATTCTAGCCCCTTGGGATGCTCGCGGCGTGGCGTGGGACATCGCGGCAGACGTCCAAAACGAAGCCGACGCTTTCACCCTGGCTGAATATCTCGCCCCGACTGGCAAGGGTGGCAAAACCGATTTTTTCTCATCCGCCGCCGCAGCGATTTTGGTGGGAATACTGAAAAAATTCATCACCGAAAAACCCGGAAAATGGACCCTGCGCGACGTGATTTTAGAAGCCGGTAAACCCTATGCCGAGCTCCGTCAAATCATAGCAAAATACTCGGAAACAATGGCCGGGGCACTGCCCGAGGAATCGAACAAAACAACCGATTCACTCCGCGCAGTACTCGCACAAATGCTGTCGGGAATCCAGACCCTCGCCACCGCGTGGGAGGGCAAACACCGGATTTCACTACGGAAATGGCTACACGGCGGCTACTCGGAAAAGGGCAACGTTTTGCTGGTGCAGGGCTCCGGGCGCTATCGCCAGCTCCAGCAATCTTACATTAAAGCGATTTTCCACGTGCTGGGCGGGGCCGTCGCGGACGCCAGTCTGAAAGAATCAAACACGCGTCGCGTATGGTTAATTCTTGATGAAATTGCTCAAATTGGTGAGCCGTTGCCCGCTATCACTCAAATCCTCGAAACCGGCCGCAGTAAAGGCGTCTGCGCCATGATCGGGATTCAAAACATTAGCCAAATCAGGGAGTTATACGGTCAAAACATCGCTGAAACCTGGGCCTCCATCTGTGGTACCTATATCATCGGCAGAACCCAAGGCGCGGAGTCGCAGGAATTTCTTAGTAAAACCATCGGAAAAGAAAAAATCAGAAAATACATGCCGGCGTGGAGCGGCGGGCAGCGCAGCGGGGCGGCGGAGCAGCGGCAAGACAGCTGGCAAGAGGTTGAAGAGCCGATTTTCTATCCTGCTGAAATTGCTACTGAACTGGGAAAATCTAAAAACGGCGTAAAACTCGTGCTGGTCGGCGTTGGGTCGGCAGTGCATCTGCTCGAATGGCCGTTTTCATCTATGCCGAAACTGCGCAAATCCGAAATCCCGGCAGCCTGGACAAAATCCCCGCAAACTCCGGGGGAGGCCGCCGCAGCAGCGGCGGCAGCAGCAGCAGGGGCGGCAGCAGCCGCCCCCAGCCCCAGCCCCAGCCCTTCCCCGTCCATTATTTCCGCCGCAGCAGCGGCGGCAGTAGCGGCAGCGTTTGAGCGTGACGAGCGAGCAGCAGCCCTGCCCCCCGACGTGCTCCTCGATGCCGCCCCGGAGCAGGCCCCGGAGCAGGAGCAGGAGCACGACGACCCGGCAGCGGACGAGATCGCAGCCGCCGCAGCCGAGGAGCTGGCCGAGGAGGTGGCCCCCGGACTGGGCGAGATCATCCCCGCCGCCGAGATCGGCGGCGATGTGCTCGATTTTTTGTTGAGCGATGACCCCGCCCCGGCCCCGGTCCGCCAGCAGCGCAGTTTTGAGCACGAAAACGAGGAGGATTAAAAATGTTATCAATCTCCGGAATCGGCTCGGTCGGTTACTACAGCGCCCTCGCCGAGCGCGACGATTATTACGCAGACGACGCCGAAGCGCCGGGGCGCTGGGGGGGCGCAGCGGCAGAGCTGGGGTTGAGCGGACAGGTAAAACCCGAGGATTTCTCGCAGGTTATGCGCGGGTTTGACCCGAATTCCGGAGAAAAACTGGTCCAAAACGCCGGGGCGGCTAACCACCGCCCCGGCTGGGATCTTACTTTCTCGGCCCCCAAATCCGTCTCTCTCGCATATGCCGTCGCTGATACAGATCAGCGTCAGCAGATCGAGGCAGCACAGCAGCGAGCGACAGATGCAGCGATGCACTATATAGAGCAGTATGCAGAAGTGCGGACCGGGGCGGGCGGCACAGAGCGCGAGTCTGCGCGATTAGTGCATGCGAGCTGGCAGCATATCACATCGAGAGCGCAGGATCCGCAACTGCATACTCACTGTACAGTCGCAAACGTCGGCGTAACTGCAGATGGTAAATACAGAACGCTCGAAACAAAACAAATCTACGAATCAAAAATGGCGGCGGGGGCTATTTATCGCGCCGAACTCGCCGCACAACTGCAACAGATCGGTTTAAATGTCGAGCCAGACGGCGATTCATTCAGATTATCCGGCAGCAATTCCGATCTAGAAAAAATCTATTCAACCCGGCGGGAGGAAATTACAAATGCATTGCACGAAAAAAATCTCTCCGGTGCGCGAGCGTCCGAAATCGCGGCACTCGACACACGGACTAAAAAAATCGCTATACCACGTAGCGAACTATTCAGCCAGTGGCAATCCGAGGCGAAACAATATAATTTCAACTACAACGATCTACAAAATGCACAACAAACAGAAATTCAGACAGAGCGCAAAACCGATGCACAGATACTACAATCGCTCACAGATCGAGAGTCTACGTTTAAACCGCAGGCGCTCACTGCAGCAATCGCGATCAATGAAAACGGCAGACTGAACGCTGAACAGATACAACAAAAAACAAACGATCTACTACAATCATCAGAACTAATCAAACTGCAGAACAGTAAAACCGGCGAAATCAGACTAACAACACGAGAGATGTTAGAGCTAGAGCGCGGCATGATCGATAATGCAAAACAGATGCACAACAACAACAGTCATACAGTCGATCATAAATCGATCGATAGCGCGACACAGTCGAGAACACTTTCTGATGAGCAGAAAAACGCTCTACATCATATGACTCAACCGCATCAAATCAGTGCCGTCGTCGGCATCGCCGGGGCGGGAAAATCGTACACCCTCGGCGCGGCGAGGGAGGCGTGGGAAAACTCCGGATATAAAACAATCGGCGCGGCGTTGAGCGGCAAAGCAGCGGCGGGGCTGCAGGAATCGGCCGGGATTAAATCTGACACGATCCACGCGACGCTGAAACAGATCGACAGCGGCGAACTCAAACTCGACGCGAAAACCGTGCTCATTATCGATGAGGCGGGGATGGTCGGGAGCAGACAGACCGCAGCACTGATACAACACGTGCGGGATTCGGGCGCAAAACTGGTCCTGGTCGGCGATCATCGCCAGCTCCAGCCCATCGACGCCGGCGGCGCGTTTAAGGCTATCCAGGGGGAAATCGGGGCGGCGGAGATGGTCGAAAACCGGAGACAAAAAGAGCAGTGGGCCGCGGCGGCGGCGGGAGAAATCCGCAACGGCAACGCGGGGGCGGCGTTGGCGGAGTACAATCAGCGCGGGATGCTGCATATCAGCGAGAACAGCGCAGCGGCGAGCACTGATCTCGTCAAAAACTGGAATACAAATATCAAATCAATCGATGATGTAAAAAACAATCTGATACTCGCATCGACTAAAAACGAGGTTAAAACGCTGAACGAACTAGCACGTGATACAATGAAACAGCGGGGAATGCTCGGTGCATCGACTGAAATCAATACAACAAATGGCAAATTAGAGATCAGCGAAGGCGACCGAATTTTATTCAATCGTAACAACAAACATTTAGACGTTAAAAACGGCACTCTCGGTCATGTAGAAAAAATCAGTTCAAACGAAATATTGGTTAAAACTGATGATGGAAAAACGGTCAACCTGTATGGCAGCGATTATGAGCATATATCACACGGTTATGCTGTAACAACGCACAAATCACAGGGCGTAACCGTCGAAAACAGTTTTGTTTTGAACTCTGGTTCAATGACTAGCTCCGAAATGGCATATGTACAAATGTCGAGACACAAAAACGAGGCCCATATTTTTATTGATCGTAACGGTTATGAAAACCAGATGAACGATAAATTTATGGATAAAAACAACGAACTACAGGACGAAAAAAACGAACGGCTGATTGAAAAAATCGGCGACAGGTTGAGCAGAGAGGAACAAAAACAATCAACGCTGGATTATACGATTGAAAACGATGATAAACAGTTAAACAACGATAATAGCAAATCGATTGATGATCATGAACTGTCTCATGATCGTGATGAGCCGCAGCTAGAGCTAGAATTGGAGATGGACGGGCCGGATTTAGAGATGTAAAACCCGGCACGGCGGCGGCAGAGCGCCCGGATAAACCGCCTCCTCCCCGGCAGAGCCGGGGCCCCTGGGTCGGCGGCGGGCCTGCCCGGCCCGTCCGGGAACTGGCAGGGGTGGAGGACTGAACCGAGAGCGCGGCTTTTAGGGCAAAAACCATAATAATCAGGAGGTTACGATGATGAGAGCGGACGAGATCGAGCAAACTGCAGAGTATCTGTCATGGATATCAGAGATCGACGAGCGCGGCGCAGCGGCAGAGCTGGCGTGGCTCGAAAAACACGTCGATACCGCGCCCGAGCCAATCAAAAAACATGAGGATTATCAGTATTTTAGAGGATTTTTAGATGGGAGGTTACTGCATGAGCGTTTCGGCGGCGTGTGACCGCCCCCGGCCTCCACAGCCCCCGGCCCCCACCGCCGGGGGTTTTTTGTGGTTTTTCCCCGGTACCCCCCCCTCGACCCGAGATAAACCTAAAATAAATATAATATTATATTTAGTTAATACAACAGAAAACAAAGATTAAAATATAAACAACAGTAAAACAATAAAGATTAGAACGACAAGACGAATTAAAATAAACCAGCAAAAACAGTTACTTGTTAAATATACGGAAAAACGAATGGAACAAAAAACAGACAAAAATAGATAGGGCAATATTCATACCGTTTGATGTCTAACAGTAATATACTAAACAAACAAAACATTAAAACAGATATTTGTTTTGTTTTTTGATCGTGTTTTATTTTCAACTTAATTTTTCTGCTATTTGTTCAGCGCGTAGATGAGTATATCGTTTCAGCATCTGCATAGTCTTGTGTCCGGTCACTGTCGCGACTTCGATCATATCAAGCGTGCCGCGCTCAAACAGCCTCGACGTGGCCTCGTGTCGAAGATCGTGAAAGCGCAGATCGATGATGCCGGCCCGCCTCGCCGTGCGCCGCATCTGATTTGTGATCTGATCTTTTGAGAGCCCAAAAACGGCCCCAGATCGCTTTTTAGCGTCCGGGGTATAGTTGGGCATACCCCGGAGGACGGCGAGAGCCGCAGCGGACAGCGGGACCGTCCTGGCCTCCCCGTTTTTGGTCCGGGGCAGGTGCGCTGTCCGCCTTTCGAGATCGACGTGCTCCCAAGTCAGCGTCGCGATCTCTTCGCGACGCATCGCCGTTTCGAGAGCAAAAAGCACAACATGCCGAAAATCCGGCCTGGACGCGGCCAAAAGCCGCGCTTCTTCGCCGGCTTCTAGCCGCCGCGTCCTCGCCGTCCCACGCAGCGACGGGCGGCGGACGGCATCGACCGGATTTTTGAGCGTTTCCATATCCCACATTTGTTTTGCGTGCTTGTAAAGCCTCGAAATTACAGCTAAATCGAGACGGATCGTATCCGGAGCATACCCGTCATCTTCTCTCTCTTGCACATATGCAGCGACGTCACGCGCTCGCAGCGACGACAGCGACAGCGCACCCCAGCCCGTGCGCTCTAGCAGCGCGCAGAGTCGGTTTTGGGCTCTGTGCGCGTCGCGCAGTTTTGATAGATGCTCACGCGCAAAATCGTTCGCAGCGGCGGCGAGCGTTGTTTTTCTTGCAAGCTCGTCAGAGTCGCGATAGTCTCCCGTTTCGATTTCCGCTTCGGTTTTGCGTGCAAAAGCTTCAGCGTCAGCACGTCGCGTGAATGTGCGATTTATCGCCGTAGCCCCCCGGCGGCGCACTCTCACGCACCATTTTTCACCCCGTTTTGTGATCGTCGCCATCCCCGCCTCGTCGCCGGTTTTGTCACTAGATTGTCACAAGCCATTTTTTTAGTTTCTGTTAATGTTCTTTTTCATCTATGATAACAAAGCCTTACAGAGAATGGAAAGAAGAAAAAAACAGACTTAAAATCCCTCGATCCTAGATCGTACCGGTTCGATCCCGGTCCCGGGCACCACTTAACAATCTTGCACCGTCTAACGAAGTCCAGAAAGCCCGCTATTTACGCGGGTTTTTCTGTTTTTACTGTCTATCTTCGTCTTTCGTGATATGGTTATATCCAAGTTGTTTGTTGGTACTTTTGTTGGTTTTGCCCGGATACCAACAAACCAGATACCAACAAAACTCGGATACCAACACGGAGGACGCCATGCCGAAACAATCCCCCCCCCTGTCAGATATGCAGGTGAAGCGGCTTAAACCGCGAGAAAAAGATTATAAAGTTTCCGACGGCGGCGGGCTTTTCCTGCTGGTGAAATCCACCGGAGGCAAACTCTGGCGGCTCGCCTATCGTTTCAACGGCAAGCAAAAGACGCTGGCCTTGGGCACCTACCCGGAGCGGAGCCTAGCCGATGCCAGGGCAGACCGGGATGATGCACGGCGGCTACTGGCAAACGGCGCTGATCCATCCGAGGTCAAGCAATCCGTCAAGGAAGCAGAGGCGGCACGTCAAGAACTCACCTTTGAAAAGCTGGCTATGGAGTGGTACGCACAGCGAGCCGAGGCGCTGGCACCGACCACCCTTGAAAAGATCATGACGCACTACTTGCAAAAAAACGTCTTTCCCGTCATTGGCGACACCCCCGTTGCCGACCTTACCACAAAAATCATTCTTGAAAACGTCCTTCGCCCCATAGAGGCGCGGGGAGTCATTCAGACCGCACACAGAGTCAGAAGTTACTTGTCGCAAATTTTCCGTTATGGAGTGGCCTGTCAGTATATCGACCGCGATCTGACCGCAGACCTTAAAGGTGCGATCAAGCCAACACAAACGGCTCACAGGGCAGCGATAACCGACCCGGTAAAGGTAGGGGCGCTGCTGCGGGCGATTGACGACTTCGACGGCCATTTCGTTGTTAAATGCGCTCTTCGTCTGCATCCTCTTGTCGTCACCCGGCCCGGAGAATTGCGCCATGCCGAGTGGTTAGAAATCGACTTTGACGCGGCCCTGTGGTCGATCCCGGCAGGGAAGATGAAGACGAGAAACCCGCACATCGTACCCCTGTCGAGTGATGCCCTGGCGATCCTGCGAGAACTTCATCAGCTGACCGGCGGCGGGCGCTACCTGTTTCCGTCTGTGCGATCCACCGACCGGCCCATAAGCGACAACACCCTAAACGCGGCTTTGCGGCGCATGGGATACGCTACCGACGAAATGACGGCGCATGGCTGGCGGGCGGTATTCAGAACCTTGGCTGATGAAGTGCTCCAGGAGCGCGTTGATATTATCGAGGCACAGCTTGCTCACCAGGTGCAAGACACCCTCGGTCGAGCCTACAATCGAACATCGTTCATGCAGGAGCGGCGGGCGCTGATGGAGAAGTGGGCGCGCTACCTGCGAGGACTCAAGACACCGGCGCAAGTGATCCCCCTTCGACGCAAAGGGGGGAAGGCATGAGGGCGCTGTTCTCCGTCGATCTAAGCCGACCGTGTTTCCAGTTTTACCCCCAGGAGGTCCTTGCTGACGTTCTACGGGACGCGGCACGGCAAGTGCTGGGTTTCGACCTGCGACACCCGACGGCTGTTGAGGTTATGCAGCGGAACCCCCCTGTAACCCTCTTCGATGATGCCGGGAGGGAAGTGGGGCGGCTGACGTTCTCCGACGATTGACCCTTTTGGGCGCGAGGCCACCGTCTACATGACGGGCTTCGGAAGGCGGCTTGCGCTTGTGCAGGCACCGCAGACGGACGACGCCCACCTCCAGCCAGGGACTAGGACCAGGCCACCGAAAAGGGGTTGATGCCCCCTGCCCCTGGCACCCCCTCACCAAACACCCGCCTAGCTCGACGGGGCGAAAAGCCGGGACTCCCTCCCCGGCCTGGCGGGAACTTTCCAGAGGGACGCATAGAGGGAGTGCTGACGATGGACGACAACCTTTCCCGCCTTGAAGAACTTTGTCTAAAGGCACAGGCCCACCCTGTCGCCAAAACCAAAGTAACATCGCCAATCGAAGGGCTGCTAAGTACCGTTTCCGTGCTGGCCTGGCTCAAGACTCGCCATGAAGAGGGCGATCCCCTGGCGGCGCTGGAAGCGATAGATGTTAGCTGGCAGCGTGGCTTTAGTCTGCCGATATGGGCGCATGGTGCCTTGGCCCGACGTTCTGCCAAATTCTTGATGGACGGGCAAGCGTCCATTGACGAAGCCTTTGATGCACCGACCCAGGCGCGGGAAAGGCGGCTGAGAGTGTCGAGGATCGTTGACGCGATGCACCACATGGATTTTCTGTGTTACACGATGGGCCTACCTGCCAGAATCGCCGCTGTGATCGTTTCGGCGCTCCCCGTCACGGCGCACACTGTCGCCGGGTTTAATCGTCAGGATGTTTCCGACGTCAAGCAACCCTTAAAGCCCGGCACGATAGCCCAAGAATGGAAACTCTATACGCTCAAGGAACGCATACCGGAGCACCTAACCGACCCGATGCAGGACTTGACCACTCTTATGGATGAATACGAACCTACCATTTTTCGACTACTGGAAGACGGCACCTTTCGCAGACCAGACCGAGAAAAGATCATCAAGGCCCATGCCCGACTGGTCGGCAAAACCCTACCTCATTTTCCCACCCTGTAAATCCCCGAAATCCCGCCGGAAAAATTGGTAATTTTTGCCCCCTGAAAATTACCTAAATACCTGATCCTAAAAGACAATTCCAGATTGACTAAGACGCAATGCGTCCCTTATGCTCCCCCTACGTCGCGACAATTCCCCCCTGGACGAAGGAGCATCTATGAACACGCAACCCCACCCCACCGACGACCGTCTCGTCTCCCTGCGAGAGATAACGACACGATATCGCGTGTCGCGAGCAACCATCTATTCCTGGATTTCCCAGGGAAAATTCCCTGCGCCTACCAAAATGGGACGCTCAAGCCGTTGGCCCAAGAGCGTGGTCGATGAAATTATGCGGACCGGCGTGAGCCTGGAGGGGTAGCCATGACCACGAACGAAACCCCGGCTGGGACCGGGGCAAGGGAAGGGGGAGCAGGCGAGATGCCCCCATTATCCCAGCAACCCACCGAAAAATCAAGTGAAATCACTTGGGACGACCTGCGGAAGATCGAGCTTGCCATGATCCCGCTGTTGATTCTCAGCGGCGGCGATGGCGACGACCGGGACGACATCCCCCCCCAAGCGCTGGTGCGTCTGCAGCTGCGGATGATCTGGCGCGAACTGTCGGCACTCTCCCGGCGGGTAGGGGGCGGACAATGACCTACCGACTTTCGGCAGACCCGGTTGCTATCGCAGAAGCGGCGGCGATGTTCCCACCCGTCAAAAAACAACTCACACCGAACCCTCCACCCCCAGCAGAAAACCCGGCAGAGGGCGAATCTGGGAGCGAGACACCAGCACCGGCGCGGCTCATGATCGTTGACGTTGCCGATTTCCTGGGTCTTGAGTTTCCACCGAGGGAGAACATCTTAGCCCCCTGGCTCCCGAGGCAAGGGCTGTGCATGGTCTATGCACCCCGAGGTCTGGGCAAGACGCACTTTTCCTTGGGGGTGTCCTATGCTGTCGCCACCGGCGGGACGTTTCTTGGCTGGGAGGCACCGGCACCGCGTGGTGTCCTTTTCCTGGATGGGGAAATGCCGGGAGTCGTCTTGCAAGATCGACTTGCGCGAATCGTCGCCAGTAACGACCGAGAACCGGCGGCCCCCCTGCGGATTGTGACGCCGGACCTCCAAGCGCGGGGAATGCTGAACCTTTCCGACCCGGCAGAACAGGCGGCGCTGGAGCCATTCCTAGAGGGTGTGGACTTGATCGTTGTCGATAACCTCAGCACCCTTTGCCGGTCAGGTAAGGAAGCCGAGGGGGAAAGCTGGTTGCCGGTCCAAGAATGGGCCTTGCGACAACGGGCGGCGGGGCGGTCTGTCCTTTTTGTCCACCATTCCGGCAAAAACGGAGAGCAGCGCGGCACTTCCAGGAGGGAGGATGTTCTCGACACCGTGATTGCCTTGCGGAGGCCCTGCGACTACTCCCCTGACCAGGGGGCGTGTTTCGAGGTTCACTTTGAAAAATCGCGCGGGATTTTTGGCGACGAGACGAAACCGTTTGAGGCGATCCTAACCACCGGCAGCGATGGGCTGCAGACCTGGACGCTGAAAAATCTGGAGGAAAGCACCGCCGAAAAAGTGGCCCGGCTCCTGAGTGACGGCGTACCACAACATGAGATAGCGGAGATGCTGGGCTTGACCAAAGGGACTGTCTCGAAGGCCAAGAAGAGGGCCGAAAATATGGGCCTGATCGACAACCCCCGGCCCTCCCGAGGCGGGCGTGATAGCTGGCTGAACGACGACTGAATTTCCCCGAGTTTCCCAGTTTCCCCCCCTAGGGGAGGAAACCAGGAAACTTTTTGAAAAAGTGGGAAACCGGCATGGAAACCGAGAGGAAACCATGAGCCTTAAATCCTTAGCAGAGCGCGTTTTACAGGGAAACCGGCAAGGAAACCTTGTGGAAACTGAGAGTTTCCTAATCCCTAAAAATGGGGGTCAAAAAACACCCCAAAAGTTTCCCGAGTTTCCCGCCCCTGTCGCGTGGCTCCAGGACGGTGAACTTCGCACCACCGGCCCGGTCGGTGATCTGGCTGCGGCGATCGTTCGACTGACCCACAACGACCTGGACCTCCAAAGGCGGCTGTTGGTCGAGCATTGCGAGGCCTTCGACGAGAACCACATCTGGCGACTGTTCGAGTGCTGGGAAGAGCGGGCGGCGATCATGGAGCACGACGGCGGCCTCCCCCGCACCGAAGCCGAGAGGGAAGCGGCGCGAATGTACCATCTGACCGCGTGGCTCCCCGAATTACAGAAAGGACATTGACCATGCAGAAATCCGAGTCCATCGCCGCCCTGGCGGCGGCGCTGGCGAAAGCACAGGCGGCCATGCGCTGCGCCATGAAGGATAGCGAAAACCCTCATTTCCGCAGTCGCTATGCCGACCTCCAGAGCATATGGGAAGCGGCCCGTGAACCCCTGGCAGCAAATGGGCTGTCTGTCGTCCAGGTACCCGGCACCACCGAGCGGGGGGTGTCGGTCGAAACGCTTCTCCTCCATGAGTCGGGGGAATTTATCGGCGGCATGGTCGAAATCCCCCTCGCCAAGATGGACGCACAGGCCCTAGGCAGCGGGTTGACCTATGCGCGGCGCTACTCCCTGGCGGCTGTGGTCGGTATCGCTCCTGGAGACGACGACGACGCCGAAAGCGCGGTCGGCAGACCGCAGACCGGCCCACAGAATCGCCCTGTAATCAACGAACGGACCCATGCCCATAGTCAGGTATCCCCCGGCAAAAAGGACTCCGAACTCCACGAACGCATCCGGGGGGCACTTCGACAAATTTACGGCGACGACAAAGCGGCGGCCCTCCTGGAGGTCGAAAGGCTGACCGGCTTCATCAGTAGGGACGGCACCCCCGTTGCCGGAGTCAAGGACTACACCCGACTCAGCGGCAAGCGCCTTGAAATCCTCGCTGCGAAGCTCTCCGAACGACTCAAGAGCGCAACACCCCCCAGCGAATCGCTGCCTTTTGATGACGAAAACGAACCCTTTTGAAAGGAGATCAAACCATGACCGCTTTGAAAACAATCGAAGATGGACCTTTCACCAGCTTGCACGTCAACGGCCCCGGCGGGCGCGTCACGTTCTCCCAGGCCAAAGGCGGCAAAATCTGCATCCGGGTTGATGGACGTGGAAGCGCCAAGGCTGCGGAAATGACAATGTGCCGGACTTCGTGGCAATCGCTACGGGATGCCCTGTGGCGACTCGACTACTCCCCTTCGGGCGAAACGCTGACCGTCGCCACCGAAACCACAATCCCCAGCCAGGAGGGAACCGACCATGAATAGCGTTGATCTGATAGACCGGCCCCTGTATCGCATCGCTGACGAACTTTGTCAGGTTCTGAACGGCCCCGACGAGTGGGACGACGACACCCTCGCCAAGCTGGACGGGCTGACGCTCCAGCTGAGCCGCAAGGCCGATGACATCGCGGCGCTTATTACTCACTTCGAGCAGCGGGCCGAACAATGCGATGCCGAAATCAAGCGCCTTTCCGACTGGAAGCGGAGCGTGGAAGGTCGGGCGGCGTGGCTGCGGAACTACCTTGAATCGGCGCTGCGGGCGGCGGGGCGGGATAGTCTGGAGACCTCCCGTTTCCGTCTGAAAATCCAAAAGAACCCACCGGCAGCGGTCGCCACCGATGAGAGTGCAACACCGCCTCGTTTCGTGCTGACGATCCCCGAGAGCCACCGACCTGATAAAAAGGCGATCCTCCAGGCGCTCAAGGAGGGTGAACTTGTCCCCGGCTGGCGGCTCAGTCAAGCCGAGCGGCTGGTGATCCGATGAGATCGGCGGCTTATATCGGAATCGACCCCGGCGCATCGGGGGCTGTGGCCCTGATAAGTGACGACGTGGTACTCGTTGAGGATTGGCCGGGTGATCCCGTTGCGGCGGCTGACCTGCTGCGGGGCTGGCTGGTAGAGTACCGCATCACTCTTGCGGCCCTGGAGCGTGTCGCGTCTCGACCTGGGCAGGGGGTGGCAAGCGTCTTTCGCTTCGGAGAGAACTTCGGATGCTGGCAGGGGCTGCTGGCGGCGCTGTCCATACCCCACACCCTACCCACCCCCCAGTGCTGGCAGAAAGGGCTGGTTGTACCGTCTGATGGACCAGACCCGAAAGCGCGATCCCTGGCAGTGGCAAGGCGGATGTTTCCGTCCGTTGACCTTCATCGGAAGAAAGACCACGGCAAAGCTGATGCCCTGTTGCTGGCACTCCATGCGAAGAACGCCCACAAGCCGGGGGGATAAACCCCGGCGTTGCGCTCAAGAACTTTTCCAGTTTTCCACGGAAAATTAAAAAATTTGTGGGGTCAGAAACCGGGGCCTTGGCTCCCTTGTTCACAGGAACCCCCGAAAGGACCCATGCACATGAAGATATTCGAAACCAGAAAAGCGGCCTTCGACGAACTCGTTGACCCCGGCGGCTGGCCCGTCGGTCGCTCGAAATTCTACGAAGACGCGGCGAAGCATGGACTGTGCGAAAAAGACAAGAGCGTCCGCCTGGACCGGCTGCTTGCCTACCTGCGCGAACTGAACGGCGGCGCGATCCCTGGCGGCTCCCCTGATCGGGAGGCCGAAACCGTCCGCAACCTCCAGCTGAAAAACCGGCTGCTGGAGGCTCAGGCCCGCAAAGAGGAAAGGAGGTGGTTGCTGCGCTCCGATGCCGACGTGATCCTCCATGCCCGTCTGTGCGCCTTGCGGGATCACCTGAGGTACCATGCCACCCTCGCCATGAAGGAATCCGTCACAGCGGCGGGCGGCACCCCCGGCCATGTAGCCGAGGCGCTCGAACGTCTGGAGGTCGCCATTGACCGAGCCTGTAACGACCTCGCCCGCGATGCCGAGCGAGACATGGAGGTTGAGTTTACCGACTGACCACCGAGCCGGGAACCCATAGCGGGAACCCGGCTTTTTTTATGGCGCACAGGGGGGTTATGGGGTAGCATCCAGGGGCAGGCCACCCCCCAAGCAAAGTTTTTTGTTGGTACTTTTGTTGGTATCCGTCAAAAAAGACGATTCAAGAATGGTGCAATAATGAACACTTACGCGATTAGTTGGATACCGGTCCCGACCACATTAAAAGATAAAAGCTTCAATGGGTTACACCGTTGGAGCTTTTTTCTTGGTGCGCCAGGCATGGCGCGTGGTGCGTAAGCACCAGATGATTGATCGTGGTGGTCAATCGTTGACTTGGAGGTGAAAGTCCTCTACGGACCCTGATGACGGGAACCGTTAGCTGAACGGCAAG
>NZ_JAVESI010000042.1:0-30817 GCF_034006665.1 Trichloromonas sp.
AACAGTGAGGGTAAAAGAACAACACCTTCTATTATTGGATTTTTACCTAACGGTGAAATTAAAGTTGGTGATCCAGCAAAAAGACAAATGATTACTAACGAAAACACTATATTTAGTGTTAAACGATTAATTGGTAAAAAATATAAAGATGTTAAAGATTTATATTTCCCATTTAAGGTAAAAGAAGGTAAAAATAAAATGGCTGTAGTTGAAGTAAATGGTAGGGATTATACTCCACAGGAAATTTCTGCTATGACATTACAAAAAATGAAAAAAACAGCAGAAGAATACTTAGGCACAGAAGTTAAAGATGTAGTTATTACTGTTCCTGCTTATTTTAACGACCAAGAAAGAACTGCTACAAAAGAAGCTGGTGAAATCGCTGGTCTTAACGTTCTTAGAATTATTAACGAACCAACTGCCGCATCACTTTCATATGGAATGGATAAAGTTAAAGGTGATAAAAAGATTGCTGTGTTTGATTTGGGTGGTAAAAATTAAAATGACTGCCTCCCGTTAGTATTTAGAATATCGTTCTTTTAAATATTTAAAATCCATTAAATTGCTGGAAACTCCTTAGAGTCTTTAATACCACAACATAATAAGTAATTATAAGTGTGATGGTTTAAAAAATTAAAGAATTGGACAATCAGCAGCCAAGTTTCCTTGAAAGAGGAAAAAGGTTCAACGACTAGGAAAAGTAATCTAAGTGAATTATTCATATGATAAAATTCCCACGAAAAATGGATAAGATGTGTATGTCACAAAGACATATGAACGAAATCGTTCTTTGAAATTTTGATAATAGATAAATAAAGTTTGTCCATTAGTATTTTTTACATCATAAAATTTATATATAATAATAAAAAACAATTTTATGATATTAACAGAAAAAGTATTAATGAGAATAAATAACCGACAAAAAGCATATTATCAATCTTTAGGTTATATTACAACTAAGAGAAATGAAAGTATATGGGTAAATGTTAATGATTTAATGAAAAATAGTCACGCTATGATATCGGTTAAATGTAATAATTGTGAAATTATTAAAGAAATACAATATTCAACATATAATGATCCATATTTGTGTAATAAATGTAGCTCAATTAAAGCGAAAAAAACAAAAATGGAAAAATATGGTGATGAAAATTATGTAAATTCAGAGAAAATGATATCCACTAAGCGTGAAAAATATAACGATTTTAAAGATATTACGGATAAAATTAAAAGTACCGTAAAAATTAAATATGGCGTTGATAATGTTTTTCAATTAGAAGAAACTAAAAAGAAATCAAAAGAAACAAATTTGAAAAAATATGGAGTTGAAAATTCTTCACAAAACGAAAACATTAAAAAGAAAAAAGAACAAACATTTTTAAAAAGATATGGTACAACAAATCCGAACAAAAACGAACAAATCAAAGAAAAGATAAAAAACACTAATTTAGAAAGGTATGGATTAATAACATGTTTGTTAAGTGAAAAATCAATAAAAAAATCAAAAGAAACAAATTTAAAAAAATATGGAGTTGAATACCCATTACAATCTGAATTAATTAGAAAAAAATCATTATCATCAATAAAAGAAAAATATAAAGTTGATAATATATCCAAATTAAAAGAGACTCAATTTAAAATAAAATCAAGTTGTTTAAATAAATATGGTGTTGATAATTATTCTAAAGTAATTCAAATTGAAAAACTAAAAAAGAATAAGTATTTTTTAAATATAGATTATGGTAATAGAAAAATACATATGAAATGTGATTATAATAAAGATCATAATTTTGAAATTGATTTTCTACTCTATACTAGTAGAAAACAATACAAAAGAAAATTTTGTACAATATGCTTTCCATATAAATCAAATATATCACAATTACAAACAAACCTTTGTGATTTTATTAGAGATAATTATAGTGATGTAATTTTAGTAGGTAAAAGGGATATAATATCACCATATGAGTTAGATATCTATTTACCTAAATTAAATTTAGCGTTTGAATTTAATGGATTATATTGGCACAACGAAGAAAATAAACCGAACAATTATCATAAAATTAAAACAGATATGTGTATAAAAAAAGATATTAAATTAATACATATTTATGAAGATGACTGGTTATATAAACAAGATATAATTAAATCAATTATTTTAAACAAATTAAATAAAACCCCTATTAAAATATACGCTAAAAATTGTGAAATAAGAGAAATAACTGATAATAAATTGGTTATGGATTTTTTAAACATAAACCATTTGTTAGGGAAAACCAAATTAGATATTAATATCGGTTTATATTTTAATAATAATTTAGTTAGTATCATGTGTTTATCAAAAAATAATGATAATTATGAAATATTGAGATTTTGTGGCTTATTAAATTATGTTATAGTCGGGGGAATTAGTAAAATATTTAAATATTTCATTGATAAATATAAACCTAATATGGTTATAGGGTATGTTGATAAATCATATTCAAATGGTGAAACATTTAAAATTTTAAATTTTAAACTTGATAAAACATTAGAACCTAATTTTCATTATATAATTAATAATACCAGAACAGATGAAAAAATCAAAAATGAAAAAGAGTTTAAAAAAATATATAATTCCGGTAAATTAAAATTTGTCTATTATCAAAATTAGATAAGAAAGATAACATCTTAAAGATATAGTCTGAACTACATAGAAATATGTAGAAGTTAAGATAAAGAGCTTAACGATAACAAAATGGGTACTTTTGATATTTCTATTTTAGAGTTAGGTGATGGTGTATTTGAAGTAAAATCAACCAATGGTGATGTATCTTTAGGAGGAGACAATTTCGATGAGTTGATAGTTGACTGGTTAGTTGATCAATTTAAATCTGAAAATAACATTGATCTTAAAAAAGATAAAATGGCATATCAGAGATTAAGAGAAGCAGCTGAAAAAGCTAAAATAGAATTATCGTCTGCTACATCAACTGAAATTAATCTACCATATATTATGCCAGTAGACGGTATACCAAAACACCTTGTTACAACATTATCAAGATCAAAATTTGAACAACTTAGTGATGACTTATTAAAAAAATTAAAAGAACCATGTATTAAATCATTAAAGGATTCTGGTTATAATGCATCTGATATTGATGAAATTTTACTAGTTGGTGGATCAACAAGAATACCAATTGTACAAAAAGTTGCTAAAGAAGTATTTGGAAAAGAACCATCAAAAATATTAAACCCTGATGAATCAGTAGCTATGGGAGCAGCAATTCAAGGTGGTGTATTAACTGGTACAGTTGATGATGTATTACTTCTTGATATTATTCCAATTTCATTAGGAATTGAAACGATGGGTAATGTAATGACAAAATTAGTGGAAGCTGGTACTACAATACCAACAAGAAAATCACAGGTTTTCTCAACTGCATCTGACAATCAACCAAGTGTAGAGATACATGTTCTTCAAGGTGAAAGACCTTTAGCAAAAGATAATAAAACATTAGGTAGATTTCACCTAGATGGTATACCACCTGCTAGAAGAGGAGTACCACAAATAGAAGTGATGCTAGATGTGGATGCAAATGGAATATTACATGTATCAGCAGAAGATAAAGGAACAGGTAAAAAACAATCTATTAGAATAGAAGGTTCATCTAATTTATCAGATGATGAAATTGAAAGAATGAAAAGAGAAGCTAAAGAAAATGAAGAATCTGATAAAAAGGCAAAAGAAGAAATAGATATTTTGAATAATGCTGATTCAATGGTATTTCAAACAGAAAAACAAATCGAAGAATTCACTGATAAATTCATTGATAATGAAAAGGAAGATTTGACAAAATTGGTAGAAGAATTGAAAAAATCTCATTCTGAAAAAGATTTTGATAAAATTAAGATTGATACTGAAAATATTATCAAAAAATGGAATGAAATTTCAACTAGAATTTATCAATCACAACCACAGGATGCACCACAGGATAATCCACCACAAGACAATGGTGATCAAAATGTTACAGATGCCGATTTTGAAGAAGTGAAATAAAAGAGGGAGTTTTTAACTCCCTTTTTTATTTTTTAATTATTTTAAAAATTTTTTAAACTTTTATAATTTGTTGATACTAAAATATAATGTCATGACAACTAAAGACAAATTATATAGTAACGCGATAATTAATGTATTCAAAATTAAATCTGATTCCATTGATGTTTTAAGGAGTGCAATTAAAATTGCATTTTCAACACACCATGAAGTTATCGGTTTTACTAGTACAGTTGATACGTTAATATTATATTGGAGAGATAGCGAAGGTGTAATTAAATTCAAGAAACCATTTAATGAAGATAAATGTTTTGAATTTGTTAAAGATTGGTTACATAATATAAATCCCATTGATAGGCAAAAAGATAGAATAGTAGATGATTCAACTGAAGATGATTATGGTTTTGGTTTTAAGGTGACATCAAAGGGTGATAGTGATCACGAACTATTTAGAGTTATTTGTATGAATTTATACTATGATTAATGTTTTAAATAATTATCATAAGCAATATAATTATTAGTATATTCAATATTATTAGTAACTTCTTCACCAAACCAATCTAAAGGTTGAAAATTTTGAATTACGTCTTTATTTTTAGATTCTATTTCTATTAGTTTTAATCCATCATCAAATATATCAATTATCATAAGATAATCATCATGGTGTTTTTTATATCTATCTTTTTGCATAGGGTATGCATTTTTAGTATATATTTCAATATCTTTAAATTCATGTTTATTTCCTATCTTTTCTCTTTCCATACCAAACCCTTTCTTAACATCAAAATAACATCTACCATCATCATATCTTCTTATTCTTATAGAAACTGGATTATCCGGTTTAGTTAAATACCATTGTTCTATTCTTGATTTTTTGTATGTATCAAAATCATTTGGAAAATCTTTTAAAATAAATCTTCTTTCATATTCTATTGTGATTTCTTGCATTTTATAATATTTATTATTTTTTGACAATTATTATAATCTTCTTTATCTAAAAAATATATAAATAATTCAGTTAATTTTCTTATTTTCTTATTAGGTTCTATTCTTCTTAGTTCATATGATGTTTCTTCCACATCTGTTAATATTTCGTTGGGACTTCGTAGTTTTAATAATTCATAATCATTTAATTTTTTACTTTTTATGGATTGAATGATATTATCTAATTCTTTTTCTAAAGAATTAAAATGTCTTATTACTTTTATTAAATATTTATCTACCATTTATTAATTTATTAATTTTTAAATTTCTTAATTTAGGATTACCAGGATCAACAATTGAATAAAATAAATTTATTCTATAGTCACTACTAATTTGAGTTTCATATTTTTTATTATTAATTATAACTTCGCCGTTTTCTAATTCATAACATATTTCATTTATTAATGGATTATAAAAAGTTTTTATTACATTAATTGAATATCCTTTATCGGTTAATAATAAGTTTCTATATTTTTTAAATGATGTTGTTAAAAATGATATCCTTCTTTCGTGTTCTATATTTGAAGCCATATACCTCTCTACCCATACTGATATTTCCACTTCTGTTTGATAATCTAATTTAATAGGTTCTATTTGCATTTCTATAATAGGCTCCCATTTTTTTCTAATTATTTCTTTATCCATTATTTAATCTTTTATTTATTATGTCAATATATTTTTGTTCTTTTTCAATTAAAATATAATTTCTATTTGTATTTATACATGCGACACCAGTTGTTCCACTACCTGCGGTATTATCCAATACAATATCATCTTCATTTGAATACGATTTTATAATCCATTCTAACAATTCTACTGGTTTTTGAGTTGGATGGACTTGATCTTGTCTTCTCCATTTTTGTTGGAAAAATTGAACACTACCTGGATGTCTAGTTCCTTTATTATCATGTTCTACTCCTTTAAAACCATATTTCATGTTGTTTAATTTATGCTCTGTCCATTTTCTTTTATAAGGTTCGCCTTCAATTAATTGTGGATTATATTTTATTTTTCCTTTACCAAAAACCAATATATTTTCATGCTTAGCAACTGGTCTATATTTAGCAGTAAAGGCAGAACCAGATTTTGATTTATGCCATATTATTTCATATTTAAACATTTTTTCGTTAGATAATGCTAATTTATATGCAAATAAACCTGTACCGAATAGAATTATAGGTGTTTCTTTTTTCATTATTCTTTTATATTGTTCCCATAAAGGTTCAAATGGTATTATAATATCCCAATTATTTGCGGTTGAACCAAATGGTAAATCACAAACAATTAAATCAATAGATTTATCTGGTATATTTTTCATTATTTCTAAACAATCACCATTATACACTTTATTTGTTTTCATATTATATTTCTCTATTAATGTATTTAGAATAATCTTTTTTAGTTGGTTTATAATCTTTGTCTTTAAACAATTCTGATGATATAATATAATCTGCTGTCGACCTATTAGATGCTGTTGGTATATTATATAATACAGATAATCTTAATAAAGCTTTAACATCAACATCATGTGGTTGAACTGACATAGGATCCCATAAAAATATCAAAACATCAATTTCTTCATTTGTTATTCTTGCTCCTAATTCTTAATCTCCTCCCAATGGACCACTTTTAAGTATTTCCATTTCTGTTGAATATCCTTTTTCATCTAATGCCACCATTATTAATTTACCAGTAGTGCCGGTACATACTAATTTATGTTTACTTATTCTTTTAGCATTATACTGTACCCATTCTATTAAATCTTCTTTTCTATTATCGTGTGCTACTAACCCAATTGTTTTTCTCATATAATTTATTTATTTTTCTATGTCTATTTTTAATTTTTTCTAGATCATTTATACTTATTTTAAAGTCACCTTGCATTCCTATTCTACCACATAATTCACATGGGGTTATAACATGATTATAACATCCTTTATGTGGACAAGGTTCATTTGTTTTAAAAATTTTAAATGTGTGTTCTTTAGCATAATCGTTTAACCATTTGTTATGTATTGCCATATTTATTTAAGTTGTTCAATTGTAAATGAAAATTTACCTTTATCTAAAACAAATAAACCATATTCAATTATATCCATTCCAATAATAATGTCAAATTCTCTACTTTTTCCAAAACAAGCAGAATTTATTTTTATAGATTTTGAATGATCTTCTAATAACAATTGTAAAATATATTTATCTGATTTCTTTTCTCCATGAATAGTATTTATAAATACATATCCATTTTTTATTGGATTTAAATCATTTATAACTTTTTCAGATATTAATGTTTCCATTGAACCAGTATCCCATATACAATTATATTGTTTAATTATTTCACCATTAGATAACCAGTTTTTATTCAATATCTTCCCCATATTTTGTAATATCTATTTTATAACCTGATTTATCATTAACTATATCAATACCAATATTTTGGAATGATTTTTTAATTAAATTTACATCAGTATTATTAATTGATTCTTGTATGATCAATTCATTAAATTCATTAAATTTTTTAATTTTTGGTTTTGTTAAATCTAATCCAACTTTTAATTTTTTATTCATTTTATTATGTTTATTTTATTTTATTCTATATATTAATTACAAACATCTATTATAATAATCATATCTAGAATTGAAAAAACGACAAACATCTAAACAATTCTTTTTACATATTGGATCTTTATGAGTATCAAATGATTGTATAAAATCATATCTTTCCTGTCTCATATTTGGTCCAACTTTACCAATTGGTTTACCTCCTTCTCTCATGTGAATAACACATTGAAAATGAAAATCAGCCGCTATAACACTATCATCTAACATTAAATGACATTTATGACTATCGTTTTCAGTTAATCCTCTAACATTTATACCATTTGCAAAATTATCAATTCTATATCTTAATATAGGATATTTTTCCTTAATTGTTTCTGGTACTTCATTTAATCTTGGTATAGGTTGATTAAATTGAGCAGAACTTATTATACGGATATCTGAAACTCCTAATGAATCAGCAAATTTAATAGTATCTATTGTTTTATCAATATTCATTTCATTTAATACGATACCCACAGATACATATGTCAATTTAGATATTTCTTTTATATTGTTTATTACTATATCCCAAGATCCTTTAATATCACCTGCCATTTTATCGCCGTCTTCACTGCAGCAAGCATCTAATGATATTGAATAATCATTAACACCTAAATTTATAAGTTGTTTATATAATTCTAAGTTATTAGAACCATTAGTTGATATAGCAATTCTATTTATTCCTTTTTCTTTTGAATATTTAACTATTTCTTTAATATTTGGGTGTAATGTTGGTTCTCCTCCAGAAAATCTTATATTTTCTAATGGTTCATTTTCACACCAATAATCTATATTTTGCTTTACTTCATCTAATGATAACATTTTATGTTTCCGATTACCATATATTTCTGATTTTAATCCTCTACAATATGGGCAATTGAAATTGCAGTATTCAGTGATAATCATCTCGCATCTCTTCATTTGTGATGTTAATGATGCATTCTTAGCTCTTTCATCACTAAGAGAATAAAATCCTATTTCTTCTAATTTATTTACCATATATTTTATTAATTTTATTCTTTCTATATTTCATAAGTCTATCATCACATTCTAATGTTGCAAATCTTATAGATTTCATATTATCTTCAAATAACCATATATCACCATTGTTATAAATATAAATTTTCTTATTTAAATCATTTAAAATATTAAAAATAAAATAATTAACATCTGGTATGTTCAATGTACCAACTTGTAATAATTTACTTTTTTGTTTATATTTGATTTCAAACATTGGTGAATTAGTAATTTCAAAATCTGGATATGCTCCTCTTTCAATAAAGAAATCTTTAACTATTTCATTTTTAATTTCTCTAATTTTATATTCTAATTCTTTTTCTTTATTTTCCATATCACCAGATGATAATTCACTACCATATGATTCCCACATTGATTTATGTAAATCTTTTAATTTTTTTAATTCTTTTTCTAATTTTTCTAATTGTTCGTGTTTATTCATAAGTTATTTCATTATTCTTTTTAATTTTTCAATTCTTTCTATATGAATTAATGTATCATTTAACGGATAATAATTATTACCTATTTTTACTCTAAAATCAAATTGATCATACCTTATCATATCATTGGTTGTCTTATCGATAACATCCATATTTAAATAATTAGATAATTCATTACATATTTGATTTCTAGTTTTATCTGTATTAAATTCAAAAAAATATTTTTCTAGTATATTATTAATATCACTTTTAATTTTTTCTGACTTCATTTCTTTTTATTATATTTTGTAATTTATACTTTCTATATTTTGGACTTCTGCTTTCATAATAACAATTAATTTCTTTTGATATATCTTCAAGAAAATTAACACATTCTTTATTTGATACATTAACCATATAATTCCCATTAACTAATCTTTTATTATAAAAATCATTTAATCTCTTATAGAAATCAAATTTATAATAATTTAAATTTAATCTTTTACAACCATCTAATAAATGAAGACAATAATCCATTACTTGATTTTCGGTTATTTTTTCTTCCATTTTCCTATGATTTTATCAATTTTTTCTTTTCTTTCTTTTAACAAATCTTTATATGTATAATCCATATAGATATAGTATAAAGTACCATTTGGTTTATCTAATGGTTTAACTTCAATTAAATCAGTTGATATTAATTTTGTATAATATCTATCCATGTAATTGTTCTATCATTTTATCAAATTTATCTTTTATATCTTCTTCAAATGGATCAAAAATAGAATATATATGTTCAAAATATAAATTGTTTTTTGAACAAATTTTTTCTATATAATTAATTGCCCATATTTCAGCATCTTCATTAGTAGTACATATAAATATTTCATCACCCGAGAAAGCTCTACCGATGATAAATTTGTCATTTAATTCTGAAAAGGTTTTTTTAAAAATTTCATTAACTGATTTATAACCATGTTTTTCATTTAATGATTTAACATCATTAAAATCTAATAAATAAATATGAAGTTTATTTTTAATATCCTTTAATGTATATTCTAAACCATTTCTTGTATAAATACCAAAAGGTTGATCAATTATTAATTTATTGATTAAATCTTTCACTACTAAAATTTTTATTTATATAGTAATGAAAATAAAAAAAGTTATAAATTTATATGATAAACTTCTATTTCTTTAATTCCTTTTAGTTCCTTAATATCTTTATAATAATATCTTTGTACATCTGTTAGTAGCCTTGATGATCTTTTAGCTTCATCTCCTTCATTTTTAAATTTTATAAAATCTACTTTATAATCTTTTAATAAATCTTTAATATCAATATTTTCATCAAAAGAAGAAAAAACCACATTACCTGGTTTACATACCTTTCCTTCTATTCTTGCAGCACTATTTACTACATTTCCCATATAATCAATCATTTTATGTCCTTGTAATTCAATTGTAGTTTCATGTACTTCTCCATAACAAATTCCAATTCTAATATTTATATTTTTATTATTTACTTTAATTGGATTTTCTTTTAATTCATTTTGTAATTCTATTGCAAATTTTATCGAATCTTCAATTTTTTTAAATGATACCATATATGCATCTCCAATAGATTTTACAATTATACCTTTATGTTTCTTTGATAAATTATCGAACAAAATAGATTGTTGTTCTAATGATTTCATCATATCTTCTTTACTATCTCTCCATTTTTCAGCACTATCAACAATATCAGTAAAAAGAACAGATAATTTAATTGTTCCTTTTTCTATTTCCATTTTCTCGTTTAATATAGTAGTAAATTTTTTCATGAAATTTTATTTTTTTATAAATTTATCAGATACTATTTTAAAATTTGATTTACTAAATTTTAATAATTCGTCATATGGTGTAGAAAATTCTATTAATAAATCACCTTGACCATATTTAATACCGTCATCATTTAATTTAAAATCATATTGATTTAATATTTCTTTAATTTTAGGTTTAATTATATTATTAATACTTTTATCCCATGCTATATTTTGTTCATCATATGATAATTTATTAAAGTTTGGTATTATTCTTTTATGTTCTTTTATAAAATCAGTAATAATTATACTACCAATCATATCAAACATAGTTGGTTCTTTTATTAATTCAATTGGATAATCAAATTTAAATTTTATAGATTTTAAAAATTTTAAAATTTCATATTGACATTTATGTTGTTGTATATAAATCTGATCTCTTATTTCAACAGTTTTTGATACTTCTTCACTATCTTTGGGTTTTAAAAGATGTTTAATGGATTCGTTATATGATTTTAAATACTTCATGAATTAAGTAAAATTTTATTTATATATAAATAAAATAAAATAAAAATTTTATTATGTATGATAATTTAATAAAGGATAAAATAAAGGATGCATTAAAAACTAATCCAATTGTAAATAAATTAGTTCAAAAATTAGGGAGTAATGTTGAAGAAGAAATTAAAAAAGAAATTGATGATTTTCTATTAAGTGGAAAAGAAATATATCAATTTAGTAATTTTAAAGATTTAATGTATCAATCATTTTTAGAATTAAATGATAATAGATTTGCTAATTTTATAAGAAATGTTGTTAATAATCACCCCGATAAAAAAAGAACATATCAACACTTATTGAATGATATACAATGTAAATTGGTAGAAAAATACGAATTACCAAAAGAATATTATAGAATGTCAAGAAATCAATTAGATAATATTTGTGATGATTTATTATTAAAAGAAGATTATGCATTATTATTTAAAGTAAGAACATTCATTAAGGATAATTTTAGAGTATTTGGTTATAAAACGTATATAAAAGAAAATAGAGATTTAGCAATAAAAGTATTAAAAAGACATCAAAAAGACGAAACTAATACTAATTATATTAGAATTATTAAAATGTTGAATAATAAAAATGGTCTATTAGGTTTATTTACATATTTTCATTTTCAAGAAAAAATATCATTGACACGGTTAAGAATATTATTAAGAACATTAAATGATAATAAAAATATTTTAAGGAATTTACCTCAAAGAGTTCATGAATATATGTTTCAAAAATTACCATATACTATAAATGGTAGAACATATAATACAAATTTTGAAAGATTAGAAGATGATCTAGTTAGAATAATCGATATTAATAAAGCTAAAATATTTGCAAGTGAATATCCATCTTATTTAAGAAAGAACTTACATACAAATGATTATTTTATTGAATTGATTAGAGAATTAAGTTCAGATAATGAAGAGTCAAAGAAAAAATTAGAAATGTATAGAACTTTCTTTTTGAAAAAAGTTTCTAGATATAAAACACAAGAAGAACTTATTGAAGCTCTTATGAAATTTGTAATGTCTAGTAATGATGATGAAGAAATAGAAAAAAAAGTAAGAAATAACAGTGAATTAAAAATGGTATTTAATGATGGTGAATTAATGGTTATTAGAGTATTATCACATGATGCTCTACAACAAATCGCAAATGATACTAGTTGGTGTATAAAAGATTCATTATCATATTGGCAAGACTATGTTGGAACTAGTAATATTCAATTAGTAATTATAGATTTAAAACAAAAATCAAATTCCATATATAGAAAAATAGGAGTAACAATATATAGTAATGGTAGTTATTATACCGGACACATTAAAAACGATAATTACATATCAGATGATCAAATAAATAAAATATTAAAAGAACATGATATAACATTAAATGAAATTTTTGATACTGCTTCAATAATGGGAACTAATATACATTATAGTGATTATGACATAGAAGAAGATGAAAGAGATAGATATTGGAGATAAACTTATATATTAATAATGAATATAAATTAAATGAAATTTTATATTCCAACATATGAAGATTGTATAAATATTATTAATAACAATCCTGATATGTATTTCTATGAAAATAAATATGTTATAGATAATTATAATTTATCAATTTTTGGATATAGGTATGCTAAATATAATAATTTTATGTTACCTATATTAGATAATCCGAATATTAATGCATTAGAATTAAAGGGTATTTGTTTTGTATTTGATGATGATGGTAGTGTATTTAATCATCATTTATTGTTACATAAATTTTGGGAAATTGATCAATATAATCATTGTAGATATGAATTATTTAAAGATAAAAAAATAAAAAATATAACAACAAAAGAAGATGGTTATTTAGTATCTTTTTTAAAATTACCAAATAATAAAATTATATCATTTACTAAACATGGAATAGATGAAACTATAAATTTAAAAGTTAATGATTTTTTATCAGATAAAAATTATTTTGATTTCATTAATAGGTGTTTAAATAAAAACATACAGCCAATTTTTGAGTATATAGGAACAAAGATGTATGTGGATTATGGAGATAGAAAAGATTTAATTTTATTAAAATTAAGATGTAATAAAACTGGTAAATACTTAGATATTGAAAATTATAAATCAGAAGGTATAAATATGGTTGAATACCATAATAAAACATTAGAACAATTAATAATAGATTGTAAATCAGAACATAATATAGAAGGATATGTGGTACATTTTGAAGATGATACTTTTTTAAAATTAAAAACAAATTGGTGGGTAAATGAAAAAAATAAAAAAATATTATGATTGCTCGATAAATTCATTATCGAATAAATTACATAATAATAATTCTTATGGACCAATTGAGAATGACATAATGAGGGATTTAACAAAATATGCTCATTTATATAATTTTGAAAGAGTTTATGATTATAAAGAATCTGATATTATTGTAACAAATACTACATACCCAATAGATATATTAGAATGGGCAGATAAAAAAGATATTGCTCTAGTGAAAAGAATGGATGGTATATATTGGCAAAATGAATTAAAATATAAAAATTGTATGTTAAATAGGGCAGCATTAGAATCTGATATGGTTATTTTTATAAGTAAATTTTCTAAAGATTCATTGAAAAAACTATATGGTTATTCTCCACTTAATTATAAAGTAATATTAAATAATGTAGATGATAAAGTATTTTATAAAAGAAAAATAAAAAATGAAAAATTTACTTTTATATCATCTGCAACTAATTGGAATAGACATCCTAAAAGATTAAAAAGTATTATAGAATTATCAAAATTTATTAATAAGGATGATATTATAAAATTAATAGGGTATTGTGATGTTGATTTACCTGATAATATTATAAAATTAGGATATGTTGATAATGATGAACAAATGTCTAAGTTGATTGGTGAATCTGATGCTTTTTTATCATTATTTTATAGAGATGCTGGATCTAAGGTCACTTGTCAAGCTTTACAATGTCAATTACCAATATTACATGTATCTAGTGGCGGATTAATGGAACTGGTTAATGCAAGTAATGGAATAGTAATAGATGATGATATTCATATTTATTTTTCCGATGAAACACCGGATTTATTAATAGATGATATAAAAGATGGTTATTCTATTTTTAAAATGTATTATAATGATATAGTTGATATATATAATAAAAATAAAAAATACCAGAATACAATTTCTGAATATTTCAGTGTTTTTAAAGATTTATGTTAAAATTAAATTGGATTTAATTTATTTTATATATATGATAAATTTATATATGAATGAATGGGAAATGATGTAGTTACTTTTGACCCTATTAATAAATTAATAATAGTTCTTACTGGTATAACATATATTGATGTTGGAATTGATTTATACTCAAATTGGAAAGAATGGGTTTTAATAGATGATAATGCTAAATATGATGCTGCTTTTTTTACATTTGGAGGTGAGCCAATATCGGAATTTCAATCAACACCACCATATTATTTTTTAACAAACGGGTGGAAAGTTTACGTAGAAAATATGTCTATAACAGTTGATATGAATTTATATTCAGATGATGGTTTAAGTCCATTTATTATAAATAATGCTTCTGTTACAAATAATACATCAGATGTACCTATTGTTAGATCTGATGTTGAAAAAAGATTAGCTTATGGAGATAGAGTTTATTTTGATTTTAATTCACCATATGTAGGAATAGAGCATCCCGTTGGAACAATAGCCCAACCTGTAAATAATATACAACAAGCTATAATTATTGCTAATACATATAACTTAAATAAGATATATATAAGATCAGATCTTAATATTACAGATGACTATAATTTATCAGAATTTAGCATATATGGTGATAAAAACGAATATATAGTAACATCTAATATATCATCTATTATATTAAATAACACATATTTTTATAATGTTACAATACAAGGTGATTTTAATGGTAGTAAAACATCAATAATAGATAGTATAATAGAAAATGATATTTATAATATAAACGGAAATATTAAAAATACTCAATTATCATCAACAATAAAAATAGATAATAATTTAATATTAAGTAATTGTTTTACAGGTAATAGTAATAAAGAATTAATAATAGATACTAATAATAATAAAAATACCAAAACTTTAATAAGATCATATTCTGGTGAAGTTAAAGTAATAAATACAAATGATAATGATGTTATTAATATAGAGTTAATTGCAGGTAAAATAATATTAGATGAATCTTGTAGTGGCGGAACTATTGATATTAGAGGTGTAGGATATTTAGAAAATTATGCTAGCAGTGGAATAACACTAGTATTAGATGGGTTTATAATGGATATTAGTAATATCTGTCATATTAATTTTTTAATTTTTATTTATATATTAAAATATAAAACTCGTTTTTTTTATAAATTATTGTACAGGTTCTTCTCCTCCTGTTTGAACTTCCCCACCTTGTGCTGGTGGTTCTCCTTCAAATCCACCCCCTTCTTCTGCTGGTGATTCTCCTCCAAATTCTCCACCAGCTGATGGTGATTCACCTCCACCAAAAAATGGTGCACCTGGTCCAGATGGAGTTCCTCCAAATTCTTCTTCCATTCCTTCTTCTCCTTCAACGCCTTCTCCTCCGGCAAGTGATCCTTTTTCTTTTAATTTATATTTGTTATTTTCTGCAATATCTTTATCATTAAATTTCATAATATTTCTAATAATCCATTCTAATGATAAATATCCTTCACCTTCTGCATTTTGTAAATTAGATGATAATGTTGCTGCGATATTTGATCTTTTTTCTAAATTTGCTAAATATTTCCATTCTTCAAATAATTCATTAGAGTTAAATATAACATTTAAATTATTTATAAAATTATAATCTTGCATTAATTCTGGGAAATCTCTCATCATTTGAATTTTAAGAGGTTTTATTAATAATTCTCTAAATACTGTTCTTATTCTTTTAATAAAATTTTGAAATTTTATTTCATCTCTTGTCATTTCTGATGCATCTTGATATAAATTACCACCACCTGACTCCTTTTCAAATCTAGAAAATGGTATTCTTGATGCCTTTTTTAAATTTTTATCAAACCAATTTAAAATTTGATCTTCATTTAAATCATTACCTTGTGGTGTTTCTATTGTAATTTCAGGTGTTCCTCCTTCATTAGAAGACGGAAACCAAAAATCTTTACTATGTGGAATATGTGAACTACCATTTATACTTACTGTACCTAAATTATCATCCCATTGTATATCTTCATGATATTCAGACATTAATTGATATATTTGTTGTTCAGCTTGTTGTCTCGATAAACCACCAACAGGTATAACGAATTTTTTATAAATTGCAGCTTGATTTATATTATAAAGTAATTTTGTTTGTTCTATTAATTTTAATTGATTATAAGGTCTTATTAAAGGTTCAACATAAGATGTCTCCCCATAATCTTGATTATTACCATAAGATATATAAACAACTTGTGCATCTAATAGTACTCTTCTTAATCTTGGATTATCAGGATACTGTATCCATACAATTGTTTGAGTTTCTGGATCAGCTGCAGGTACTAATGTCAATGGATCTAACTTTACTAAATCTGTTATATTTTTTTGTTTTTTATCATATACAATTTCAAATGCAATAAATCCATCAATTAATAAATCTTTTAAATGATTCCATGCTGTTATACCATCATTAAAACCAAATACATTATATAATTTTTGAAAATTTTCATGGACTTTTTTTCTTATAATATCATCAAATTCATCTGGTAAATCAGCAGCCCAACAAAATTTATTTTTATCATTGAATATAATTACTTCATCTGCGATCTGGTTAATATAATCTCTTATTTCGTCTTTTATTGAATATTGTCTTAATATTTTTCTTTTATCAAAATAAGATCTATCTAGTTGAGCAATTGATTTTTTATCTAATATCTTAGATATCATCTTTTTGGTAAATAAATCATACATATAAGGACCTTCTGTAATATTACCCATATTTGAATATGATTCAGGATTTTCTGATGCTCCAATTGCAAATGACTGTCTTGCTGTGTCAATATCATATAATAATCCATAATTACTTATTTTTCTAAGCATTTTATTAAAAAATCCTTGGTTTATTCCAGTTCCACCTAACATACCTTGATTATTTTGTTGTCTATATGATGCCATTTATTATTATTAATTTTAGAATTATATATAAAATAATTATAATTCAAATTATAAAAAATTGGTTTTTATTAAAATAATTAGTATTTTTGTATCAAACTTAAAATATTTAGATATGATTAATAAAGGAATTAGAATATTAGATAAAGAAGATATTAAATTATATTTTTTTGGTGGTAAAGGTAAATTTATACTAAAATCAAATAAAACTGGTAAATGGTTCATGTATAAAATTACAAAACCAAAAGATAAAAATAATGATGAAATATACTATATATCAGTGTTACTAGATGGTAATTATCAATATTTAGGTATTATTAAAATTGATGATATAGATTATATTAGAACTCAAAAAGTTAAAGTTGATGCTGTTCATGATTGTATTTCTGGTATTAAATGGTTATTAAAACAATTTAAAAACGATAAAGAATTTCCAACCGATATGGAATTTTATCATATGGGAATTTGTTGCTGTTGTGCTAGAACACTTACAGTTAAAGATAATATTGAATTAGGAATTGGACCAATTTGTTTTAAAAATTATGGTAAAAAAAATAAAAGAATTATGAGAATCGTAAAAATTAAAGATTTACAGAAGAAAATTAAAAGAAAATAATTTTATATATACTTAAAAATAATTTATCATAATGGCAAAAATTAAAAGATTTAATGATATCGATAACCTTATTAGTAAAGAAAAAGATGCTATTTCTAAAGGTATAAAATCAAATAATTTATGGGTAGTATTAACAAATTATAGTACAGATATAGGAACAGTTTTTATTAATAAATCAGATGCTGAAAAGTTAGCAGAAATACAAAATAAATTGTATTATGACTACTACCGCAAAATTAATAAAAATATGTCAGATGAAGAATTTGATAACTACTTTAAAAATAATGATTATCACAAAGTTAAAGTGATATCACTAGAAGATGCAATAGAACATATTAATGATATTATACGTGAAGATTCTATTCAACATGACTCGTCATTTTAAAAATAAATAGTAATAATGTTAAAATATAATGAATATTTAATTTTAGAAAAATATGAAGATAATTTAAAATATACATTAAGTAGATTAGGAATAAAGGATAAAAATGAAATCCAATATTATTTAAATGCTGCCAAAAATGGAAATTTAGGACACGAGTTAAAGAAAAATGGTAAAAAGTTTACATTTGGTATATTATATGCTATTTTTAAAGATGCAATAAAAGCTAAAAAACAGTCTGATTTAAAAATAGGAACAGTAAAAATGGTACATAGAATAGCACCAATTTTATTAGCTCCATTCTTTCCAATCATCGCAACTTTAGGTTATATATTAGGTACATCAAGAGCATTTAATAAAATATTGAATCCTGTAATAACAAATCCTGGTAATGATTATAATTCTTTTCTAAAAAAGATAATAGATAAATCAATGAAGGTAGCAGAAGGTGAAATACCAATTAAAGATAGATTTATAAGAGCATTTGTAGTATCAGATGATTTAGTATCAGCAATAAAACCAGAAGTTTTACAAGAATTCTCAATTTATTTAGCTGATAAAATTTATAATATGGAAATGGATAAAGAAGTACCAGATTATTTTGTTGAAAATGAATTAAAAATTTATATAAATGATAGGTTTAACGTAGATCCAAAAATACCATTAAAAGAAGGATATTCAATAAAATCATTCAAATAATTTATAATTATTTTCTATATTTCTTAATTTTTTATAATAAGATTGTACATCTTCTTCATATGTTTTTACAGATTCATCTAAATTATTTAGCAAATTTTTTAATTTTTCTTTTGTTTCACTACCTTCTTGATATTCTTCCATCAATTGTTTCATAAGTGCAATATTAACAGGTCTCATATGAACATGTATTAATAAATACATCAAACTTGTAGATACAACAAAACATTCATTAATTTTAGTAATATCAAATGCCGATATAGAATAATGATATCCTCCATTTTTTTCAAGTGTTTTATAAACTGTTTCAAATTTAACAGGTAGTGGGGTTTCTTCCATAACTCCATTTGAGTCATTATTTTTATCAAAAATTTGACTATAAACAATTGATAATTTATTAAAATATATCATTTTATAATCAAAAGGTAAATAATCTAAATTGACTGCATATATAACATGCTTATTATTATCTGTAACCCTATAATCTATTGCAAAAATAGGACAATACAACTTATTGCCGTTAAAATTGTAATTAATTAAATAAAATTTACCAACTTTTATATCATTTAATGGACAACCTGTAAACCAACTAGTAGGATTTTTTCTCATTAAGAATATTTCTTTGTTTGATTCATGTATTAAAGAAGGTAGATCATTTCCAAATTTACCTCTTAATGCTCTAACATAATATTCAAATTTTTTATCTTTTTCTTTTAATATTATCATTTGTAAATATTTATTTTAATCTAATTAAATGTGAACCAACAATATTCAATATCTTGTTTTTTAAACAGTAACTATATGCACCAGATGAATATTTTTTAAAATCTTTTAAATATTTATATTTTAATGATTCTTCTTTACATTTTTCAAAAGTCCATATTTTAATTTTTCTATGACTATCATTTATCCATTTATTTTTAACCATCTTATTATATGCTGTTCCATATTTATTTTTAAAATCTTTTAAATTTTCACACTTTTTTAAATATTTAGTGCAATTTTCCTTTGACCAAAATCCTTTTGGTTTTTGTTTTTTATTTGTCATATGTTTACAGAAATTATCTAACCATTTATTTCTTATACATACATAATATGCACTACTTGAATTTTCTTTAAATGATTTTCTATTTTTATATTTTAATGCTTCGTTTTTACATGATTCATAATCCCATTTTATAGTATTACCACCAATTGAACCGGTTTTAATTCTATTTAAAATATTCCAATTATCTATTTTATATTTATTTAAATAATATTTTTCTTTTTCTATAGCATCTTCTACATCTATATAATTGGTCAATTGTTTAAATATGGGTATTAAATTAGTTTTATTCATATATAACATTACCGCATCATTTTTATCTATTATTCGATTATGTTTTCTTTTATTTATATTATATGTTAACCCAACATAAACTGAATTATCAGAAAATTCATAACAATAAATACATCTTTTATATAAATTCCCTTTTGGTTTCATATGATTACATATATCATTTATCCATCCATTTTTATATGATGATAAATATGCACTTTTACTATTTTTAGAAAAATCACTCTTATTTTTATATTTCAATGCTTCTTCTTTACATTTTTCAAAAGTCCAGTATCCTTTTGGATTTCTGATTTTTTTCATATGTAAACAAATTTCATTTAACCATTTATTTTTAACTGACTCGTTATATGCACTAGAATTATTATTTTTGAATTGCATTTTACTTTTATACTTTAAAGCTTCTTTTTTGCACTTTTCAAAAGTCCAATATCCTCTTGGTTTTCTCATCTCAATAACCCTCTTTGTTTTAAATGTTTTTCTGTTATAATTATAAATTCAGCACCATATTTTTCTGCATATTCAGTTGCTTTACTCCATTTCAACTTATTCTTAATGTGTGTACGAACAGCATATTCGTAGTTTTCTAATGATTTTGCTGTTTCATTTAATGGTTTTTTTGGTGGATATAATTCACTTTCAGGTTTTAATTCAACTATTACCTTCTTGATGTCATGTGGATCTCCATTTTTTAAGATTTCATAGTAAAAATCGGGGAAATATCTATGAGTGCGGCCTCTTAAATCTTGATAAGTTATAACGGGCTGTTCACATGACCACCTTATTATTTTATCATTCATATCTAAAAATGTACAAAATGCATATTCCCAACTACTTCTAAATTTTATATTAGTTGGATCTCCTATATATTTATTAGGATTTTGTAAATGATAAAATCCTTGTTTATATTTATTATTAAATTTTGATTTATTTGAACTCATTATTTTATAATATATTTGATAAAAATATATACATTAATATAAATATAATACCCATTAAAATAAGAGACACTGTTAATATCTTATTATTATCGATAACTAATATTCTTTCTAATTTTGATAAAGAATTTTCTAGATTAAAAAACGTCATGTCTTCATTTTTTATAATATAATCAAATGCACCTAACTTCATTAATTCAGCTGCTGTTTTAACATCTTCTTGAGCAGAAATTATAATAACATTTATATTATTGTTGTATTTTTTAATTTTTTTAAGAACTCCGTCACCATTTAATCCGTTTGATGTTAATATATGATCTAATATTACGCAAATAGGTTTATTTTTATTTATATAATCAACTGCAGTTTCTCCTTCATTAAATATTTTAATATTAGTAAATCCCTTTTTATAAATATTAGCTTTAATAAGTTGAGCATAATATTCATTATCATCTACAATGACAATTTCGGATTTTTTTAGTTTTTTAAAAAATGATATCATAATATTTGTACTTTTTTAGTATATATTAAAAATTAAAAACTATAAATGAATAATTTATAAAAATTAAAAAGTATGTAACCCTTTACCGTCATTTGATCTGTCAATACTTATCATTTTTACAACGTCGTCATTATAACTTTTCTTATTATTCAATAGATTCATTCCATCTGCTATACCACGTTTAAATATTTCTGTAAAATATGGTAAAGCACTGTCATATTTTCTATAATTAAAATTTTTCCAATTTTGAAACATATGTAATAAACCTTGCTGAATACAATCATTTTTATCATCTACACTGTTATAATTTCTTTCTTTTTTTCTAACTGTATTTTTTGCTATTAATATTAACAAATCTTGTGCTTTTCTTGTCAATTGACCTTTTCCTTTACTTAATATTAGTTCATAATATAATTCTCTATCTTCTAAGTAATTTGGCATTTTATTGGATTATTTTTTGGAATTTAATAAAATTTTAGTACCTTTGTATATTGGGGAGAACTTGCTTTTTTGCATTTAAATACATATTTTATTTTATAATATGTTATATATTAAAAATTTAAAAAGGTTTCGTTATTTTTGATAAAAAATTAAAGGTTTTTTGTTAAGTGATTGATTATTAATTATAATTTTTTTATTTGGATATTAAATTTTTTTTATTTAATTTTGTAGATTATGAGTAAAAAAAATAAAAATATGTGGTTTAGTTGGAGTAAAAAACCAGAAAACTTTAAATTTGTTAGTAATAATGGTAACTATAGATTTTACAGTTATGACATACCAATTTTTCATAATATTAATGTAGTAGATATATTAAATATTAATGTTAAATATTTATATAAAGATGATGATATTTTAATAGATTTTAACTACTTATATAATATTATTAATATGGATGATAATATTACAATTGATGATAAATCATTTATCAGAGATAAAAAATTATTTCCATTTATATATTCAATTGAAATAAATGATTACGATAATTATTTACATTTTAAAAAATTAAGAAATAGAAAGGAAAAAATATTAAAACTTAAAAATTTAACAAAATGAAATTTGTAAGATTTGGTGGTTTATCATCAGTTTATCAGGATCAATATAAAACAGGTGACAAGTCTTTTCATAACCCTCCTAAAAAAAGAGGTTGTTATGCATTTCTTCGTGGTCATATTGATAAATTTTTAATTGGATCAACATATGAACCAGGTCATATATCAAATAAGAGTTATTGGTTAAAAGATGATGATGGTAATAGAATAAAATATGATGATATTTTTTATACAGTAGAAGTAAAAAAATCGGATAGTATAGAATTTATTTCTAAAATAAATCCAATTTATATTAAACTTTTAAAAAAACAAAAAATAAAAAGTAAAGATATAGAATGTTATAAAGGTTATGCTTGCGTTCTTAAAAAACCTAAAGTATTTGAATATGATGGTGAAATATGGCATCATTTAGGTGAAAATTTAAAACCAGAGCAAATAATTGAATCAAGTGGTAGTTGGGTTAAAACAACAATGGATGAATTTGAATTTGCATTAAAAATAGAATATAAAAAACTATTAAAAGATAAACACAAAACAGATAAAGAGTTTAATATATTAAATTTTAAAGGTAGACAAAATCCATTTAAACCATCTTTTGGAATTAAATATAATAAAGATCATCTTGAAGTTTTTATTGAAAAAATAAATTAAATAATTATAATATGGAAGACGGAGATAATGCATATAAAATTTATGTCGATGAACAATATAATATAAAAGTTATATTAAATGACTATTCCATTAAAGATATCATCGAAATAATTGGTATAGAGAAAATTGAATTAGAATTAAGAAAAATTAAACTTAATAAAATAATTAAAAATGTATAAAAAAGATAAAATATTTTATAGTGATTTCATCAAAAGGAAAAATGATGCATATTCAATGTGGACAATTGAAAAAGAAGAAGATCCTGTTGATGTAGCAATTAAAAATAATTCAGTTGAATATTTAATTGAAAAAATAGGAATTGAAAAGGTTGAACTGGCTTTAAGAAAATTAAAAATTAAAAAAATTAAAAAAGGGAGTTAAACAACTCCCTTTAAATAATTAACTTTAAATTATTAAAGTTTCTTTCTTTCTTGTGCTTTTTGATCTTTAATTTGATTTAAATCTTTTGTTAAATTATGTTTGTAAATTAAAAGATTATTAAATGCTGCTTTTAATTCTGTAGATTCTTTAAGAATATCTTCATTTTCTTTAAGTTCGTCAATAGATTCATTAACTTCTTTAATCTTCATTTCAATTTGTTTTTCTCTATCTTCAAGTTTTTTGAAATGTCTTAATTCTTTTGAAAGTTTATTTTCAAAGAAGTCAGTTAGATCATATCCCATTTCTCTCTGTACATCTTGAATAAGTTGATTAGCAGAATCATATTCAAATAAAAATGATCCAGTTCTTTTATCAACATTATAAACATACATTTTATCTTTATAATTAAATGCAAATGTTTCAGTCATAGGTTTTGTTAAATTAGTTATTTTACAAGCAACATCTAAATCAACAATTTTATCAATATTTTTAGAAACAGACTCAATTACATGATAATAATTCTTTTTTAAGAATGGTACTATTGGTGAATTAAATAAATCTTCTAGTGTAGATTCTTTGTCAGCTTCTTCACCATTTAAATATAATTTTTTATTCATACTTAAACCAATTGATAAATTCTCATCAATTCTAAAATTAATAGTCTCTTTTTCAAAATTAGAAAGTCTCATAGCTTTTTCTAAATTTTCTAATACTTTTAATTTATTTTCATCCTTAACAACATCTCTTAAAACACACTGTTTAATTTCTTTTTCTGTTAACATAAACCACCTGTCACCTATAAATGCAACATGACCTTCTTCAATCTCGTCAACCACAGTAAATATTTTACTTTGTTTACCACCATTAGAATTCATATTTTTTCTTTCTACTGGATCAGTAGTCAGTTTATTCATAAATATTTTAATCTCAGGTACCCAGTCATAAAGAGCTAGTTCATTCAAAATATGTTCCATTCTAGTTGAATCATCATCTTTAGATATAATATCTAAGATTTTATTTAATGGTTCTCTATATAACATTCCATAATTCTTACCCTCTACTTTTTTATACAAATCTTTTAATTCGTATAGTAGTGGCATACTTTCTAACTCTTCATCAAAACTTTCAAGTAATTTCTTAACATCTGTATCATAACTATAATCTTTTAAACTATTTTTTAATGATTCAGTTAGTTGTTTTTCAGACATTGTATCAAATCTGTGTAAATGTTTTTCAACAATTGATGAAATTTCAAGTTGATCAAGTGTTAATCCTTGTTTGAAATTAAACAAATCAAATTTCCAATTTTTCATTTTTATAATTAATTGTTTTTTAAAAACTTACAACATCTTTATATGTTGCACGTTTTTTATTTTTTAGATTCATAAAATCTATATTTATATATTAATAAAAAAAAGTCGTTTTTTGACAATTTAAATATTATATATAATGATATGAGTACAAAAAGATTAAATACCATTGAATTTATAATAAGATCAAATGAACTACACATTAGCTAAAGACTAATGTGTTTCAGGTTTCATAGACTCATCTAACGACAACGCCTCCACCTGTTTTTGTTTAATGTCCGACTCAATCCCTGAACCAGACAATATTATTTTTAAACCTTGTTTTAAAATGTTTTTACTTGCATTAAAATCTCTATCATGTTTTTCACCACATGATGGACAAGTCCATTCTCTATCTTTTAGAGTTAAATCTTGATTTATCCAACCACAATTAGAACACATTTTAGATGATGGGAAAAATCTATCAATTTTAACAAATTGTTTATCATTCCACTCACACTTATATTCCAACATAGAATAGAATGAACCTAAACTAACATCAGACATTGCTTGTGCTAACTTATGATTTTTCATGATATTCTTTACGGCTAAATCTTCAACTGATATGATGTCGTGGTTTTTGACAATTTCAGTTGAAACTTTATGTAAATAATCTTTTCTAACATTAGTTATTTTTTCATGTATCACAGCAAGGTTTTTTCTTTGTTTATTTCTTGATGAACTACCTTTAACTTTCTTTGATAGTTGCCTTTGATTATATTTTAATTTCTTTAAATTATTTTTTAATGTTTTAATATTTTCATATGTAGTTCCATCACTTAATATAGCTAAATCTTTAGTACCTGTATCAATACCCACCATTGAATTGGTTTTTTCATAAGGTTGGTGTTGAACTTCACAAGTTAAAGAAACATAATAATTTCCAGTTGTTGATTTGGAAATAGTAGCAAATTGAATATTTCCTTCTATTTCTCTATGTAAATTAATTCTAATACCACCTTTGAACTTTGGTATTAATAATTGATTTTTTTCAACTGATACTGATTGTGGTATCTTAAAAGATTGTCTATCATATTTTGACTTAAATCTTGGAAACTTACTTTGTTTTCTAAAAAATCTCATATATGAACTATCAAGATTTCTTAAAGATGATTGTAATGATTGACTATTAATTTCTTTTAACCAATTATAGTTTTCATCTTTTTTAAATTGAGTTAAATCATTAGCGTTATCATAGTAATTAAGCGATTTCTTATCTTCAAGATAACTTTCTTTTCTTTTGTTTAGATAATGATTGAAAACAAATCTACAAGCACCAAAATGTTTAGCCAACAAGATTTCTTGTTCTTTATTTGGATATATTCTAAACTTAAATGACTTAAATATTGTTTTCATATAATGTATATATTAAACTTTAAAAGTCATTTTTTACATTTTTTAATTTTTTATGTAAATACTTTATGGTTTGTGAAAAGTATTCACAAAAAAATTAAAAAGTTATGTCTAAAAAATCTCATTATCGTTCAACAAATCGTTCAAAACATTACTTAGAATGTCATTTAATCTTTGTGTGTAAATACAGAAAGAAATTACTTGTTGGTCAGTTAAAAGATGATATGAAACAATTATTACTAAATATCACTTCAAAATCAGATTTTGAAATAGAAGTATTTGAAAGTGATATAGACCATATCCATTTTTTAATTCGTTATATTCCTCGTTTGTCTATCACTTCAATTGTTAGAAAGTTAAAACAAGAATCTACTTACCACATATGTCGTTCCCAACATAGAAATTATTTACACACTCAATTTTGGGTTGAAAAAACTTTTTGGTCAGATGGTTATTTTGTTTGTTCAATTGGTGAAGCAAATCCAAACACCATTAAACAATATATCCTTACACAAGGTTAGGATTATTTTTTGTCAAATTCATCACAGAAGCTACTGAACCCTAAAGGGTAAAGACTTCTGTGTTTTCTTTGACTGGTCATATAAAAATTATATGTCCTTTTCATGGTATATTTGAACAGCAACCTTTACATCATTTAAACGGGAGTGGTTGTCCTATTTGTAAAACATCAAAAGGCGAAAAATTAATTAAAAAATTATTAGATGGCATTAATATAAAATATGATTATCAAAAAAGATTTAAAAACTGTAAAAATACTAAACCAATCCCATTTGACTTCTATTTACCAGATTATAATATTTGTATTGAATATGATGGTATTCAACATTTTAAGCCAATATCTATATTTGGTGGTAAAAAATCATTAGAAAATCAAAAGATTAAAGATAAAATAAAAAATGTATATTGTGAAAAAAATAATATTAAATTAATAAGAATTAAATATACAGATGATATTAATTATATTTTAAATAATTTATTTGAAAATATTTGTATAATTAAAAATTAATTATTATTTTTGTGCAATTAATTTTATAAATCCTAAAAATTAAAACTATATGAATATGAAAAAATTATTTTATTTATTTTTAACATTACTAATATCAGTAATATTTATATCATGTGAAAAAGATGATATTTTTGATATTGTTCCAACTAATCCAGATAAACCAAATTATCAAAGTGGTTTAGTTATTGGTAGATATACTAGTGATATTAGTTCACTTAAATCAATGTATAATTCTAATATTGTACATAGTATACCATTTAAATCTACTACAAAATCAAGTGAAACAACTGATAATTATGTATTAATTGAAGATATTAATGGTAATATTGATACACTTAGATTATCAGATGAAGGATCTATTAAAATTACAGGTATTGATGATTTTTTCCCAATTAATAAAAATTATTTATTATTTTATGGTAATTATATTGATGTTAGTTATGAAGTATTAACACATGAGTATATAACTGTATATGATAGTGCACATATTGATTCGACTACAAATTATATTAACGTTGTAGATACAACATTTGTTAATGATGATATGTGGTTAGTTTATTATGATACTGTTGATTTTGTTATAGATACTAGTTATACAGTTATAGATTATAGTAATATACTATATGATTTAAATGATGGTAAATTTTATGATGTTGGTCATAATATTAATTTATATAATGATAAGATTACAAAATCATTTAATGATCCATTTTATAAGAATACCGATAGTACAAAATTTTATTTCTTAAATAATTATAATAAAATTATAGAGGTTGATTTAAATAGTGACGTACCTAATATTAGTATTGTATATGACAGTTATATATATGATGATAATTTTATGGATTTTCATATGTTTGATGATCATATTATTTATAAAAGTGATATAAATCAATATAACTATATTACAAAAAATGGTACATATTCAAAATTAGATCAAACTATTATATGGAATGATACTGTAGGTACTTTATTACCTATTCATTTTATTTTTGTTTTAAATGATAATTTATATATTATAATTGAAGATAATTGTAATAGTGAATATGATTATTATAAATTTATACACGATTCAGTTAACGATTCTATATTTATTCAATATGATAAATCTATTTATAATGATATGAGTGATCCAATGTCATTAGATAGAGAATTGATATATGAATATACACATAATAATAATATTTATTTTTTCAATAAATCTAGTAAAATATTGTTATCAATATCAAAAGATGATTTAACATATACAAACACATATTTAGATATTGATGATAGTGTTAATGATTATGTATATGCTCCTGTTGAATTACAAACTAAAATGAATAAATTCTTTGATGGATTCATTATTTATAGACCAGATAATATATATTTAATAAATACAAATTCTAAGTCGTCTATATCTGCTACATCTATTGCATCTGGTTATACAATAAAAACAATGACGACAAATGACGATGGAACTGTAGTATTTTACGGTAAAAATCCATCAGGTCAAGATATAAAAGGTGTTATTAATTTAGATTATACTATTACTGAAACTTTAGTTGAGTATGATTCAAATGGTACATTAATAACAAATATTTAATTTCTTAAATTTTAAATATGTAATATAAAAGGATACTAAACAGTATCCTTTTTTTGTTAAAAACTTTTTAAGTTTATACTAAAATTTTTAGAAAAGTGATTTTTTTATTTAATATATAAATTTAAAATATGATAAAAATCAAAAAAAACAAATAATTATGAAAAACATTAAAAATTTTAATGATTATACAAACCCACAAGTAAATGAATGGTTTGGATTTGGTAAAAAAAGAAAAAGAGAAGAAGAATACCAAAAAAGACGATTAAAATCAGAAGAAGATCGCCAATCTAGATTATCTCAAATAGATCCAAATGATACTTCACCAATACCATTTGCAGATTTTTGGCCAGATGACATAACTAAAAAATTAATTGATCAAAAAATTAAAGTATTAGAGAATACTACTGAATTTAAAGAAATTATGGATGATATTGAAAATGGTGAAATAAAAGATGTTAGAGAATTACCGACAAAAAATTATTATCAAATTGGACAAACATATCAATTAATATTAAATGATGGTAGATTAATTGATGTTCGTCCAACAAAAACATGGGAAAATTCTAGTGGAGATTATGATAGTTATTATATAATGATAGTAGATGATGAATTTTTAGGTTATATATCATACATTAATTATAAATTAATAGGTAAAATTTACGATCAACATTATAGTGAAAAATGGCGTTCAAAAAAGTAATTTAAATTATTTTTATTTAAAAAATGACTAATCAAATTGTTAGTCATTTTTTTATTTTTAAACTTTTAAATTTAAAATTTATATATTAAATAAAAATATATGAATATGAATATGAATTTAAAATTTGACTTTGATGATATTAATTTAGTTCCTCGTTATAGTATTGTAGATAGTAGATCAGAATGTGATACAAGTATAAAATTTGGTAAATATACATTTAAAAATCCTGTTATGCCAGCTAATATGGAATCTGTTATAAATGAAGAATTAGCAATTAAATTAGCAGAAGAAGGTTATTTTTATGTTATGCATAGATTTAATTTTGATTCTAAATCATTTATTAAAAAAATGAAAGAATTAAATTTAGTATCATCTATTTCGATAGGTGTAAATGAAGATAGTTATAATCTTTTAACTGAATTAAAGAATGAAAATATAATACCTGATTATGTTACAATAGATATCGCACATGGTCATTCTAAAAAAATGAAAAGAATGATTAAATTTATTAAAGAAAACTTCGGTGATGATATTTTTATTATTGCTGGTAATGTATCAAGTATTGAAGCAACTGTTGACTTAGATAAATGGGGAGCTGACTCTATAAAAGTGGGTGTGGGACCGGGTTGTTTTACACCAGATGCAAAAG
>NZ_JAVESI010000084.1:0-4632 GCF_034006665.1 Trichloromonas sp.
ACCGGGTACCTGCCTCAGATGTACTGAGGGGAAGAATGGACAGGAGCCGTATACGAGGCCCGTACGTACGGTTCTGTGAGAGGGATGAGGCGAGCTTGATCTGCTCGCCTCACCCTACTCGATTGTGAAAGGGTTTGGATGCGGATGTCCGCCAACCACAAATTTCTTGTGCCTCTTGCCGACGGCCTTGCCGTTGAGTCCGTCTATTACGGCAGCGGCACGCTCTGTCTCTCCAGCCAGGCCGGTTGCGCCGTCGGTTGTCCCTTTTGCGCTTCGGGCTCCCGGGGTCTGCTGCGCAATCTCAGCGTCGCTGAACTTTGGGCGCAGGTTGAAGCCGCCCACGCCCTGGGGATCAAGCCCCGGCGGCTGACCCTTTCCGGCATCGGTGAACCGTTGCATAATTTTGCGGCAGTTCGGGAATTCCTAGCAAACTGCCGAAGTCTCAACCTGCCTTTGTCCCTCACCACCACCGGCAGCCCCACGGCACATTTCAGGAGAATGATCCTTCTGCCGCACAACGGGCTGATGCTCTCCCTGCATGCCGGTTGCGCCGTCACCCACCGTCGCCTGATTCCCCGGGGAGCGGAGTTGGGCGATTTGTTGTCGGTTCTGGAGGAGTCCCTGTCAGGGCTTTCCCGGCGACGCCGGCGTAAGATCGGGATCAACTATTTGCTACTGGCCGGGATCAACGATTCACCGGCGGAGTTCGCAGAGCTCTTGCCGCTTTTTCAGCGCTTTCCCGAGTTGACCCTGCATCTGCTGGCTTGCAATCCCGTGCCCGAGTCCGCATTTGTCAGCCCCGATTCCGCCCATGTCGACGAACTCCATGTCTGGCTGTCGGCGCAGGGGGTCAACGCTCGCCGCGCCAATGCCTGGCGCGTCCAGGCCGAAGGGGGGTGCGGTACCCTGTTCGCGCACCGGCTCGGCAATTCAAGCGATTGGTGATACGCGGACGCCTGTGTTAGGATGGGCGTCGAATTTCGATAACGAGGAGATTTTTTTATGGCCATTTCCGCCGTGGTCCGTCCGGTCGGCAATTTTTCCCGGGGGTTTTTTTCACATTGGCAGAGTGCGCGCTTTCTGCTGCATCATCCCAGCCTGTGGAAGTATGTTCTTATTCCCTTTTTGATCAATCTGGTGGTTTTTTCCGGATCCGTCTATTTCGGCATGGATTTTTTCAATGACAGCGTCGTTCAACTCATCCCTCGGGGAGAGGCCTGGTACTGGGCCACGCTCTATTATTTTCTCTGGATTCTCGCGGGGGTGGTGACGACGGTGGTGGTCTTTTTTTCCTTCACCGTTATCGGCAATCTCATTGCCTCTCCTTTTAATGATCTTCTTTCGGAACGGACCGAGGATTTGATCGCCGGACAACGGAATGAGGAAACCTTTTCTCTTGTGACCTTCGGTCGTGATGCCTTCGCCACTCTTGCGGTAGAAGTAAAAAAAATCTCGATTTTCGTGATCATGATGCTGGCCCTGCTCCTTCTCAATCTGCTACCGGTGATCGGCAGTCTGTTCTATTCGGTTCTGGCGGTCCTCTTGACCCTCTTTTTTCTGGTGGTGGAATATATGGGTTTCGTTTTTTCCCGCAAGCGGCTGAACTTCGCCGAACAGCGCCGCTATATTTTCGCGCGTAAAACCACCATGCTCGGTTTTGGCGTAGGTATTCTGGCGTTGCTGGCGATTCCTTTTCTCCAGTTCGCCTGTATCCCGGTGGCCGTAGTCAGCGCCACCCGTCTCTGGTGTGAGGATGAAGGATTTTCTTCGGATGACGCCGACGCACGGAGAGGATGAGGACGGTATGAAAGCGATCGCAACGGCGGCGGCTCGCCGCGGGGGAGAGATTCTGATGGAACGATTCGGGCGGGGCATCGCCGTGAGTTACAAGGGGGAAGTCGACCTGGTAACGGAAGCGGACCGGCTCGCCGAAGCGGCCATTGTTGAGGTTTTGCGCGGAACATTTCCGCGTCACGATATTCTCGCCGAGGAGGCTGATTACGGCTCGACGGACTCCCAGTATCGCTGGATCGTCGATCCGCTGGATGGGACCACCAATTACGCCCACGGTTTTCCCTGGTTTGCCGTTTCCATCGCCCTGGAGGTGGCGGGGGAAGTGCAACTGGGGGTGGTCTACAACCCCATTTCCCGAGAGATGTTCGTAGCGGAAAAAGGTGCCGGGGCCTTTCTCAACGATTTACCCCTGCGGGTTTCAAAAACCGATCAGCTGGCCAATGCTCTGCTTGCAACCGGTTTTCCCTATGATCGCAAGACCAGCCCAGTCAACAATTTTGATCATTTCGTCAATTTTCAGCGAGCGGCGCGGGCTTGTCGCCGAGCCGGTTCCGCCAGTCTCGACTTGGCCTGCACCGCCGCCGGGCGTTTTGATGGATTCTGGGAAATGAAACTCAAGCCGTGGGATGTAGCCGCCGGCAAGATTCTGGTGGAAGAAGCCGGGGGCCGAATCAGTGATTTTTCCGGGGGGACTTACGATATCTATGGCCGGGAGTGTCTGGCGAGCAACGGTCTGATTCACGAGGCGATGCTACAGGTACTGCAACATGGCCTTAGACCCTGACCGGGGCGTGACGGGCAGGATGGACGACTCTATGTTATACTGGACCATGGCAGATGCCATTTAAAGTCCGCTGTTCCCTTTCGGCGTAGGGTTGAAGGGGCCGGCGACTCTCAGGTGGAAGGAGCTACCATGACCGACGTGAAGCAAAGCGAAGATTCTCTGGTCACCCCGAAAGAGAACGTCAATCTCGAACACCTTGAGAAATCCCTGAACATCATGGATCGCCACGCGGCCGAGCTCGCTGCGGCGGAGAATGACACGTGCGAGTCGTTGCGCAAATGGGATCGCGAGCATAAGGACGAGCAGTTGCACAGTGTCCCGCGCCCCCGTAAGCATATGCGCTGAAATGAAAAAGGCCCCTGCTTCAGGGGCCTTTTTTTGACCTTATGCCTTGGGTTCATCGTTGTCGGAGGACTTCGGAGCGGCTTGGCTTTGCAGGTTGGCGATTTCTTCATTCAGTCTGGCGGCGGTCTGTTTCATCTGGTCGAGAGTTTCTAGGGCGGCCTTGACTTCGGCATCCTCGAAAATATTGGCCGTTTGGGTGTCCCGGGCCTTATCGATGCGCTTGCCCAGATCGTTTTGCGCCATGGTGATCTTGCGGGAAAGAACGGTCAGTTCGATTTTTTTTTGCATGGCCTGTACATAGCAGGTCGCCGGTCGAACAAGGTTTTTGACCGTGTCTTGGGTTGTTTTCAGTGCTGTATCCCACAATTGCTGGATATTCGATTTTTTCTCGCTGCCCTGACCATTTCCTTCTTGCATTTGACTCCTCCCTGAAATGAAAAAATTTTCCCCAATAATATCATTATGAGATTCTAAGTCAATGTTTTGCGTATACATTTTGGGAGTTTGCCCTTGCCGGTCCTGGCGTTTTGATTTAAAATTCTAAAATTACTAAACTATTTATAATTTCAGGGGTGGAAGGAGAATACGATGGTTGAACCGGGCAAAACCAAATTTCAGATTGACCTGCGTCGGCATTTGCGGGAGGTCGGCGAAAATCGTGATCTGACTCGTTTGATCTGTGAAATCGCCGATGCTTCCAAGTACATCGTCAACTCCATCCGTACCGGTGACCTGGGGGTCGCGGGGACTTCCAACCTGTATGGTGAAGAGCAACTTGCCTTGGACGTCCTTTCCGACCGCATTCTGCGCAAGCGTCTGATCCATTCCGGGGTGGTCGCCAACATGCTGTCTGAGGAATCGCCCGATATCATTCCCGTATCCGCCGATCATGAGGGGAAGTACTCAGTGGCTTTCGATCCTCTCGACGGCTCTTCCCTGGTTGATGTCAATCTGGCTGTGGGAACGATCGTCTCGATCTACGAGGGGGGGGATCTGCTGCAACCCGGGCGTAACCAAGTCGCGGCTATGTACATCCTCTACGGACCGCGCAATACCCTGGTCTACTCGACCGGGCGCGGCGTGCATGAGTTCGCCATGAATGCTCTGATGGAATATACCCTGGTGCGGGAGAACGTGACCATGTCCCAGACCGGTGGAATCTATGCACCGGGGGGGCAACGTAACCTTTACAGTAATGGTACCGAGGCTTTTGTGCAGGATCTGGAGGCACGGGGAGCCAAACTGCGCTATAGTGGCGGGTTTGTTCCCGATATCAATCAGATTTTGATGAAAGGGAAGGGAATTTTCATGTACCCTCACCTGAAAAATGCCGTTAACGGTAAATTGCGTCTGGTGTTCGAGCTCAATCCCATGGCCTTTCTGATTGAACAGGCGGGTGGGGCGGCTTCTACAGGCCGTGGTTGCATCCTCGATCTGCAACCGCAAAATATCAACGACCGGGCGCCGGCCTTTATCGGTTCGAAAGAGGATGTGGCCCGGGCTGAGGCGTTTATAGCTAAAGAAGGTTAAAGCCTATTTTTTTTAGATAAAAAATCCCCTCAAAATTAATATTTTGAGGGGATTTTTTGTTTGCCCAGCGTAGCGGGCAAACCCGGCCTGTTGCAAGAGACAGGCGTCACCCCGGCCAGGGGGAAGACAATCCGAATCGCAAGGGCGTTGCTGGTAACGGCAGGGTCTGAAGGAAGCGA
>NZ_JAVESI010000043.1:0-29663 GCF_034006665.1 Trichloromonas sp.
TTGCCGTTCAGCTAACGGTTCCCGTCATCAGGGTCCGTAGAGGACTTTCACCTCCAAGTCAACGATTGACCACCACGATCAATCATCTGGTGCTTACGCACCACGCGCCATGCCTGGCGCACCAAAAAAAAGCGGCGCCCGCAAGCGCCGCCGATGAACCGAAATTTCTTTATGTGGATGCCGAGGGTGGTCTGCATTTCGCCGCCACACTGGCGGAGATTCCCGCCGCATTCCGCAAGCAGGCTCAGCGCCTGGAGGAATGATCAGGGCAGGGTGCCGTAGACTTCGGGGCGGCGATCCTGGTAGCAGCGGATCTGGTTGCGGTAATTGACCATTTCCTCGAAGTCGAAGGCGGCGACGAGCTCGGTGTCGCTCTCCCCGGCCTCGGCGAGGATTTCCCCCCGGGGAGCGATAAGCAGGCTCATGCCGAAAAAGTCGAGCTTGCCCTGGATGCCGCAGCAGTTGGCGGCGATGACGAAGAACTGGTTTTCGATGGCGCGGGCGCGCAGCAGGGTGCGCCAGTGTTCCTGCCGGGGTTTCGGCCACTCAGCGCTGAGACAGAGGATTTCCGTCCCTTCCAGGGCCAGCTTGCGAAAGAGCTCGGGGAAACGCAGATCGTAACAGATGGCAAGACCGAGCCGCCCGACCGAAGTCGGCACCACCAGGGTGCGCTCGCCGGCGGCCAAGAAGCGGTCCTCGCCCATGTTGGAAAAGAGATGCAGCTTGCGGTAACTGTCGACGACCTTGCCCTGATCAATAACATAGGCGGTGTTGTAAACCCGGTCCCCCTGCCCTTCCGGCAGGCTGCCGACCAGGACCATGCCCAGCTCCCGGGCGAGATCTTGCAGCGCCTCCAGCACCCGAGGGGTTTCCCGGGCCAGTTCGGGAAGGCGTTTGTAGTCGTAACCGGTACTCCACATTTCGGGGAGAACGGCCAGTCTGGCATCTTTCGCCCTAACCTTGCGAATCCCTTCGGTTGCCCGGTGCAAATTGGCCTCTACATCACCTAAAACGATATTGAATTGAACGGCCGAAACACAGATTTTTCTTTTCATAATTTCCTCGCATAAATAAAAAATCGGTAACTATTCAGCACGGAATTTGAAAAAAGTTCTTGACACGGTTTTATGTCATTTTTGTAAACTCTGCACGCCTTGTTCGAGGGGTGCGCAAAGACCTCTCAGGGGAGCCGCGCTCCTCCCTGGGGGATGATGGAGAGATGAGCCATCCCCGTGACGGCCCAAAAATTTCATGACGGCAGAATGCGCTACAGGGACAAAAATTCCGTCCTGAAAACCCGTGTTACAATGCGTCATCTCATACGCGGGTGACGCAAGAATGACGATTGAAAACATTGATGTCGACGCCACCATCAAGCAGGTCAAGGCGCAACTGGTCCAGGAACCGGATCTGTCGCCGGCCCTTCGGTCCAGCTTGGAGGTTCTGCTGCTTTTGGTTACCCTCTTGCTGAACCGCCTCGGGCTTAACAGCAAGAACAGCAGCAAGCCGCCTTCGACCGACCCGAACCGCAAGAAGGCACCGAAAACCCCGAGCGGGCGCAACCGATGGCGTTGTTACTCAAGGAAATCAACAAAGCGACTCTAGACGCCGGGGGCTGTCTCGATCCTCCAATCGCCGATCATTACCGCAGCCGCTACCGAGCGCTGCTGGCCGAGGCCGAGCGGGAATGCCCCCCGCCTGACGAAGACCAACGAAAAGAGGGGCAACGGGGCCGCCTGGCCCGATCCAAGTCCCGCAATCTATTGGAACGCCTGCGGGATTACGAAGAGGATGTGTTGCGATTCATGGTCGAAGCCCACGTCCCCTTCTCCAACAACCAAGCGGAAAACGACCTTAGGATGACCAAGGTTCAGCAGAAAATCTCCGGATGCTTCCGCTCTTGGGAAGGGGCCAAGATCTTCTGCCGAGTTCGTGGTTACCTGTCGACCTGCCGCAAAAACGGCATCACGGCCGCCGAAGCCTTGCGTCTACTGTTCGAAGGCAAGCAGCCGGATTTCATGTCGCCGGATGGTGACGTGCGACCAAAATCCGAGGGCCTGTCGCTGGCAGGTGAATAGTTTACAAAAAATCGTTTTATTATTATTTTAAGAGACCTCGAAATAACGGGCATTCGCGGGCCAAGTATAAAGTAAATAAATCGGCCATGGCAAGCATTTGAAAACTGTGTTTCGCTTGACACCCGGCAAGAGTTGATGATAAAAAACGGGGCGTAACAGCTTTCCTAAAACACATTAATGGAAAACGACTCTTTCCTCCAGCATAAAGGTGACCATATGAACAAACTATTTTCTACTCTCATCTGTCTTGCACTGACGGCGTCCCCTCTCTGGGCCAGCGAGGGGGGAGGCGGTTCCATTCGCGACCTGACCGGCACAATTTACGGCGTTATCGCCTTGGTCCTCTTCATAGTCGCCTACAGCCTGGTCATCATGGAAGAAAAACTGCACCTGCGCAAAAGCAAGCCGGTCATTTTCGCGGCGGGTATCATCTGGGTTCTAGTTGCCCTGGCCTATGCCGCCTTGGGCGACACCCACACCGCGCACGACGCCATCAAGCACAACCTGATCGAATATGCCGAACTTTTCCTCTTCCTGCTGGCGGCGATGACCTACATCAATGCCATGGATGAGCGCAATGTCTTCCAGGCCCTGCGTTCCTGGCTGGTCAGTCGCGGCTTCACCCTGCGCACGGTCTTCTGGATGACCGGATTACTCGCCTTTTTCATTTCGCCGGTGGCGGATAACCTGACCACGGCGCTACTGATGGGCGCGGTGGCCATGGCGGTCGGCGGCGACAACAAAAAATTTCTGATCGTCGCCTGTATCAACATCGTGGTCGCCGCCAATGCCGGCGGCGCCTTCTCCCCCTTCGGCGACATCACCACACTGATGGTCTGGCAGAAGGGCAAGGTCGATTTCGCCGAATTTTTCGCCATCTTCATCCCCTCCCTGCTTAACTGGATCATTCCGGCGGCCCTGATGAGTTTCTCCGTCAGCAAAGAGCGCCCGGAAGCCTTGCAGTGTCTGGTGCAAATGAAACAGGGCGCCAAACGCATTATTTTTCTCTTTCTCTGCACCATCGTCACGGCGGTTTCATTCCACAATTTCCTGCACCTTCCCCCGGCGGCCGGGATGATGCTCGGCCTCGGCTACCTCGGCTTCTTCGGCTACTGGCTGAAAAAAGCGGAACATCGCCTTGGCACCGGCGACCAACCGCTGGACATGACCGGCCACAATCCCGACGAACATGGCACTGCCGTGGCTGTGGCGCCCGGTGAACACGGCCACGGCCCCGGCATCGGTTTCGACCTGTTCCGCAAAATCGCCCGCGCCGAGTGGGATACCCTGCTCTTTTTCTACGGCGTCATTCTCTGCGTCGGCGGCCTCGGCCAGTTCGGCTACCTGGCGGTGACCTCCCAATATCTTTACCTCGACCTGGGACCGACCACCGCCAACGTCATGATCGGCCTCCTCTCGGCGGTGGTCGACAACATCCCGGTCATGTTCGCTGTGCTGACCATGGATCCGCACATGTCTCACGGCCAGTGGCTGTTGGTCACCCTGACCGCCGGCGTCGGCGGCAGCCTGCTTTCCATCGGCTCGGCCGCGGGCGTTGCCCTGATGGGGGCCGCCCGCGGCGTCTACACCTTTGGCAATCATCTCAAATGGACGTGGGCCGTCGCCCTCGGTTACGCCGTCAGCATCGTCGCCCACCTGTGGATCAACGCCAGCCAGTTCACGGACTTCCACTAGGCCTGTCTGCCTTGCCCAACGGAAAAAGGCGGGGAACTCCCCCGCCTTTTCAATGCCCGATGACCTCCCTCTACCTGCACATCCCCTTCTGTGCCCGCAAGTGCCCTTATTGCGACTTCTTCTCTACTGATCGCCATTCCCCGGCGCTGCTGGCGGAGTATGTCGAACGGCTGCTCCAACAACTGAATCTGGCCGCAGCCAGCGGTATGTGGGAGGGACCGCTGACGACGGTCTTTTTCGGCGGCGGCACCCCTTCACTGCTGACACCGGCTCAGGTCGGCCGAATTCTGCAAGCGGCTGCCGCCCGCTTCGGCTTCGTTGCCGGTTGTGAAATCAGTCTCGAAGCCAACCCCGGCACCCTCTCCCCCCAATCCCTTGCCGGCTACCGTGCCGCCGGGGTCAACCGCCTCTCCCTCGGCGCCCAGTCCCTCGATGATCAGGCCTTGGCCCAGCTTGGCCGCATCCACAGCACCGCCGAAATCCGCCAGGCGGTGGCCTGGAGTCGCGCGGCGGGCTTCGATAATCTTGGACTCGATCTGATCTATGCCCGCCCCGGCCAAAGTCCGGCCGACCTGGAACGGGAGATTGCCGCTTTTCTCGCCCTGGAACCGGATCACCTCTCCTGCTACGGCCTGAGCGTGGAGGAGGAAACCCCCTACCATGACCTTCAGCGCCGGGGGGGATTGGCCCTTCCCGACGAACAGAGCTACGCCCGGCAGTTTACTCTCCTCCACGACGACCTGGACGCAGCTGGTTTCCATCATTACGAAATCTCCAATTACGCCCGCCCCGGGCGCGAATGCCGCCACAACCTCGGCTACTGGCGCCGCCAGGGGTGCCTGGCCCTCGGCGCCGGCGCCCATGCCTTCGATCCAGCCGGCTGGGGTCGGCGCCTGACGGTTCCCGGCGATCTCGCCGCCTATGGGCAGGTGTTGGGAACGGGGCGCGACCCCCTGGTGGAGTTGGAACGCTTTGACCGCGCCGGGGCCATGGCGGAAACTCTCTACCTCGGCCTGCGCACCGCCGAAGGAATCGACGACCGGGATTTCGCCGCGCGCTTCGGAACATCTCTCGCCACCCACTTCGCCACGGCCATCGCCCGCACCGGCAGCCATCTGCGCCATGAAGCGGGGCGCTGGACCTTTGATCTTTCCGGTTGGCTCATCTTCGATCACCTGATCCTCCCCTTTCTCTAGCCTGCCCCGTACCCCTTTTTCACGGGAGAAAATGCCCTGTAATGGGGGGCTTTGCCCTTGACAAAGAAAAGGGGCATTGTTATGTTGTGCCGTGTTAGCACTCGGAAGTGATGAGTGCTAAGGCATTAACGGCCGGGCTTTCCGGCTTGAGTTTTTTGGGGCCGGAAAAAACCATGAGCGATGAACTCAACGAGCGCAGCCGGCGCATTCTCGAAGCAATTGTCGAGGATTACATCGGCACAGCCGAACCGATCGGTTCCCGGGCGGTGACGCGCCGCCATCAGATCGGTCTCTCGCCGGCGACGGTGCGTAACGTCATGGCCGATCTCGAAGAGATGGGCTACATCGTCTCTCCCCATACCTCGGCGGGCCGGGTGCCAACGGAAAAGGGCTACCGCTTCTACGTCGATACCCTGCTTCAGATCGGCCAGCTCGACCCAGCACAGAAGACCCGCATTGAAGCATATTACCGAATCGACGGCCTGCGTGTCGAAGAGCGGTTACGGGAGGCGGGCAAGGTGCTTTCCGCCATCTCCAGCTACGCCGGGGTGGTGATGACGCCGCGCTTCAACTGCACGGTCTTCCGTCATATCGAGTTTCTCAAAATCTCCCAGGGGCGGCTGCTGGTCATCTTTGTCTCCCGTTCCGGGATGGTGCAGAACAAGGTCATCGAAACTGACCTGTCCCTTTCCCAATCGGAACTGGAACAGATTTCCAACTATCTTAACCAGACCCTCAGCGGCCTGAGCATCCAGGAGATCAAAGCCAAGATCGTCCGGGAAATGGCCGAGGAGAAAGCGATCTACGACAAGCTGCTAAGCCGCGCCCTGGAACTCTCGCAAGAGGCCATGAGCGACGAATTTGGGGGCCAGGTCTACATCGAAGGGGCCGCCAACATCCTGGAACAACCCGAATTCAAGGATCTGGAACGGATGAAGCGGCTCTTTCGGACTTTCGAGCAGAAAAGCCTGCTGGTCGAACTGCTCGACAAAAGCCAACTGGCTCGGGGGGTACAAATTTTCATCGGCAGCGAGTCCGAATACCGCGAAATCGAGGGGTGCAGCCTGATTACCGCCAACTATTCGAGCAGCCGGGGGACGATCGGCACCCTCGGGGTAATCGGCCCCAGCCGCATGAACTATTCCCAGGTGATTCCCGTGGTCGACTACACCGCGCGCCTGGTCAGCCAGATCCTTGAAAACGAATTGGAATAGACAGACACAGGAGAACGCATATCGTGGCAAAAAAATCCGAAAAACTGAAAGAGCAGGCCCTTCCCGCCGCCGAGGAAACCGCCGCCGAAACCGTCGAGGAAGCGCCGGCGGCCGAGTCCGAAACCCCGGAGACCACTCCGACCCTTGAGGAGCAGCTGGCGGCGGCCCAAGAAGAGGCCCGCAAGAACTGGGATCTCTATCTGCGCGAACGGGCCGACTTGGAGAACTTCCGACGCCGCGCCCAGAAGGAGAAAGAAGACTTGGCGCGCTTTGCCAACGAAAATATCCTCAAGGAACTGCTGCCGGTGCTGGACAATCTGGAGCGGGCTCTCGAACATGCCCGCCAGGAAGGGAGCGGCGGCGAGGAAAGTTTGCGGCAGGGGGTGGAGATGACCCTCGGTCTCTTTGCCAAAAGCCTGGAAAAATTCGGCGTCACCCCGATCCAGGCGGAAGGCGCGCCCTTCGATCCGGCCTGGCACGAAGCGATGGGACAACTGGAGAGCGCCGACCATCCGGCGAATACGGTGGTGAAGGAGTTGCAGAAGGGCTACCAGCTCAACGGTCGTCTGCTCCGCCCCACCCTGGTCATGGTGGCCAAGGCGCCCGTCGCCTAGCCGTCCTTGCTCAAACCACCAAAAATCACCCGTTAAAAGGGCTCAACACAAGGAGGACATCATTATGGGTAAAGTCATCGGTATCGACCTCGGCACCACCAACTCGTGCGTGGCGGTCATGGAAGGCGGCGAGCCGGTCGTCATCGCCAACTCGGAAGGGGCTCGCACCACGCCGTCGATGGTCGGCTTCGCCGAAAACGGCGAGCGCCTGGTGGGGCAGCAGGCCAAGCGGCAGGCGGTCACCAATCCGGAAAACACCCTCTATGCCATCAAGCGTCTGATCGGCCGCAAGTTTGATTCGGAGGCGGTGCAGAAAGACATCCAGATCAGCCCCTTCAAGATTCTCAAGGCGGATAACGGCGACGCCTGGGTCGAGGCCCGGGGCAAAAATTACAGCCCGCCGGAAATCTCGGCGATGATCCTGCAGAAGATGAAGCAGACGGCGGAAGACTATCTCGGTGAGGAAGTGACCGACGCGGTCATCACAGTCCCTGCCTACTTCAACGACTCCCAGCGCCAGGCGACCAAGGATGCCGGCAAGATCGCCGGGCTCAACGTGTTGCGCATCATCAACGAGCCGACCGCCGCCTCCCTCGCCTACGGCCTGGACAAGAAAGCGGAAGAGAAGATCGCGGTCTTCGACCTCGGCGGCGGTACCTTCGATGTCTCCATCCTCGAACTGGGTGACGGCGTATTCGAGGTCAAGTCGACCAATGGCGACACCTTCCTCGGCGGCGAGGACTTCGATCAGCGCATCATCGACTACGTCGCCAGCGAGTTCAAGAAGGAGCAGGGGATCGACCTGCGCAGCGACAAGATGGCCCTGCAACGCCTCAAGGAAGCGGCGGAGAAGGCCAAGTGTGAGCTCTCCGGCTCGATGGAGACAGAGGTCAACCTCCCCTTCATCACCGCCGACGCCAGTGGTCCCAAACACCTGTTGATCAAACTGACCCGCGCCAAGATGGAAAGCCTCTGCGAAGACCTGCTCAACAAGCTGGTCGAACCGTGCAAGACCGCCATCAAGGACGCCGGTCTTTCGGCCTCGGATATTGACGAAGTTATCCTCGTCGGCGGCATGACTCGTATGCCGGCGGTACAAAAGCGGGTCCAGGAGATCTTCGGCAAGACCCCCAATAAAGGGGTCAATCCCGACGAGGTTGTTGCCATCGGCGCCGCCATCCAGGGGGGCGTGCTCAAAGGGGAAGTCAAGGACGTCCTGCTTCTCGACGTCACCCCCCTCTCCCTCGGCATCGAGACTCTGGGCGGGGTCATGACCAAGCTGATCGAGAAGAACACCACCATCCCCTGCAAGAAGAGCCAGATATTCTCCACCGCCGCCGACAACCAGCCGGCAGTCTCGGTGCATGTCCTTCAGGGCGAGCGAGAAATGGCCTCCGACAACAAAACCATCGGCCGCTTCGAACTGGTCGGCATCCCCGCCGCGCCGCGCGGCGTGCCGCAGATCGAGGTGACCTTCGACATCGACGCCAACGGCATTCTCCATGTCTCGGCCAAGGATCTCGGCACCGGCAAGGAGCAGTCGATCCGCATCACCGCATCCTCCGGCCTCTCCGACGCCGAAATCGAGAAGATGGTCAAGGATGCCGAAGCCCATGCCGGCGAGGATAAGAAAAAGCGCGAACTGATCGAGACCCGCAATCAGGCCGATGGCCTGGTCTACAGCACCGAAAAGTCGCTGGCCGAGCACGGCGACAAGATCGACGCCGAGGCCAAGGGCAAGATCAACAACGCCATGGAAGAACTCAAGAAGGCCATGGAAGGGGAAAACGTCGAAGAGATTCAGAAGAAGACCGAGGCTCTTGCCCAGGCTTCGCACAAACTGGCCGAGGCTATCTACGCCAAGGCTCAGCACGAAGGGGCCGGCGAAGGCACGACCACGGAAAGCGCCACCAAAGAAGGGGGCGAAAACGTGGTTGACGCCGAGTTCGAGGAAGTCGACGAGAACAAGAAATAAGGTGAATTTCTCCTTTTTCCGACCCGCCGTAGGGGCGACGCATGCGTCGCCCCTACATGCATTTTTTATGAAAGAAGGATCGTCCCTTGGCTAACGGTAAACGCGACTATTACGAGGTGCTCGGCGTCAATCGCAACGCCGGCGATACCGAGATCAAAAAGGCCTACCGGCGTCTCGCCCTGCAATACCATCCGGACAAGAATCCCGGTGACAAACAAGCCGAAGAACGCTTCAAGGAGCTGACCGAGGCCTATGCGGTCCTCTCCGACGCTCAGAAACGCGCTACTTACGACCAGTTCGGCCATGCCGGGCTAGGCGGCAACGGCGGTTTTTCCTCTGAAGGCTTCGGGTTCGGCGGAACTCCTTTCGAGGATATCTTCGGCGACATCTTCGGCGATATTTTCGGCGGGGGAGCCTCCCGGCGCAGTCGTGGCCGTCGCGGCGACGACCTGCGCTATAATCTCACCATCTCCTTCGAGGAAGCCGCCTTCGGTCTGGAAACCAAGGTTCAGATTCCCCGGCACCAGACCTGCGAAGCCTGCGGCGGCACCGGCGCCCGTAAGGGAACCAGCCCGAAGACCTGCCCAACCTGCCACGGCACGGGGCAGGTCCGTTACCAGCAGGGTTTCTTCTCCCTGACCCGCCCCTGTCCCACCTGCGGCGGCGAGGGACGAATCATCGAAAATCCTTGCCCGGAATGTCGCGGCACCGGCAAGATCAAGGGCAAAAGGACCATCTCACTGAAGATCCCGCCCGGGGTCGAGACCGGCAGCCGCCTCAAACTCAGCGGTGAAGGGGAAATCGGCTCCCAGGGCGGCCCGCCCGGAGATCTCTACGTGGTCATCACGGTCAAGGATCATCCAATCTTCAAACGCGAAGGGCAGGACGTCATCTGCGAAACGCCCATCTCCTTCGTTCAAGCGGCCTTGGGTTCCGAGATCGAGATACCGACCCTCGACGGCAAGCTGAAGGTCAAGGTGCCTCCCGGCACCCAGTCGGGAAAAGTGCTGAACCTGCCCGGCAAGGGCATCCCCAGCCTCCAGGGCTACGGCCGGGGGGACCAGCTGGTGGTGCTGAGGGTAGAGACCCCCACCCATCTCACCCCCCGCCAGCGGGAATTGCTCGAAGAGTTCGCCCGAGAGAGCGGCGAAGAGATGCACCCTATGGGCAAGAGTTTTTTTGATAAGGTCAAGAATCTGTTTGATTGAGATATTTTACCGGGAGGGGCTTATGTCAGGCCGCCGCGCCGTCTGGTTCTGCACCATTTTACTGCTCTTCATAACGGCATTTTCCGCCGTTGCGACGAGCGCCGACGATCCGGCTCTGGCGCGGGGAATCTCCGCCTATGAAGACGGGGACAGCCAGGAGGCGCTCTCCCAGCTGCGCGGCTTTGTTATCCGCAACTTCCAGGATCCCCAACTGCCGACCGCTTATCTTTACCTCGCCCGGATCTTTCTGGAAGAGGGAAGTCATAAGGAGGCGCTGCTCTATACCGGCCGCATTCCCGATGAGAAAAAGAGCGCCGAAGCCCTGCTCGTCGAGGGATTGGCCCTCGCCGCCTCCGGTCAGCAGGAATCGGCCGTAGCCCGCCTGCTCAAAAGTAACCCGGGGCAGTTGCAACCCGCCGACGGCCTCCGCCGGGCGACAGCCTTGGCGGAGATCCAGTCATCCCGGGGTCAGCATCTGGAAGCCCTGGCCGTCATTCAGCGCCAAGGGGATGGCCGTGACCCAAGTCTGCTCGCCCTCGCCCATGACATCCTGAGTGAGCGGATTTCCAACGGTGATCTCAACGAAGCGGTTTTCATGTTCCAAGGAACCCCTCTCGGACTGGATGCCCGCACCCAGCAGGCGACCCGCGCCCTTCAACAGGGGCTCGCCGAACAGGCGCAGCTTCTTCTGGCCAAGGTCTTACAAAGCCCGGTCGCCTTCCCTTACCGGAATGAAGCCGAGGCCCTCTGGAACAAGCTCGGCGGCGGTGATCCCGCCACTTTCGCCGACCGGTCACCGGCGCCCCCCCCCGTCCCCGCGTCCCTCCCCCCGACGACGCCCTCGCAACCCTTTCCGGAACGAAGCCTGGGGGTGCTTCTTCCTTTGCAGGGTCGTCACGCTCCCTTCGCCCAACTGGTACGGCAGGGCATGGAATTCGCTGTGGAGGTGCACGGTCAGAACTATCCCGGCATCCGGCTGCTGATTCGCGATTCGGGCGCCAATCCCGAGGAGAGTACCCGCGCCGTTAATGAACTGGCTGCCGACCCGAGTGTTCTCGCCATTGCCGGACCGATCACTGGCGGCGCCGCCGCCGTCTGCGCACGGCAGGCCCAGCTCTTGCGCATTCCCCTTTTCGCCCTGACCCCCAAAACGGGAATTCCCGATATCGGCAACTTCATCTTCCGTCATTCGCTGACGTCTCAGGCACAGGTTGAGGCGCTGTTGAGCCAGGCGATGGAGCGCCGGGGACTGACCAGCTTCGCCGTGCTCTATCCTGAATCTTCACAGGGTAAAGAACTTGCCGGTCTTTTCGTCAACAGCGTGATGCGCCGCGGCGGGCAAATCGTCGCCAGCGAAGGTTACAAGGAAAGTCTCACCGACTTCCGTATTCCCCTGCGCCTGCTCAAAGGGGAAGATCCCAACAGCCATGCCCTCCCGGCGAACGATCCCCCCCCCTTCCAGGCCCTGTTCATTCCCGATTATCCGGAAAAAATCAGGCTGATCGCTCCGCAGTTGAGTTACTACGGACTTCAGGGCGTACAACTGCTCGGGATCTCGGGTTGGAAATCCCCGGAACTTCTTCGCAGTTCCGGCCAATTCCTGCAAGGGGCGTTTTTTGCCGATGGTTTCTATGCCGACGCCGATGCCGCCAATGTCCGGCATTTCGTGGATACTTACCGCGCCCGCTACGGAGCCGCTCCGAGTATTCTCGAAGCCCAAGGCTATGACGTCGCCAGTTTGTTGTTACAGTTGATGACCCAACCTGAGGTCCGCGACCGGGAGAGTCTGCGCACAGCACTTTCCCAGGTTACCCATTTTACCGGGGCTAGCCGGCCCTTTTCCATCGCCGCCAATGGCGACTCCCAGCAGTCCCTCTGGCTTCTGACCATAGCCGAGGAAAGCTTCGCCGAAGTCCCATGACAATCTGACGATTCTGCTGACTACATTATTATTTTCAAACCCTATCGCCGCTGCCAGCGGACGCAAAAAAGCCCCTCTCCGTCTCGAAGCGGGGCCCTGTTTCCGCTGCCGGCGTCCGTTGGCTAGAAAAGCTTAGGCTGTTTAACCACTTCCACCATGGCGATGTCGAAGGTCAGATCCCTTCCCGCCAGGGGATGATTGCCGTCGAGGGTCAGGGTCTGGTCGCTGACTGCGACAACCTCGACAATTCGGCGGCTGTTGTCGTGGCCAACAATCTCCAGACGATCGCCGACGCGGGGGGCGATCGCCTCCGGCAGCCGCGCACGATCGATCTCCTCGATTCGCTGCGGTAGCTTTTCCCCGTAGGCCTGAACGGCGGGGATGGTAACCGTGCGTTTTTCGCCGGTCACCATGCCGATCACGGCTTCCTCGAAGCCGGGGATCACCTCTTTCTTGCCGATGACAAACTGTAAGGGACGGTCCTCGGGAGACTCATCGAAGATCTCGCCGTTGCTCAACGTGCCCGTATACTGAACGGTCACGATATCGCCTTTGGCCGCTGGTAACATTTCCGCTTTCCTTTCTCTCCTCGGGGTTGGCTTCATCTCGTAAAAACCCCGGTAAGATACCTTCTTGGCGCCCTCCTGTCAATTTTTCCACCCGCCTCGGCATCTGTTGACGGAATCATCAGGAAAGGTTCTCACCGTTTGATTATTAAACGAAAGACTGCTAATATGCCCCTTCATTTACGTTTATACTGCCCTTATTCCCCATTCAACCCACTCGGCTCGCCTGCCGGTCCCGCTCGCGTCACGGAGCGATGCCTCAATCAAAACTGACCAAAGGATTTTTCCATGAGCGGCACTTCCGACGAAAAACTTAAAGGTATCGCCAATCTTTTCGACAAGACGGAACTTAAAAGTTTCATCCTCAACTATTTGATTATTCTGATGGTGATCGAAGGGTTAATTTTCTTCGTCTGCTTTATCATCCACCTTTCTTCCCCCGACGCAGCCTTCCCCTGGCGCCCCTATATCTTCGCTTCCTTCATCGCACCGGTGGCCATCACCTTCATGTTCGGGGTCGTCATTCTCTTTTTCAACAAATATCTCTACGACTATTCCCATTCGACGAGCAAAGACTTGGCGGCCGGGTTCGGCGGCGATCTCTCCTCCCCTTCCAAACTCCAGGTCGCTCTCAACATCACCCGCCAAGTTCCCTTCCTTCTTGGCCTGCTGATGCTGGTGCTGGCTGCGGGCATCATCTACAAGATCGACGATATTCTCATTTTCATCGGCCATGCCGGCGAACGTGCGGCTTTCTATCTCCTCGCCTCCCTCGGGGTGCTGCTCGGGGTCGCGGCCATCTTTGCCATGGTCTGGATGTATCTCAGCTATCGCCTCCGCCGCGAAAAGCTCAACCACCAGTACCAGTACCGCCGAGACGTGGCGGAACGCCTGGGGTTGGTCATCCTCGATGACAATTCGGTCTTTGACCGCGAAGGCAAATCGATCAGCCTCGACAACTCGACCAAACAGATTTCCGACAAACCCCGGGAGGATGATCAAAGCATCACCCTGATTCCTACTTTACCGGAAGAAGAAGATGATCCGGAGAAACAGGATTGACCGCCAAGGGCGACCCTGGTGAAAAAAACGGCTCTTGCCTTTTCGGGCAGGAGCCGTTTTTGTTTCACGTGAAAAATGACCGGTTCAATGGCTGCGGCCGACACCGATGCGGGGGCAAAGGTCGACAACCGGACAGCGGGAGCAATGGGGAATGGGCGCTTTACACAGAGCTCGGCCGTGCAGGATGAGAACATGACTGGTTTGCGTCCAACGTTCTTCAGGAAGCAATCGGCAGAGATCCTTCTCAATGCGCACCGGGTCGCTTTCCCGGGTCCAGCCGAAGCGACCGGCGAGACGCTTGACGTGGGTATCGACCACCATCCCAGGGGTAGCGAAAATGTTGCCGAGAATGACGTTGGCGGTCTTGCGTCCGACTCCGGGCAGGGCGACCAGCTCCTCCATGCGCTGCGGCACTTCGCCGGTATGGCGTTCAACCAAGGCCCGGGCGCAGCCGATGAGGTTTTTCGCCTTGTTGCGGAAAAACCCGGTGGAGCGAATAAGATCCTCAAGTTCGACGGGGTCGGCGGCAGCCAGGGAAGGAGCGTCGGGATAACGGCTGAAAAGGTCGGGGGTCACCTGATTGACCCGGAGATCGGTACATTGCGCCGAAAGGATGGTAGCGACAAGCAGTTGCAGGGGCGTTTGAAAGTGCAACGCGCATTGGGCGTCGGGATAGAGGGCTTCGAGGCGTTCCAGAAGAAGCAGGGCACGGCGGCGGCTCATTCGTCCCGCAGTTTGTTTTTCAACAGCCTTATCCACAAGTGTGTATAACTTCCTCAGCCCGGCGCGACTTCCATGCGGCTGCGCTCCAGTTTTTCCGCACGCAGGAAGGTTCTCGGATCGGTAATCTCACAGGTGACGATGAGCGGCAGGTGGCGGCAGGCCTGGCGGGCCGCGGCATTTTTCAAGATGCGGGTAGCGATGATGCGCAGGTGACCCCGATAATAGGCGCGATCCCGGTCGATGAGCGGCAGGGTGGCGGGATAGGTGCCGCGCCATAAAGAACCGACAGCCTTTTTGAGGTGCAGGCTGAGGGCGAGATTGCCGGCACCCCAGAAGGTATCGGCAAAGTCGCCGAGAAGCAGGGTGGCACAGGTCAAGGAGCGGTCGCCAAGCAGGTCGGGGCCGACGAGAGCGGCGATCTGCCGCTGTCGCGCCTGGTGACCCGCGGTCAGCTTCAGGTTGAGCAGATGCAGGCGTTTTCCATCCAGATCGAGATCGGCCCGGAGGACGGAACCCCCCGCGCCGAGGTCGTACCCCTGAATCCCCTTGAGCGGAAGATGAGCGAGCCAGCCGCTGCCCGAGGCCTGGGGGGCACGATAGGCGCGCATGCCGAGTTGCCGGGCGAGATGGTCGAGTTGATCGGGCAAGGTTTCTGTTTCCAGGTTTTGCAGAGCCAGGAGATCCGGTCTCCCTTCATCGATCACTGCGGCTATACGCTCGGGATCGACCCGTCCGTCCGCGCCCCGACACTGCCCTACGCTGTATGTCATGATGCGGATGCTGGTCAAATTTCGCTCCCCCGCGCCGGATGAGATTTCCGTCGGAAATCAGCTTTCGGGAAGTGGACCGATAAGCTATCGCCCTTCTTGCAGATAAGTAACGTCGCGGATAATCACCGACTCGACCGGAATATCCTTGAACAAGCCCTGGCCCCCGGTCTTCTTCCCGGCAATGGCGTCGACCACTTCCAACCCCCGCACCACCCGACCAAAGACTGCGTACCCGTAAGTTGCCGGGGAAACCCCGCGGTGGTCGAGGAAGTCATTATCCTTGTGGTTGATGAAAAACTGGCTGGTCGCGCTGTCGATAACATTGGTACGGGCCATGGCGATGGTTCCGCGCAGGTTTTTCAGGCCATTGGTCGCTTCATTTTTGATCGGGGGAAGGGTTTCCTTGCGTTGCATGTCGGCGGTGAAGCCTCCTCCCTGAATCATGAAATCCTTGATCACCCGGTGAAAGATCGTCTCCTTGTAAAAGCCTTGCTCGGCATATGCGACGAAGTTCGCTACCGATAGCGGAGCTTTTTCCCGGTTGAGCTCTACCTTGATGTCGCCGAGGCTGGTCCGGATAAGGGCGAACTCTGCGGCAGAAACGGAGGTGGAAAGGAACAGGACACAGAAACAAGCGCCGATGAAACGCCGGATCATGGGGATCTCCTTACCATTGGAGTTCAGAGCGCTTCAGCCTTGAGGCCACGCAACATTAGATCGGTAACGGCCTGATGCGGATCCTTGTTCTCGTAGAGGATCCGATACATCTGCTCGGTAATCGGCATTTCCACGCCGAGACGACAAGCCAGATGGTACGCGGAGAGTGTGGTCTTCACGCCTTCGGCGACCATCTTCATCCCCGCCAGAATCTCCGTGAGGCTTCGCCCCCGGCCCAGTTCCATACCGACGGTACGGTTTCGGGAGAGGTCGCCGGTGCAGGTGAGAACCAGATCGCCCATCCCCGCCAGCCCGGCGAAGGTTACCGGATTAGCGCCTAGGGCCTGACCCATGCGGTTCATCTCCGCGAGGCCGCGGGTAATCAGGGCCGCTCGGGTATTATAACCGAAGCCAAGACCATCGGAAACTCCCGCCGCCAGGGCAATGACGTTTTTCAACGCTCCACCCAACTCCACTCCCATGACATCGTCATTGGTATAGACCCGGAAATAGGGGGTACTGAATACCTCCTGGATCAGAGCGGCGGACTCCGGATCGCTGGAAGCGGCAACCACGGCAGTGGGCATTTCCGCCGCCACCTCGCGGGCGAAGGAAGGACCGGAGAGAATGGTCAGGCGCTCGCGGCGTTTGGAATCCAGGCATTCGCCGATGACTTCCGCCATAGTCTGCAGGGAATCGTTCTCGATTCCCTTGGAGGCGGAAACCAGCAGGGTCTTCTCGCCGATCCATCCAGCCATTTCCGAAACGACCTGGCGCATGACCTGGGACGGTGGAACCAGCAGCAGCAACTGCCGCTCCCGTACCGCCTCTTCGAGATCGGCGGTGAAGGCGAGATGGGGGGCTAGGGAAAAACCGGGGAGATAGAGATCGTTCTCCCGACTGACAACCATGCGCTCAGCGAGATCCCGTTCATAGACCCAGAGGGTCACCCGATGCTCTTTCTTCGCCAGCAGATTGGCCAGGGTCGTCCCCCAGCTTCCGGCACCGATTACCGCGATATCCATAGTCTCCACTATCCCTGAGCCTTTTTCCTGATGCGAGTCTTTACCTGGTTTATCCGCTGTTTGAGAATGTCCCCGTTCGGATAACTGCCGCGCAGTTCCTCCAGAAGCTTCAGCGCCCCCCGCAAATCGTCGCGATCCTCCAGAATCCCCGCTCGAGCGAAACGGGCTTCGATGGTATAGGAACTCTCCGGCCAGAGTTTTTCCATCTCGGCGAAACGTTCCATGGCCATCTTTTCCTGTCCCTCCAGAGCGAGAATAACCGCCAGGCGATAGTGCGCCTCAGCGCTCCCCGGGCTGTGCGGATAGTTCTTCAGCAAGCTTTCGAACTCGATGCGGGCCTGCTCAAAGTTGTTGAGCCGGAAATAACAATCGGCAACTTGGTATTGAGCGGTGGCCGCTTCGTTTCCGCCCCGGTCAAAAAGCTTCTGGTAAATGACAAGCGCCCGGGGATAGTCGAGAAGCTGATTCTTGTAGATCTCGGCCGCCTGCTGCAGAGCCTTCGCCGCCAGTGGGGAATCGGGGTAGTCTTTTTCCAGCAAAAGGAAAGCGAGAATTGCTTCCGGATAGCTTTTGAGATGAAGCCGGCGGATCAGCCCTAACTGGTAGAGGGCATCGTCCGCCTTCGGGGAATCGGGGTGTCGACGCTGGAGTTTTTTATAGAGACGTGACGCTTCCCGATGATCGCCCACAATCTTCTGCGCTTCAGCCCGGGCATAATATTTTAGGTCCCGTCCCTCGCGCTGGTAGAACTCCCAGACCCCTCCCACCAGAAGAAGAAGCGCCAGAATCGGAAGTGCTCCCCAGATTAACCGGTAAGCCTTAGAGTTCTTCCTCCGGCGGGTCCGTTCCTCCTGTAAAAGCTTCTTCTTCAGCTTCCGAATCTCCATCTTCCTCATCCTTTTCAGCCAAGCGGGCGACGGCGACAATCCGTTCTCCGCCCTCCAGAACCATCAGCCGCACCCCCTGGGTATTGCGGCCGATGACCGAGAGGGTGGAGACGCCGGTACGCAACACCTTACCGCGGTCGGTGATGAACATGAGATCCGATTCGTCGTTGACCAGCTTGATGTCGACAACATTGCCGTTACGCTCGGTGGTCTTAATAGTGATGATACCCTTGCCCCCGCGGCTCTGCACCCGGTATTCGTCGAGGTCGGTACGCTTGCCGTAGCCGTTCTCGGTGACCGTGACCAAGGTCGCGGCAGTGGCGTCAGTGACCACTTCCATGCCGATGATGCTGTCCCCAGCTTCGAGCATCATCCCCCGCACTCCTCGGGAAGTGCGGCCCATGGAACGGACGTCACTTTCTGGGAAGCGAATCGACTTACCGTGGCTGCTGGCCAGGAGGATATCCATGGTACCGTCGGTGAGGCGGGTGGAGACTAGACGATCCCCCTCGTCGATGGTCAAGGCAATGATACCGCCGGCCCGTGGGTTGGAATAGGCCATCAGTTCGGTTTTCTTGACCACGCCGTTGCGGGTGGCGGTAACGATGTATTTGTCTTCGACGAACTCCTTGACCGGCAGGATCGAGGTGACGTTCTCCTCGCTGGAGAGCTGCAGCAGGTTGACGATGGCCTTACCGCGGGTAGCTCGACCGCCCTGGGGGATTTCGTGGACCTTGAGCCAGTAGACCTTGCCTAGGTCGGTGAAAACCAGGATATAGGCGTGGGTCGAAGCAATGAAGAGATGCTCGACAAAATCCTCCTCTTTGGGCCGCATCCCGGTCTTGCCCTTGCCGCCCCGGCGCTGAGCGCGGTAGAGGGAAACGGCGTTACGTTTGATGTAGCCCGTATGGGAAACGGTCACCACCATATCTTCCTCGACGATCAGATCTTCGAGGGAGAGTTCGCCGCTTTTGGCGATGATCTCGGTGCGCCGGGAATTGGCGAAGCGCTCCTTGATTTCCCCCAGTTCCTGCTTGATGATAGAGAGAATTTCCACCTCGCTGGCGAGAATCTCCTTGAGACGCTTGATCAACGCAAGGATCTCGTTGTACTCAGCGATGATCTTGTCCCGTTCCAGGCCGGTAAGACGGTGCAAGCGCATATCGAGGATCGCCTGGGCCTGCAGCGCGGAAAAGCCGAAGCGCGCCATCAACCGCTCCTTGGCCTCGGCCGGACTGGCGCTGCTCTTGATGATCTGGATCACCTCATCGAGGTTCTCCAAGGCAATCTTGAGACCTTCGAGAATGTGGGCGCGGGCCTCGGCCTTTTTTAGCTCGAAGATGCAACGCCGGGTGATGATCTCCTTGCGATGTTCAATGAAGCGGTCCAGCACCTCGCGTAGAGCGAGAATGCGCGGCTGCCCGGCGACGATGGCAAGCATGATAATGCCGAAGGAGGATTGCATCTGGGTCATCTTGTAGAGCTGATTGAGAATGACCTCGGGGATCGAATCTTTCTTCAGCTCGATGACGATGCGCATACCGTCCCGGTCCGATTCGTCGCGCAGGTCGGAAATACCTTCGATCTTCTTTTCTTTGACCAGTTCGGCAATCTTCTCGATCAACTTGGCCTTGTTGACCTGGTAAGGAATCTCGCTAACGATGATGCTTTCCTTACCGGTGCGGCGGTCCTTTTCGACTAGGGCCCGGGCACGGGTTTGGATTATTCCCCGGCCGGTAGCGTAGGCCTCGCGAATACCGTCGCGACCGAGAATGAATCCGCCGGTAGGAAAATCGGGACCCGGAACCATTTGCAGCAGATCGTCAAAATCAAGAGCCGGATTGTCGATCACGGCGATCAGCGCATTGATGACCTCCCCCAGATTGTGGGGCGGAATTTTCGTCGCCATACCGACGGCGATCCCTTCTGAGCCGTTGACCAGCAGATTGGGAAACTTGCAGGGCAGGACCAGGGGTTCCTGGAGCGAGTCGTCGTAGTTGGGACCGAAGTCGACCGTTTCCTTGTCGATATCAGCTAAAAGTTCATGGGCCAGCCGATCCATGCGTACCTCGGTGTAACGCATGGCCGCCGCCGAGTCGCCGTCAATGGAACCGAAGTTACCCTGTCCGTCCACCAGCGGGTGGCGCATGGAGAAGCTCTGGGCCATGCGCACAATGGTATCGTAAACGGCGCTATCGCCGTGAGGATGGTATTTACCGATGACGTCACCGACCACGCGCGCCGATTTTTTATAGGGCTTGTTCCAGTCGTTACCCAGTTCGCTCATGGCGAACAGCACCCGGCGATGCACCGGCTTGAGGCCGTCGCGTACGTCGGGCAAAGCCCGGCCGACGATGACGCTCATGGCGTAATCCATATAGGATTTGCGCATTTCGTCTTCGATATTGACCGGCATTTTGTTCTGGTTCTGCTGCGAATCCATGGATCTTCCTCCGAAAACCCGGACCTTTCAGCGCTTGTTTGCGGTCCGGATTCTTCTGCCTAGATGTCGAGATTGGAGACGTTGAGAGCGTTGTTTTCAATGAATTCCCGGCGGGGTTCCACCTGGTCCCCCATGAGCACGGTAAAAATGTCGTCGGCGGCGATGGCGTCCTCGATCTTTACCTGCAGCAGCATCCGCTTTTCCGGATCCATGGTCGTTTCCCACAGTTGCTCCGGATTCATCTCCCCCAGCCCTTTATAACGCTGGATATATTGACCTTTCTTGGCGCGCTCAAAAAAGAAATCAAGCAGTTCCTGACGGTCGCCGACGATTCCTTCCTCTTTTCCTTCCGAGGAGATGAAGGCCCGCTCGTCCCGGCAGAGATCTTCCACTAAGCGATACGCCTGCAACAGCAGCTTGTACTCGTGGGAAGAAAGTATCTCCAGGATGTGCTGATCGATCCGCGCCCGCACGTTGCCGAGAGTAAAAAGCAGTCGCGCTGGATCCTGTAAAACCTGGAAATTGGCGCGCGGCTCAATCGCTTTGAGTTTTTCCGCCAGAGGCGCGAGATCAGTCATGTCGGCAAAGCCGTTCTGGACCTTGCCGGTAACAAAAATACGCAACACCTCGCGGTTGACGCCTTTGTGGGTAATCTTGTCGAAGAGGTTGTTGTAATCGATGATATTCCGCAACGTCGGAATGATCTGCTTGCCGCGAATCACCTTGCCGCTTTGCTCCATCTGCACGGAAATGCCTTCAACCCCTTCATTGAGCAGGTATTCGAGAAGCGCCGCTTCGTCCTTCAGATAAATTTCCTTTTTTCCACGCTTAGCCTTGTAAAGGGGAGGTTGGGCGATATAAAGATGGCCGCGTTCGATGATCTCGTGCATCTGCCGGAAGAAAAAGGTCAGAAGCAGGGTACGGATATGGGAACCGTCGACATCGGCGTCCGTCATAATGATGATACGATGGTAGCGCAGCTTGGCGATGTCGAAATCCTCCTTACCGATCCCCGTTCCCATGGCGGTGATCAGGGTACGAATTTCGTTGGAGGTAAGCATTTTGTCAAAACGCGCCTTTTCGACATTGAGGATCTTCCCTTTCAGGGGGAGAATCGCCTGATAGCGGCGATCCCGCCCCTGCTTGGCGCTGCCGCCGGCGGAATCTCCCTCGACCAGGTAGATTTCACACAAGGCAGGATCCTTTTCCTGGCAATCCGCCAGTTTTCCCGGCAAAGAAAGTCCTTCCAAAGCCCCCTTGCGCCGGGTCAGATCCCGCGCCTTGCGGGCCGCTTCCCGGGCGCGGGCCGCCTCAATCCCTTTTTCGAGGATCCGTTTGGCGACGCTGGGGTTTTCTTCGAGGTAAACCGCGAGTTTTTCATTCATCAGACTCTCGACGTAACCCTTTATTTCCGAATTACCAAGTTTCGTCTTTGTCTGACCCTCAAATTGGGGTTCGGGCACTTTAACGGAAATAACTGCCGTCATTCCCTCCCGCAGGTCATCCCCCGAAACTGAGGTTTTGATATTTTTGAGCAGGTTATTGGCGCCAGCATAGGTATTCATCGTCCGAGTTAACGCCGCCTTGAATCCAATCAGGTGCGTTCCCCCCTCATGTGTGTTGATATTATTGGCGAAGGAAAAAACCTTTTCATCATAGCCGTCGTTGTACTGGATGGCGACTTCCATCTCCACCCCTTCCTTAGTGCCGGAAAAATAGATCGGCTTGGGATGGATTGGTGTCTTCGCCCGGTTCAGATATTCAACAAACGAAGCAATACCGCCTTCGTAGTGAAAATCGTGGTGTTTTTCGCTGCGTTCATCCTTAATATGAATACGCACACCAGCGTTGAGAAAAGCCAGTTCCCGCAAACGCTGAGATAATATTTCAAAAGAAAATTCAGTCGTTTCGAAGATTTCGCTGTCCGGCCAGAAGGTAATGCGGGTTCCCCGTTTCGTCGTTTGCCCTTCCTTGGCCAACGGCGCCTGCGGCACCCCGCGCTCATAACTTTGCCGGTAAACATGACCATTGCGTCTTATTTCAAGGTCGAGACGAATCGAGAGAGCATTAACTACAGAGACACCGACACCATGCAGTCCCCCGGAAACCTTGTAAGAATCGCTGTCAAATTTACCTCCGGCATGAAGAACCGTCATGACCACTTCCGCCGCCGATTTAAACTGGGTTGGATGCATATCGACAGGAATTCCCCGACCGTTATCTTCCACGGTAACGGAACCATCGACATGAATAATGACAAAGACCTCATTACAGTAACCAGCCAGTGCTTCATCAATGGAATTGTCGACAACTTCGTAGACCAAGTGATGAAGACCCATAGGACCGGTCGATCCGATATACATAGCCGGCCTTTTCCGGACCGCCGCGAGCCCTTCAAGGACCTTGATACTGTCTGCCTGATAAGTTTTTTCCTGAGTCATACCTTCGCGCTTCTTTCCTTAGTTTGCCACGGAGCGCATTACACCGCCCTCAATAGCATAAAAAGACCCTTCTGTCAGACCCCTCCTAATCAGGGGATCAACATCCGTGGTTGTAATAAAAACCTGCCCACTCCGCTGTTGAATGAAATCTAAAAAAAATTTTTGCCTTTTCTGATCTAGTTCGCTGGTGAGATCATCGAGAAGCAATACGGGAATTTCTCCCGTTCTCTGTTCAAGCTCAATGATTTGTGCAATTTTAAAAGCTAGTATAAAAGAACGTTGCTGACCTTGTGATGCATACTGTCTTAATGGTTTTCCGTTGATCATAAATACTGGATCATCACGATGAGGCCCAACTAAAGTCTGTTTCCAAATGATCTCACGTTCTCGAGAACGCTCAAATTCCTTGAATGATTCATTTTCAAGAAAAATTATATTTCTGTCCTTAAATGGATATTCAATTTCAGCTGATTCTCGGTTATCAGTAACAAGGCGAAAGACTTCCATAAAAAAAGGATTCAGTCGTTCCAGATAATGAATACGCTCCGCACGAATTATGATACCAGTACGAATTAACCCGAGAGTCCATGGATAAATTTCATCCGATGTTCTTCCTTCTTTCAAAAGTTTATTTCTTTGGCGCAAGTGCCGAGCATACTCGATACTTGCTTGGATGAAAGATCTATTTCCCTGAAAAACAGCTCGGTCAAGAAACGTTCTTCGTCCTCCAGGAGCCCCCCCAATCAATTGAAGTTCTTCTGGAGAAAAAAGAACTGGAGAAAGCCCAGAAAAAAAATCCTGATATGAATCAGGTTTTTTATCGTTGAGATGCACCTCTTTTCTTTCTTTTCGAATTATTACTTTTATAATTCGATCTATATCGAAACTTCTTAAATTGATGTTAATGACAGCAGTTCTTTTATTATACTGAATGAGATTTTCATTTCGGGCAGATCTGAAACTCTTTAAATAAACAGCTAGATATATAGATTCAAGAATACTTGTTTTACCTTGAGCATTGTCACCAATAATGACATTCAAACGTAAATCAGGTGTCCAATCTAATCTGGCCATGTTTCTAAAATTAACCAGATTTATATTTTTAATTTTCATTTTATATTAAAGACGCATAGGCATGATGACAGCAAGATAATCATCATCATCAAAACATTTTATTAATCCGGGTGATAAATTATCTTTGATATTTATTTGAATTTTTTCTGACTCCTGAGTTTGTAGAACATCGATGATGTATCGAGCATTGTAACCTATAGTTAATTCAGGGCCGTTATAATCGATATCAACTTCTTCATGGGCTTCACCATAATCTGAATTCGAAGAAGAAATTTCCATTAAATTTTCTTTTAAGTTTATTTTTATACCCTTAGATTTTTCGTTAGATAAGATCGATATTCTTTTAAGGGAATGGAATAGTGAATTTCTGTTTATTGTAACAATTAAATTGTTATTCAATGGTACTACTCTTTTATAATCAGGAAATTCTCCATCAACTAATCGCATTATTATAAAGATATTTTCTTTCTTAATTACAGCATTATTATCCATAAAACCTATTTTTAAATCAGACTCTCCATCTTCTGCAATTTTTTTTAATTCATAAATTCCTTTTTTAGGGAAAATTACACCTTTATCTAATTCTTTTATTTGATTATTTTGAATGTTTTTTTTGATCATAGATAATCTATGACCATCGGTTGCTATTAGTGATAACAGTTTTTCTCCTTTGTCTGTATCCTCTGACTTGAAAAAAATTCCATTAAGATTGTATTTAGTTTCATCTGTAGATATTGAAAAATATGTTTTATCTATCATTTCTTTTATAAGACTACTTTTTATATTTATGAATTGATCATTTTCTGGTTCAGGAAAATAGGGAAATTCATCTGCGGCTAATCCAACAATTTTAAATATGGACTTATCACATTTTATTTCTATCCAACTATTTTCTTTTACTTTAAAAGTAACATTTTTATCTGGTAGTTCTTTTGTTATTTCATATAGTTTTTTCGCTGATATTGTAATTTTACCATTTTTTTTAATATTAGCAGGATAAAAAGCTTTTATTCCTACTTCAAGATCTGTTGCAGTTAAATATATACCGTTTAGATTTGTTTCAATTAATACATTTGAGAGAATAGGAATGGTATTTTTTTTTTCTACTATCCCCTGAATTTTAGATAATCCTTTATAAAAAACTTCTTTTTCTATTGTAAATTCCATTTTTTCTCCTATCACAGACATTATTACTATATGTTTTAATAATCTTATAAGTACATAATAGTAGATGCTTGTGGATTACTTGATAATTTAAATTATATTATTTATTTCAGTATGTTAACTTGTTTATAAAAAATCTTATAGATAAAATTTTTTCTAGCAGATTTGTGGATAAAACTAAAATTTCCACTTATTCACTGTTTTATCAACAGCTTTTTCTCATTTTTATTGACTTAAAGAATTTTTAAGATTTTCAATTGTTATTTTTAATTGGTAGTCTTCTTCGATCTGTTTTTCTATTTTTTTTATAGCGTGGATGATGGTTGAATGATCTTTTCCGCCAAATCGGTCGCCTATTTCTGGATAGGAATAGGAGGTGAGTTGACGTGAAATATACATGGCAATTTGACGAGGAATTACTAAAGCTTTTAAACGTTTTGCAGATTTTAAATCTGATACTTTCACTGAAAAATAAGCTGCAACATTTTTCTGTATTTCTTCGATGGTAATTTCTTTATTTTTTTCGATAAGGATATTTTTAAGAATTTCTTTGGCCATATTCAGATTTATTGGTGTCGATGTCAGACTTGCATAAGCACCGATTCTGATCAGATAACCCTCTAGTTCGCGAACATTACTGCTAATCGAATTGGCAAGAAAAAGGGTAACGTCTTCTGGCAAAAATATACCGTTCTGATCGGCTTTCATCTTTAGAATTGCCTGTTTGGTTTCTATATCCGGTGGTTGAATGTCGGCAATCAAACCCCATTCGAATCTTGAGCGCAACCGCTCTTCCAAACCTGGTATATCTTTTGGAAATTTATCTGAGGTAACGACTATTTGTTTATGTGATTCGTAAAGAGCATTAAAGGTATGAAAAAATTCTTCCTGAGTTCTTTCTTTACCAGCTATAAATTGGACATCATCGATTAATAAAACATCCATTGAACGAAATTTATGGCGAAATTCATCCATTTTCGCGTAGCGTAAACAGTTAATAAGTTCATTCATGAATTTTTCAGATGAATAATAACAAACTTTCAGATTTTTGTTTTTATTTATTATTTCATTTCCGATAGCATTAATAATATGAGTTTTTCCTAAACCAACACCACCATAGATGAAAAGTGGATTATAGGTTGTAGCGGGATTGTTAGCCACTGCCATTGCTGCTGCGTAGGCAAACTGATTTGAAGAACCCGGAACAAAATCTGTAAATGTATATTTATCGTTCAAATAAAGACATGAGTTGTTTTTTTTAACTTCCAGAATAAATTGTTCGGTGTTTTCCTTTAGGGGAAAGGATACGTTTTTTTCTGAGTTAGTATCTAAATTGGTATTTTTTGTTGTAGAAATTTCTAATTTTAAGTGGTATTTTTCGCCAATGATTTGGTTGAGAGTTTTTTCAATCAATTCTTGATAATTTTCATTAATCCAATCTCGGACAAACCTATTGGGTACTTCAAGATGTATTAGGTTATTCGTTATTTCTTTTAAACGAATAGGTCTGATCCACGTTGAAAAATTTTGTTTGGATAATTTTTTTTCAAGTGTCGACAGGCAATCTTGCCAGTATTTGTTCTTTGACATGATTTCTTTTCTAAAAAATATCCACAGAATTATTCACATCTGTTGATATATATTTTTTCTTTTTAAAAACAATAATTTACATATATTACGATTGTTTTTACGAGGCTCTCAAATTAGCAGAGAGTCGCTTTTTTTGCAACATCATTTTTGTTCAGGCCCCCTCTTTCCCCAGCAGAAGAATACTCCTTCCCTAATCTTCTTAATCTCCTAGTTTTTTATTTTCTTGACTTTCTTTTCCTTCTATGTTTAATAATTCGCCTCTTGTGGAATACATCAGCAATCAAGGAGTATTTGTATGAAACGCACATACCAACCTAGCAATGTAAAAAGAAAACGTACTCATGGTTTCCGTAAGCGCATGCAGACTGCTAATGGACGTATCGTACTTAAGCGTCGTCGTGCCAAGGGTCGCAAGCGCCTAGTTGTCGACATACCCATCAAGTAAATTTCTGGGAAACTAAAATTGACTTTTTTGACTTTTCCCTTTTCGCACCGATTGACTCGGCGGCGGGAATTCAACGATGCCTGGAATCGAGGGAAAAAATATCATACGGATCATTTCATCATTATTATCAGGGACAATATGGTCGGCCCCACCAGGCTAGGTATTACTGTTAGCCGCAAAATTGGTGGGGCCGTTCAACGTAATCGGGTTAAACGTTTGTTGCGGGAAGTTTTTCGAATACATTATTTATCTATCAAACCTTGTGTGAATATTTCCATCATTGCGAAAAAAGAGTCACCTTCTCTCAGTTATGGTCAAGTATTGTCAGAAATAAAATATCTGCTGACGAGTTGATATGCCGGATATTTCATGTTCAAAAAAATTTTCCTCATACTGATAATTTTCTATCGTCGCTTTGTTTCTCCCTTCAAGGCCCCTACCTGTCGTTTTTATCCAAGCTGTTCTGATTACGCTTACCAAGCTATTCAAAAATATGGTTTATGTAAAGGTCTGAGTCTATCTTTCCGGCGCATATGTCGTTGTCATCCATATAACCCTGGTGGTTATGATCCCGTTGAGTAATATTACTCTTCCTTGTGGAGTTCTGTCATGGAAAATAAAAATACAGTTATTGCATTGATGCTGATGCTTGCCGTCTGGTTTGGCTTCAGTTTTTTTATGACTCCGACTCCATCTGTAAATAATGTCGCTTTGGAAACTTCTACTATCCATAAAGTGGAAGTAGATCAACCTGCAAGCCTCGAATTTACACCGTCTGTCCCTGTTGAATCCGTGATTCCGATGTCTCCCGAATCTATTGGTTTTCGTGAAATTGTCGTAGAAAATGATTTATTTAAAGCAGTTTTTTCGTCTCGTGGAGCTTCTTTGATCTCTTTTGTTACTAAGGAATTTAGACAAAAGAGCGCGTTTGATGCTCCCCTAGTTACTTTGGTTGACAATACTCCAAACCTGGTTTCTTCAGGTATGGAAGATTTTGGTTTTTCTGAAGATTTGCTTTTTTATGTCGATGCATCTACTGACCAACTGGAACTTGCAGGTGACGAACAAGGTCGTATCCGATTTTTTCATCAACGTGCTGATGGTCTTCGCATCGAAAAAATCTATTCTTTTTATGGTAATCGATATCCTTTTCAGCTCGAATTTATTTTTTCCAATAATTCTTCCCAAGTTGTCAAAGGACGTCACTGTCTTGGCCTCGTCACTCCTTGGAGTAAAGAACACAAGCCGGATAGTTTTACTTTCGTCGGTCCAGTCACTCTTGTTGGTGAAGATATTCAGAAGGATGATCCTGAGGATCTAATCACGGAGTCTCGCCATTATTCTGATGGATTAAAGTGGAGTGCTTTTGAGAGTAAATATTTTATTCAGGCGGTCATTCCTCTTTCTGCATCTATTGACAAGGTTCATGTAGATCATGTTTCCGGAAATGTACGTAATATTCTTGAATCCAAGGTGGCTGAAGTTCCTGTAGGACAGTCTTATCGACAGGAGTTTCTCCTCTATTTCGGACCTCGGGATATTCATATACTTAAAGATGTCAATTATGATTTAGTTAAGGCCATAGATTTTGGTTTCTTTACTCCCATTTCTAAACCTCTACTTTATGTTCTGAAGTTTTTCCATTCCTTCTTAGGAAACTATGGTTTTGCTATTATTCTTTTAACGGTTATCATTAAATTGCTTTTCTGGCCCTTGACGCATAAATCCTATGCATCGATGAAGGATATGCAGAAATTGCAGCCGGAAATGCAAAAAATTCGTGCTAAGTTCAAAAATGATCGTGAACGTCAGAATCGTGAATTGATGGAACTTTATAAAACACACCGTGTTAATCCTCTGGGCGGATGTTTGCCGATGTTAGTGCAGATTCCAGTTTTCTTTGCTCTTTATAAGGTTCTAATGGATGCAATCGAATTGCGTCAGGCGCCTTTTCTTCTTTGGATCAGTGATCTATCGCTGAAGGATCCTTATTATGTGACGCCATTAATTATGGGTGCTACCATGTTTATTCAGCAAAAGTTGACGCCCAGTACCATGGATCCGACTCAGGCTCGAATTTTTATGCTCATGCCGGTTATTTTCACTTTTCTATTCCTTAATTTTCCTTCCGGGTTGGTCCTTTACTGGTTGGTGAATAACCTGCTGACGATTCTTCAGCAGTATATCATTCATAAAAAACCTGCCGCTTAGTTTGTCCGGTCATAATCTAAAAGCCTAAGGCCCGGAATATCCGGGCCTTAGGCTTTATGGTCCTATAATTTTTTCGGTTCTTCCGCTGAATTTGTGGGTAGATTCTAGGAAATGGCAACTTGAGCAGCTACCGGGGCAACAAAAAAAGAGCATCCCGTCTTCAAATCCGGCAGTATGGGTTTCGACCAAGAAAACCAGCGCTGGAAAAGGAGAACGGGATGCTGCTCAAGTTATACTGAATCGGATTCAATTGCATCATGGCTTTGTGTACGGTCCCATCTGTTTGGTTGAAAAGGCAAAGGGGTTACTCCTTGAAATCTGGATTCGACCTCGCCAGGGAAGCCGTCCTCTTTGTTCGGTTTGCGGCAATCCCGGCCCCGGTTACGAGACCTTGCCGGTCAGGCGTTTTGAGTTTGTTCCGTTATGGGGCATCTCCGTATTCTTCCTGTATGCCCTGCGGCGGGTCGACTGCCCGGCCTGCGGTGTCAAGGTGGAACGGGTTCCATGGGCTGAAGGGAAAAACCACCTGACCACGACCTATGCCTGGTTTCTTGCCAAATGGGCCAAGCGGCTCTCCTGGAAAGAGACGGCCGAGGCCTTTCAGACCTCTTGGGACAACGTCTTTCGCTCGGTAAAGATGGCTGTTGCCTGGGGTCTGGCCAACCGGAATCTGGACGATATAACAGCCATCGGCATCGACGAAA
>NZ_JAVESI010000044.1:0-29497 GCF_034006665.1 Trichloromonas sp.
GGCGCTTATAGGACGACAGGCATTGTTGGTTGATAATGCAGAAGCAAATCAGGAACCGCCGTGTACGGAACCGTACGCACGGTGGTGTGGGAGGACGGCGGGGGCAACCCCGCCTCCTACCCGATTCTTCATTCCATCCCCTTTACATCGTTTCCCTCGTGGCTTTGCCCATGACTTTCGCCGCGCGTGGTGGTATAACACGGTCCCGCCCCGGCTTCGGCGCGGGGCGGGACGACTGTTTCGAAATCGGAGAAGGGGTTTCATGAAAGTCTATGCCCTGCTTCCGGCCGCAGGTTTAGGACGGCGTATGGGGGCTTCTCTCAACAAACAGTATCTGGCTCTCGCCGACCGGCCGATACTGGCCCACACCCTGGCTCTTTTCGAGGGGCATCCCCGGGTGGACGGCATCTATGTCGTTTCGCCGGAGGATGAAATCCCTTTTTGTCGCCAAGAAGTAATCGAGCGGTATGGCTTCGCCAAAGTGCTCGGCCTGGTTGCCGGCGGCGCCGAACGCCAGGATTCGGTGCGCAACGGTCTGCGTGCCTGCGCCGCCGAGGCGGAAGATATCGTGCTGATTCACGACGGCGTACGCCCCCTATGCCCGCCCGCCTGCATCGACAGGGCGATTGATGCGGCTTGCCGCATCGGGGCCTGTGTCGTGGGCGTGCCGGTCAAGGATACCATCAAGGAGGTCGACGGCGGACTGGTCCGGGGCACTCCGGAACGGCGCCGGCTCTGGCAGGCCCAGACCCCGCAGGCCTTTCGTTATGGCCTGATCCGCGACGCCCATGAACGGGCCCTGGCCGAAGGCTGGGTCGGCACCGACGATGCCTCGTTGGTAGAGCGGCTTGGTCGGCCGGTGGCGATGGTCGCGGGGGATTATCGCAACATCAAGATCACCACGCCCGAGGATTTGCTGCTGGCCCGGGCTTTTCTGGCGAGTTCCGAAAGGACGGCGACATGATGCGCATCGGTCACGGTTTTGATGTGCACCGCCTAGTGGCGGAGCGTAAACTGGTTCTCGGGGGTGTCGAGATTCCTCACAGCTTGGGCCTTCTCGGTCATTCCGATGCCGATGTGCTGGTTCACGCCATCTGCGATGCCATCCTCGGCGCTCTTGGCGCCGGCGACATCGGCAAGCACTTCCCCGACAGCGATCCCGCCTATCGGGGCATCTCCAGCCTTAAACTCCTCGCCCAGGTGATGGTTCTCGCCCGTGAGCGGGGCTACGCCATCGGCAACCTCGACGCCACCGTCATCGCTCAGCGCCCCAAGTTAGCCCCCTATATACCGCGGATGGTAGAGAGCATTGCTGCGACCTGCGATGTTGATCCCGAGCGCATCAATGTCAAGGCCACCACCACCGAACAGCTTGGGTTCGAAGGGCGCGGCGAGGGGATCTCCGCCCACGCCGTCGTGCTGCTGCAGTGGGACGACGGTGTCGAAGATATCTTCTGACCGCCGCTTTTTTTGAGCCCTTTTTTTCGAATTTCTACTTTGCCCTGACGGATGCTCATTCATGACCACGACCGCGCCCCCCGTTCCCAGCTTCATCCGTAACATCATCAGCGACGATCTCGCCGCCGGCAAGAACGACGGCCGGGTGGTTACCCGCTTTCCGCCCGAGCCCAACGGCTATCTGCACATCGGCCACGCCAAAGCGATCTGCCTCAATTTCGGTCTGGCTGCCGATTTCGACGGGCGCTGCCATCTGCGCATGGACGACACCAACCCCGAGAAGGAGAGCGTCGAATACGCCGAGGCGATCATGGATGCGGTGCGCTGGCTCGGCTTCGACTGGGGCGGACATCTCTACTATGCCTCCGACTACTACGAGCGGCTCTACCAGTTCGCCGTCGAACTGATCCGCGTCGGCAAGGCCTACGTCGACAGCTTGACTGCCGAAGAAGTGAGGGCGCAGCGCGGCACCCTCACTGAGTCGGGCCGGGAGAGTCCTTACCGTGGCCGCTCGGTCGAAGAGAATCTCGATCTTTTCGCCCGCATGCGCGCTGGGGAGTTCGAGGATGGCGCCCATACCCTGCGGGCCAAGATCGACATGGCGGCGGCCAATATCAATCTGCGCGATCCTGTGATCTACCGCATCCAGCGCGCTGCTCACTACCGTACCGGCGACGCCTGGTGCATTTATCCCATGTACGACTTCGCCCATCCCCTCTCTGACGCTGTCGAGGGGATTACCCATTCCATCTGCACCCTCGAATTCGAGGATCATCGTCCTCTCTACGACTGGTTTCTCGACCAGTTGCCGAGTCTGCCCCATCCCCGGCAGATCGAGTTCGCCCGGCTCAATCTCAGTTACACGGTGATGAGCAAGCGCAAGCTGCTCGAACTGGTCAAACGGGGGGATGTCGCGGGCTGGGACGATCCGCGCATGCCGACCCTGGTGGGGATGCGCCGCCGCGGCTACCCGCCGACGGCGATTCGGACTTTCTGCGAGCGCATCGGAGTCGGCAAGAGCGACAGCTGGATCGATTTGTCGGTACTGGAGGATTGTGTCCGCGAGGAGCTGAACGAGACGGCGCCCCGGGCCATGGCGGTATTGCGGCCCTTGAAGGTGGTGATCGAAAACTATCCGGAAGACCAGGTGGAGGAGTTCGACGCCTCCAATCATCCGCAGAAGCCCGAGTTCGGCAGCCGCAAGGTGCCTTTCTGCCGCGAGCTCTACATCGAGCGCGACGATTTCATGGAGGAGCCGCCGAAGAAATTTTTCCGCCTCGCTCCGGGACAGGAGGTGCGGCTGCGCTGCGCCTATTTTATCAAATGCGAAGCGGTGGTGCGCGATCCGGCCGGCGGTGAGATTGTCGAGCTGCGCTGCAGCTACGATCCGCAAAGTCGGGGCGGCAGCGCCCCCGACGGGCGCAAGGTCAAGGGGACGATCCACTGGGTTTCCGCCCGCCATGCCGTGGCCGCCGAGGTGCGCATTTACGAGCGGCTCTTCACCGCCGCCAACCCCGATGCCGCCAAAGCCGGCGGCAGTTACCGCGACCTGCTCAACCCGAACTCCCTGGAGATTCTCCGGGGTTGCCGTCTGGAACCGGCACTGGCCCAAGCCGGTGCCGCGGAGCGCTACCAGTTCGAGCGTCTCGGCTATTATTGCCTCGATGCTATCGATTCGACGGCCGAGGCTCCGGTCTTCAACCAGATCACGACCCTGCGCGATTCCTGGGCGAAAACCGGGCAGAACTGACCCATTACGGTCCCCCACCGTCTCACTGCGAAGGAAAGGTGCTTCATGGCTCTGCGCGTCTACAATACCCTTAGCGGCGGCAAGGAGGAGTTCCGGCCGCTGGTTCCCGGCAAGGTCGGCATGTACGTCTGCGGCGTCACCGTTTACGACTACTGCCACATCGGCCATGCCCGGGCCAACATCGTCTTCGATATCGTCTACCGCTACCTGAAGTTTTCCGGTTACGAGGTGAACTACGTCCGTAACTACACCGACGTCGACGACAAGATCATCAGTCGGGCCAAGGAGCGGGGGATTGACAGCCGGACCTTGGCCGAGGAGTTCATCCGTGCCTTCGACGAGGACATGGCCGCTCTCGGTCTCGACCTGCCGACCTACCAGCCCAAGGCGACCGAACACATCCCCCAGATCATTGCTATCGTTGAGCGCCTCATCGAACGGGGGATGGCTTATTCTTCCGGCGGCGACGTCTATTTTTCCGTGGAGAAATTCCCCGGCTACCTCAAGCTCTCCAAGCGTAACCTCGATGAGATGCGTGCCGGCGCCCGTATCACCCCCGGCGAGCAGAAGCGCAATCCCATGGATTTCGCTTTGTGGAAGGCGGCCAAGCCCGGGGAACCCGCCTGGGATTCCCCCTGGGGACCGGGGCGTCCCGGCTGGCACATCGAGTGCTCGGCGATGAGCATGCAGTACCTCGGCGAATCCTTCGATATTCACGGCGGCGGCAAGGATCTGATTTTTCCCCACCACGAGAACGAAATTGCCCAGAGCGAGGGGGCGAGCGGCAAACCCTTCGTCAAGTACTGGCTGCACAACGGCTTCGTCAACGTCAACCAGGAGAAGATGAGCAAGTCGCTGGGCAATTTCTTCACCATCCGTGACATCCTGCAAAAGTACGATGCCGAGGTCGTGCGTTTCTTCATCCTCTCCGCCCATTACCGCTCGCCCATCGATTTCTCCGACCAGAACCTGGAGGACGCCAAGGCCGGCCTGAGTCGTTTCTATGAAGCGCTTAAGGCCGCCGACGAAACCCTGGCCGCCCAGATAACGCCGGGGACTTCCGCCGGTGAATTGCCGCCGGAGCTGAGCGAAATTCTCGACCGTGTCGCCAGGGTGGAGGAACGCTTCCGCGAAGCGATGGACGACGATTTCAATACCGCCTTGGCCATCGGCCATCTCTTCGACCTGGTGCGGGGGATGAACCGCATCGTCGCGGAAAAATCCCTACATCAAAACCCGGTATTGCTGAACGGATTACGGCAAGGGCGCGAGCAATTGCGCCGTCTTGGCGGCGTCCTCGGCCTCTTTGGCTCGGCCCCCGACGTCTGGCTGGAAAAGCAGAAAAGTGCTGGACTCAAAGAGGGCGGGCTGAGTCCCGAGAGGATCGAGGCGCTGATCGCCGAACGCAGGCAGGCGCGGGCCAACCGCGATTTTGCTCGCGCCGACCAGATTCGTGACGAGCTCGATGCGCAAGGGATCATGCTCCTTGATTCCAAGGAGGGCACGACCTGGAAGCTGAAGTAGCTTCTGATGATGGCGTCGCAAAAACTCGCCAGCTGCTGCGTTGCTGCCATTGTCTCGCGGCTTTGACGGCTTCCGATGAAACCCAAAACCCGGCTGAATGCCGGGTTTTGGGTGGTTGACAGTAAAAAGCGTTCTATTGTATACATTTAATCATGCCGTTTCGCTGGGGCTGCCCGCAGCCTTCTCCTTCCTAACCTTTTTCCTTCGCGAAAAGATATCCGCCTATGCCGCATTCTTTGTTCGCCGCCGGCAAGCCCTCCCATCGTTCTTCAGTCTTCTTCATTCTTTGTTTCGCGCTCCTTTTTCTGTTCCCGGCTCTTGGTCAGGCCGAACTCTTGCGTCTGGCTGTCGTCGGTGTCAGTAACGCCACCGACGAGCCTGAATTCGGCAAACTGCTCATCGCCCAGGGGATTGCCCATCTGGTGGCGCAGGAACTCTACGACACCGGACGCTATGTGCCGGTGGAAGACAACGCGGAGATTTCCGGGAGGATTCAGGAACTGTTGGCTCGATCCGCGAACGCTCCCGATCCGGCGGTGGAACCGGTCGATCGTGCCGATCTGGGCTGCGACGCCGTGGCCACAGCGCGGATCGTGAGCTTCGATAAATCCCGCTTCCGGGGCTTTGCCGGGCCCTTTTCCAGCGGCAAGGTCAAAGTGGAACTGACCGTGGAAGTCTCCGTGCGGGAAGGGGAGAAGCCGCCCGTAAGAGGATCAGGGAGCGGCAGCGGCACGACCAAGGCGCGCGGCGTGCTCTTTCAGATTCGTGAAGATCAGGTCCATTTCGATCAGACCAGCGTCGGCCAGGCGACCCAGGAAGCCGTTTCCCAGGCGGTGGCCGGGCTCATGAGGCAAATGGAGGAGGGACAATGAGGCGACTGGTTTTATGGCTGCTGGCGATCCTGTTCTGTGGACTTTTGTCCGGCTGCGCGACGACCTATGTGGAAGAAAAAAAACCGGTCAGGCCGACTCCCGATTTGGCGAGCTTTCCCGCCTATGACGGGCCCAAGACCGTGGTCGCCGTTCTCCCTCTCGGTCTTTCCGCGCGGGCCGCGAAAGCCTATCCCCATCTGCTGGCCAAAGATGTTGGCCTCGGCATCCACAACCGGGTCATCGAAACCCTCTACGACACCAACCGCTTCCGCTTTGTCGAGGAAAAGCCCGAGGTGGTCAAGGATGTCCTCGATCGCCAGTGGCTGAGCATGGCCGGCATGGTCGATCAGGGCACGGCGGTGGAGATGGGCAAGTTGCTCGGGGCGCAGAAGGTCATTTACGGCGAGGTCTACGATTTCGCCCAGGGAGGGGAGCAGGTCGCGGGCTTCTCCTCACGTAAGGATTTCAACACCCGTATGGGCGTACAAGTGCGTTGTGTCGATGTGGAAACCCTCGAATACGTCCCCGGCAGCGGCACGGGGCGCGGCGGCGATGTCGGCGAAGCGTCGGAAGGCGCCATCCGCGAGGCTGTGGCCGGACTGATCCGACGGCTGAAATAGAATGGGCTGTTAAGGAATGAACTCAAACCAAGGAGGCTTTATGGAGAAACAAAGGAACAACAAAACAGTAATTTTGCTCATGGTCGGCTTATTGTTCTGCTGTTGGGGGCTGGCGAATGCCGCAACTGGACAGGATTGGGCTTCACCTGGACAGGATGGGTATTACGGAGAATTTGACAGTCATCATGGGGAATCGTCATCGGAGAGCTTTATCGAAACGACCTCTTCTGCTGCAACTTCTTCACGACTGGTTTTTTCGGAATTGGTCGTTCCGACCATGAAAACAACCGCCGAGCAAAATCGCCTGGCGGCAGCAGGTGGAGTCCGTACTTTTGGCGGCGCACTGCGCGGGGAATGGGTAGAAAAGGCCGGTGATGAAAATGGTCTGATTACTGGGTTTAGCCTCGGGTTGGCTTATGACGAAGATAATTTTACTGTGGGAGTGATTCTTCCTTATGATTATCTGGATTTCGATTCTTATCGCGCCAACCGTCTTGGCCCCATCCTCTATGGTCAGTATCATTTGGGGTTGACTGATAGCTTGGAAGCTACTTTGACAGCGAATGCCAACTATCTGTTCACCGATTTGCGTCTTTCAGAAGCTGAGGATATCAATACCTATGGTGGTGGTCTTAGCTTGGGGGTCCGTTACAGCCAAGAAATTTTCGAAATAGGTGTTGGTGGCTCCTATCAATATAATCAGGTTGATCTCGATATCGAGGATGATGATCAGCACTTGGTCAAGACCGGTGCAAATATCGGGGTTCGCATTACGGATAATCAGGTAATCAATCTCTTCGGTACTTGGAATTACGATTTCACCGATTATGAAGTTGACTTGGTGGATGATGAATACTTCGAAATCGGCACCGAATACCGGGCCAATTTCACCGAAACCTGGGGTATGAATGTAGGTTACCGCAAAGTGGCCGATCTCGAAGACTACGATTCGGACATGGTCTACCTCGGTTCGAGCTGGCAGTTCTAGAAAAGATCAGGGGGATGCCCCTGACGAGGTATCCCCTTAGAGATGAAAAGGCGGCTTCCGGGCCGCCTTTTTTATTGACGGCAAGGGCGCCCTCGGCGGAAAATCGCCGATATGGCCCAATTCCTCCTCAAATCCGACTATCAGCCGCGTGGCGATCAGCCCCGGGCCATCAAGGAACTGGTCGAGGGCATCGAGCGGGGTGATAAGCATCAGGTGCTGCTCGGCGTCACCGGTAGCGGCAAGACCTTCACCATGGCCAACGTCGTCGCTGCCGTGCAGCGGCCGACGCTGGTTCTGGCCCACAACAAGACCCTGGCCGCCCAGCTTTACGGCGAGTTCAAGGAGCTCTTTCCCGACAACGCCGTCGAATATTTTGTCAGTTATTACGACTACTACCAGCCCGAAGCCTACGTCCCCTCCACCGACACCTACATCGAAAAAGACTCGGCGATCAATGAGGAGATCGACAAGCTGCGCCACAGTGCCACCCGTAGCCTGCTGTCCCGGCGGGACGTGCTGATCGTCGCCTCGGTCTCCTGCATCTACGGCCTCGGCTCGCCGGAAGCCTACTTCGGTATGCTTGTCGCCCTAGCGGAAGGGCAGGATCTCCCCCGCAACGATCTGCTCAAGCGCCTGGTGGAGATCCAGTACCAGCGCAACGACGTCGATTTCCATCGCGGCACCTTCCGGGTGCGGGGGGACACGGTGGAGATCTTCCCCGCCTACGAGGAAAACCGGGCGATCCGCGTCGAGTTTTTCGGCGATGAGATCGAGGCGGTGAGTGAGATCGACCCGATTCGCGGCAAGGTCATCGATCGCATCGGCAAGACCACTATCTTTCCCGCCAGCCACTATGTGGCGACACGGCCGACCCTGGAGCGGGCGATCAAGGAGATTCAGGACGAACTGCTCGAACGCATCCAGCACTTTCGTGCCAACAACCAGCTGCTGGAGGCCCAGCGCATCGAGCAACGCACCCTCTTCGATATCGAGATGATGGAGGAGATGGGTTACTGCCAGGGGATCGAGAACTATTCGCGCCTTCTCGACGGCCGCCCCGCCGGTTCGCCGCCGGCGACCCTTTTCGACTACTTTCCCGACGACGCCCTGCTTTTTATCGACGAAAGCCACGTCTCCGTCTCCCAGGTCGGCGCCATGTATCGCGGCGACCGTAGCCGCAAGGAGACCCTGGTCAACTACGGCTTCCGTCTGCCGTCGGCGCTGGACAACCGGCCGCTGACCTTCGAGGAGTTCGAGGCCAAGGGGATTCAGACCGTCTATGTCTCGGCGACCCCGGCCGACTACGAACTGCAAAAGGCCGACGGGGTGGTGGTTGAGCAGATCGTTCGCCCTACCGGCCTGGTTGATCCACCGATCGAGGTGCGCCCGGCGACGGAGCAGGTCGACGATCTCATTCACGAAATCCGTTTGGCGGTCGAAAAGCAGGAGCGGGTACTGGTCACCACCTTGACCAAGCGCATGTCCGAGGATCTCACCGGCTACCTGCAGGAACTCGGCATCAAGGTGCGCTACCTCCATTCGGATATCCATACCGTTGAGCGCATGGAGATCATCCGCGATCTGCGCCAAGGCAAGTTCGACGTCCTCATCGGCATCAACTTGTTGCGCGAGGGGCTCGACATCCCCGAGGTGGCGCTGGTGGCGATCCTCGATGCCGACAAGGAAGGTTTTCTGCGCAGCGCCCGTTCGCTCATCCAGACCTGCGGCCGCGCCGCCCGTAACGTCAATGGTCGGGTGATCATGTACGCCGATACCGTTACCCGTTCGATGCGCGCCTGTCTCGACGAGACCGAACGGCGCCGCGCCACCCAACTCGCCTACAATGCCGAGCACGGCATCACTCCGGAGACGGTGAAAAAGAGTTTGCGCAGTATTCTGGAGGATATCGCCGAGAAGGATTATGTGGAGCTGCCCCTGGTGGTGGAGGAGGCGGCGGAATACGGCAGCCTCGAGAAGCTGAAAAAGGAGATCACCCGGATCAGGAAAGAGATGCTCGCCGCTGCCGCCGACCTCGATTTCGAGAAGGCCGCCGAGCTGCGCGACCGGATGCTGGCCCTGGAAAAGCGGGAGTTGCAGTTGCGGGATTAGGAAAATGGGGGACGGCCGAGGGCAATAAAAAACAGGGGGGATTTTCCAGTGTTACGGAAAATCCCCCCTGTTTTGTTTCAGATTGCCGACCGGGCGGCTCAGTATTTGCCGAATTCCGAATCGTCCAGGGCGATCACCTGGCTGGGCGCTTCCTCTTCGAGCTTGTCCCAGCCGTCGCTCGCCACCGGTTTCACAGTGGGGCGGGAGGGTTGGGGCGGCTTGGGAGCCGGTAGACGGGTGGGCGGTGTCTTTATCGCCGGGCGCTTGCGGATCGGCGCCGTGCCGGTCTGACCGGCCAGAGTGAAGCGCCGCAGCATGCCGCGCAACTGTTCCGCCTGGCTGGAGAGTTCCTCGGCCGCCGATGCGCTCTCTTCGGCGTTGGCGGTGTTCTGCTGGGTGACCTGGTCGATCTGTCCCAGTGCCGTGTTGATCTCGGCAATCCCCTGGGCCTGCTCGTTGGAAGCGGCGGCGATCTCCGCCACCAGATCGGTGACCTTGCCGACGCCGTTGACGATGTCGCCGAGGGCTTCGGCAGTTTTGTCGGCGATCTGCGACCCGTCCTCCACCTTCTTCACCGAACTTTCGATCAGCTCCGCCGTTTCCCTGGCCGCCTTGGCGCTGCGCGCCGCGAGATTGCGGACCTCCTCGGCGACCACGGCGAAGCCTTTGCCGTGCTGACCGGCCCGGGCCGCCTCCACCGCCGCGTTCAGAGCGAGCAGGTTGGTCTGGAAGGCGATTTCATCGATTGTTTTGATGATTTTCGAGATGTTGTGGCTCGAGGCGTTGATGTCGCCCATCGCCTCGATCATCTCGACCATGCGCGCGTTCCCTTCATTGGCCGCCTGCCGCGCCTGGCTGGAGAGGCGGTTGGCGAGGGTGGCGTTTTCGGCGTTCTGCCGGGTTTGGGCGCCCATTTCGTGCATCGAGCTGCCGATTTCTTCCAGCGAGGCGGCCGATTCTGTCGCCCCCTGTGACAGGGACTGACTGGCGTCGGAGACTTCGCTGCTCCCCGCCGCGATCTGTTCGCCGGCGGTCTGGATCCGGCCGATGATGTCGCGCAGGTTGGTCACCATCGTACTCAGCGCTTTGCCGAGTCCGTCCCGCTCCGAAATCGGCATCACCTCCTGGGTCAGATCCCCTTGGGCAATGGCCAGGGCGATGGTTTCCCGTCCCTGAAGCACCTCAATGAGGCGGTTGATGCCCTGTTGCAACTGGTCGACCTCATTGGCGCTGTTTGCCATAGATTCACGGGTCGGGAAGGTTTCCGAAGTGTCCCCCTGGGCGAGCTTTTCGGCAAGACGGGCCGCCTCGACCACTGGCCCGGTGACCCGGCGGGTGACGAGCAGGATCACGGCACCGATCACGGTCAGCATAATGATCACGAAGAGGCCGGTTTCCCAGCGAAGCTCGACAATTTTCGCCGCTCCGCCGGCTTCGGTTTCTGCGAGCAGGACCTGGGAGGCCGAGATATCTTGGGCCATGAGCATGGCGCCGACCACTTGCCCGGAAAAATCTTTAAGCGGGAAGCTGGCCAGGTAAAATTTATCCTTTTCTGCGAAGGCCGTTTTTTCCAGCCCGGCGCGCAGCAGTTCAACGTTCGCCAGCGGGTCGGTGACGGCCCGATCCGTTCCCTCGACCAGGATAAAATCATTGCCAACCGGCGGATGCTTGACCGGGTCGTTCATCTTGTTGGCGACCTTCAGCAGCTCGCTCTTCATGTAGACGGCGTAAAACTGGTTGTCGGCGGTACGCGAGACGTTCATCAGGCGGCGCAGGGGATATTGTACCTCCACTGAGCCGAGATGGCGCCCGCCGCCGTCGGTGACCGCCGCCAGGCCGCGCAGGTCGAAACCGGCGCGCCCGACCTCCAACCCGATGATCGGTTTGTGGTCGCCGCTGTTGATCTGCATGACCGTGGCGCGGAAGCTGCTGATGTCGTCGGAGATGTCAAGTTTTTGACCGTTTTTCTCGACCTGGAAGTTCTGGTAGGCGCGGGCCAGGCTGCGGCCGTTGGGCAGATGGAAATGGATCTGGAAGTTGCTGTTGCCGGTCGCCGCCTTGAATCCGGCCAGTACCGGTTTGATCAATTCCCGCAACATTTCCCGGCCCTGCTGACTTTCCGGCGAATTCTCGTCGCCGATGTCCCCGGCATGGGCGATCTCATAGGCTTCGATGACCTCGGGCAGTTGCGAAAAGGGGGCGACCTGCTGCAGGGCCGCCTGGCCGATGCGGTCGATGTTGTTATAGATTTCCTCGATCTTGGCATTCGCCAAGGTCTTGGCCGAGTCGTCGACATAGGTGGCGAACGCCTGGGTCTGCCCGGAAACCAGGGATTGCAGCGTCCAGCTGATGCCGAGATAGCCTAGGGTCAAGGAAATGACCAGGCAGATGAGGATGGGAATGAGAAACTGCGAACGGATTTTCATATAAAGCCTTCTGTCGAGGTTGAGCAGTGATGAATTGCTGACCGACGATTTTGCTAAGCAATAATTGTGCCCTCTGTTTAACACTTAACGCAGGCATTGTTGCAAAAAGCGGAGGTTGTCAAAATTGTTCGAAAAAATGTCCTGGTATTCTGGCTTTTTCGAGAAAATTAAAACGTTTGGTCGCTTGCGGCAAGGGCTGGAGTCAGGTTTAATGTAGGGGGGCCTCAGCGCGGCGGCTTTTGCGCCGAGGCAGTCGTGTCAGCCATCAGCGGAAAAGGGTTAAACGATGAATTTTGCGGAAGAATTCAAGGATGCCTGTGGCTTCGGGGTGCTGGCGCAGACCAGCAATCGTCCGAGCCACGCCCTGGTCGAGGACGCCATTCGCGCCCTCTCGCGCATGATGCACCGGGGAGCGGTGGCCGCCGATGGCAAGACCGGCGACGGCTGCGGCCTGCTTTGTGCCCTGCCCACCGCCTTTTTCCGCCGGGTGGCGACCGAGAACGGCTGTTCGTTGCCCGAGCAATTTGCCGTGGCCATGCTCTTTCTCACCGACGCGGCCCGACAACTGGCGGTCTTTGAGGAAGTCTGCGAGAAGAACGACCTGCGTCTGCTATGGGTACGGGAGGTGCCGGTCGATACCGAGGCGCTGGGTGAATATGCTCTGGCGATGCTGCCGAAAATTCGCCAGGCCTTCGTGGTGCCGGCGGCGCTCATCGCTACCCGGCGCTTCGATGCCCTGCTCTATCTGACTCGCAAGGAGGTTGAACATCGACTCGCCGAGGACCGGGATTTCTACATTCCCTCCTTTTCCCGCAAGACCATCGCCTACAAGGGACTGGTCATGCCGAGCCATTTGCGTACCCTCTACCCCGATTTGCAACGGGAGGATTTTGCCAGTTCCTTCGTCGTCTTCCACCAGCGCTTTTCCACCAACACTTTGCCGCGTTGGCGGCTGGCTCAGCCGATGCGGACCCTGGCCCACAACGGCGAAATCAACTCGTTACACGCCAACCGCTTCAACGCCCGTCACAAGTTCAACGAGGCGACCAGTCCGGTTTTTTCCGACGCCGAGCTGAAACGGCTCTTCCCCCTCTTCGAAGAGGGGGTGAGCGACAGCGCCAGCCTTGACAACATGCTCGAATTTTTGCTCGCCAACGGCATCGACTTCTTCAAGGCGGTGCGCAGCCTGATTCCGCCGCCGCGCCACAATGTGTCGCACATGCCCTCGCGGCTGCGTTCTTTTTACGAGTACACCTCGGCGGCCTATGAGCCCTGGGACGGTCCGGCGGCGTTGACCGTTACCGACGGGCGCTACGTCGGCTGCGTCCTCGATCGCAACGGCCTGCGTCCAGCCAAGTATCTCATCACCCGGGACGATCGGTTGCTGATCGCCAGCGAATACGGGGTGCTCGACATTCCGCCGGATCTGGTACGTGAGCGGGGGCGCCTGCAGAGTGGCGAGATGATAGCCGCCGACCTGGAGCAGGGGCGGATCTTTTACACCCGCGACATTGACCGCTACCTGATGGAATCCCAGCCCTACAGTGAGTGGCTGACCGACCGCACCTTCTATCTGCAGGAGTTCATTGAGCATCAGTTCGACGATCTCAGCGATTACGCCCAGGCCGATCTCGACCGCTATCAGCGCTTTTTCAACGTTACCCACGAGACCCTCGAAATGGTAGTACGCCCGATGCTTGAAGGGGGCAAGGAGCCGACCGGCTCGATGGGGGACGACACGCCGCCGGCGGCCTTTTCCGAGGCGCCGCGCAATTTCACCGATTTCTTCCGGCAGAACTTCGCCCAAGTGACCAATCCACCCATCGACCCCTATCGTGAAAAGGCGGTGATGTCGACCACCATCGGCTTTGGCTGCCTCGGTAATCCCCTGGTCGAAGGCCCGGAACGCGCCCACCGTCTGAAGAGCATTTCGCCGATTCTCTCCCGGGACATTTTCGACGCCCTCCTCTCCTTCGGCGATCCGGCCCGGCCCCGCTTCGAGCCGGACTATAAATATCGAACTTTCGCCACCACCTTCACCGCCGACCTGCGCGAGGGGCTGCGGTGCCTTGGCGCGGAGGTCCTCGCGGCGGTGCGGGACGAGGCGGTGCGCGTGGTGGTCCTCGATGATCGCGCTGTCGACGGCAAACGGAAAATCATCCCCATGGCTATGGCCGTCGGCTATCTCAACCAGCAACTGCTGGCCGCGAAGCTGCGCCATCGGGTCAACCTGGTCGCCGTCACCGGCGAGGTCCACGATGCCCACGCCGCCTGTGTCCTGCTCGGTTATGGCGTGACCGCCATCTATCCCTGGCTGCTTTACGCCACCAGCTATGAGCTTTGCCGGCGCCGGGAGCTGCCGGCCAAGGAGATCCGCCGGTCGCTGAAGAATCTCTACGACGCCATGACCAAGGGAATTCTCAAGATCATGTCGAAGATGGGGATCAGCACCGTCTCCAGTTACCGTAACGCGGCCCTTTTCGACATCGTTGGCCTCTCCAGCGAACTGGTCGCCGACTGTTTTCCGGGAAGCACCCTGCATTTGCCGGGGCTCGGTTACGAGGCAATCGAGGCGCGCTTGGCGCGCCGGCACCGCGCGATTTTCCACGAAAATTACCTGACCCCGATCTATCCCCTGGGGATCGGCAGTCTCTACCAGAACAACCCCGAAGGTGAATACCACGATCTCGGCGCCCGCACCGTGGTGCTGCTGCACCAGTTCGCCGAAAGTCTCAAGCGCGAGGATTATCTCCATTTTCGCAAGTATATCGACGGCCGGGGACGACGCTTCGTCCGTGATTTTTTCACCTGGAAGAGCGACCGGGCGCCACTGCCCTTGGACGAGGTCGAGCCGGTGGCGGCGATTACCCGCCGTTTCGATTCGGCGGCCATGTCCCTCGGCTCCATCTCCCCCGAGGCCCACGAGGCGCTGGCCGAGGCGATGCGCATGCTCGGCGGCGCCTCCAACAGCGGCGAGGGCGGGGAGGCGCCGGAGCGCCTCAAGACCAGCTGCAACAGCAAGATCAAGCAGGTCGCCTCGGGCCGTTTCGGCGTGACACCCGAATATCTACGCAGTGCCGAGCAGATTCAGATCAAGATCGCCCAGGGGGCCAAGCCCGGCGAGGGCGGCCAGCTGCCGGGGGACAAGGTGTCGTCGTTGATCGCCGGCCTGCGTTACACCTTGCCGGGCGTGACCCTGATTTCGCCGCCGCCTCATCACGACATCTATTCCATCGAGGATCTGGCCCAGCTCATTTTTGATCTGCGCCAGGTCAATCCCCACGCCAAGATCAGCGTCAAGCTGGTCTCCTGCGGCGGGGTCGGCACCATCGCTGCCGGGGTCGCCAAGTGCTATGCCGACCGCATCGTCATCTCCGGCTGCGAGGGGGGGACCGGCGCCGCGCCGCTGACTTCGATCAAACACGCCGGCAATCCCTGGGAGCTGGGGCTGGCCGAGGCGCACAACAGCCTTAAGGCCAATCACCTCCGGGAATTGGTGGAACTGCAGGCGGACGGTGGCCTCAAGATCGGCGCTGATGTGGTCAAGGCGGCGCTGCTCGGCGCCGAATCCTATGGTTTCGGTACCGCGCTGCTGGTGATGCTCGGCTGCAAGATGCTACGGGTCTGCCATCTCAACCGCTGCACCGTCGGGGTAGCGACCCAGGATGCCAATCTGCGCGAGCATTTCGTCGGCACCGTCGACAAGCTGATTGCCTACCTGCGCAACGTCGCCGAAGATGTGCGGGAGATTCTCGCCCGACTCGGCTATCGCAGCTTGGACGAAGTCATCGGTCGCAGCGATCTGCTCGCCGTGGGCGATCACCCCGAGGCGACATCCTTCGATTTCTCCCAAGTGCTGCGCCGTATTGAGGGAGAAGATCGCCGGCGGCGCCCCAATCCCCCTTTCGACGACAACGCCTTCGAGAAAGACGTCCTCAAGGAAGTCCAGCCGGCGATCCGCGATCCCCGCGTCGAAGTGGTGGTGGAACGGGCGATACGCAATGTGAACCGCAGCTTCGGCGCGCTGCTCAGTGGCGAGGTCGCCCATTATTACGGCAACGCCGGCCTCCCCCGCGACGCCGTGACCCTGCGCCTAACGGGAGTGGCCGGCCAGTCTCTCGGTGCCTTTCTGGTCGACGGTTTGAACATTCACCTCACCGGGGTCGGCAATGACTACGTCGGCAAGGGGATGCACGGTGGGCGCATCATTATCGTGCCCGGTGTCTACCAGGAAGGGGCCTCGGCCGTGGGCAACACCTGCCTGTACGGGGCCACCGGCGGCAAGCTCTTCGTCGCCGGTACCGCCGGTGAGCGCTTCGCCGTGCGCAACTCGGGGGCGTTGGCGGTGGTCGAAGGGACCGGCGACCACGCCTGCGAATACATGACCGGCGGTACGGTGGTCATTCTCGGCGAGACCGGCATCAATTTTGGCGCCGGCATGACCGGCGGTGCGGCCTTTGTCTACGACCGGGCCAAGCATTTCATCGACAAACTCAATCGCGAACTGGTCGAGGCGCGACGCATCGACGTGGACGACGACAGCGACGGCAAGATCTATCTGAAAAAGATCCTGCTCAGCTATCACAACCGCACCCGCAGCCCCAAAGCGCGGTGGATTCTTGATCATTTCCGCGAGGAGCTGGCCTATTTCTGGATGGTCACGCCCAAGGACATGAAGGCGCCGCTCAATCCGAAAGAGGGGGATTGATTATGCAGAATTTTACGACGACCCAGCGCCAGGAACCCGCGAAGGAAAATCCCGCCGTTCGCACCCGGAATTTTGACGAGATTTACCGGTTCTTCTCGATTGCCCAGGCGGCATCCCAGGCCGAGCGCTGCGTCCAGTGCGGCGATCCCTTCTGCGCCGCCGTCGGTTGTCCGCTCGGTAACCCAATTCCCCAGTGGCTGGCGGCCATCGCCGGGCGCGATCTGGAAAAGGCCTTTTGGCTGGCCAACGAAACCTCTCCCTTTCCCGAGATTCTCGGGCGCATCTGCCCGCACAGCCATTTGTGTGAGGGGGCCTGCACCCTGAACGACGGCTACGGGGCGATCAGTATCGGTGCCATCGAGGCTTCCATTGCCGATCTCGGTTTCGCCGCCGGGCTGAAGCTCCCTTTTCCCGGCGTAACCCGTTCGCAACGAGTGGCGGTGATCGGTTCCGGCCCGGCCGGGCTGTCCTGTGCCTATTTCCTGCTGCGCGCCGGGATCGGCGTCGATTTGTACGAGCGGGCGGCCGAGCCGGGTGGGCTGCTCGCCATCGGCATTCCCAACTTCAAGCTCGACAAAGAATTGGTGCGGCGGCGCTTCGACATCCTGCAAGAGGCCGGACTCCACCTCCACCTGAACTGCGAAATTGGTCGCGACGTTGCTTTCGACACTCTGTTGGAGCGTTACGACGCGCTCTTTCTCGGTCTCGGCGCCACCGGCGGGAAGCTCCCCCATCTCTCCCATGAACGTCACGGCAACGTCTTTCTCGCCATGGAATTTCTCGGCGCGGTGCAGCGGCGGGTTTCGGGGGGGATCCTGGAGCGGCGCTTCGATGTGCGCGGCAAACGGGTGGTGGTGCTCGGTGGCGGCGACACGGCCATGGACTGCGTGCGCACGGCGATCCGCGAGGGGGCGGAGACGGTCACCTGCGTCTATCGGCGCGACGCCGCGAACATGCCGGGGAGCGTCAAGGAGTATCACAACGCTATCGAGGAGGGGGTGGAGTTTTTCTTCCACCGTGCACCCAAGCGCGTTATCGTTGATGATGACGGGCGGCTGACCGGGGTGGAGGTGCTGGAAACCTGTCTGGCCGAGCCCGACGCCAAGGGTCGGCGCCAGGTGACCGAGGTGCCCTGTTCGGAGCATTGCGTGCTCGCCGATGTCCTCATTCTCGCCCTCGGGTTTGATGTGGAGGACCACCCCTGGCTGGAGGCAGCGGATATCCGCAAGAGCTTCCGGCAATTGGAGGTTGACAAAACCGACGGTCGCACTTCTCATCCCAAGGTTTTCGCCGGGGGCGACTGCCGGCGTGGAGCGCATCTCGCCGTCACCGCCGCCGTCGACGGGCGGCGGGCGGCGCTGGCGATCATGGCGCAACTTCTGGGCGGATGAGATCCGCATGACAGCATGACAGTTTATGACAAAAAGGAGGAGTTCATGAAAAGGCAATGGATTCTATGGGGGGTGTTGATCCTGCTGATGTTGGCCGGAGTCGCTTTTGGACAGGTGGATCGCAGCGGCGAGGTGGCGACGCTGAAGCAGGGGCTTGAATCGACCAGCCGCAGCGCCCGCATCGATGCGGCCAAGCGGATCACTCAGGCGGGGCTGACTGATGGGGTGCTCTACGACAAGGTCGCGGCGCTGCTGCAAGCGGGTTACGGCGAGGCGGTTGAGGCCAATGCCGTCGATGAAATGGCTTGGCTGTGCAAGGCCTTGGCGGCTTCGGGGGATACCCGGCATCAGCCGCTGCTGGAAGAGGTCGCGACCTTGGCGCCCAATGTGAAACTGCAAAAATACGCGCGTCAGAGCATTGATTCTTTTGCCGAACACCAGGAACGTATCCGGGTACTCAATGCGACGACGGGTTGGAATGCCGACCTGAGCGATACGGAGAACCGGCTTATCGGCATGCTTGGCGCGGAAAGCGCCGAGCTCAAGCGAGACGCTGCCAAGACCATCGTTCGCGACAGCCCGGTGGCGGAAGGGGTTTATGATGCGGCGGCATCGGCCCTGAGCGGAATGCTGGCGGCCGGAATCCTGGATAACCTGACAGTGGATACCATGGCCTGGCTGTGCAAGGCGCTGGCGGCTTCGGGCAACGGAAAATATGCCCCCGCCTTGGAGCAGGTGGCGGCTGCGGGGAACAAGAAGCTCACCAAGTTTGCCAACGCAGCCTTGCAGGAATTGAGATAGGCGGGATTCACGGAAGGACATGCAAAAAGGGCGGCTTCATGGCCGCCCTTTTTGCATTCAAAGCGTGTTATAGCGAATCGTTTAGTGGCTGCTCTGCTTGGCTTCTTCCTGTTTGGTGGTGACCGCTTTGGTGAAACCGAACATCACCAGGATGGCGGGGATCAGTTGGGCGGCGACGATCAGGCCGCAGAAGCCGAGGAAGATCCAGACGACGATGCCGCTGTGGTCGGTGCGGGTCGAGGCGGCAAAGGCCGGAGCGGCGAAAGCGGAAAGAGCCAGGGTGGCGGCGGCGATACGGGTCGAGAGTTTCATGATGTGCTCCTGTCGAAAGAAGATGGATGGGTGCTGTCCGTCCAGACGGATTAGCGATGGGTGGCACGCTTGCGAAAGAGTCCTTTGGTCCCGGTGAGGAAGAGGATCAGCCCGGGAACCAGCTGCGCGGCAATAATCATGGCGAAGAAGCCAAAGAAGATCAGAGACAAAAGGCCAAAACCGGATTTCTCCGGCAGATCGGCGGCCCAGGCCAGGCCCGTCGAAGCAAGAGTGGTCAGGGTTGTCAGCAGAGTGGAAGCCAGGGTTTTCATGTCATACTCCTCGTAAAGCCATTAGTCCAGGTTTTTCCCGGTAATATAGCGAGGAATGTGCCAAAATTTGGTTTTCTTCATATCATATCTATAAACTTCTAAAAATACTGAATAAAAAATTTCCAAGGGTCCTTGCCGGCAGCTGTTCTTTGCAGGGAATTGTATAGGTAAAATATACGAGAAGATTTTAACCGATCCCCCGAAAGGATCTGAATGCAGGATAAATGTTATTGAAAATACGGGATTTTTTTTTCGAAAAAAAGGGTATGCGTAATTTATACAGGGGCAGACAGGCGATTGATGCGCTGATCCGTGGCTGGCGAGAAGAAGTTGGGCTGACGCAACTCTGGTTGCAGGGATGTGCCTGGCGGGAAAAACGGCACACCAGACCCACCGCATGGTTAATAGATAATCGCTGGCCCCCTCCCCGCGATTATCGGGCCTCCGGACGTTGCAGAAACCGGAGGGCAGACGGGCCGGTCTTTGAACATGCGGTGGATCTGGTGTGCTTCGTTTTAAGTTTCCCTGTCTGCCAGAATCGGGCCAACAAATACGCATGGACGCGAGGCTTGCCATTACACTGCGAATGATCTGATAATGCGCTGATTTTCTTCGGAATTATTTGGGGGGAGGAGGTTTCGTGGAGTGGGCGAACTCCGGCTTTTGGCGGAAAAGGTCCGGCGAATGACGTTTATGGCTTTTTTCTAACCGCCATTCGCCGTTCTCGGAAGAGAATCAGCAGTGGGCGATTTTTCTATTCAGGCTTCGATCATGTCGGGGCTGCAGTCGGCGCGGAACCGGGGGCGGCAACCTCGCCAGTCCTGTTTTTGGTTGCCGCCTTCGCTGAATCGTGCAATACTTTCGCGGATTTAAAAGGAAGAACCGAATTTTGGGAGTGGTGTCATGGGCTACAGAAATCTTTTCTGCTGCGTCGCTGATTTGGAACAAACCGGTCGGCTGTTGCGCATTGCCACGGAGGTTGACGCCGACCTCGAAATCGGCGCCATCCAGCGCCGGGTCTACCGCGCCGGTGGGCCGGCGTTGCTCTTTACCAACGTCAAAGGCTGTCGCTTCCCCATGCTCGGCAATCTCTTCGGGACTCTGGAGCGGACCCGCTACATCTTCCGCGACACTTTGAAGACCATCGAAGCCTTGGTCGCCCTCAAGGTTAATCCCGCCCATGTCCTGAAACATCCCCTTGATGCCCTGCGCGCCCCCCGCGGAGCCTGGCATCTGCTGCCGCGCAAGGTTTCCGGCGGACCGATTCTTGTCCATACCACGACCATCGACCAGCTGCCCCAGCTCAAATCCTGGCCTGACGACGGCGGCGCCTTTATCACCCTGCCCCAGGTCTATTCGGAAGATCCCCTGCGCCCCGGCCTCCGCCACTCCAATCTCGGCATGTACCGGGTGCAGATTTCCGGCGGACAATATGAGCCGAACCGGGAAATTGGCCTGCATTACCAGATTCACCGGGGCATTGGTGTCCATCACGCCGCCGCCATTGAACGGGGCGAACCCCTCAAGGTCAACATCTTCGTCGGGGGTCCGCCCTCGCTGACGGTGGCGGCGGTCATGCCCCTGCCCGAAGGGATGCCCGAGACGGCCTTCGCCGGCCTGCTCGGCGGCCATCGCCTGGCCATGGTTGCCCCAGAGGGCGGCTTGCCGATGCCGGCGGAAGCCGATTTCGTCATCACCGGCACCATCGATCCGCACAAGACCCTGCCCGAAGGTCCCTTCGGCGATCATCTCGGCTATTACAGCTTGGCTCACGACTTCCCGGTGCTGCGGGTCGAGCGGGTCTATCACCGGGAGGGGGCGATCTGGCCCTTCACCTCCGTCGGACGCCCGCCCCAGGAAGACACCACTTTCGGCGCCTTCATCCACGAACTGACCGGGCCGCTGATCCCCACGGTGCTGCCGGGCATCCGCGCTGTTCATGCGGTCGACGCCGCCGGGGTTCATCCCCTGCTTCTCGCCATCGGCAGCGAGCGCTACGTCCCCTACGCGGCGGAAAAACGCCCGCAGGAGCTTCTCACCCTGGGCAACGCCGTCCTCGGCCAGGGGCAGCTGTCCCTGGCCAAGTACCTGTTCCTCTGCGCTGGGGAGGACAACCCCGCTCTCGATATCCACGATATCCCGGCTTTTTTCCGTCATATGCTGGAGCGGGTCGATTGGCGGCGGGACGTGCACTTCCAGACCTGCACCACCATCGACACCCTTGACTATTCGGGAAGCGGTTTCAATGAAGGTTCCAAGGTGGTCATTGCCGCCTGCGGCGACAAGCGACGGGAATTGCCGACGGAACTTCCGTCCGATCTGCGTCTGCCTGAAGGCTTCACTGCCCCCCGCATCGCCCTCCCCGGTGTGCTGGTGGTGCAGGGGCCGGAATGCCGCTCATCGCGGGGGCGGGAGGATGCCGCAATCGAGGCCTTCTGCCGATTCTTTGGCGACGACCATCCCATCAACCGCTTTCCCCTGGTGGTCATCGGCGACGACACCGAGTTCGCCGCCCGCACCCTTGACAACTGGCTGTGGACGACCTTCACCCGCTCCAATCCGGCCGGCGACATCTACGGAATTGGCGGCGAAACCGTCGCCCGCCACTGGGGATGCCGCGGCGCGCTGGTCATCGACGCCCGCCGCAAACCGCACCACGCGCCGCCGCTGCTCGAAGACCCCGCCGTCGAAGCGCGGGTCGACGCCCTCGGCGCCCCCGGCGGGCCGCTGCACGGCATCATCTGAAAAAAGGAGTCTTGGCTTATGTGGTCTTTTCTCGGCAGATATCGCGATTTCGGCCTGCTGGTGCTGCGCCTCGGCGTCGGCGCCATGTTCCTTTTTCACGGCTGGCCCAAGCTGATGGGTGGTCCGGTCAAGTGGGAATCCCTGGGGACGGCCATGGGCTATCTCGGCATCCATGTCATCCCTGTCTTCTGGGGGCTGATGGCCGCGCTCAGCGAGTTTTTCGGCGGCGTCTGTCTGATCCTCGGCGTGGTCTTCCGCCCGGTCTGTCTGCTTCTCCTCGGCATCATGGCGGTGGCGGTGACCATGCATCTACAGCGCGGTGACGGTTTGCAGGTCGCCTCCCATGCCATCGAACTCGGTTTCGTTTTCTTCGGCCTGCTCTTTGTCGGGCCGGGGCGCTTCGGTTTCGGTCGGGGCTAGCCGTCGCATTAGCCGGTTGACGGAGCGGGGGAAGGGTGGTACAAATCCCCTCTCGTTTGCGTACATACCTTCTGTTCTGATAGTCGAGGGACGACCATGCTCGATCCGAAATATCTGCGGGACAATCTCGAAGAGGCCCAGCGCCGCCTGGCGACCCGGGGCGCGGAAGCCAACCTGGCGGTCTTCACCGATCTCGATCGGCGTCGGCGCGAGCTGCTCGGTGAATCGGAAGCACTCAAAGCTGAGAAGAACCGGGTCTCCGCCATCATCGGCCAGACCAAGGACAAGGGGCAGGTGCAGGGGGAAATCGCCCGCATGAAAGAGGTCTCGGCGCAGATCAAGATCCTCGACGATGAACTCAAGTTGGTGGAGGAGGACCTCCAGGGGCTGCTGCTGCGGATTCCCAACATACCCCACGAAGAGACGCCGGTGGGTGCCTCCGAAGAGGATAACCGCGAAGTCAAGCGCTGGGGCGATTTGCCGACCTTCGATTTCGAGCCCAGGTCTCACTGGGATATCGGCGAAGGCCTGGGTATTCTCGACTTTGAACGAGGAACCAAGATCACCGGCACCCGCTTCACCCTCTATCGCGGCGCCGGGGCGCGGCTGGAGCGGGCGTTGATTAATTTCATGCTCGACCTGCATACCGGCGAGCACAAATATGTTGAAATTTTGCCGCCCTTTATGGTAAACAGGGACTCCATGACGGGGACCGGACAGCTCCCCAAGTTCGAAGACGATCTTTTTCATACCGACGATCCCGATTTTTTTCTCATCCCGACGGCAGAAGTTCCGGTCACGAATATTCACCGGAACGAAATCCTTGCGGGAAGTGATCTGCCGGTTTGCTATACGGCCTACACCCCCTGTTTTCGCAAGGAGGCCGGTTCCTACGGTAAGGATACCCGGGGGCTGATTCGCCAGCACCAGTTCAACAAGGTCGAACTGGTCAAATTCGTCAAGCCCGAGGAATCGGACGCCGAACTGGCCAGGCTGCTCGACAACGCCGAAGAGGTTTTGCGGCGCCTCAAGCTCCCCTACCGGGTGGTTGATCTCTGCACAGGCGACCTCGGTTTCTCCGCCGCCCGTACCTTCGATATCGAAGTTTGGCTGCCGGGACAGGCTACCTACCGAGAGATTTCTTCCTGTTCCAACTTCCGCGATTATCAGGCACGGCGGGCGGCAATAAGGTTCCGGCGGGAGGACGGGGAAAAGGCCGAGTTGGTTCACACTCTCAACGGGTCGGGTTTGGCGGTGGGCCGGACGTTGGTCGCCATTCTCGAAAATTACCAGCAGGCCGACGGGTCGGTCTTGGTTCCCGAGGCCCTGCGTACCTATCTGGGCGGCCTGGAGCGGATCACTAAAGGTTAATAAGCCACGGAGGAGTGGCCGAGTGGTTTAAGGCGGCGGTCTTGAAAACCGTTGATCGAAAGATCCGTGGGTTCGAATCCTACCTCCTCCGCCAGTTAATTAAGCAAAATCTTGGTAGGATTCGAAGCGTCCCGCTTCGACAATAATCGAATAGTTGCATACGGAGAGGTGGCCGAGTCGGCTGAAGGCGCTCGCCTGCTAAGCGAGTGTACGGGGTAGACCCGTACCGAGGGTTCGAATCCCTCCCTCTCCGCCATTTAATTCCTTTGTAGGGGCGATTCATGAATCGCCCTGGTCAAAAAAAAGTTGACAATCGCGGCAATTTGCGCGATAAACACCCCTCGCAACACGCACCGCTAGCTCAGCTGGATAGAGCGTCTGACTACGGATCAGAAGGCCGGGAGTTCGAATCTCTCGCGGTGCGCCAGTAAAATCAAGGGCTTGGCTGGTTTCCAGTCAGGCCCTTTTCGTATTTTGGGGCCGATTGTAATGTAAAGTGTAATAAACGGGAAAAAGTGTAACGCGACCGGCTCCCCCTGGTGAAAAAGGGAAGGGCCGGGGGCAGGCTCCCCAGGTGCGACCGGCAACCCGACAGACGCAAACCACAAAATATAGGGCGTTGCAAAGGTCATGAAGGTCATTTTCCGTATAAGCCCCCGATATTGATAAGAAAAAGCCCTGTGACCTTCGGTTTTTCAATCGCCGGAAGGTCATAGGGCTTTTTCAAAGGTCATTTTCTGGCGGGGCCGGGGCGCTCCGGCGGTGATCCTCCCCGGCTTCACTTCCGGGCGATCTTCGCTTTCTCTTCACCAGCTCCGGCGGCGCCTTGCAGTCGGGCCAAAACGTCAACCGCCCCTTGCAAGTGATCCGGGGCAAGGTGGCTGTAACGTAGCGTCATGGTCAAGCTCGCGTGGCCTAGCAGGCGGCTAACGGTGGTCAGGTCAACCCCGGCCATGACAAGTTGACTGGCGAAGGTATGGCGCAGGTCATGAAAACGGAAGTCGTGAATCTTCGCTTTACGGCAAGCGGTGGCGAAGGATCGTTTCAGTTCATGCCAGCGGCCCCCGGTAGCGGGGTTGTAAAAAACTAGGGTCGTGTCCAGGCGCCGGACCAGCCCTTTTAGCATGGCCCGCAGGGGTCCATTTATCGGCACGTTGCGGGGTTCCCCGCTCTTGGTCTTGTTCAAGTTAATGAATCCGTGTTTCAGGTCAACCCGATCCCAGGTTAAGCCCAGGATTTCCCCTTTCCGGCAGCCGGTATTTAGGGCGAAAATCAAAACCGGCTTCAAGTGGGGTTCGGCGACTTCGATCAGGCCGTGAATCTCTTCAACGGATAGGAAGCGATCCCGGCGGTTCTCTTCCTTCGGCAGCTTGACGCGGCGCAGGCGGTCCAGGGCGTCCTTGCCGATCAGTTCCCATTCATGGGCCTTGGTCAGCATGTGTTTCAGGCAGGCAAGGCGCCGGTTGACACTGGCGACGGCCAGCGGCCCCCGCGTCGTGTTCGCGGCCCTTCCCGGCCTCGGTTGCGACAATAGCCGGGCCTGCCAGCTTTCGACGGCGGCCAGGGTCAGGGCGTTCAGCTTCACGGCGCCAAACTCTTCTTTCAGTTCGGCAATGAAGCCCTTTTTCGTGGCAAAGGCTTTTTGATTGGCGACAAACTTTAAATAGAGTTCGGCCAGCTCGGCAAAAGTCGTGTTCATGGTCCGGCGGCTTGTGACCGGCGGGGCGGTCCCTTCGGCAACCGCTTTGCGGCGACAGGCCAGCAGATATTCAGCGGCAGCTTTAAGGGCGCTCCCGCTCGATTCAAGGTGCTGTTTACCGTCGAGGCCCATGTAGTTAATCCACCAAATCCGGCCCCGCCGATAAATCCCCTTGCTATTCTTCGCTTTCGCCATCGGTTGACCTCGCTTGTGAAGATAAAAACCAAGGCAGGGGGCAAGGCCCCTTTTCGGTTGACCATTTCCTAGCCTTGGCTCGGTGGGGGCGCTCCGGGGCGGTGCCTGCATAAGCCTTTGCGGCCTTCCTAAGCCCTATTGCCTCCGGCGGTCGTGCGCCCTTGTTTTTGCGTTTTGTTATTACTGATACCGTTAATATTTAAAACTGTAATACCGTTATTATATTGTGTCAATATGATTATGTTGACACTTTGGGGCGTTCGCTCTATTTTCTTAACATGGCGCGGCCCAAGGGTGACATAAACAGAACACAAACCGGCTTCCGGCTCCGGCCCGAAATCGTCAAGGTCGTTCGCCATCTTGCGATTGACCGGGGTTGTTCCCCTAATCTGATTGTCGAAGAGGCCCTTGAATCCTATCTTCACCGGCTTGGGGTCGAAATCCCGCAACCCGAAGCGGCGGAAGAGTAGCCCCCGCGATCCTTCCCGGCGACCCTCGCCAGCTTGGCCCCGATCCTCTCGGCGCCCCCCCCGTTTTTCCATCGGCAGTAACCCCCCTTTTTGGCGCTCTCTCTCTCCGGTTTTTTTTCGATTTTCGGCCCCCCAGGGGAAAACTTTTTTTTCGCCGGGATATTACATTTCACATTACAGCAGCAGCTAAGCCCCCGTTTTCAATGATGCTTTCGATAGGGCTTTTGATTGTATATCAGAAGGCCGGGGGGTGAAACCGGCGCTTTTAAGCGGGTTCGCCGGTCTTCGATTTTTCGGCTTTCGACCGAAGGCGGAAAAGCAGAGCAAAAACGAGGGGGCGTTTTTCCGGTCTTCCAGGGATATTTCAAAAAAATCATGGGGTCAGAATCCGGGGCCTTGGCTCCCTTGTTCGGGGGCGGGCCTGGAAGGACCCAAGCCCCCCTTGGGCCTTCATGACCGGCGGGCGCTCCCCCATGGCAGCGGGTGAAGAGAAACAGACCGGCCAAGGCTTCACCGGCATCGGCGCGGCCTTGGCCGGTTCCCTTCCGGCGGCGTCCATGACCTTTGAAAGTTTTCAATCGTCATGCCCGGAAGGGGGCGCGGGGGAAAGGATCAATGGCGCGTGTTCCCGGTCGGCATCATTTCCAGGCGGGCCATAGCGGCGCCCTCATGGAGCCAACGGAGAATCCCGGCCCTCTCTTGGCGAAGTTTGTTTAACAGCTCTTCGGCTTCGTCGGGGGCGTGTTCCCGGTCGAAGCCCCGGCCTTGGTCCGGCAGTCCGGCCCGGATTGATTTCATCAGGCGGCGCAGCTCTTTTTTCGGGTGTCCGGTAACTTCGTGTAGAATTTGCACCATGATTGTTTGGGTGGTCATGCGATCCCCTTTCGTTGTGGGGTCCGGCGGGCCATGCTCTACCATAGCCCGCCGGACGTTCGGCGGTTGTGGGTCAATTCTGGCGGTCGATTTCGGCGGGCGCGGCCAGCGATTGACCGGCGGCGAAGGTAGCGGCCTGGAGTTCCTCTTCGATCTTGGATAAATCCTTGGTCAGCGTTTTCAGTTGGCGGCGCAGGTTGTCACGGCATCCGGCCAGGTACGCGCATTGTTCGGCAGGTGTGCGGGGTTGTTCTTGGGTTTTCTTTCTCATTCGCCTTGCTCCCTTCGCTGATTGGCGGCCATTTCTTCCAGTTCGGCCTTGGCGCGTTCAAGTTCAAATTCGATCCGCTCCTTTTCATTTTCGAGCCGGTCGAGTTCGCGTTTTACGGCCTGCATTTCTCCCAGGAAAAAAATTCTTCGGGCTTGCGGTGGGATTTTATCGGTTGATTTCATTCTTCGTTCTCCTTCTGGTTGGGCGGCGTGTAGCCGGTTAATAGTGCGGCTTGAGCCTCGGCTTCGTCTCGGCTCAGTCCGGCGTCAAATTCGAGAATCGCGGCCTTCTCTTCGAATATTTGCCGCAAGGTTTCGGTGGGCGGTTGCCCTCCCTGCCACCATCGGAAACGCCGGGGGGCGGTCAGCGGGATATTTAGCCCTCCATCCGGGCCGATCTTCGGCAGGGCTTCCGGGTCTTCGGGCGGCCAAGGTTCATCAGGCAGCGGCGCAGCGGCGACGGGCGCGGCGATCCCGGCGGCTATCAGCTTTTCGGCCTTGTTCGGGTCAATTTCAAGCTCAGTACCGGCAGCGATCCGGCGCGTTCCTCCCCCGGCCAAGGGGGCATCAAAGGCGCGAATGAAGACAACCCGGCAAGTCATAACGGCAACTCATCATCCCCAAAGATCAGCCCGGACAGCTCCGGCGGCGCGGCGGGGTCCGTCGGGTCGAAGGGGTCAACCGGCGGCGCAACGGCAGCGGCGGCGGCCAGTTCGGCGGCCTTCTCCTTGGGGAAGAAGCGGATAGAAGCCTTTTCACTGGCGGTCCGGGTGGAATCAATCACAAAGCCGATCCCGGCGGTTTCCAGGGGTACGCGCAACCGTTCCACGGATTTTCGGAAGCTCCGGGGCGTCGGGAATCGGTCTTTCGGGTCCGGGTTCGCTATCTCCTTGAGCTTCGCGCAAACCTCCTTGAATCCCCCGGCGGGGTAATCGTGCCGGGCGCAGGTTTCAAGAATGGCGGCGAAAAACGGGTTCCCTTCGGCAAGTTCCAGGTGTTGCGCCCCCTGGTTTCGGAAAAATTCAGCCAGGTAGCGGCCCCCGGCGCCCTCTTCTTGGGCTTCGGCAATGGCGGCAGCCAGTCGGGCAAATTGCGCCATACGGGGCAGACGCGGGGGGCGGTAGCTCGGCAGCCGATCCAGCCCGGCGGCAACCAGCGACAGCAGACCCCCCAAGATTTCCGGCAGCGCGGCGTCAAAGACGGTTTCAAGTTCATCATCCGCTTGGCGCGTGTCGTCTTCGATCCGGTCAAGCTGAATCCGCAGGGTTCTTTCAAGAAAGTCGGGCCGATCCGATAGGCGGCTAATGCTGGTGAGGCACAACGTAAGATCAGCCATCAACGTCAAAAGTTCGGCGTCGGAATGTAGCTTGCGGCGTTGCGGGGCGGCCCCGGTAATAACCCCGCTCAAGGTGTCGGCTACGTCGGGCATCAGGTTTGACAGGTTGTCCAGGGCAAGAAAGAAGTTGCGCGAAAGCAAAAGGTCAAGGTCCTCGGGCTTTCGCGGTATCATGGTTAGGGCCGGGTTTCCGGGGTCAACCAGCCCCTTGAAAAACCGGGCAACGGTCGATTTCCCGGACCCTTGCGGGCCGGTAATGACCAGCGCGGGGCGGGCGATCCCCGGCACAAGGCAGGCGGCCAGGGTAGCCAGGGCAAAGGGCCGGGCCTCTTCCGGCACGTTGATAAATTCGAACAGGCGGCCCGCGTTGCCGGGTGTTGTGGGGTCAGGGTGGGGCAGCTTGTGCGGCCAGGGGCGGAACAGCCCGACAGGCGCGGCGACGATCCGCCAGGTTCCCCCGGCGATCCGGGCGGCGCGGCGGTTGCCCAGGTCCAGCAGAAGCGCCCCGTCAAACCGGGCGGCACGGTTCGCCATAATGGCGGGGGTTCCATCCCGGCGGGCGGCGTAAGACAGCACGGCAACGGCAGCGGCCAATGTGTCTTTCCCGGCGGTTTGGCCCGTGGCTCGGTAGTACAGGGCGGCGACGGTTTCAACCAATCGCGGGTTTTTGGCATCCAGGGGGAAAATCTCGCCTCCAACCTCGATATAGGTTTGACCAACAGGGTCAAAATATAGCGGGCTATCTTCCAGCAGCGCCAACAGGCGCGGGCCTCCCCGGCCTTCAGTTTCGTCCCGTTGACGGCGACGGCGGGCCGGGCGGGTTTCGTCGATTTCTTCCGGGTCCGGTTCGATCAGCAGGGCGGGGGGCGCGTCAACCGGCCAGGGGT
>NZ_JAVESI010000045.1:0-29460 GCF_034006665.1 Trichloromonas sp.
CGCAAGGCATTGGAATTGTTGAGGAATATACCATAGATTACGTCCCGGCGCAAGAAAAAAATTGCAAATAATCTAATGATTTAAACTATTTGTCGGATCTTCTCTTTTTGCGGTGGCATCAACATTACCTTTCCTGCCGACGATGATCGCAGGGCCCGTGATGAGAGGTTTGTTGTGGTGGCCTACGATGCCACTCGAACCGTACACGGGAACACCGCCTACTACCCGATCTGCCTCCTTCAGACCCTTACCATAATTAAGTGTCACGAATTCACCAAGCGGCTTCTTTTCCCACCCCTCCGGCACGCCATCCACGACCGGCACTGTCTCATGACCCGGAAAGCGCAACTTCACGAACCACTCGCGGTACAGCAGCCGGGCCGACTCTTCTAACAGTTGGATGCGTCGCTGATTGGCGGCGATGAGGTCGTCGTAGGCTGAGAGAACGCTAGCTATCGTTTTCTGGATGGTGAGGCATGGTATGGAGACAGGCATTTGGTGGAGTGTGTTGCGATTTACACCGGGCACTGCACCAGCGGCATTCTTGGTTCCCAGCTCAAGTGTAGATAAGAGATAGGCGATGTACCGTGGATAGTTCCCCCTGAAGTCCTCAACATACAAGGCAGTGTTCAGTGGCCAGTAGTCACCTTCAATATAATGCACTTCGCCAAGCGTGCCGTATCGACCTGTTACAACGCCTGGCCCAGGTGCTTTGGCAACATTATGGTATCCAGTTATCCCTGACGAAGATACGATTGGTACGGAACCCTCCTTACGTTGGCCTGCTGGTAAGTCGTGCCCACGTTTTAGACGGATCACTTCACCAAGCAGTAATGCCTGCCAGCTCATATCATCAGCTCCTCGAAGTTCACTCGAATCCGCTCAGCCAGCAGCACGGTTTTTTCGTTCAGGTTCTCCAGCTCTGTGTGAATCTCGGCCAGTCGCTCCTGGAAATCCTCCTCGTCATCATCCGCTGGTGGTGCTACCCCCACATAGCGCCCTGGGGTGAGGCTGTACTCACTGGCGGCGATGTCGGCACGGGCGACCGACTTGCAGAGTCCCGGCACATCGGCATAAACGGCATTGGGGAACCGGTGGTGCAGCCAGTGCACCTGACCGATGAAGTAGGCCGCCAGCTTGAGCCCTTCCAGGGCCAGGTCGCGGACGGTCGGTTCTTCGTCCTTCTTCTGGTCTGCCGCCGTCAGCGCCCGTTTCAGCTCGCGGGCACGCTTGTTGTCGTAGGCGTTCGCCTTGCGGGCCGACAGGCTCTTTTCCGCCGTATCCAGCAACTTCAGCCACAGCTTGTGGCGTGCCTCCATCTCTTTCTGTGTCGACTTCAGCACTGGCGCGAGCGTGTCCAGTTCAGCCTGGAGGGCGCATTGTCCGGCATGAATGGTCAGGTCAGCGGCGGCGATCTTTTCGCGGGCGCATGCAGCCTGAGCCAGCAGGTCGGCCACGCCCTGGCCGATGGTGAAAGACTGCTCCCCGGCGGTCTTGAGGTCGGCCCGGAACGCGGTCAGCTGCGCCTCGGTGATCTGCTCCTCCTCCGGCACGTCCTTGTTCAGCTCCGTCAGCTTCACTTTGTCGGCGAAGGCGGTCAGCAAGGCGGCCAGTTCCTGCACCGTCTCCCCGTCCGTGGCAAGCCGCGTCGGCAACTCGGCCAGCCACTCGTCCACCCGGCGCTGATAGGATGCCACGAGTGCAAGGAACTTTTCCTGCTCCCCCCGGTACAGCCAGGTGATGGCGGTCAGGTTGGCCATCTGCTCTTCGGTGAAGATGTGCGACCGGGCCGAAACGACGTGGTAGACGTTGCGGGCGTCGATCATCAGTACGGTATCGAGCCGGTCCGCCGGTTTCCCCTTGTCGAAGAACCAAAGAGTACAGGGGAGGCCACGGGTGTAGAAAAACTTGGGACCGATGGCGATCATCACGTCCACATGGCCGGTCTCCACCAACTTCTGGCGGATGTCCTTGTCCTTGTTGCCGGCATCGGATGCCGACGATGCCATGACGAAACCCGCTCTGCCGGTGTCGTTCAAGTAGGAGTAGAAGTACTGAATCCAGAGGCTATTGGCATTGGAGATGGCCCCGGTTTTGGCGTTGGTGCCGGGAAGGCCGAAGGGAAGCCGGTCGTCCTCGCCGACATGACCTTCCACCTTCTTGGTGTCAACCGAGTCGACGTTGAACGGCGGATTGGCCATGACGTAATCGCAACGCCCTAGCATGTTGTGATGATCTTCGTAAAAGGTGTTTCCTTGAAGGATCTTCCCATCTAGGCCATGCACGGCCAGGTTCATCCGGGCGAGCTTGGTGTTGGTGTCGGACTTTTCCTGGCCGAAGAAGGTTGCCTTGTCGTTGGGATTCTGGTGGCGGACTTCCTCGATGAAGTGGCCACTCTGCACGAACATACCCGCCGATCCGACCGCCGGATCAAGGATGATGCCGTGATCCGGCTCAATGACGTTGACGATCATCCGCACCAGCGAGGGCGGCGTGAAGAATTCGCCCCCTTCTTGGGCGCCGCTCTGAGCGAATTTGTTGAGGAAGTATTCGTAGATGCGCCCGAAAACATCGCCGGTGGCCTTCTTAAGGGAGTCCCGGTTGAAGATCTTGAGGATTTCCGCCAGCAGATCGGGTTCGAAGGCGGTGTATCCTCGCGGCAGGGCTCCGCTGAGGACGGGGTATTCTTTTTCGATCAGGTCCATGGCCTCGTCGATGGACTGGCCGACATCCTTCCTTTTCGGCAGATCGGCCAGGTGGTCATAACGGGCTTCTTCGGGCAGATACATGGCCGCTTTGCCCTGAAACTCCAGCTTAATCAGTTCCTCGCGCTGTACTGCAGGGACTTGGGCGGGAATCGACTGCTCGATTTCGTCCAGAAACTGCTTGTAACGGTTATCCGCATGGCGCAGGAAAATCAAGCCAAGTACCGGCATGGAATATTCGGCTGCGGTCAGCTTGGAGTTGGCCCGCAGCTGGTCGGCGGCTTCCCAGAGTTCTTTTTCCAGTTGATGAGTATTCATATCGTTCCTTTGTCACATCAACGTTGATTAAAGCAATGCCCAGAAGTTTTTGTCTAGGCTTAATTAATTTCATGCAAAGTTTTGAATTTATCGACAAAAAAAGGCGTACCCGCTCATCCTGGTCATCATGGATTATTAGCGATACGCCCTCCCTGTGGTTCTATGCGTCTGGAGTTGTTCCGGTACGATTTGACCGCCCTGGTAAAGTGTCCGGCGGGAAGAGCCCGGTGCCGGAGAATGTGCCGAGATTCAAATTGCGAAAGGGCTTTTGACCGAGGCCTAAAATGAACCGGAGAGAAAAACAAATGGCCCCACTTTCCGCATGGAGAGTGGGGCCATTTGTTAGGACTTATGAGAAAAAATGGTCGGGGCGAAAGGATTTGAACCTTCGACCCCCTGCTCCCGAAGCAGGTGCGCTACCAGGCTGCGCTACGCCCCGACTGTGTTTTTCCGTGAACAACGGAAGGGGTATTTACCATGGGCAACTGAAAAAGGCAAGGTTATTTTCAATCATGGTCCTTTGTTTCAGGGAAGAGGGGGACAAATCCCACCTGCCGAACGGACCCTTTTGAGGAACGATTTTTACCTCGTTCCCCTGTCTCAGGCTTTCGAAGGAGGGCACGTCGGGGGATGCAGGTCATGAGCAGGGTTCTGCTGTTGCTGCTGGTGTCTGTGGCCGTGTTGGTGGAAACGGGTTTGCCGCTTTTGGCGGCCATCAGGATTGAGACTTTCGATGAAGTTGTTAAACTAATTACTAATGCCGCTTTGCTTTTATCCCCAACTGGAAGGAGTCTGCCCATGACGGATGAAAAACGCACCCCCGAAGAAGAACATGAAGATGTCGGCCTTTATCAGAAGTTGGCCGCTCGCACTGCCGAACTTGTTGACGAGGGGCGTAAGACACTGGATGAGGCTCTGAAAAAAGCCGGGGAAGAGATTGCCGCTGGTGGCGAATACACCCGGGAGCAGGCCGAGCGCATCGGCGAGTTTCTGCGCCGGGATCTTTCCGCCGTCGGCAAGAAAGCTCAGCAGGCGCGGGACGCGGTGCTGGAGGCGGTCGAGCCGAGCCGGGTCGCCGCCGGGGTGCAGAGCGGGCTGGCCCGACTTCTTGCCAGCGCGGCCGATCGGCTCAACGAACTGGCGGAAAAGTCGGAACAGAGTCTCGAATACAAGACCGGCGAGGTTACCAGCCCCGGAACCCTAACCTGCAAGGAGTGCGGCCAGGAGATGCACCTCAAGTCAACCACACGGATCCCGCCTTGCCCTCATTGTCACAAAACCCTCTTTCGCAAGTCCTATTGACCGTTTTGTCACGATTAGCCGGTCGCACCTTTTTGCTGCGATTCGAAAACCGCCGCAACTCCCAGGAAGGGTCGGCGGTTTTTTTCGTTTTTGTTCAAGAAAGAGGGGCGCATTAGGGAGTTTATAGGAAACTGGAGCGGAATTTGCTAGATTCAAGGAGGCGCTCCGAAGAGGACTCGGACAGGTACGGCGGCAGAGGGAAACGGAAGGCATGACCAAGAGAATTTTACAGACATTGGCGGTGGTGCTGCTTCTTTTGTGGGGAGGTTCCTGTGTCCTTGCGGCAACGTCGTTACGGGTGGGCATCTATCAGAACATGCCCTTACTCGGTTATGAGGGGGAGGGAAAGGCCAAAGGACTTTTCGCCGAACTTCTGGAGGAAGTGGCGCGCCGGGAAGACTGGTCGCTGACCTATGTGCCGGGCAGTCTGGCGGAATGTCTGGGACGGCTGGAAGCAGGGACCGTCGACCTGGTGCCGACGATCGCCTATACCCCGGAGAGGGCGGAGCGCTTTGCTTTCAACGAAGAGACGGTCTTTGCCTCCTGGGGGCAGATTGTTGCTTCGGAAGGGGCGGGGATCGAAACGATTCTCGACCTTGACGGCAAACGGGTGGCGGTGGTCAAAAAGAACATCCACTATGAAGGGCCCCATGGGCTGCTGCTCATGGCCGAGAAGTTCGCCTTGCGCCTGAGTTATGTCGAGTGTGGTGATTTCTCCGAGGTTTTACGGGCGGTACGGGACGGTCGGGCCGATGCCGGTCTTCTCGGTCGTCTCGAGACCCTGGCTGCGGACGACCTGTCGATGCTGCGCAAAACGTCGGTTCTGCTCAGCCCCGTTTCGATTCGCCTGGCTTTCGCCAAGAAGGGCAATCCCGGGGTGATACGGAGCTTCGACAATCATGTCCGGCGCTGGAAACAGTCGAGCGATTCCATCTACCAGAGAGCCCTTGCGCGGTGGGTTGGCGGCGAACGGCGCTCCTTTCTTCCGGACTGGCTGCCGGCGGCGCTCCGGATCATGGCGGCCGGTTTGGCACTGCTGCTCGGCGTCACGGTCTTCAGCCGTCTTCAGGTACGGCGCGGGCTGCGGGAGTTGTCGGGGAAGAACCGCCAACTGGAAAAAGAGATCGAAGAACGGTGTCAGGCTCAGAATGATCTGCATTGGGAACTCAAGGTCAATCGAGCGGTGGCCGAACTGAGCCGGCTGCTGCTGCGCTCTTCGACCCTTGATGAGGTCACTCATGTCATTCTCGATGAAGCCAAGGTCTTGACCGACAGTCAACATGGGTTTGTCGGGTTTATCGATCCCCGGACCAGCGCCATGGTCTGTCCGACCTTGACCCGGGATATCTGGGAGGTCTGTCAGGTTCCCGATAAAAAATACGTTTTTCACGGTTTTCGAGGGCTTTGGGGCTGGGTGCTCCGCGAGCGGCAGCCGATTCTCTGCAACGATCCCGCCACCGATTACCGCTCCACCGGAATCCCCGGGGGGCATGTGGCGATCCGCCGTTTCGTCGGCGTTCCGGCCCAGGCCGATGGGCACCTGCTGGGGATCATCGGCCTGGCCAACGCCGAGCGGGACTATCATGCCAAGGATCTGGAACTGCTCGAACGCCTCGCTTCCATGTACGCCTTGGCAATTCGGACCGTCCGTACGAACCAGGCGATGCGCGAGAGCGAGACGCGTTTTCGCACCATCTTCGAGCATGCCGGGGTGGGCATGGCGACGTTCACCCCCGAAGGGCACTTTCTTCAGGTCAACCCTGCCTACTGTCGTTTCCTCGGCTACACCCCGGAAGAAATCCTGAAAATGACGGTCGAGGATGTGACCCATCCCCTGGATCTGGACAAGACCCGGTCTCTTTATGACGAAGTGCGCCGAAGGGGCAGACTCTATTTTTCCTACGATAAGCGTTTTGTCCGCAAGGATGGCGTAACGGCCTGGGGCTCGGTGACGGTGGCCTGGTTGATGGACGGGGAAGGGCGTCCCGACTATGCCGTCGGTCTGGTGCAGGACATGACCGAACGCAAGCAGGCCGAACTGCTTCTGGCCGAGAATGAGGAGCGTTTCAAGCATCTGGCCCACCATGACAGCCTCACCGGGCTGCCCAACCGGCGGCTCTTTGCTGATCGTTTGCGTCACGCCATGAGCCGTGCGCGCCGCTCCAGTCATTTTCTGGCGCTGCTGTTCTTTGATCTCGATCGCTTCAAGGCCATCAACGACAACTATGGTCACGACGTCGGAGATGAGGTCTTGCGCGAGGTTGCCCAGCGCTTGACCGCACTGGTGCGTGACGCCGATACCGTGGCCCGCTTCGGCGGTGACGAATTCATTATTCTGATGGAGGATGTGACGGAGGCCGCCGACGTCGAATGTCTGGCCAGAAAGGTTCTCGCCGGTCTCGCTCAGCCTCTGCCCCTCGGCGACCAGACCCTGACGGTCACCACCAGTATCGGCATCAGCATTTTCCCTCGCGACGGGGCGGAGGCCGAAACGCTCATCAAGTGCGCGGACGATGCCATGTTTCGGGCCAAGCAGCAGGGGCGCAACCTTTTTGTTTTTCACGATGAGGTAGCGCCGGCAAGGGTCGCGGGCCCCTGATCGGCCCTTCGACGACGCCCAGGCTGCGCGATTTCGGTTCCGCGAGGAATAAGGTTCAAGGAAGGACGGGATGGCTATGACACAGACAGCGGCGCGGCCCGGCCCCTCTTGGGGGATTGCGGAGCGCAACGAATCCAAGGCGATCTATGAGCGGCTGCGGTCGATGCATCAGGCGGTGCTTCAGGATCTGGTGCGGAAAATCCGCCTGCTGCTGGAAGAGAGCGGTCAGAGTCCTTCCATCAAATTCCGGGTCAAGCGTTTCGACGGCTATTTCGAAAAACTTCTGAAACTCTCACGCAAGGGGGGGGGACATTCGCTGATAACCGACCTGCTCGGCATTCGCATCGTTTGCCCGTTTCTGGAGGATGTGGAAACCATCGAGGCGATTCTGGCCGAGCATTTTCCGGTGGTGGAGATCGAGCATAAAGGGGCGCGCAATTCGTTCCGTGAGTTCGGTTATGTTTCCTTGCATCTGCTGATTCCCGTGGAGTCGGAAGACTTCGTCGAGGTGCTGCCCGGCTGCGAGAAGGTTTGCGAGATCCAGTTGCGCACGATTCTGCAGGATGCCTGGGCCGAGGTCGAGCATGAACTGATCTACAAATCGGACATTACCCTTCCCAACGAATTGATCAAGCGCAAGCTTGCCGCTCTCAACGCCAACCTGACCCTCTCGGATCTGATCTTTCAGGAAATCCGCGATCACCAGAGGGAGATTCGCGAACAGGATCGCTGTCGGCGGGAGCGGCTTGATGCCTGCGCCAACGGGACGCTGCCGCCCCATTTCCGCCAGAAATTCGAGCTGCCTACGGAACTGGCGTCCCTGACCGGACAGCGCCGTCTCGACAAGCTGATGCTGGAGGCCCATAACGCCCACGGTCAGGGGGATATGGAGGGGGCGATCACCTTTTACAGCCGGATTCTGCGGCTCAAGCTCAACGAAACAGTACGGTCGCTGATCTACAATCACCGGGGCATGGCCTACTTCGGCATCGCCGATTATCTGCAGTCCATCCGCGATTTTTCCCGGGCGATCTTCTTTGACGAAAGCAACGTGCGCTGTTACAACAACCGGGCCTTAGCTTTCCGGGTGATTCACTCCCTCGATAAATCCCTGGCCGATTACGACCGCTCCCTGGCGATCAATCCCAACCAGGTCGATGGCTACTGGGGACGGGCTCAGACTTGCTACGCCATGCACCTCTACACCCAGGCCCACGCCGACTGCGAAAGCGCCCTGAACATCGATCCCGAATTCCAGCCCGCCCGCTCGCTGCTGGCCCGCATCAATAGTCAAATGTTCTGACTCTCAGACCTCTTGTCCGCCGACTAAAAAAGCCGCCCCTGATCGGGACGGCTTTTTTAGTCGGTGATGGCGGAGTGCTCAGACGTTCGTCTTTTTCTTCGTCCGTTCTTCCCGCCACAGGTCGACGAGCAACAAGGCAACGCCGACGCTGATGGCTGAATCGGCGACATTGAAGGCCGGCCAGTGGTGCTGGTACCAATGTACGTCAAGAAAGTCGATGACTTCGCCGAGGCGCACCCGGTCGATGAGATTGCCTACGGCGCCGGAAAAGACCAAGGCCAGGGCCCAGATGTGCAGACGCTGGTGGTCGGCAATATGGCGGAGGTACCAGAGAATGCCGACTGCCGCGAGGGTCGCCACAGCGATGAAGAAGGGGACTCGAAAGGCGTTGTCGGCGAGGATGCCGAAGGCCGCTCCCTTGTTGCGTACATAGGTGATATGAAAGAAATTCTCAAAAACGCCGACCGACTCGTACAAGGCGAAACGGTGGTCGATGTAGATTTTGCTCAACTGGTCGATAACCAGCACCACTAGGGAGACGATGAGCAGCAGACGGTAACGAAAAGGCACGGGGACTCCAGGGGAAAAGACTGAAGGCTGAAAACTGAAGGCTGAAGGCAAATGATTCCTTCGGCCTTCAGTCTAAACTCCTTCAGCCTATTTCAATGCTTCCAGACAGCGCCGGCAGATGGTCGGGTGCTCGCTGTCGCTGCCGACGGTCACGGAGTAGTTCCAGCAGCGTTCGCACTTCTCGCCCTGGGCTTTTTCCACCTGGACCTTGAGGCCGGGAACTTCGGTGCCGACGGCGGCGTCGCCGGAGAGCTCATCGACCAGTTCCGCCTGGGAGACGATGAAGAGGGTGGCCAGTTCATCACGATAGTTGTCGAGCAGTTCCCGCCATTCCCCGGCGGGAGCCGCTACCAGAACCCGGGCGTCGAGGGAATGGCCGATGAGCTTGTCGGTGCGGGCCGTTTCCAGAGCCTTGGAGACATCGGAGCGTACCGCCAGCAGCTTCTCGAAACGTGCTTCGAGGTCGGCGTCGAGCAGGCTCGTTTCAAAGCGGGGAAAACTCGCCAGATGCACGCTTTCTTCCCGCTTGCCGGGGAGCTCCCGCCAGATCTCGTCGGCGGTGAAGGACAGCACCGGAGCGATCAGCCGGGTGAGGGCATCGAGGATGCGGTACATGGCGGTCTGGCCGCTGCGCCGCGCCAGGCTCTTGGCCGGGGCGGTGTAGAGACGGTCCTTGAGCACATCAAGGTAGAAGGCGCTCATGTCGACGCTGCAGAAGTTATGCACGGCGTGGTAGAGAAAGTGGAACTCATAGTCATCGTAAGCCTTTTCCACCCGCCCTACGAGGCGCTCCAGCCTTGAGAGGGCCCAGCGGTCGATTTCCAGCAACTCGCCGTCCGCCACCGCATCGGCCGCCGGGTCAAAGCCGTGCAGGTTGCCGAGAATGTAGCGGGCGGTGTTGCGAATACGCCGGTAAGCGTCGGAGAGACGCTGGAGAATCTCCGGGCTGATGCGGATGTCGTCCCGGTAATCTTGGGCGGCGACCCAAAGGCGCAGAATTTCGGCGCCGAACTTCTTGATCACCTCTTCCGGGGCGACGACGTTTCCCTGGGATTTGGACATCTTCTTGCCGTTGCCGTCGACCACGAAACCGTGGGTCAGCACCGCCTTGTAGGGAGCGATATCACGGGTGCCGACGGCCGCGAGCAGGCTCGAATGGAACCAGCCGCGATGCTGGTCGCTCCCCTCCAGATAGAGATCAGCCGGGGATTTGAGCTCGGGGCGCTGTTCCAGTACGGCGGCATGGGAGACGCCCGAGTCGAACCAGACGTCGAGAATATCCATCTCCTTGTTGAAACGGTCGTGGCCACAGGCCGGGCAGGTCGTCCCGGCCGGTAGGAGTTCGTGCGCTTCCTTCTCGTACCAGAGATCGCTCCCCGCTTCATTAAAGAGATCGGCGACATGGTGCATGATCTTGCCGTCGGCCAGAGCCTCGCCGCACTTTTCGCAGTAGAAGACGGTGATCGGCACCCCCCAGGTGCGCTGGCGACTGACGCACCAGTCGGGGCGGTTTTCGATCATGCCGTGGATGCGCTCCCGCCCCCAGCGAGGAATCCACTCCACCTGGTTGATGTGGGCTAAGGCTTTGCTGCGCAGGTCGTTGGTCTCCATGGAGATGAACCACTGCTCGGTGGCTCGGAATATGATCGGTTTCTTGCAGCGCCAGCAGTGGGGATAGCTGTGCGAGACCTTGCTCTCGGCGAGCAGCGCGCCCACTTCCGCCAACTTGGCGTTGACCGCTTGGTTGGCTTCGTCGAGCTTCATGCCGCCGAAGAATTCCAGATCCTCGCGGTAGCGACCGTAGTCGTCCACCGGGTTGTAGATGTCGAGGCCATACTTCAGGCTGATCTGGTAGTCGTCCTGGCCGTGGCCGGGGGCGGTATGGACGCAGCCGGTTCCCGCTTCGAGGGTGACGTGGTCGCCGAGCATGAGTAGGGAAGGGCGGTCGTAGAAGGGATGGCGGCAACTCTTGCCGTCGAAGAGGGCGGCGTCAAAGGTGGCCAGCACCCGGTAGTCCGTGATGCCCAAGGTTTTCATCACCGCGGCATGCAATCCTTCCGCCATGATCAGCACCTCGTCGCCGGCCTCTACCGCCACATAGGCCAGGGCGGGGTTGAGGCTGATGCCGAGGTTGGCGGGAATGGTCCAGGGGGTGGTGGTCCAGATGACGAAGGAGATCTTTTTCCCGGCCAGCGCCGCCAGGGATTGGGGCAGTTCGTCGACGTAGGGGAATTTGACGTAGATCGAAGGGGAACTGTGATCGGCGTATTCCACTTCCGCCTCGGCCAGGGCGGTGACGCAGGAAGAGCACCAGTGGACCGGCTTTTTCCCTTTGTAGAGCCCCCCGCGCTCGGCGAAGCGCGCCAGTTCCCGGGCGGTGGCCGCCTCGTAGTCGACAGTCATGGTCAGATAGGGGCGCTCCCAGTCGCCAAGCACGCCCAGCCGCTGGAACTCCCCGCTCTGGATTCCCACCCATTTCCGGGCGTAGGCGCGGCATTCCCGGCGGATCTCGACCTTGCTCATCTCCCGCTTTTTCGCTCCCAGTTGCTTGTCGACCATCAGTTCGATGGGCAGGCCGTGGCAGTCCCAGCCCGGCACGTAGGGAACGTAAAAGCCCTCCATGCGGCGGCTTTTAAGGGTGATGTCCTTGAGGATCTTGTTGAGCGCGTGGCCGATATGGGTGTGACCGTTGGCGTAGGGGGGGCCGTCGTGCAGGATGAAGGAGGGACGCCCTCGGCCGGCCGCGTCGATCATCCGGTACAGCTCCATGCTTTCCCATTGCTTGAGAATTTCCGGCTCCCGCTGGGGCAGGTTGGCGCGCATGGGGAAGTCGGTGACGGGGAGATTGAGGGTGTCTTTATAGTCCATGGAATGGCCTCCGGGAGGGAAAAATCAAGTTTTGCAGACTAGCAAAACCGCCGGATAAGTCAAGGGAAAAGGCTGTACGGGAAGGGGTCGGAAGGGGGGGGGCGCCCGGGCAGGGACCGGGGCGCCGGAAGGAAAGGAGGGTAGTCAGGGGCTTGTGCGTAGTTCCCGCTCCAGGCGGAAGATACTCTGGCGCAGCAGGTCGCTGATGTTGGTCCCGGCTTTCTGGGCGATTTTGCTTAAGGCTTCCATCTCGTGGCCGTTGATGCGGCAGGAGACGATATATTTCTTCGGTTGGCTGACGGCTCTTCCCATGGCGGGACTCCTTTCCTGGCTATGTGTGTCATAGGGTGACGGGTTAAATCGGTTTGTTGTGTGCCATCTGGTGATTTGTCTACGCATAGAGCAAAACTCTTGCCAAATCCTTTTATATGGCCGGATTAAAAATAAAAGTCAACAAAAACAATAATATAAATGGAAAGATAAAGATTCCTGAAAGATGAGATTAACTCTGGATGGTGTGTCATTTTTGGGTAGAATGTGCCATTTATTCACAATAATGTGCCATATTGACACATTATTTTCTTAGATAAACCGAACATGTTCAGAAACTCATTGTTTTTGCATGATTTATCTGTGCCATGATCCATAGGTTGTTCTTCGGGTGGAGCGGGATTTCGGGCAAAAAAAACCCCGGGCGGGGAACCCGGGGATCGCAGAAATACCTTCCTTTCGGGGAATCAGCCGTCTCTGGAGGAGGTTTGCTGGCTGAAAAGAAGATATTGCGAGGAATTTGTCTAGAGCGAACAGGGGCTCCAGTTCAGCCCCTGCGCCTCAGCGACGGGCCGACTGCAGAGCGTGCCGCCGCAGGTGTTGATCCCTTTGCGCAGGGCCGCATCGGTCCGCGCCGCTTCGGCCAGACCCTGGCCGGCGATGTGGCGCACATAGGGGAGGGTGGCGTTGGTCAGGGCGAAGGTGCTGGTGCGACTTACCGCTCCCGGCATGTTGGCCACGCCGTAATGGATGATCCCATCCACCAGGTAACTGGGATGGTCGTGGGTGGTGGGATGGGTCGTTTCGACGCATCCCCCTTGATCGACGGCCACGTCGACGATCACACTTCCGGCGGTCATGGCGGCGACCTGCGGGCGGCGCACCAGAAGCGGTGCCCGGGCGCCGGCGACCAAGACCGCGCCGATGAGCAGATCGGCGCCATGGACTTCCTCTTCGATGGTCTGGGAATTGCTCATCAACGTCTGGATGCGGTTGCCGTAGTGGTCGTCGAGGACGGCGAGGCGGCGACTGTCGATATCGATGACGCGCACGTCGGCGCCCATGCCGACGGCGATGCGCAGGGCGTTGCCGCCGACCGTGCCGGCGCCGAGAATCACCACCCGGGCCGGACGGACCCCGGGAACACCGCCGAGGAGCAGGCCCTTGCCCCCCTGTTCCCGTTGCAGCAGATGGGCGCCGACCTGCACGGACATGCGCCCGGCCACCTCGCTCATGGGGTGAAGCAGGGGCAGAAAGCCGTCGGCCAGTTCCACCGTTTCATAGGCGATGCCGGTCACTTCCCGGTCGAGAAGCGCCCGGGTCAACTCCGGAGCGGGCGCCAGGTGCAGATAGGTGAAGAGCAGCAGCCCGGGGCGCAGCAGGGGATACTCCGCAGGTAGAGGCTCTTTGACCTTGACGATCATCTCCGCCGTGGCATAGAGTTCCCCGGCATCGCTCACCAGTTCGGCTCCGGCTGACCGGTAGTCTTCATCCTTGATCCCGGCACCTCTTCCCGCGCCCGTTTCAATGAGTACCCGGTGGCCGTCCTCGACCATCGCGCGCACCCCCGCCGGGGTCAGTCCGACCCGGTACTCATGGGTTTTGATTTCTTTGGGAACTGCGACAATCATTTTAATCTCGCTAAAAAATCTTCATTGAGAATAACGACGGGCATCCCCCTTCGTCAAGGAAAAATCGCGCACCGGGCCGCTTCCCCGGTAGCGCGGGCGGTGGATGAATAATCGATGGAATCCTTTGAAAAACGGCACTTCCTGCTACCGCGCGGGGAAATCGGCTATCTGCGATTTATCCTCGAAAGCTACGACGGCCTGGCTTTCGTCCGTACTCTCGACCCTCGCCAGGCGCTGGTCGAAATCGCCTTTTCCCGCTCACGCCGGGCGGATGCCGAAGCCCTGCTCGCTGCATTGGTCTGCGAATGCGCCATGTACCCCGTGCCGCCTCCCGCCCCCGGACGCTATCCCGATATCGCCTGAGGCGGCGCGCGGGGGGGAGGATTCCAGCTTTCAAACGGGCTCGGGATGTGCTAACTATAGGACTTTCGTTGCCCGCTCTCTTGTGCCGTTTCAGTCAAGGATGCCGCCGATGCCTTTTGACGCCCTGGCCCTTCAGGTGCCGATCCTGCTCCTCCCCCGCGCCGATGTCGATCCGACCCGGTGGGCGGTGATCGCCTGCGATCAGTATACGTCGCAGCCCGAATACTGGCATGAAGTCGAACGCTTGACCGAGGGGAAGCCCTCGACCCTGCACCTGATCTTTCCCGAGGTCTACCTCGATGAGGCGGACGGCGACGCGCGCATCGCCGCCATCAACGGGACCATGGAGCGTTATCTTGCCGAGGGCATTCTCGAAGCCCAACCGCCGGGGTTTATGCTGGTCGAGCGCCGCACGGAAACGGGCGCTGTGCGCACGGGGCTGATGGTCGCTCTCGACCTGGAAGCCTACGATTACCGGCCGGGCTCCACCTCGCTGATCCGTGCCACCGAAGGGACGATTCTCGACCGCCTGCCCCCCCGTATCCGGGTGCGGGAGAAGGCGCCTATCGAACTGCCGCACATCATGGTGCTGATCGACGATCCCGAGATGACCGTTATCGAACCGTTGGCGGATCGCGATCTCCCCCTGGCCTACGATTTCTCTCTGATGCTCGGTGGCGGCCATCTGCGCGGGCGGCGAGTCAGCGATCCCGACGCCATCGCCCAGGTCGCACGCGCCCTTGAGTGTTTGGCCGATCCGCGCCGCCTCGCCGAGCGCTATCAGGTTGAGAACCGGTCGGTACTCCTTTACGCCATGGGGGACGGCAATCACTCTTTCGCCACTGCCAAGGCGATCTGGGAAAAGCTCAAAAACGAAGCGTCCGATCATGAGGCGATCATAGATCATCCGGCCCGCTATGCCCTGGTTGAACTGGTCAACGTGCATGACCCGGGTCTGGAGTTCGAAGCGATTCACCGGGTGCTCTTCAATGTCGATTTCGACCGTCTGCTGCGCCAGGCCGAAGACTATTACCCGCGGCACGGCGCCGGATTTCGCTGCGAATTCTGCGACGATCTCGATGCCTTGCCGGAGAAGAGCCGGCGCCTGGCAACGGACGGGCGCCAGCTGATTCCGTTTATCGCCGGCGAGCGTTGCGGCTTGCTGGTGGTCGACCGCCCGCCGTCTCACCTAGAAGTGGCGACCTTGCAGGGCTTTCTCGACGAGGCTCTGGTCGGGCAAGAGAAGAGTCGTATCGATTATATCCACGGCGAGGGGAGCGTCACCGCCTTGGGCAAGCGTCCGGGCAATGTCGGTTTCTATCTGCCGGCGATCTGTAAGCGTGAATTCTTTAGGAGTATTATTCTCGACGGGGCGTTGCCGCGCAAGACCTTCTCCATGGGGGATGCGGACGAGAAGCGTTTTTATATGGAATGCCGGAAGATTGCGCCGTAAGGGATGAGATCCGCATGATACGCGTGGGGGGACTCAGACAAGGCTGCTGCCGCCGCCTTGCGAAGGTGGGAAAAAAGGGGATTCTCGGGGGCATTCTGCTGCTTGGGGTCGCCGCGCCGGCGACGGCCGATTATCAGGTGCTGCTCAAATCCGGGGAAATTTTCTATGCCCGGGACTACTGGCTGGACAAGGTCGACAAAAAACTGATCCGCCTCGATATCGACGGAACGGCTCGACGTGTCGCCCGGGACGGTGTGCTTTATATCGTGCCGCTGCCCGAAGATGATCCGCGCGCCCGGACCGCGATCAAGCGCATTACCTTCGCGCCTTCTGAGAAATTGGCTGCTCCGTGGTGGGGGTCTTCCCCGGAAGGAGACCCTGCGACGACGACGGAAAGCGGTTTGGTCACGGACGCCGCCGCGACCTCGGTCCCCGCTTCCGACGTGGCGGATTCGCCGGACATGGACGACTTCTGGCGGGATGAGGCGGAGCGCATCGATGAGCAGCGCGAGGCCGCCAAGGAAGAGGTCAAGGCGGCCCTGGCCGGGGACGATCTGGCCGCCCGTCAGCAGGCCCGGCAGAAAATTCTCGATCTGACCGAAGCCCGCAGCCGTCTTCGGGAAGAGGTGCGCAGCGCCCATCAGGGCATGCTCCCGGCCTAGTGGCGCTGGAGCACCGATTGACCGGCGCCAGCGCCGCGGAAGAGGATGCTTTGAGTTTTCTCCTCACGATTTACGACAATCCCGCCCTGACCGTTATCGGGTATCTCCGTGCGTGAAAACAGATCCCGCCTTTTTTTCCTTTCCCTCCTTCTGCTCCTCACGTTTCTGCCGTGGCTGACGCCGGCGGCCGGCGCCTGGGGGGCTTCGCGCATTGCGGTTCTTTATCCTGAGGTCCGTGAACCCTACCTTGCCGTTTTCAGCACCATCATCCGTGGTATCGAATCCCAAGGGGAGCGGCACATTCTTCCCTACCCCCTGCCGGAAAATTTTGATTCCGGCCACATCGAGAAGTGGCTCGCCGCCCGCCGGCCCGACGCCGTCATCGCCTTAGGCAGTCGCGGTTTCCAAATGGCCGAGTTGCTCAAGGGAAAGCTGCCGATCGTCGTCGGTGCGGTTCTACTTGCTCCCAACGGCCTGCCGGGCATCAGTCTGGCTGCTGATCCCCTGATCCTTTTTGCGACCCTGAAAGAGCTGGCACCCGGCACCCGTCGGGTGTTCGTGGTCTATCAGCCTGAGGAAAGCGCCTGGCTGGTGGAGCGGGCACAACAGGCGGCGCGGATCCAGGGCTTGCAGCTGGACGCCCGGCCCGCTGCCGATCTACGTGCGGCCGTGACCCTCTACCGGGAACTGGTGGAGACTTCGCTGATGGAGGGGGACGCCGTCTGGCTGACCATGGATTCAGTCAGCGCCAATGACCGGGCGGTTCTGCCGATGCTTCTCGAAGCCGCGTGGAACAGGAAATTCGTGCTCTTTTCCAGCAAGCCCGGGCATGCCAGGCAGGGGGTCCTCTTTTCCCAGTATCCCGACAATTACCGTCTCGGGCGGCAGTTAGGCGTCCTGGCTGAGCGGGTCGGCGCGGGGCAGGAGGCGGGACTGGCGCCGAGCCTGGAGCTGGAGACGGCGGTCAATCTGCGCACGGCGGCCCATCTCGGGCTGAGCTTTACGGCTGAGCAGAAAGACCGTTTTCATCTGACCTTCCCCTGATCGAGGGAGGGTACGGACTCAAAGGGTGACGCTTCGCATGGGGAGGTTATGAGACTACGGCGTCTTTCACAGATCGGCTTTCGGGGCAAGCTGCTCGGGCTTGTCGCCCTCGGTATCTTTGCCTTGGCCCTGACCGCGGCCATGACCACCGCCTGGGTTACCAGCAATCGCACCCAGGCCCTGCTTGTCGCCCAGGGGCTGCAGATCACCGGGAATCTGGCCGACCAGAGCCTGTTGGCCCTGCTCTATCGCAGCGAGGAGAATGCCCTGCGGCCTTTAAGGGCCATGCTCGGCTTTCCCGATGTCCGCCAGGCGGGTATTTTCGATCCCCAGGGAAGCCCCCTGTTCGTGCTTGGTTCCGGTTCCGGCGATGGACTCATTTTCGCCTTTCCGGAGAACCCGACCGGGCCGCTGCTGGCGCGGGAAACCTCCGAGGAGTGGCTTTTCATGGCGCCGGTCTTCAGCGGCGATCCGCTTGCCGCCGAAGACGCGGGAGCGGAGCTTTTCAATCCCACGGCGCTCGCCCTGGGGCAGGAAGTGCTTGGCTACGCCGGGGTCCGGATGAGCAAGCAGGCCCTGCACGCCCTGCAGCGGCATATCTTCTGGAGCAACATCAGTATCGCCTGTACCTTCGCCCTCGGCCTGTTGCTGCTGATGAATCTCGGCATCAAACGCATGATCCGTCCTCTTTATCGCCTCAGCCGGATCATGGAAGAGGCCAAGAAGGAGGGAACCCATGTTTACGCCCAAATCCGGGGTCCCAAGGAAATCACCCACATGGCCGAGGCTTTCAACCTGATGATGAGCAGCCTCGAAGAGCGTGACCGGCGGCTGCGCAATCACCGGGAACAGTTGCGGACCGAGGTGGCGATCCGCACCCGGGAACTGGTTGAAGCCCGGGATGCGGCCCTGACCGCCAATCGCCACAAGTCCGAATTCCTCGCCAACATGAGTCATGAGCTGCGTACCCCGTTGCAGGCGATCATCGGTTACGCCGATCTCGTCCGGGAGGAACTGGAGATCGAAGGGCGCGACACCAGCGTCGCCGATCTTAACCGCATTGTCCATAACGCCCGGCGCCTGCTGGCGCAGATCAACAACATCCTCGATCTGGCCAAGGTCGAGGCCGGGCGCATGGAGCTGAACCTGCAACCGGTGCGACTTCATCTCGTTGTCGAGGAGGCCCTGGAGACCGTGCGGCCGCTGATGTTGCAGCAGGGCAACCGCCTTGAATCCCGGCTCGAAGGCGCGGCGCAGGAACTGCGCATCGATCGCGAGAAGCTGTTGCAGTGTCTGCTCAACCTGCTCAGCAACGCGGGGAAATTTACCCGCGACGGTTGCGTCACCCTGAACGCTCGGCTCGATCCGGCGCTGTTGCGGATCGACGTCATCGATACCGGCATCGGCATTTCGGCCGAACAGCAGGAGCTGATTTTCGAGGAGTTCCGCCAGGCCGACGGCAGCCTTACCCGTAAATTCGAGGGAACCGGCCTGGGGCTGGCGATCACCCGGCGCTTCTGTAAACTGATGGGCGGGGATGTTGGTCTGGTCAGCGCGCCCGGTTCCGGCTCGACCTTCAGTCTCCGCATTCCGCTGCCGATTTCGACGCCCGCGCCCGCGTTCCCCCCGCCCAGGGAGAAGGACGGGCAGGCTCTTTTGCCCTTTCCCGGCGTCACGCCGGTTTCCTGACGCCGGCCAGCCTCCAGCGGGGTTTCGCCGACGATGTATTGTCGATGGATTTCTCATGGATTTTTCGGGGGGAAGCGATTTCACGCCTTGCCGACATCGACGGGCGAGGCATTGGTTGTCCGCTTGCGGACAACTGAGGATCAGGGGGAAAGATGAGACAATGGAGAAACTGGGTTCCGGCCCTGGTGCTGGTGCTGGGTTGCGCGTTACCCGGAGCGGGGCGGGGGGCCGACCCCGCCGAACTCACGCAGCTCGCCTATAATGACGGACTTGCCGAACTCTACGGGGATGAGGAGTTCGTCAGTATCGCCACCGGCGGCAAAAAACTGATCACTAGGGCGCCTGCGGTGGCCAGCGTTATCACCGCCGAGGAGATCCGGACCATGGGGGCGACCGATCTCAACCAGGTGCTCGATACCGTGCCGGGGCTGCATGTTTCGCTTTCTTCCTTGAGCCGTCTCGATGCCGTTTACTCGATCCGCGGCATCCACACCGGCTTCAATCCCCAGGTGTTGCTGCTGATGAACGGGGTCGCTTTTCCCGAACTCTGGACCGGCGCCCATCCTATCCTCTTTCGCCTGCCGGTGGCCAATATCGAACGTATCGAAGTCATGCGCGGCCCGGGCTCGGCCATTTATGGTGCCGACGCCTACGCCGGGGTGATCAACATCATCACCAAGGATGTCGCCGGCCTCGGCGGCCCCCGCGCCGGCGGCCGGGCGGGTTCCTTCGACAGTCAGGCACTCTGGTTACAGCACGGCGCAACCTATGCCGACTGGGATATCGCTTTTTCCTTCGAATGGCAGACCAGCGACGGCGACCGCGACCGGGTCGTCAAACGGGATGCGCAAACCACGCTGGACGAGATCTACAACACCAAGGCCTCGCTGGCGCCGGGTGCTCTCGATACCCGTTACGATCTGTTCAATACCCGCCTTGAAATCGGACGGGGTGACTGGAAGTTCAGCCTCTGGAACTGGCGCCTCGAAGACGCCGGTGTCGGTGCCGGCGCGGCGCAGGCCCTCGATCCCGAAGGCTACCAGAGCGATAACCTCTATCTCGCCGATCTGACCTGGCACAACACCGATCTGCATCCCGACTGGGATCTGACCGCACGGACGAGCTACCAGTACCTCGACAATAATATAAAATTTCATATATATCCTCCGGATGCCCAGCTGGGTGAAACCCTCAGCTTCCCCGAAGGGATGACCGGCCGCCCCGACGACACCTCACGGATCGCCGGCGTTGATCTCGCGGCGATTTATTCGGGGATTTCCAGGCACAAGCTGCGCATCGGCGCCGGGTACAAATATCAGCACATGGAGACCTTGGAAACCAAAAATTACGGTCCCGGGGTTATTCCCGGAGTCATTACCGATGTCACCGATACCCCGTTTGTTTACGCCCCCGACAAATCCCGCAAGGTACTGCACCTGTCCCTTCAGGATGAGTGGCAGTTCGCTCCCGATTGGGAACTGACCACCGGCATCCGTTACGACGATTTTTCCGATACGGGCGACACCTTCAATCCCCGAATCGCCCTGGTCTGGGCCACCCGGCACAATCTGACGACCAAGCTGCTCTACGGCAGCGCCTTTCGCGCCCCCTCCTTTTCCGAACTGTACGCCATCAACAACCCGGTGGCTCTGGGTAACCCGCACCTCGATCCGGAAACCATCGATACCCTGGAGTTGGCCTTCGACTATAAACCCACCTTCGACCTGCAACTGGGGCTGAGCCTCTTCGCCTATCGCGCCCGTGATCTCATCGAATTCATCGCGGAGCGCAACGGAACCTCCAAGGTCGCCCGCAATGCCCGGGATCAGGACGGTTACGGGTTGGAACTGGAGATGGATTGGCAGCTGTCGGAGACCTTGCGCCTGCGCGGCAATTATGCCTGGCAGCGGGCCGAGGATGAAGAGACCGGCAAGTGTGTCGCCGATGCCCCAGGGCAGCAGGCCTATCTGCGCACCGACTGGCGGTTTCGGCCCGACTGGGTCGTCTCGCCGCAGGCGACCTGGGTGGGAGACCGGGCGCGGGCCGCGGGCGATCCCCGGTCGGAGGTTGACGACTATACCCTGGTCGACCTCACCCTGCGACGGAACAATCTCTTCAAAAACCTGGAGGCCGCCTTGTCGGTACGCAATCTCTTCGATGAGGATGCCCGCGAACCGAGTGATGGGCAGATTCCTGAGGATTATCCCCTGGCCGGTCGCGCGCTCTGGCTGGAATTAAGTTGGAGGCTTTGAACGTGGAATCCAAACATGTGCATGTCCGCCGTCGCGATGAGTCCTTCGCGCAGCGATCGGTGACTAAAATCTGGGAAGAAGTTGCCTCTGCGGAAAATCCCTACCTCACCGAAAACTGTCGCTGCCACGGCTATGACCTTTTCGAACTGGTGGAGAAGCGTGGCTTTGCGGATGTCCTCTACCTGCTGTTTCAGGGGGAGTTGCCGTCAGCGGAGAAATCCCGGCTGTTCGAGGCGCTGATGATTGCTTTGATCAATCCCGGGCCACGCCATCCGGCCACTCGTGCCGCCATGTGCGCGGGGGTGGGAAAGACGGAAACGGCCCAGATCCTGCCCGTGGCCTTGACGGTGCTCGGTGGTAATCATCTCGGCGGAGCGGAGGTTGAAGAGGCCATGCGGTTTTTGCGCAAGGAAAGCAAAGGCGATCCGCTTCGGGCCGCGATGGAGTTGCCGGCGTCGCCGGCGCGCGAAGGGGACTGGCATCCGGTCCCCGGCTTCGGTTGCCGGTTCGGCGGGGTCGACCCCCTGCCCCGGAAGATCCTTCAGGCCCTGCTGAAACAGCCGGGAGCCGGACGCTGCATGCATTGGGCCTGGAACTTTTCCGAAGGGTTGAAGCCGCGGGATATGGGGATTCTGTCGACCGGACTGGCTGCAGCCGTCTTTGCCGATCTGGGTTTTCAACCCCGCGTCGGTCCCGGCCTTTTCCAGTTACTCAACGCCCCCGGCCTACTGGCCCACGGTGCGGAAATGGCGAACAAGCCATTGACGGCCATGCCTTTTATCAAGGACGAGGATTATGTCATCGAACGCTGACGGCAACGGCAAAAAAACCCGATTCTGGGATGAACTGCGCGGAACCGTGCGGAGCCGCAACGGCGGCTGGATCATGGGCCAGGGGGTTTTCTGCCAAGGCTACAATCTCCTCGAAGAACTGGCGGGTGAAGTCACTTATTTCCAGTTTCTGGTTCTCAATGCTACGGGTCGGCTGCCCGCTAAGGTTTTTGCCGACTGGCTGGAAGCCGCCTATACCTGCATGAGCTGGCCGGATCCGCGCATCTGGTGCAACCAGGTGGCCGCCCTGGCCGGATCGATGCGTACCCAGGTCATGGCGGCCAATGCCGCCGGAATCCAGACCGCCATCTCTCGCGCCTACGGCCCCAAAACGCTCATTGAGGGGACGTTGTTCATTCAGGACGCTCTGGCCCGGCATCGGCAGGGGAGATCGGCCCGTGAAATCGTCGCCGAAGAATGTGCCGCGCAGGGGGGCAAGCCCTACATTATGGGATTCGCCCGCCCCATCGCCAAGGGGGATGAGCGGATCGTCGCCATGGAGCGGATTTCGGCGCGGCTGGGTTTGCCGGTGGGCGAACATCTGCAACTGGCTTACGCCATGGAAAAGGTCTTGATGGCCGAGTACGATGAGGGAATGAATCTTACCGGCTACATGTCGGCCTTTCTGGCGGATCAGGGCTTTTCCCCCGACGAGGTCGGCTGCATCTGTGCGACCCTGGTCGCCAGTGGTCTGACCGCTTGTTATGCCGATACCCTCAGCCGTCCTCCCGAATCCTTCTTTCCCCTGCGCTGCGACGATATCGACTACCAGGGCAAACCGCCGCGACCGGTGCCGCCAAGAAGTGATTGAGCAGGACAAAAAAGGCCGGACTCCCCGAGGGAATCCGGCCTTTTCAGTCTTTCGGCCAGAGCGGGACGACGCCTGGCGGCTTGCCGGTCAAGGCTTTCATGCGGGCGCCCATGGGCGGCGTTTCTTCCGGATCGATGTGGATTTCCAGCAGGGTCGGTCCCCGTGTCGCGCAGATTTTCGCCACATCAAGCCGGTTCAGATCGTCTAGCGAATGGATGCGATAGGCGCCCGCGCCCATTGCCCGTGCGATTCCGCAAAAGTCCACCGGCGGCAGCTCGAAGGCGATCGCTTCTCCGCCGCCCAGCCGCTGGCCGTGCTTGACCATCCCCAGCGCCCGGTCGTTGAGAATGACGAAGATGACCGGCAACCTTTCCGCCACTGCCACCGACAGCTCCTGGCCGCTCATGAGAAAGCTGCCGTCGCCGGTCAGGCAGAGGACCGGGTTGCCCGGGCTGCCCAAGGAGGTGCCGACCGCTGCGCCGATCGCCCAGGTCATGGCTCCGAAACCCATGGCGATGCGATAGCAGCCGCCGCTTTTAGGATGCAGGTAGTGGGTCGCCCAGGCCCAGCTGTTGCCGGCGTCGATAAGAAAACGGGTGTTTTCGGGGAAGCGGGCGGCCAGTTCGACCATGACCCGTTGTGGTTTGAGCGGGCTCTCGGCGTTCTGGCAGGCGGCGGCGTCGTCCACGGAAAGCTGGGGAGGAATTCCCGGGATGGCCGATGGCGCCGCCGGATCCGGCCCGGTCGTGGCCGGCGGTCGCCTCCGGCGCAAGGTGCGGTTGAGGCTTTCGAAGACGGCGCGGGGGGCGCCGCAGACGTGTATCCGGGCCATGGGCGACCGGGTGAAGTGTTCGGCGACACCGTCGATATGGACCAGACGGCCATTGAGCAGGTGTTTCTCCTCGCCGCCGCATAAAAGCATCTCGCCGAAGCGGGTATTGACCGCCAGCACCAGGTCGACCTCTGCGTCGAAGAGCGCCTGGCGGGCCGTCACGTGGCCGGCGAAGCCGTAGACGCCCCGGTATTGGGGATGCCGGGGGTCGACCCAGCCTTTTCCTTCGGGGCCGCTGATGAGCAGTGCCCCCGTCGTTTCGGCGAAGGTGAGGATTTCCTCCATGGCTTCGCCGCAGGCACCGCCGATCACCACCACGACCTTCTTTGCCGCCTCCAGTTCCCGGCGCAGCCGCTCCACCGCCGTCGGGTCGATCAGGGAAAATTTCTGCCGCAGGGTCTCGTCGCCGGCCACCAGACGGTCGGCACCGTTGCGGATGCGCCGGGGCTCGCGCAGGATGTCCGAGGGGATACTGATGTGGGCCGGGCCGCTGCTGCGATGGGCGGCCATGATCGCCGTCACCAGCTTGTCTTCGAGCTGGCCGCGATGGGAAATGAGGGTGTTGTAGTGGGTGCAGTAGCGGAACATCCCAACGGTATCGACGGCGGTGCAGGAGGAATCCTGCAAGGCGCGCTTGCCGAACTGGGGCAACGAGGTCTGGGCGGTGATGACCAGCAACGGTATGCTGTCCATGTAGGCCGAGGCGACCCCGGTGATGAGATTGGTCGTGCCCGGTCCGGTGGTGGCGCAGCAGACTCCGAGCTTCCCCGTTTCCCGGGCGTAGCCGTCGGCCATGAAGGCGGCGCCGCTTTCATGGCGGGCAACGACCGGACGGATGCCGCCGCGGCGAGCACTGCGCGCAAGGGCATTGTAGAAGGGTTCGATCGCCCCACCGGGGACGCCGAAAACATACTCGATATGCAGTTCTTCCAGGTAACTGACGATCAGATCCCCGAGATCAGGGGGTGTGCAGGACTGCGCGGCGGGTTGTTCGCTGGCGGGTCCGGATTGAGTGGACGACATGGTGGCTTCTCCTGTTCACTGCTTTAGTTTCCCTCCTGTGTATGCCTATCCTCTTCATGTCGCTGCGACCTGCGAAAATCCCCAGGATTCGATGGGCGCGGGCCGGCCAATGTAGTAGCCTTGGGCGAAATCAATGCCCAAGGTGCGCAAGGCCTCGAAATCCTCGGCGGTTTCGACGAATTCGGCGATGGTCGTCTTGCCCAGGGTGCGGGCCACTTCATGGATGGAGCGGACCAGGGCGAGGTTGACCGGATCGTGGGCCAGGTTGCGGATGAACGTGCCGTCGACCTTGATGCTGTCCGCCGGAAACTCCTTGAGGTAGTTGAAGGTGCTGAAGCCGGTGCCGAAGTCGTCGACGGAGAAGCCGCAGCCGAGCTCCTGCAGGCGGGTGATCATGCGCTGGGCGGCAGGAATGTTGTCGAGGCTCGCCGTTTCCGTCAGCTCGAAGACGATTCGCTCCGGCTCGACCTTTTCTTGGGCGAGCAGATCCTCCACCAGCGGCAGGATGGCGCTGTCGTCGAAGGCCTGGGCCGAGAGGTTGACGGCGAGTTTGCGCAGCCCGGGATAGCGGCCGAGAAGGGTGATGCCCTGACGGATTACCCAGTGGTCGAGCAGGGCCATTTCGCCGGCCTGCTCCAGAGCGGGGATGAAATCCTTGGGGGGGATTTCTCCCTCTTCGGGGAGCCGCAGGCGCAGCAGGGCCTCGTAATGGCTGATTTCACCGCTGGCGATGTGGAGGATGGGCTGGAAATGGAAGAGCAGGCCATGCCCGGTGATGGCCTTGCGCACCTTGCGCACCCAGTCGAGGTTGCGGCGCAACTCCTCGTTTTCCCGATCCGCCGGATCATAGACATGGATGCGGTTGCGCCCCCGGTTTTTCGCGACGTAGAGGGCGATATCCGCCTGTTTGAGGTAATCCTCGGGTCGGCCGGCGCTGCCGTCGAGTTCGGCGATGCCCATACTGCAACTGATCTCGGCGACCTGCTCCTCGATACGGCAGTCGAGATGCTGGATGAGGTCGCGTAACTCGTTGGCGATTTCCAGGGCCTGGGGAAGGTCGGTGTTGGCGAGGAGAATGGCGTATTCGTCGCCGCCGAGACGGCAGAGCACGTCGGAACGACGGATCCGGCGGGAGAGGAGTTCAGCGACCTGCTTCAGGACCAGATCGCCGTGATAGTGGCCGAAACTGTCGTTGATGACCTTAAAGTGGTCGAGGTCGAGATAGAGCAGGGTGTGACGCCCCTGTCCCCGTTTACTCAGAGCCGCCATCTGCTTGATGGCATGGCCGAAGTAATGACGGTTGAAGAGGCCGGTGAGGGTGTCGTGCATGGCCAGATGTTCCAGTTCGGCCAGGGCCTTCTTGCGTCGGGTGATGTCGTCGAAACAGGCCGAGATCAAGGGGGTTCCGTCGACGCCGGTCATGGCGTCGAAGCGGCCGTCCACCCAGACGGCGTGGCCGTCGCGGTGGCGCAGGCGCAGTTCTAGGGCGCATTTCCGAAAACTGCCGAAGTTCAGCATCTGCAAGCGGTTGCGGTAGATCTGCCAGTCCGCCTCGTTCTCTTCGTCGCGAAAATCGCTTAAAGGGCGATTCAGGGATTCGGCGACGGTGTACCCGCTCAGCTGTTCCCAGGCGCGATTGAGAAAATGCAGGCGTCCTTCGGTATCCAGTTCGATAACCACGGTACTGAGGCTGTCGAGCAGATGCTGGTGGGTCTGGGAGATGAGCCGATAGGCTTCCCGGCTTTCCCGCAGGGATTCGACCCGGGCGGCGAACTGCTTGTTGCTGAGCAGGTAATCCTCCCGGCGCGCGGCGATTTCCGTGACCCGGCGCAGGGCGTCGGTGGTGAAGGGTTTGGTGATGAAGTCGGCGGCCCCCTCCAGCATCAGTTCCTCGGCCAGTTCCATGGTGCCGTGGGCGGTCATGATCACGACCGGCTGATCCGGGTGCTCCCGCAGAATGCCTTGCAGCACCTGCTGCCCCGAAAGCCCCGGCAGCATCACATCGAGCAGCACCAGGTCGTGGCGGCGACGCAACCAGGCCTCCAGCCCGGCTTGGCCGTCGGTCGCGACTTCCACCGTAAAGCGCGGTTGCAGAATCCGCTCAGCGAGTTGGGCGTTGTCGGCGAAATCTTCCACCACCAGCAGGGTCGGTTTGCGTGCGCCGGCACGGGGCGAATTCAGGCAACTTTTCAGGGTTGCGGGGAGTTCGAGGTAGCGTTCCAGGGGAATGACCGCGTCGAAGCCGAATTCGCGGGCAGTGGTTTCGGCGATTCGTTCGCACCAGGTGGTGGCAACCAGGATCAGGGGGATGAAGGCATCGCAAAGGAAGATGCCGGAGCGGACCATGCGCCCGAGCTGCCAGCCGTCCAGCGGGGCGATGTCGACGTCGGTGATGAGTAGGTCGATCCGTTTCCGGCGCAGCACCTGAACGGCGTCGCGGCCGTCGGCGGTTTCCGTGAGGTGGCGAAAGCCCGCCGTGCGCAGGGTCTCGGCCAGAATGCGGCGATTGTCCGAATTCCGGTTGACCAGGAGGATATGTACGTCTTGTACGTTGTTTGCCATCCTTAGCAGTCTCCTGAAATGTCTGTCATGTGCAAGCCCGCCGGCGAAGAAGACGGGATTGCCCCGACGAAAGGGGCGGGGGTGCATTTTCTGGTGGGGCCGCTTGTTACTTAATTATGCAATATCTGCACCGTTTTGCTTGGTTATTTTGACGGCCTTTCGTGATTTATCACCCTGGTTCGGAGTGTCAATGGGCCGATTCTTGACAAACAGGGTTTATTTAGAATAATATTTCGTCACTATGGATTTTAAAAGAATGATTGACGAAGTTGACTTGCAGATTCTGGAGATTCTTCAGGAGAAAGCCCGTATCCCCAACGCCGAAGTCGCCCGACAGGTCGGCATGGCTCCCTCCGCCGTCCTGGAGCGTATACGCAAGCTGGAATCCCAGGGGATTATTTCCGGCTACGAGGTGCGCCTCAATCCCGAGCATTTCGCCCAGAAGCTCGCCGCCTTCGTTCTGGTTGAGATGTCCCGGGGGGACTGCCGGGAGACGAGCGCGGCGTTGGCGGAGGTTACGGGGGTGCAGGAAGTGCATCAGGTGGCCGGCGACGATGGTTATCTGCTCAAGCTGCGGGTTGCCGACACGGAAGCCCTCGGCCGGATTCTGCGGGAAGAGGTGGCGATCATCGACGGCGTTGCTCGGACCCGAACCCTCATCGTTCTGGAGACTATCAAGGAAACCCGGCGGGTCACCCTGGGTGGTTCGGTAACGGAGCCCTTTTAGTTTTTCGGCAAATCCTGTATATCAATAACGCGCCTATCCGCTGAGGGCAAGAAGTAAGATGCTGTTTTAGCCGACGGATGATCGAGTGCTTGTCCGTCGCCTGATCAAGCGATACCGCCCGGCGGGACCCGGCCGCTTTTCATAACCCTTGCCGTTCTTTCACAGGAACTTTTCTTTTTTCAGGAGATCGACACCCATGCCCATGTCCGACACATTCAAAGCCCGCCTCTTTCCGGCGATCCGCGACATTGCCGCCCATTACGGCACCCCCTTTCATATCTATGACGAAGCGGGCATCCGCGAAACGGGAGAGCAGCTCAAAAAAGCCTTCGCCGGCATTGCCGGTTTCCGCGAGTATTTCGCTGTCAAGGCCCTGCCCAACCGGCGCATTCTGCAAGTGATGAAAGAGATGGGCTTCGGCTTCGACTGCAGTTCCATCCCCGAGCTCATTCTTGCCCGCGAAGTCGGAGCGAAGCCCGAGGAGATCATGTTCACCTCGAACAATACCAGCCGCGAAGAGTTCGAGTTCGCCGCCAAAGACGGCGGCTGCATCCTCAACCTCGACGATGTCAGCCTGATCGACAAAGTGCCGGAATTTCCCGAGCTGATCTGCTTCCGCTACAATCCCGGGCCGCGCCGCACCGGCAACGTCATCATCGGTCATCCCGAAGAGGCCAAATACGGCGTCACCCACGAGCAGGTGGTGGATGCCTACCGCCGCGCCCAGGCGCGGGGCGCCAAGCGCTTCGGCCTGCACACCATGGTCGCCTCCAACGAGCTCGACTACACGTACATGGTGGAGACTGCCCGCATGCTTCTGGAAATCTCGGCCCTGGTCGAGAAGGAGCTCGGCATCCGCTTCGAATTCCTCAATATCGGCGGCGGCTTCGGCATCCCCTACAAACCCGAACAGCACCCCCTGAACCTCGCCGCCATGAGCCGCGAGATTACCGCCCTCTTCGCCACCTTCAAGGACAAGCACGGCTATGTTCCGGCCATGGTCATGGAGAGCGGTCGCTACATGACCGGTCCCCACGGCGCGCTGGTGACGATCGCCATCAACCACAAGGACACCTACCGCAAATACGTCGGTCTCGATGCCTGCATGTCGTCGCTGATGCGCCCGGCCCTTTATGGCTCCTACCACCACATCGACGTGATCGGCAAGGAAGACCTGCCGAAAAGCGAAGTGTATGACGTGGTCGGCTCCCTCTGCGAGAATAACGACAAGTTCGCCATCCAGCGGGAACTGCCGCCCATCGTCGACGGGGACATCGTCGTCATTCACGACAGCGGCGCTCACGGGCATGCCATGGGCTTCCAGTACAACGGTCGACTGCGGCCGAAAGAGTTGCTGCTGCGCGCCGACGGGAGCGTCGAACTCATCCGCCGCGCCGAGACGGTGGAAGATTACTTCGCTACCTACCAGTTCACGCCCGACGCCTTCATTCCGAAAAAAGCCTAAGCGATCTATTGCCCACGCTCAAAAACCGGAGGCCGCTTCAAAAGAAGCAGCCTCCGGTTTTTTGTTTGCCCAGCGTAGCGGGCAAACCCGGCCTGTTGCAAGAGACAGGCGTCACCCCGGCCAGGGGGAAGACAATCCGAATCGCAAGGGCGTTGCTGGTAACGGCAGGGTCTGAAGGAAG
>NZ_JAVESI010000046.1:0-29312 GCF_034006665.1 Trichloromonas sp.
GAGCTTTAACGCTAATTGCATTGCTTTATAATAATCCTTTTCGCCTTTTTTTTGTTCTATTAATTTTTTTAATTCGTTTATTCTTTGTCTCTTCTCTCTGTCATCCATGAATGAATATGTTTTTTTAAATATATTATTAATTATAATTTTTGTTTACATATTTATATACAATATATCCTGAATCATTTATTTCTAGTATATTTTTTAATTTTTTATTTTTAATATAATTAATTTTACAATTATTTTTAATATAGTTAGTATTGGGTTCGGTGTATTTTATTATATGAAATCCCATCCCAGTAAATATATCATCATTAAAATCTCTAATAGCACATGCTATTATGTTATTAAATTTGTTTTTTTGTTTAAAAAAATTAAATATTTTATTAAACCCTTTTCTTTAAAAAATGTTATGTTTTTTACAGTGATATTCACATATACAAACTTATCTAAAATCATAAAAATATGTTTTTATTGTATATATTATTAAATACCCCATATGTTTATATTTTTATATTTTAAAAATATAAAATTTCACTTTATTTTATTTATATATACCAATATAAAAAAATTATTATTTTTATATGTCACTAACAAAAGAATTAGAATCAAAAGCAAATGAAGATATTATAAACGCACTAAATGATTTAATAGATAGATATTTAAGAGAAGGAGTATCTATTTACGATATAAAAAAATATTTTAAGCCAATTAGAATATTTAATATTTTATTAAAAGATATACATTATGCTGGTAGAAGATATTTAAAGGATGATGAAGATTATATAAGTTATGTAAGAAAAATATTTAATGACGTTATACTGGATAGAATATCAGAAATAGAAACAAATAATATGAATAAAAATATTTCAGAAAAAAAAATTATAAAATTTGATAATTTTATAAATGAATCTTTTAATTTTAATGAAATATCCATTGATTATATGTTTAGTGATATTGAATATTCTGATAATGATATGGATATAATATCGGATTTTTTTAAGACTAGACCAGAATATATATCTAGTAAAAATGCTAAATATAATACATACACTGTTACTGATTTTAAATTAGATGTATTAAGAAATAATAGGGTTAATTTTGATGTACTAATATTATCAGATAATCAGATATTAAAAATGATATCTAATACAGTTAGATATATTGTAAGTGGATTATATTCTAAAATACCTAAGAATGTTGAATATATGGGGATAGAAATAAAACCTCATACATTTATGGATAAATCATCATTAAAAGATTCAGTATCAAAGTTAATAAGTAAAGAAGATATTATAAATTATATAACTACTATATCTAAATATACATTTGAATCTAAATATGGTGATTATTATATATGGAAAAAAATTAAATAAATATGAGATTATATAATTTTAATGATTTTAATTTATTAGAATGGTTAGGTGAAGATAAAAAAATACCTAGACCAGAGTATATTAAATATCTAGATGAACTTCAAGAAAAAATAAGAAAAGATATAAAATTACCTAATGGATTTAAATCTGACTATAGTAGAGGAAGGGGTATAATTATACATAGTGGCAACGATAAAGATTTAGTAATTACCATAGAAGTCAATAATGATAAAATAATGTACAATGTAAAACCAGTAAAAGGAGAAGGCATAGAAAGTGGTATTAATATCCCGTTTAATAATGATATATCTAATATATTTAAAATGATTAAAAAGGATTTAAAGGACAATGAAAATAAAGAATACCATAAAGTAGATAAAAATCTATCTAGTGATATAAACGATGATATTGATAATGATATTGATAATGATATTGATATAGATAAACCAATTTATAAAAAACCAGTAAAAAGAAAAAGAAGCATACCAATAAAAACTATAATGTCCGTATTAGAAGATGCATACATTGTTGATGATATAGATTTAAAAAATGTATCCGTTGAAGAACTAATAAGAAGAATGTTATTAGAATCAAGAAAATAATTTTGTATTTTTAATTTTTAATTATTATCTTTGTATTTTAAATACAAATAGATGAGCAAATTTTTAAAATTAACATTAAAAGTTCAACTAATAAGTAATAGTAAAGTTAGATTTGAAGTATTATATGTATGCCCTGAAATACATTCAGCTCAATATGCTATATTATTTCAAAGTAGAAAAGGATATGTAATAGAAAAATTTAGTCATTTTAAATATAAAGTAGGTAGATTATTATTACCATATAAAATAGAAAGAACTAGACAATATGTTGATATAATAGATTTTAAAAATGATAATATCAGGTATAATATGCTAAAAAGATTATCGGAAGATCTAAGAGAATTTTCTAGATGTGATATATTTAATGATATGGATAAATCATCATTTCTTACATATAAATTAAAAATGGATAAAGATTTTTGGTTCTTATATTAATTTAGATAATAATTTTTCTAAATATGTTTTAACTTCTTCTGGATTTTTCCAACCCATTTCTTCATATCTTTCTATTAACTGTTCTGCTGTCTTAATGGATAAATAATCTAATTCTTGTATTTGTTCATCAATAAAGATACCATATGAATCATCTTTATGTTTATCTCTAAAATACTCCCACATTCCTATACAATAATACATATGTGTTAAATCATCATTTTCAATGGATTTTTTAAGTTTATCTAATATTTCATTGTATATCATTTTACCAAATACCCATTTCCAATCTGAAGCCGCATCATTATCCAATGGCATGTGCCCCCATGCTCCTTCATTAATCTTATCGAATGATTTATAAATATCACTGAATCTATTAATCCTCATTTATCATCCTATATTTATTTTTCATAACTTTATAAAGGTATATATTAATATTTAAATTACTTAAATGCTTTTTAATTTTCTTTAATAGTTTAATATTATCATCGTAATAATGTATTTCGTTATAATTTCCATTTTTATATATTTCTAATAATTTATGAGCTTTCCACATAGAAGGTTGAATATTAGTTTTATCAGGATACATAAATATCCCAATATTTGGTTCTTCTATATTAAATCTATGTAATGTATCTAAAATAATATTTTTAAATTTTTCTTTTCTTGCTGTCAATATAGCTCTATTATCAACGGAATTATATAATTCAATAATGGTATTATTAGGTTTATCTGGTTTTCCTTCTTCTGTTAAATAATATGATTCTGGTTGTGTTAAATATATTCTATCTTTTTTTCTAATCCATTCAGAATTTTTAGGAATATTTATTAATTGATCAATATCATCAACATATACTCTACCATTATCATATTTTAAATCCTTTAAATTAATATTTATATCATTTATTGATTTTTTTAATATATTTTCTGGTGTTAATTTTTCTATTAAATATTTAATACTATCCTCAAAATTATTACTATGAAACATAGTATCGTCAAAATCAAATACATGTAAAGTATTATTTTTTGATTCTAATAATCTTTTTCTGTTTTTTGGTTCATATGATGGTTTTAACATAAAATATCCATATTCTTCTATCTGTTTAAATAATCCATTTTTAACATCATTTAATGTGAATAATTTTTCATACTTATAACCACAATCTCTTGTATGAATATCTAAATAATATAGACCACTCCACCCTTCAAAATTTAAAATATTATTATCAATTCTAAATAAAAAATAAAGTGGTTTATTACCTTTATCAAACTCAAATTTAGCATTAGATATTAATCTAGTTGGAATTGATTCAAATCTTTCTACTTTTGGCATGTAATTTTTAAATTCTAATAATTCTTCAAAATTGTTAAATATAACAACTATTGAATTATAAGGATATGTAGAATATGATTCTGATATTTTATGATTTTTAGTTTCTAAAGTTCTTTTAATATTTTTTGGTTGGTAATCAGGTACATAATTTGTATTCCTTTTTAACATCCACCACCCAATTGTCCAACTTTTACCATCATATACATATCTTCTTGAATATGCTCTTTTATTCTCGTCATATGGTAAATTTAATTCTGCTTCAGTAAAAGGAAAAACTGTACCTAACATTTTATCCATATCACTATATTCAGCAATATCATCATCCCATGATATAGGAAAATTAATTGATTTTTCTCTCCAATCTTCACCATAATCTTTAATCATATCATATTCAGTTTTAAACCGATAATAATACCATATTTTACTTGTGTATTTTGATTCTAATAATCTTTTTCTGTTTTTTGGTTCATATGAAGGAGTATATGGTATTAAATTTTTATCATAAGCATATATACTATCATCAGGTGATTCAAATACAATTTTAATATTATCTACTGGTAATAATATTGATCCCCATTTATCATTAATAAAAAATTTTTCAATTATTTTAAATTTATACATATTATATTCATTGATGATATCTATATCTTCATCATTATGTAAATGAGTATCATATGGTAATTTATTAAAATATACAATATCCGATATTAAATACTTCGGAATATTTATACTTTTTTTATGTACAAAATTAAAAATACTTTTATTATCAGTGAAAAACATTTATTTTCTTCTTATATTTTTATATGATTCTTTAATTTCTTCTTTTTCTATATCATCTTTTAATTCTTGTTCTTCGGATTTTTTAAATCTGTACTCATTATGTTTGGCCTTAGCTCTTTCTATACCATCTCTTTTCTTCTGTTCTTCTAATTCTGCTTCTAATGCTCTTAAATCAGCTGCCTTTTTTTTCATTTCTGCCATTGAATCTTTTGGTTCATAATCATCTGGTTGAACTACGTTTTTATTTTTTTTAATATCAGTTGTTCTAATTTGATTTATATACATAACTCTTGCATCTAATGGTACTGCTTCTGTATCTGGTTTTTCAGGACTCAATGGATTTTCCCAACATAAATCTAATTTCCAAGGTACTTTAGATAAATTTGATATAATATAATTCTTAAATATATCTAAATATTTTAATCCTTCGAACCCAAATTTTGAAAAATTATTAATATATTTTTTAGAACCTATATTACTTATTGTACCAATACCAACATGACCACCTGCTAATGTATATTGATTCTTAAAATTTAAATTACTATCCATCTTTTTAAGCAAATCTTCACAATATTTTTTCAAGTTATCAACTGGTTTTCCTTCTTTTGTTTTTGGTAAGTCATCCTTATCATATTCTTCAACCTTACCTACACTAGCAATCTGCAATGTATCACCATATTGTAATAATATCCATTTTATATTTTTAGCTTCTTCTGGTAATCTACCACTTTGTATATCCCTCTGTATAATAGCTCTAGCTCTTATAGCATTTGCCCATGTACCAGAACCAACAAAAGCTATCTCACCAATAATAACATAACCATCTAATTTTACAACATTAATAATATTACCATTCTCATCTTTTAATGGAACTGTATATTTATTTATAAATTCAGATTGACTTTTAATAACATCTTTAAACTCTGCACTTCCACCTGTCCTAGATTTAACTTGACTCATTCTCCATTTTGCACTAGATACAAAATCCATTGGTCTACCAAATTTATCTTGATTATTTAAAGGCGAAAATATTTTAAATAAATTAAAAATTTGATATATAGATGGTTCAGTAGCATTATGAATAACTTCTATAATTGTTTGAAAATCACCTCTTTTTATTAATTGGTTAAAAGCACCGGCAAATAATAATTTAGCATTTGGTTTTTTAACAATATCAGCTGGTTCAAATTCCATTAAATCCATCCATTTAACCCCATATTCATCATATTTAGCAGAATCTACCATATCTATAACATCTAATACGGTTGAATCAACAGGTAATCCTAATACATCCATTATACCTTCATATGCTGATCCTGTTTTTGTTTTTATAGCTCCTTGTTTTTTAATGTCTTCTCCTTCTAAGAAATCACCATGATGGTCAATATAAACATCAATATCAGGATGGTATTCTGCAAAATCTACAGCCACATTAATAACATCAGTTTTTATATCAATAACATTCCAACCTTCTTGATAATTAACAATACCATAACCAATTATTTTAAAACCTTTACTTAATAAATATTTTTTTATTGCGATGGCTGAAAAAATACCATCTAAATCATCATGAGTATATATCATAACATTTTTACCTTCTTTTCCTTTTTTATTAACCCAATAATCAGGGCTATTTGGAATTCTAGGTGATGCTTCTTCTTTTATAAATTGGTTGAATTTTTTAATCATTGTATTTTAATTTATTTTTATAATTTTCACAATTTTCATTTTGTTTTGATGAATTTATTCTTCTTTTAGTTATACATAAATTATCTATATTACCAATTATTTTATAATCTATATTATTTATAAAACCATTATATACAGATATTTTATGATCTATTGTTGGATAATTTTTATCATTTGGGTGTAAATTTAAATTTTTTTTAATATATTCATTATCATAAAAATCATTACCATCCCATTTATCAAATAAATATTTTTTATATATTCTTGTAATTGATAAAACGTTTTTTCTATATAAAACATAAGGTTTATAATATTCTGGATTTATTTGTTTACCTTTTTTAATTCTAGTTAATAATGATTTATTTTTTATAATATTTGATTTATTAGGATGTTCACTACCATATTTATTTTTACATGTTTTTTTAATTTTATCTTTAATATTTTCATTTTGAAAAACATTTTCTGTTCCCCAATTCTTTAAATTAGTTTTAATTTTCTTATTTTTAATTATATTAGACTGTGATACATTTTTAACACCATATTTTTTTATATTTGTTTTTTCTGTTCTTTCTGTTTTAACACATAATTGACAATAATATTTTATTGTTTTATCTTTTGTTATTTTAACATAATCTTGATATTTTATACTATTTATAATTCCACATTTTTCACATTTAACATCGATTCTAATATGTGATCCTTTTGATAAAAATTCAGCATTAACATTAATAATATCACCATGTTTAACATCATATCCTAAATATCTATAATATTCTAAATTATGATTAATAATTTTTACATTTACTTTATCTGTTATAATCATTATTAAAATATTATTATTTTTTTAAAATATTATTTAAATCATTTTTAATTTTATTAACTATTATTGGATTCATATTTTCAGTTATTGAAAAATTTGAGTTTCCTTTAATTTTTAATCCTTTTAAATGTGGTTTTAGTGAAATATTGTTATTATAAAATTTAAATAATTCAGATTGTAATTTATGCATCTCAAAAAATGCACTATCATTATACTTCACTAAATGAAATTCTTTACCTTCTTTTAATGTACGAGTATAGTATAATATATCACTTTTATCTTTTAAATAATTAGTGATTTCTTCTATTGAAAAATCATCTGAAAAATGAACAACTCTTAATCTATCCATACTATATTTTTATATTTATAGTATATATATAATTTTAAATATTGAAAATTAAAAAAGACGATAAAAATTAATTTATCGTCTTTTTTAATTTATACTATTTTAATAATATTATTAAATTTCAGCAGTTGGTGTTTCTTTTTGTGGAACTGTTTGTGCTGTTGTTTGTGCCGGTTGACCTTGTGGTTGACCTTGTGGTTGACCTTGTGGTTGACCTTGAACCTGTGATTGTGGTTGACCTTGAACCTGTGATTCTGGTTGAGTTTGAACTGGTTCTTCTGTATCAATTTCAGTTTCTACTTGTGCTTGAACCGGCATATCTTCTTGTGCTTGAATTGTTGGTTCTGTTTTAACACTGGTTGTCATTGATGTTGGTAAATTTTCAATTGTCATAAAAGAAGTTGTTATAAAATTAGCAATTTCTTCTGCTAATTCTTGATCAGACCATTTCGCTCTTACATTTTCACCTGTTTCATCTTTAACTTTCTTAACATATGAATTAATAAGAGATTGTGGAATTTCTATTCTTGTTCTAACTTTCCAAGTATCATCATCAAAAAGTTGAGCACCTTCATTCATTTTCTCTTCTTCAATCAATTCATTATCTATTAGAGGTTCATCTTGTATAGATTCACTGATCTTTGATTTCATATTTTTAAACTCATTGTATTCATGTAAATTCTTCATAATTTATAATTTATTTTTTATTATATATTAAAATAATAATATCACTTTTTGTTAAAATATTTATTTTTATATATTAAATTAAAAAACTCGTTTTTTTACCATTGATATATTGTATATTGTCCTGTTATTCCAATTATTAAAGCTGGTCTAGCATGAAAAATATCATATCCAGCACCTGCTCCTACTCCTATCGAAAAAGTTCCAGGAAACCATTTACTCTTCTTCATTAAACTATTTATATACTTATTATTATTTGGATCTACAAAATACCCTTCCATATTTGTAAATTTTATATCTTTTCTATTTGTTTCTGCAAAAATATATAATTTATCATCTACTACCTTTTCACCAAAAGTTAAATCAACATTAAATTCTTGATTGGTTAATCGGCTATCTAAATGTTCTAATTTTATTGAGTTAAATATTAATTTGCTATCAATCTCTCTATTATTAAATAATAAACTTCTATCAGATATTGTCAAACCAACTGTTGTTATTCCATCAAATTTATCATTATATTTTTTATCAGTAAAAAACCACCTCATTGTATAAGTACTATCATTAACCTTTATTGGTGTTTCTAATATAGATGTTATTCTATTTGATAATTCAGTACTATCATTCTTTAATCTTATAACTGTTCTATTTAATGATATAACATTACCTTCTTGTTTCTTCACTTCATTATACAATGAACGATTTAATTCTTTTAATTTTTTTTCATTGGCAACATAAACAGGTATTATAGATTGTAATTTATTATACTTTGTAATATAAGTTTTCATTGAATCATTTAATGCTGATATATTCTGTTCATCTATCTTTTTTTCTACCTTCATGTCATTATTAATGGAACAAGTTCTTATAAGTACTATTGCAACAATTGCAATAATAATATATGAAAATATTCTACTATTTAAAAATGACCATAATTTTTTAAAAAATTTAACAAATTTATTCATGTTTATTTATTATTTTTTAGAATCTTCTATGTTTAGGATATCTTGACGTATCCATTGATTTTTGAACTAATCCACTTTTATTATATTGTACATAAAAAGAATTAATAACATTTTTTGGTTCGAATCCTACAACAGCTCCATCATATTTACCTTTATAAAATGTACCTTCCATCCATTTACCATTAAATTCACCAAAGTAAAATATCCCATCATGCCATATTGCTGTATCATTTTGTTCTGTTTCGCCACCAAAATATCCACCATTAAATGAACCATTATACCAATCACCACTATTAAAAAACCCATAATTAAATATACCATTATACCAAGTACCACCTGACCAATTTATATTATTAACTATTCCATCGTGCCATATCCCATCTATCCAATTCATATCATTAACTACACCATAGAAAAATTCACCATTCTCCCATGTTGTATCAATATTAAATATTGTACCATTATAGAATTTTCCATCCTTCCATGTTGATTTATCGAATATTCCACCGTGAAAAGTTCCACTATTCCATGTTGAATAACCAGTAAATGTACCATTATTAAATCTACCATCTTTCCAAATTGTTGCTTTATCTATTGTACCATTATTAAATGTTCCATTCCACCAAGTTGATTCTTCAATTAAACCATTGTTAAATGTACCGTTATACCATGTAGAACCATTTCTAATATTACCACCATTAAATGTTCCATTATTCCATATAGAATTATCAAATACACCATTATTAAATGTTCCATTGTGCCAAGTAGAGTTATTATTAAACTCGCCATTATTAAATGTACCATTATACCAATTTGATGTACTTATTGTACCATTATTAAACACACCATTTTTCCATGATACACTATTTATATTTCCATTTATAAATATGCCATCTAACCATTCTTTATTTTTCAACTCACCATTTATCCATATACCATCTTTCCATTGACTTGGTCCAAATGGATTTGTACCTGTACCATCCCAATCATTTTCCCACTTACCATATTCCCAAACTGTTTCACTTTCTAATGTTGTATTTATTATATTACCATCATTTATTATATAACCCTTACCGATAGTTGAATTTATAATATCACCAGAGTATATATATCTTTCGTTTGCCATTGGACCACCTGGATAATTATATAACAACTGTATATCTGATTCGGATAACTCTTTATTATAAATTCTTATTTCATCTATACTTCCTTTAAAACTATTAGAATTTGTATTAATATTAGTCAATGAATGACGAGTACCGAAATATATATAAGCACTAGATAAACTATCACCTGGTGATAATATATTAAATGCAGGTGTTAGTCTATCACAAACCATAACACCATTTATATAACCTTTATATTTTGCATCAATATGATTATATGTCATAACAACATTATACCATTTATTATGTTCTATTATAGTGTTTGACGGATCATCAAATACATTATTATTAGGAACTGGTTTTTTTGAATTTATACCAAATCTAACATATGGAGTATTGGTATGTACATTATTTATATCTATACCTAAAATAGAATATGGTAATTGATTATTTACAAACCATCTGTAGATAAATAATCCCTTTGAACTAACATTTGAACTTAATACACCATCTGTTTTAAACCACAAACTAATAGAAAAAGATACATTTGAACTAAAATCAGGTTGAAAATTTCTATATGGTTGATTTTGTTGATATAGTAAACTATTACTACTATTAACTATTTTATGAATACATTCTTTTGATACACCTTCTGTATATTCATATTGATTAGAACTAGCACTTAATTGATAATTTGTTGATCCACTATATGTTACTAAACTACCATTTAATGGTATATATGCTAACATATTATCAGTTGGAAATCCTGGTATATCGATAACAGTATCAAAATAACAATTTTTAAAAGTGCCGTCATAAACATCTGATCCACTTATATCAACAATATTATTACTTAAATTTATAATTGATAATCCAGTATTATTATTATTTTTAGTATAGTATGATTCTATTTTATTTAAAACAATTTCTGATTTAAGTATTAAATCTTCTTTATTATATTTATTTTTGAATTTAATATTATCTATTTTATTATCTTTTACGGTTGATACTACTGCTTGTATCCAGTTTATATCATTAACTGTTTCTGGTTGTAATTTAACATCATGTAGTATAGAACCATTTATTGTACCATTTTTAATTTCTACATTTTTCATGTATATTTTTCCAATAAATGCATTTTTAAAAATATTAAAATTGTTCAATAAATTTACATTTATATCTTTATACTTTTTATTAATTTTTATTCTATTTCCCTTTTTTTCTAAAATAAAAAAACCATTATCATCACATGTACAACCAGAATTATAAAAACTATCAAATTGTTCATATTCTCCTGTTATACCACTATATATCATTATATAAACTTTATCACCTACATCAAACATACCATCAAATTCAGTATATAAAACTACTTGATTATCTGATTGTTGTATTATAGGTAATAATTTTACTGCATTTTTTTTGTAATTAGACATGAAGTTAAACTTTTATATTTTAATGTATATATAAAATATAAAAGATTATTTTTATAAAATATAATATTTATAATAACATATCAATAAAATAAACCCAAATTTTATTAATATATAATAGTAAATATAATTTTATTATAGTATGGACAATAAAGAAAAAATTATTAAATCTTTCATAGAAACATTAAAGGATTCTTTTGTTAATGAGTTTGAAAAAATTGATTACTCTAGAAATTTAGTAAATAATTATATGAAAGAAATAAATTTTGATTATCAATATGATTATAATACGTTTTGTATAGAATTTTTAGATACGACTGATAAAATATTAAATTCATTAACAAATGAAGAAATATTATTAATAGATATTAATATGTTAATATATGAAACATTTATGAATATGGTAAAAAATAAGATATTTAATAGTACAAATAATGATAATGATAAACAAAAATTAATTCTATTACACGAATTAAAAAAATATCTTATTAAAAAAGATATAAATGATTAAAAAATATTAAACTATTTTAAAAATTTAATATATATAATATGTTATATGAAAAATATAACAAATACAACATTTAAAGGTATTAAAAGGCATTGAAAGGCATTAAAGGCATTAAAAGTTATTAAAAGGCATTACAAAATTTAAGCATTCATACCTGATTATACCCTTAAATGAAAAAAAAATAATCATTAAGGTTATGTCAGAAGACAAAAATGTTGTTAATTTATTTGACATGGAAGCAGATGATGCTACCATGAGTTTCTTAGAAAAGAAAGGAACAAACAGGGATGGTATTTATAGACCAGACACAAAAATGGCAAAAGATAAATCAAAAGGTTATATTGCCACAATTAGATTCCTACCAAATGTATTGGATGATATGACATTAGGTCCATCAGCAATCGAAAAACATGTTCATTATGCAAATTTACCAGATTATCCAGATTTGCAAGGTTATTATGATTCATTAATTAATTTTGGTGAAAAATGTCCTTTAACTACTTTATATTGGAAATTAAAAAATTCTAAAAATCAAGCAGAGGTAGAGAGAGCAGAATTAATAGGTAGAACATCTAAATATTACTCTTATATTTTAGTTATTGAGGATGAACAGCAACCAGAATTAGAAGGTAAGATCTTAGTATTCCCATATGGGTATAAGATTAAAGAAAAAATTAACTTAGAAAGAACTGGTGAAAATTCAGATGGAAAAAAATGTAACGTTTTTGATCCAGCTAACGGAAAAGATTTTAGATTAATTGTTAAAGAAATTGGTGGGTTTAATAACTATGACAGTTCAATTTTTAGAGATGTATCTCCTTTAAAAATTTGGGATGAAGAAAAAAGAAAATTTATTCCAGTACCAGTTGAATGGAATGATGAAAAAAACAAGAATGTCATTGCTAATCCAAAAGTTCAAAAGAAAGTATTTGAATTCTTAGTTAATAGGCCAGAATGTGTTAAATTAGAAGATAATGAACCAAAACCTTGGTCTGATGAAGAAAAAGAAAAAGTTGATAGAATTATTCAAATTTTATCTGGTAAAGATTTAACATCAGCAAAAGATAAAATTGGTAAAGCATCAAAATCAACAAAATCAACAGATGATGATTTAGAAGATAGTTCATTTGATAATAATGATTCTGATGATATTGATGATTTCTTTGGTGACATGGATGACGAATAATAAATAATGTAATTTTTAAAAGGGAGAATATAAAATTCTCCCTTTTTTATTTTTATATATACTATAAAATTTTAAATATTATAAATGACGACATATGAAGCATTAAATAGTGAATATTTTAAAAAATATGATTTTTTATATTTAAAAATTTTAAATAAAAATGAAAATATAATAAATAAAGAATATATTCTATTAGAACTATTATCTTTTCTTTTAGATACATTTAAACCGACAAACTGGTTAGGTGATACACCTATGAATGCATTTGATTGGTTATTACAATATAGAAAAAATGAAGATCAATATTTATGTATTATAAAAATGGGAAATAATTTTGGGATGACTTATCAAGAAGAATCAAATTTAACATTTAAAAATGGTATTATTCTAGAAAATTTAAATATTAATGAAATTAAAAATTTAATAAAACACGGATCAATAAGGCCGAATTACAAACCAAAAAAAAATATAAGATTATTAGAGAATAATTTACATGATAATTACCCATATGATTCTTTCGTTATTAAATTTAATACTGTAAATGAATTAGATGAAATTACAGATATACTAAATGTTGAATATAATGTTTATTTAAGTTCTTATTTATATACATTATGTGTAAATTATTTAGAAATGAATGAAAATAAAAAATCATTATTTTTAAGATTGTATTTTATTGAAGATAAATTAACATATGAAATAAATCATTTTGATAAATTAGATGAATATTCAAAAGATTATGGTTGGAATTATGATAGAATATATACATTAAATGATTTTAGAGATGGAGTATTAAGTAGAATATTAAAGACTGGTAAAAGTATACCAACATATAAACCAAAAGAAAAATCAAAAAGAATATTAGAATCCTATATTACTGATAGGGATTTAACAACCGAACAACAATTAAAATTATTTAAAATCGGAGATGATGTGATTGTTAAAAAAAATGCATATGATTATTTTAATGATGTTAATGATTATATGAATGATTTTTTAGGTGGAAAATATAAAATTCTTGATATGACAACATTATGGGATGCATATGAAGATGAATCAAAATTTTATATAACTGATTTCAATGAATCCAAATATGATGATCTATTATTGACAGTTGGTGATAAAAATGATAAGAATAATAGTTGGATGTGGTATTATAAATGTTTAATTCCTACTAGAAAATTAGATCCTGTTTATGAACCAAAAAGAAACATAAGATTATTAGAAAAATTTAATAATTTAAGTAATAAATATGACTATAATTGTTTAATTATAAAAATTGATACAATAAAAGAAATTGAAGATTTAGAAAAATATTTATCAAATTATAATATATTTATACATGACATTAGTACCATTAAAAGACATTTATATAATGGACATAATTGTTATATTCGTATTTATATTAATCAACGTAATAATAGACTTGTTGCAACCGGAAATATTATGAAATATCTTGATGAGTATTCTTCTGAATTTGATTTTAAATATGAAAAAATTTATGATGTTGAATCTTTTATAAAATTTAATATATTAGGTAATATAATAAGATTCGGTACATATATACCTGATTATGAACCAAAAGGAAAAATAATAAGAGAAAATATGATTACAAATTTAAAAGAATATTTATTATTAGAGAGAAGTAGTTTAAGCTTACTAGGTGTACCAAGAGAAGTTATGCAACCAATACAAAAAGACTTAGCAATTCCTGCTGATGCTAAATGGGATAAAATTAAATTAAAAAGAGATGCTGTTGATATATTAAATAATAATGATAAAGTATTACTATTACAAATTGATATTGATATGATTTCTGTTTTTATATCCTTTAATAATAAATATTTTATTGATACTTATGTAATGAAAGATAGTAAAGATTGGGGAGGAGGGTATAATAAATTACCAAGAGAAAAAGTATCCAAAACACAATTTATTAGTAGGTTAGATTCTTCTGTTTTATTGTATCATTTAATTGATAATTTTTCAATAAAGACACAACCTTATAGAAAAATGGATAAAAAAGAAAAAAACTTTTTAGAATTTACTGAAAATTTTAAAAAAGATTTTCTTCAACAATTTAACGCAATTCTAAAAAGAATAGTAGGGTATAATTATAAAGAAGCTAAAGGTGAAATTGCAGATAAAGCTAAAAGAGTTGAAATAGAAAATAAAATGATGATTTCAGGTTTAGAAAACCCACTTGAAGGACCAAATTCATTAACAATACTAGATCAATTTTTAATTGAATTTGAAGATGAATATTCAAAATATTTTGATGAAATACTTGATATAATGGAACTTAGTGAACTATTTACAAGAGATAAAATAATGACAAGTTTTATGTTATTCATATATTCAGGTAAAATTATAACAACTTAATTATGAAATATTTAAAATCATACAATGAATCTATAAGACATCTTTTAAAACCTAAAAACGATGAAGAAATAAATAAAAAACTAGATAATTTAAATCCTCAACAAAAGTTAGAAAAGGGATGTGAATATGATCAATTGTGGTTAGTTAAAATGGCATTAAAAGAAGGAGCAGATCCATCAGATAATTATAATTATCCAATTACAATATCTGTAGTTAATGATAGTATTGATGTTGTTAAATTTTTATTAAAAGATAATAGAGTTGATCCATCTGATGGTAATGATATGTGTATTAGACACGCTACAACATATAGTAATATCGATATGGTTAAAGAATTATTAAAACACCCAAAAGTAAATCCATTTCATTCCACTAAAGTCGAATTCGTTGAAAATGTAATAAAAAGTGCATTTCAGATAGCTGTTGAAGACAATGATATAGAATTAATTCAATTATTTTTAAATGATTATAGAGCTAAAAAATATTTATCGGAAGATTTTTATAACAAAAATATTAAATATTATTTTAATAAAAATGAATCAATAAGACATTTATTAAAAGGTAAAGATTTAAAAGATATTAAGAATAATATAAATTATTATTCAATTGTTAAATACGATTTACATGAATATTTTACAGATGATGAATTAGTAAATTATATTAAAATTGATCATAGTTTAATGTATATGGTAAAACAAGGATTACATTTTAATAGATTTGGATTAATAAAGTATGCTATACAAAATGGTTTTAATATTAATAATTTAAAAGAAAGATTATTTATAAGATCACCAAAAATTAAAACAACATCTAATATCTTAGAATGTTCAATATCTAAAAATAATGATATAAAAATAATAGAATTATTATTAGATAATGGTGCAAAAATAAATGATGATTGTTATGATTTTGCTAATTTTTATAATAGAAACGATATAATAAAATTACTAAACCAATACAATAAAACCAATGAATCTATAAGACATTTATTAAAAGGTAAAGATTTAAATGATGTATTAAAAAACAATGAAATTAAACCACTGGATAAAATTGCAAGTGGTTGTCAATATGGTATTTTATCTTTAGTTAAAGATACAATAGAAGATAAAGAATTCAATATTAATGATTTAAATGGTTTTGATTTTATTATTTATTCTGCGACTATTAATAATCATATAGATATAGTTGAATACTTACTTAAGAATACAAATTTAGATCCAACTATTTATAATAATGCAAGTATTGAGAATGCATATATTAACGATAATGTAGAAATGGTAGAATTATTATTAAATGATGATAGAGTTAGAAATAGTTTACCAAAATTTAAAGTTAATGATTATGAACTTTTAATATATAAAAATAAAAAAACAAAATGAAATATTTAAAATTATATGAAAATAAAATATTAGATGACATTTTAGATAAAATATCAGAAAAAGGTAAAGATTCATTAACTAGTTTAGAATTAGATTATTTAAATAATTATTATACTAGTGATAAAGATAAATACGAAAAAGAAATAAATAAAACTAAAGAATTAAAAGATAAATCTAAATATGATCCAAGAGAAGATAAAGAATTTTTTGATAAAGTTGGAATGGATTTTGGTGATTGGTCTGATAAAGATATTGATGATGGTAAATTACATATAATATGGGATAAATTATCTGATGAGTTGATGAATAGATTTATTAAATCAAATGATTTAGATGATGAAATATCCAATATTGCATGGCAAAATTTAGATACCGATATAAAAGAATTATTTCAAGTATTTTTATATGAAAATGATATAATTAAATCAGAAGAACAAGAAGAAATTGAATTATCATCATTATGGGATATTCTAAATGAAGATGATATTATGGAATTTTTAGAAAGAAATCAACTACCATTTCATTTTATTAATAAACAATGGGATAATTTACCAAATGAAATTAAACATATATTTAAACAATATGCAAATAAAAAAAATCTACTATAAATAAAAAGACCTTAATTAATTAAGGTCTTTTTAAAATCTATTTAACCATCTATATCTTCTTGCATTATCACCAAATCTTATACCTATTAATAATTCATGTGAACCATATTTGTTAAATGTAGAAACATCTGACCATGATAAATCAAAAGAATATCCTAAATAATAATTAGTATATTTTAAACCAAACATACTGATTATTGAACCACTACTTCTATAAGATAAACCAGCCCAATAATTATCCATGTATATTGCTTTAATATTTAAATCTATATTCCATAATAATTTTTCAGTTAATGTTATCATAACAGATGGTTCAAATGAATAGTCTGATCTTCTTTTTTGATATTTATAACCACCTAATATATAATAATGCCTATTTAGTTTAAAACCAAATTCTTTATCATTACCAAATGATATATTATTTTGAAAAAGATTAGATATTGATATACCAGCATAATAATCATCTGAACTTATTAAAAACCCTATATTAGCATCGGGTGAAAATATAGAATTGTTATTCTGTAAGATTGGATCAATTATATCTTGTTCATAAAAATCTTTTTGTTCTATATTAGTTTTAAACTGAAACATAGATAAAGAAAATCCCATACTATATTGTATATCTCTAACATATATATGATATGAATATGTTCCTTGTAATCCGGTTCTTACTATTGAACCATTTGTATCATTATAAATTATACCGCCTATACCAACTTTACCTGATGGTCTTTTTCTTCTTATGTTGTTTTTAATTAATCTACTTCTATTTCTATAACTAGTTTTAAGTATTCTATGTTGTCCAGATATGGCATAAGTAGATGGACCATTATCATAACCAACCCATTGTTGCCTAGTCATTAAATTAATATCAGTGTATCCATTATATCCAGCTATAGCTGGGTTTATAATATATGGGTTTAACATATATTGATTATATAATGGTTGTTGAGATTTTACACAAAAACCATAAAATAAGAATATTAATAATAAATATATTTTTTTCATACTATATAATTATTGTTACGGAACCTTTATATAAATAAACATTACCGTTGATTTTAAATTTTATAATATAATGATATGAATCCATCGGTAATTGTTTACCATTAATTGATTTACCATCCCATTTAGGATTATTTCCATTATATTCCCATACTAAACCACCCCATCTATTATAAACAACAACATCAATATTATCAAAACTATAAATAATATTATCATTATTAGGTGCAGGAAATACCCAATAATCATTTATATTATCATTATTTGGTGTGAATGCTTTAGGTATTCTTAAATTTGAAAATTCATTAAAAAATGAAATATAAATACTATCCGAATTTTGACAACCATTATCATCAATGACATTTACCCATATAATATCTTTATAATTTATATTATAATTATTAAAAATAGTTATACTTGAAGTTATATCACCAGTGCTCCAATTATATGTATTTATATCATTACCATATGCATCTAAAACTAAATATTCATTATAATATAAAGTAGTATCGTTACCTATATTTACAAAGGGTAGATCATTTATATTTAATGTTATATTATTAAAACTACAATTATAATTATCATCGATTAATCTAACTTTATATGTACCTTCTTCACTTGTATAAAATGTATTATTTGTGCTACCATCTTCCCATAAATAACTTATAAAATCACCAGGGTAAATATTAGCAATCTCACCATAACAGACATCTAACATATCAATAACATTATCAAATGGTACAAATATATCATTTGTATTTAAAACTATATTTTGATAATATGGTTCACCTGTACATCCAAATTCACTATGTTCAGTAACCTTAATTGTATAAATACCACCTATCAAATCATTATTCCAATTAATTTCGATTGTGTCACCGTTTCCAATTATACTATAATATTCATCAGATACTATGATATTATTAGGATCAGTTATTTCCCAGTTAAATATACTACTCCCATTAAATCCATTTACCCAATATTTTTCTAATGTATTCCCACATACAGAAGGTAAATCTTGAGATAATGAGTAATAAGAAAGAAATAAGAATAATATATTTAATATTAGTTTCATAAATTTTTATTTTTTTAACCAAATATATTTGGTATATGATATAAATTTCCTGTTTCTGGTGGATTACAAATTGTTGGATCATTATTATTATAAAAATCGCTAACATCTATATCTGAATTATCTAAATCTGTAGAATCATTAGATGTACTTCCACAACCGTCTCCATTTGAACATGTACCACCTATATATACATTAGATTCCGTACCTGGTTCAAATCCACCTTGTGATCCACCAAAATCAACATCACCTTGTACGATCAAATAACCACTTGATGATATTTCTATTTGATTAGTTGTTATCAGATTACCATATATTATTAAAATACCATTAACAGTTAAATTATATTTATTACCTAAATGTAAATCACCATATATTATTAGTGTATCATTAACTATTATATTCCCGCCTCCTCCTCCACTAAATGATAATGTACTGTCTAATGGATTTTCAGTTTCCCATTTAATAAAACCATTAATTGTTAAAGTGCCATTACCTAAATTTATATCATCATTTGTTGGTATATTAATTGACCATGAGTTAATATTATTCCAATAACCAGTATAATTATTATTACTAGTATAATTAATTGAAAATGATAATAACGGGAATATAATAAATAATATGGTTAGTATTTTTTTCATTTTATAATTTTATTTAAAAAAAGGAGAAGAATTATATTTCTTCTCCTTTTAAAATAATTCAATTTATATATTTATTAAATATTACCAAAATCATTAGGTATATGATAAATTGGACCTGTAACTGGAGTTGGATTTACAATAAATGTAAATGTATTACTTGTACCATATAATGTTTCTGTACCTAAATAATCAGATTTTCTAGATATATTATCAGTTATACCAGTAATAGTATAAACATATTGTGTTCTTGTTTCAGGTGTTATTAAATCTAAAACTCTATCAGCATCAAATACATATGTTTGATTTGTTAATCTAGTTAATGTATTACCGCCACCTACAATTGAATTTTCAATAACTGTATTAATTACACCAGTTGGATTACCATTAATATCTAGTGCTTGTTGAGTTAAAGTAAAATGTACTCTGAAATTAGGAAAACCAGATACTTCAATACTAGGACTTAATGTATATGGTGCACATGTTTGATATGTTTCTCCATTATTTAAAGGAATTGATGCAAACATTGGAAATGAATGCAACTCTGGTTTATCAACAACACTAATTGTTATATTAACACCAGTTGGATCTTCACAACCACCCCAAGCAGCAGGTGCTTTTTCTTTAACATTAACTACATAATCACCGACAGTATTAGCTGTAATAGTAACATAATTATCACTCTGTGATGTTAATGTTAAACCTGCTGGCACTGTCCACACCCATGTAAAATTAGGTGTTAGGTTATTTGAAAATGCCGTCCATGATGGATGATATGTTAGATCTGGCTGAACATAAAAGGGCATTGTTTTTTCAACTGTAACATAAGATGTTGTTGATCCATCTAAAGCAGCTTGTTCAAAATCTGCGGGGTTTTGCGACATAACATTAAAAAAACTAACAGTTAATAATGTAATTAGTACAAATTTTAAAATTTTTCTCATTTTCATAATTTTTTATTTTTTAGTTAAACTTAGTTTTATTATACTACTTTTTATAAAAATAGTTTCATTTATTATTCAATATTTATACCATAATATTTAATTAGTTTATAATCTGGTAATTAAAAATAATATAAAAATAAAAATGTCCATATCTGGACATTTTTATTATGATTTAAAATTATTATAAACCAGAATCGGACATTTTAATATATTCATCTATATCTAAAGAATTATAATTAATTTCATTTTTTGTTTTATACATATGATAAATTATATTTTTATCTAATTTTCCTTTTCTTTTAAAATTTCTTTTAACACATACATTTACATTAACATCAAAATCAACAATAATAATTTTAATATTTTTATTTAACTGTTTTGCATTATTTCTAATATAATCTATTAAAAAAATTAAGTAATCTTTATAACAATGTGTATCATCTAATATTATATTCTTGTCAAATTCTAAAGATGTTTTAATTAATGATAATTTAGCATTATTTATAAAATTTTCATTGCCATCAGTAATAAAATCATTAAATATAGATTTTCGTAAGTCATCTCTATTTATTCTTACCGTATTCCTATTATTATAAACATAATCCTTTGCCCAAGTAGATTTTCCACTTGCTGGTATTCCAGATAAAATTTTTATGTTTAGTACATTGTTCATAGACAATAATTTAAGAAAAAGATGCAGAATTATGATACTATTATCTTTTTTTTTATTTGTTTGTTTTTTTTTTGTTTGTGCAAATTTAATATTTTTTTTATTTTTATCAAACTTTTTATTATTTATTTTATATTAAATATAAATTTTTTATTATGACATTAAATGGATTAGATAATGCTTCAATTGATAAAGATTATATTCAATCTTTAATACAATCTATATTAGATAATAATCATAGTTTGCCACAAAAAAGAAAAATTAGAGTTTATCCAGATAGATTAAATTTTTCTTGTCCTATATGTGGTGATTCTGAAAAAGTTGCATCTAAAAAAAGGGGGAATTTATATTTTAAAAATATGATGTATATATGTTTTAATGAGGAAACATGTAGTAGATCATTTACAAAATTATTGGATACATTTAATATTCAAATGGATATTGAAAAGAAAATACAAATGTATCAATATATTGAAAATAATATACAATTTCAATCCAATGATGAAATTACAATCAAATCTTTAGATAAATTATTTGATGTTAATGATTTATGTGAATTTTTTAAAAGAGATAAGACTAGAAATTTAACTAATTTACAACCTTTAGTTAGAAATAGTGGTGTTGATATGTATGTTCGTAATGTTAGAAATATAAAATTTACTAGAGATATATATGAAGGAGTTTATCATTTTAATTCAAAATGGAGTCAACCAGTAATGGTTTTTTTAAATAGAATGGGTGATAATGTTATATCAATGCAAATTAGGAATTTATTAAATGGTGATAAAAGATATTTTAAAATTATGGATTTTTCTTATATTTATGACATGATGTATCCTGATGGTGATTTAGATGATCAAGAAAGAATATCATATAATAAATTATCTCACTTTTTTAATATATTTAATGTTGATTTTACAAGAGATGTAAATTTATTTGAGGGTTATATAGATAGTTTATCAATACCAAATTCAATTGGTCAAATTGGAATTAATACTGATATTGGTTTTTTATTAAATGAAGATGGAATTAGTTTAAGATTTATATATGATAATGATAAAGCAGGTTTTAATAAATCACAAAAGATGTTAAAAGATGGGCATAAGGTATTTTTATGGAATAAATTTTTTATAGATTTATTAAAAAAACACAAGGGAAATAAAAAAGAATTAGCAAAAAAATTAAAAGAAGAAATTAAAGATTTTAATAAATTATCACAAAAATTTAAAAAACCATTATATGAAATTTTTAATTTCGATCAATATTTCTCAGATGATAATTTAGATAAAATATATTTTATGGATTTGGATAATTTGTTGGGGATGATTTAACATTAGATTTCATTTTAAGTATAACTTTAATCATTTTTAATTTTCTATCTATTATTTTCTTAATACTATCAATTTCATTTTTATCTAATTTTATTCCATTTTTATACCATTCTTCATTAGTAATATTATGTTTTTTATCTAAATGAATTATACTTGGTCCATAATCTCTGTGTAATTTACCATGTACCCAATATTCAATTTTACATATTTTATTATTATAATATTCGATTACAGATGGATAATTTTTATTATGTAACGTTTCTTTTACTTGTTCATTATTAATATATGTTTCATATAAATATGTTACTTTTTTATATTTTCTTCTAATATCATAATCTATTTTCTTTATAAATAAAATATTATTATATTTTCTATATGGTATTCTAGCAGTTTTCATATACTATATATAAACTTATTTTAAACAATAAACTATAAATTAAAAAATTCTTATTAAATGAAACAATATTTAGACTTATTAAAGGATATTAAAGATAATGGTGTAAAAAAAGAAGATAGAACTGGTACTGGTACAATATCTGTATTTGGTAGACAGTTACGATTTGATTTAAATGAAGGATTTCCTTTATTAACAACAAAAAAAATACATATAAGATCCGTATTATATGAGCTATTTTGGTTTTTAAAGGGTGACACTAATATTAAATATTTAAATGATAATGGTGTCACAATTTGGGATGAGTGGGCGAATGAAAATGGTGATTTAGGTAAAATATATGGTTATCAATGGGTTAAATGGGATAGAACTAAATACATAGATAATGTTAGAGTTACAGATAATATCAATCAAATTGATAATCTTATTAATGATTTAATAAATAATCCTGATTCGAGACGATTAATGGTTTCTGCTTGGAATCCAGGTCAATTACATGAAATGAATTTACCACCTTGTCATTATGGATTTCAATGTTATAGTGAATTAATGTCAGAAGAAGAAAGATGGAGTAGATTTATAAAAAATAATAAATATGTAAATAATACTAATGAACCCATGACTAATATTATGGATAATAATAATTTTCCTAAAAGAAAGTTATCATTGATGTTTAATATGAGATCAGTAGATACATTTCTTGGTCTTCCTTTTAATATTGCTTCTTATGCGTTTCTAACACATATGTTGGCACAAATAACAAATCATGAAGTTGGTGAATTAATAGGTAATTTGGGTGACACTCATTTATATTTAAATCATTTAGAATATGTAGATAAACAATTACAAAGAACACCAACGGAATTACCAATATTAATTATTAATTCATTTGTTAAAAGTATTTATGATTTTAAATTTGAAGATTTTGAAATTTTAAATTATAAACCACAACCAAATTGGAAAAATGTACCAATTGCAATATAGTATGAAACAAGGATACATATATGCTCCATATATATTAGTTGAAGGTACACCTATTATATCAGATAGTAATTATGTGACTAAACAAATGATAAAAAGTAGGTATTCTACCACTGATATTAATAGTGATTATTTTGGAATTATTAATATGAATAAATTACTAAAAGAAAGAAGATTAAAAATAAATAAATTAAAGGATGGATAATTTTTTAGCTGAAAATATAAATATAAATATTATATATTCACAAAATAATATATATTCATATCATAATATAGATAATTTAAATAGTAAAAAATTAAACATAGATAATGATCATGTATATAATTTATATATAAATGGCAATGTATTTACAACAAATGATATTATAGTAACATACCCTAAAAAGAATAAAAAAAAGAAAAATATAACAGATATTTTTATAAATGGTGATTTATATATAAATAATCATGGTGCATTGTATTTAATAGATGCGATAGCATATTCAACAATACCAAAATTTATATATAGAAAAGAAAAAATAAATAATATTAAAAATAAAATTAATGGGAAAAGAAAAAAATTCTAATATTAGAATTAATAATCAAATTAGAGTATCATCAGTAAGATTAGTTGGTGATAATGTAGAACAAGGTGTTTATAGTATAAATGAAGCTATAAAAATAGCAAATGATTTAAATTTAGATTTAATTGAAATAAACCCTAAGAGTGATCCACCAGTATGTAAAATAGAAGATTTTAATAAATTTCTTTATATTAAAAAGAAAAAACAAAAAGAAATTGAAAAAAATAATAAAGCTAATAGAGTTGAATTAAAAGAAATGAGATTCACTCCAAATACAGATGATCATGACTATAATTTTAAAAAGAATCACATTATAAATTTTATTAAAAATGGTGATAGAGTTAGAACTTATGTATTTTTTAAAGGTAGAGAAATAACACATAAAGATAGAGGTCAAATATTGTTATTAAAACTAGCAGATGAATTATCAGATATTGCTATTGTTGAAAAAATGCCTGTTTTAGAAGGTAATAAAATGACAATGTTTTTAAAACCAAAAAAATAATTTTATATATAATTTAAAATTATTTTTAATAATATGTCACAATCAATTAAAAATATAGATTTAACAAATAAATCTTCTAATTTATTAAATTGGAGAACTATGAAACTTTTAGATAGACCATCAAATTATGGTTGGGCAGAAGAAGCATATGACTCAAATAATAATGTGTTGTTTGAATTATATTATGATAATGATAAAAGTATAACAATATTATATGATAAAACCGAAGATATAAAATATTCATTACCAAATGGACAAAAATCAAAAGGTTATGTTTTAGCATTTAAATTAAATAATTTAAGGTTATCAAAAATTAAACATATTTAACAATAGTATTAATGAGATCATTTTTTATTATAGGTTTTTTAATTATATCATCAAACCCATATTGCATTATATCATCAATATCCTCTTTAATAGCATAAGCTGTTTGTGCGATTATTGGAATATTATTATCAATTGTTCTTATTATTTGAGTAACTTCATTACCATCCATTTCTGGTAACTGTATATCCATTAATATTAAATCTAAATCATTTTTATGTTCATTGTATTTCAATAATGCTTCATTGCCTGTTTCAGCAACAATAATCTTCACATTTGTTGGTTCTAAATATGATAATATTAATTTTGTATTAAAATCTATATCTTCAACTAGTAATATTTTCTTATCAGATAAATCTATTTTATTATAATCTGTTTTTTGTTTAATATTAATTTGTTTTTTATTTTTATTTTTATTAACCTTATCATATGGTATTTTGAAATAGAATGTGGTACCTGAACCATAATTTGTATTATACCATATTTTACCATTTAATAATTTAACTAATTCTTTTGATATAGATAAACCTAAACCAGTTCCAATTTTTGATAATTTATCTGATTTATGAAATCTATTAAACACATATTTTTTATTTTCGTCTGATATACCTATTCCAGTATCTTCAACATGAAATGTTATAAAACTTTCATCTAATGAATATCCAATATTTATATATCCTTCTTTTGTAAATTTAATAGAATTATCCATTAGATTTATTAAAATTTGTTTTATTCTATGTTCATCAGAATTTATAATTAATTCATTATTTATATCAATATCACAACTTATTTGAACGTTATTTTTTAATTTAATAGTAGATGTATCTATAACATTTTTAATCACAGAATTAATATCAAATTTATTTTTATTTATAGTAATTTTACCAGCTTCAATTTTAGACATATCAGATATATCATCAATCAATTTTATTAAAGATTTACTGCTATTTTTAATAATACTAATACTTCTATTTATCTCATCTTTATTATTTGAATTTTCTAATATATCAATAAAACCTATTATTGCATTTATAGGACTTCTTATTTCGTGTGACATATTAGATAAAAAATTACTTTTCATTTTATCTGACTGTTCAACCATTTTTTTATAATTTACTATATCAGTAACGTCATGAAAAAGTATAATTATTTGATTAGTATCATTTTTATGAAATGATATATTTCTCCAAAATATTTTGTCATTATTAACACATTTAGCAAACTTTAACTTTATGGGTGTTCCATTTTTCCACACATCTTTAATATAATGCAATATATTATTACCATTTATAATTGGGAAATTTAAATCTTCTATATTTTTATCAATATCATCTTTTTTAATAGAACATATATTTAAACCATAAGGATTTATGTTTTTTAAATAATAATTACTATTTAAATTTTTTATTATTATTATACCGGTATCAATATCATTAAATACCTGTTCATATAAATATGAATAATTAACAGTGTCAGTTATATTTTCATACGTTATTATATAATATTCATATCCATTTTTTAACTTAATAGTGTTTATTTTAAACCAATTAGTTTTATTGTGAATATCAACCTTTATTATTTTATTTTTAATTGTTTTAAAATTAATATTAATCCAATCAACAATAGGTTCGTCATTACTATTTTTGATATTTATGTCATCACTATTTATTTTTTTAGATTTTATACTATTTATATTAACATTAAAAATATCACAAAAAATTGGATTAGCATAAATTATATTACCATACTCGTCATGTAAAGATGCACCAATTGTCATATATTCTAATAATTTATAAAATTTGTCTTCCATTTTTATTATTTTATTATTTTTGTAAATTATTTATTATATATAAAAATTATAACTTATAATACTAATTTTATTTGTTATATTTAAATTTTAAACTACCACTATCATATATTCTATATATTTTTCTTTCTAACATTATTTCATGTTCTGATTTGGTTGAATCAAATCCTTGTTTAACTAGAATATCTTTTCTAAAATTAAATCTATAATTTTTAATACCATCTATTATGTAATAATAATTAGGTTTGGTTATGTGTTGTAATTTAAAACCTATTTTTTCATATAGTTTTCCATTTGAATAACTTCTACTTGCATAACTAATAACTTGTTCTGGTTTATACTTATTTATAAAATATTTAAATAATTTTGATGCACCTCCTACTACATTAGTGTTTAATATATTACAAAATCTTAACATTTCATATTCATTATTACTTTTAGATTTAGAATTTAATGGTTTTCGTAGTTTACCAAAAGTCATTAACGACACCAACTCACTATTATAAAATAGTCCAATTTTCAATTTTGAACCAACAAAACCCTGAATATGATTTTCATTTAAAAAATTTCTTATTAAATTATTATCTGTTATTTCTTTTATCTGGCATTTTCTTGCAAATATTTTATTCGGTGTTTTATTTAATTTATTTAATATCATAGATTTAACTATTTCCTGTTTATAAATCCAGTCGTCTTCATAGATATGAATAAGTTGTATTCCTTTTTTTAAACATAAGTCTGTTTTTATTTTATGGTAATTATTATTTTTATATATTTCATTATGCCAGTATAAACCATTAAATTCAAATGCTAAATTTAAATCTGGTAAATGAACTATACACCAGCTAAAGACTGATGTGTTTCTACGCCACAAGCACAATGCAACCATTCACTTTGAGTGACGCTGGGTTGGTTCCTCAACCCAAAATTTCTTATATTTATTGCAGCATTTACATCTCTATCATGTTGAGAACCACATACTTGACATATCCAATTTCTATCATTTAATTTTAAATTTTTATTTATTGAACCACAATTTGAACATGTTTTACTAGATGGATCAAACCTACCAATGATTGAAAGGTTTTTACCATACCATTCACATTTATATTCTAGAAAAGATTTAAATTTAAACCAACCCATATCACCAATTGCACGACTTAACTTTCTATTTTTCATCATGTTAGATGTTGCAAGATTTTCAATACAAATTGTATCATAATTATCTACTAAAAACTTACTTATTTTATGTAAATAATCAAGTCTTTGATTTTTAATGTGTTCATGTAAAAGTGCAACTTTTAATTTTTGTTTTAAATAATGATTTGATCCTTTTTGTTTCCTTGCTAAAGAACGCTGCTCAACCCTTAACATTTTCATTGAAGATTTAAAGAAATCTTGGTTCTTGAATTTCTTTCCATCTGAAGTTATAACTAAATCTTTGAT
>NZ_JAVESI010000047.1:0-29072 GCF_034006665.1 Trichloromonas sp.
TGGGTGGGGAACCTACCACGGAAGACCATACCAGCGGGCATCGGCCATCGCCGTTGCCGCTTGCGTTGTAACCCCTGGTTTTACACACGGGATGCACGGTGTCTATCTGACACCGTGAGGATGTCACTTCCATTCAATGCATTTCAAGAGATCTCGCCGGTGCTCATGATCCGAAAACTTCTCATCGCTCTCGCCCTTGTTGCTCTCTTCCCGCTTTCCGCCTGGTCGGCCCTGACTTTCGGCGCGGCTCCGCACGAGGGGGGGCTGATCCGCGATAACACCCAGGCCCGACAATTCGCCGCCGCCCTGGAGGAGCGCCTGGGGGAGACCGTTTCCGTGCGTCTCTTCCGGGATGAAGGGACCCTGCATGCCTGGCTGAACCGTTACCAGCTGGTCGATATCGCCGTTTTCTCCCGGGCCTACGTAAAACGACAGCCCGCCGGGGAGTTCCTCCTCCTTTCCGGCACCGGCGCTTTTGGCTCCCTCGACCCCATCGTTCTGCGCCAGGGGAGCAACCGCCGCCTGATTCCTCGCCTCCAAGAGACGATCACCCGCCTCGCCGCAGACCCCGAGGCCCGACGCATCTTCCAACCGGCTCCCGTAGCGCCGCCACAGCCGAAAGTGGCCGCGACCAAGACGAAGCGTGCCGTCAAAGCCGCCCCACCGCGCAAGGCCAAAGCGGTCAAAGCCAAAGCAACCCCCCGGCCAACGACCACCCAAACCAGAATGGCCGCGAAGACGGCGCCGGAACCAGCGACCGCAGCGCCCACACAAAAGCCCACCGCCGTTACCGCAGCGACAGAGCCGACCCCGGACCCTGCGGCCGCGACCTCGACACCCCCCGCGCCACCTGTTCCCGCCCCGGTGCCGGAATCGCCGGTAACAACGCCCATCGCAACCGAACGGGCCGAAAAAGACTCCGAACCGGTGGCCACTTCGGCGACCGACACGGATCCGGGATCCGCTCAGACGCCCAAACCGGCCGCGACACACGCCCACACCTCCTCTTCCCTCTTCGGTCTGAAGAGTCTGCTCCTGATTCTGGTCGCCGCCTTCGCCACAACCGGTCTGGGGTTGCTCCTCTTCCAGCAACGGCGTCGTCCGGCCCCCCGTCTTCCCCACGACGCGGGAAAGACGCCCCTCGCCCCCGTCACGGCCGCTAATGGTTCGATCATCACCGCCGCCCGGGTCAAGGATCAGCTCTATGGCGAACGCGCCCTGCCTTCCGCATCAACCGTGAAAGAGGGGGGGTCTTGTGCCGCCGACCTCGCCCCCGGCAGCCGCGAGACAGAGTCCCTGCCTGCGGTACCGCCGCAAGCGCAAGGAGGGACCGACCTTCCCAATCTGGCCGCACGCATCGTTGAAGCATCGGCAGAACCGACTCCTCCCTTTATCCCCGCAGATCCAATCCCTGCCGTTCTTGAACCTGAAACCAAAGCGTTCCCGGCGGATAGCGACGAAGCGCTTATCGAACCGGAAGCGTCCTTAAGGGAAGAGGAGGAAACCGGCTTGGGCACGGACGAGCCGGTGAGGGCGAAAGAAGAAGTCGGCGCGTCTACCGATGACCTGCCCGGAGTTTCCTGGGAGGCGGACGCAGCGAAAGGTCTGCCCTCCGTTTCGCCGGAAGCGTTTGCGGAAGCGGCCGGCGCAAAGGAATTCCCCTGGCCGGAAAAGACCGAAATGCCGGAAACCGAAAATTCGGACGTAAATAAAACAGAGAGCTTCATTGCTCCCGCCGAAACAGCGGGAGCGAAAACCAAAGTCGTGGACGCGACAGAAGTTGCGGCGAACCCCTTTCCCTGGGACAGCGTCGAACCGGCGCCGAAAGAGACGCAAGAAATGATGGCCGAGACCGGAGAGCCGTTCGCAGAGAGTGCCGCGCCCTTCTCGCCTGCGGAAGATTCCACAACAGCGGAAATTCCCCTGCCGGTGGTGCAACCGGGAAACCCTTGGGGAGAACATATCAGCGCGGAGGCGGAAAGCCCTTCCTCTTTCTCCGCGAAGACTACGGATGCCGTCGAGACAACGCCGAACGCCCTTCCCGACGGTTTCATCAGCGCCGATCTCAGCGACGAATCTTCGGGGGTACTTGCCGAACTGCCGATGTTCCACGATATTCCCCAGGCGGACGATTTCCGGACCAAACCGCAAGAGGGAGAAATCCCGATCGCTGCCTCACCCGGCTACCTGAACTTTTTTCAGAGCGAGGAACCGGCCACGCCCGCCGCCACCCTTCCGCCGTCGGGGAGCGCCCGCCCTGAAGCCGCTTCCCGCCACCGTTCCGCAGCCTCCCGTTCCTCCCTGAGCATTTCTGGGGAGTTGGGAGGAACCCAGGCGCCGGCCCTGCTCAAGCTCATTTCTGGTCAGCGTAAACCCGGCCGTCTGCGGGTCCTTACCAAGATCGACGAAAAGCACATTCACTTCAACCGCGGACACATCGCTGCCGTGCATGCCTTCCATCCGACGGACGGCTCGCCCACGGCCTTTCTGATGAACAAACTCGGCGACCTGCTGTTGCGCCGCGAACTGATCTCCCAGGCGCAACTGGAACGCGCCATGGAGATCTGCTCCCTGCAGCCCAACCGGCGCATCGGCGAAATCCTTATGGAAACCTCCCCCCTGACAGAAGGGGATTTGCGCGACACTCTCCATATCCAGGCCGAGGAACTGCTCTTCTCCTGGCTTTTTACGCCGCACGGTTACTTTGAATACGAAGCAATGAATAATAATGTTCCCACCCATGAAGATCTGAAGATCGATGTCAACAACCTGCTCCGCAAGGCGGCCTTGCAGATTGAGGAATGGAAAGGCTTGCGTCAGACTATTCCGTCGTTGGATACACGCATCGACTTCAAGGGGAATGGCCGAAACAAGCTGCAGAACGCGCGCATGCCCGCCAACCAGAAGAACATCCTCGCCCTGGTGGACGGCCGGCGTACGGTTCAGGAGATCTGTTTGAAATCGGGGGTTCTCGAACTTGAAGTCTGCCGTTTTCTCGCGGCGATGATCAAAGGGAGAATCCTTCAGGTTGCCCAGGAAGAGTAAAGAGGCGAACCTTCTGGAAACCGCGACAAAAAAAGCCCGGAAACGGGGGTGATCCCCTCGCTCCCGGGCTTTTTTACGTTGGCTGGTTGTGCAAAGCACATGCAAGGCACGCCATGGTCGAGCAATGAGGCGTACACAGGGACGTCGAAGCCGTAAAGTAAAGTAACGGGACAACGGCAGCAACACGGCAGTTGACGAGTTTTTACAAGGTCATCAAACTTCGTTCTTTTTCCGACGCGGCCGCAAGGGTCGAGCGCCGGGGCCGCTCCACTAGATTTCCCGCTCCCGCCAGGGCATGACAAAGTCCTCATGCCCAAACGAGTAATCGCTTTCCATATGATCGCGGCAGCCGCCAGCCAGAATAGCGTTCACATCCTCGGCGAAAACCAGACCGTCGGCCACGGGAATCGCATAGATCGGAACCGGTGAATCCGGAAGGGAAATCAGAATCTCGCTGTCATCGCGATCCGCCAGCCGGTTTTGCTCCCGATCCAGAGACATGCCGAGAAACTCCAGTCCGGTCAAAGACTTCTCACGCACCGCCCAGCCCGCATCACTGTAATTAGAAGTAAAAATCAGTGCGTCCACCCGGCCGAGAACGGCGGAATAGGCCCCGATGTATTTACGCAGGCGATAACCTTCGATCTCTTGGGCCAAGCGGCAACGGACATCACCGGCGGCAGCGCCTTCCAGAATTTCCCGTCGTTCCCCGGTTCCTCCAGCTATCCCCGCAAGACCGCTTTTCTGATTGAGAATCGCGGTGTAGTCCCGGGGGGAAAGTTGCTCCTTTTGCATGATGTAGGGAAAGATGCCGGCGTCGATATCACCGCAACGGGAGCCCATGGCTGGCCCCTCGAGAGGGGTCATCCCCATACTGGTATCAACGGAACGACCGTTACGGACGGCGCAAAGGGAAACCCCCTTGCCCAGATGGACCGTGATCAGATTCACGCTATCGACCGGTTTGCCGAGCAGCACCGCCCCGCGCTTGGCCATGAAGAGGTGGGAAGCGCCGTGAAAACCGTAGCGGCGCACCCCGTGCTGCTCATACCATTCATAAGGCAAGGGATAGAGATAGGCTTGGGCGGGCATGCCCTGATGAAAAGCAGTATCGAAGATCGCCGCCTGGGGAATGTCGGGAAGGAGGCGGCGGGCCGCTTCGATTCCGGCCAAATTGGGGCCGTTGTGCAAGGGAGCCAGATGCTCCACCGAACGGATGGCCGCCACAACCTCATCGTCGATAAGGACCGAACAGGTAAAGCGTTCGCCGCCGTGAGCGACTCGGTGGCCGACGGCGGCAATCTCGGAAAGCGCGCCCAGAACGCCGAAATCGGAGGAGGTGAGGGTGCGCAGGATCACTTCGATGGCGCTGGCGTGATCAGGGCAATCGACGGGGAGCTGCCAGGTTCCCCGACCGGTCACTTCGTGACTGACGGAACCGTCGCCGATCACGACCCGATCCACGGTTCCACGAGCGAGAATGACTTTTTTCCGCCAGTCGAGAAGATGATAGTTGACGGACCGGCTCCAACAATTCAGCGACAGAATCTTCATGCTCAAACCCCGAGGCTAGGTGGGCAAGCAGCTCGCGGTAAAAGCTCTGGACATTACCCGCGGCCGATGATCAACTCCGTTTTCCAACGGAAGCGAAAGATAACATAATATATTTTTTAACACAAACGTTATGAAGCGCCCACCAGCACCCGATCCCCCCCTTGTGCCTTGGCTTCATAAAGCGCCTTGTCCGCCTGGGAAAAGAGTTGTTCAAGCATGTCCGAACGGCCGAGATCAAGGGTCTCGCCAGGTTCCGAAGAAAGGGGCAAGGTCGCCACGCCGGCGCTGAAGGTGATGCCGAAACTCTTTCCATTCACCGACCAGGTCAGGGCGCGCACCGCCCGACACAGCCTTCCGGCCAGTTCCAGCGCGCCATCGATTCCTGTCCCCGAAAGAAGCAGGGCAAACTCCTCACCGCCAATCCGCGCCAGGATGTCCGTCTCCCGCAACTCTCGACGCAAGCCTTCGGCGAAATCCCGGAGCACCTGGTCTCCCATCCCGTGACCGTAACAATCGTTGACACGTTTGAAAGAGTCGAGATCAAGAATCATGAAGGCAGCGGCATGCCGATAACGCAAGGCCCGAGCCACCACCAGGCTCCCTTCGGAGAAGAAAAAACGCCGGTTGTATAACCCGGTCAGGGCATCCACCATGGCCAGGGACTGATAGCGCTCTTTCAAATCATGGGTCTCCCGCAACACCTTCTCTAACTGCACCGTCCGCTCCCGAACCTGGTTCTCCAGATTATGCATAAGCCGGCTCGACATCAGAGCCTGCCCGAGAAAGAGTGCGAAGAGGGGGATGAAACGCTGCTGCCAGGCGCCGAAACGCTGGGGTTCGGACGCCACGAGCAGCAATACCCCGACCCGCTCCCCGCCGACGACCAGAGGAGCGCCAAGCAGGCTCCGGGGGGAATCCCTTTCGATCAGGGCTTCGAGTTCATCATCGCCGCGACAGTCATCGCAGATCCGCACCTCGCCGGAACGGATGACACGATCGACAAAGGCGGCTTCAAGGGGAGGCACCTCGTCGCAACAGACTTCTTCCCCCTGGCCGCAAAATTTCAGCACACTGTTGTACCAGGCCACGGCCGCAACCGGACGCTCGCGGCCGTTCTCGACGAAAAAGAGGGCGCAGCGTTCGATCCCGTAATTTTCCACCAGCGAAGTCAAAGCTTCCTGGAGCAGCCGGCCTTCGCCGCATTGTTCAAGGTCGAGGGAACCAAGGCCTTTCAACGTGGAGAGAGAGGCGAGCAGTTCATCGAAGACCGCCGTCATCTCGCGAAAGGTTTTGTTGAGTGGCGTCGTCTTCATGCATCCCCCGCCGGTCGGGTCAGAGCCCGGGCCATGGTGCGAAATTCCTCAGCACGCTGGATCACCCCGGCGATGACCCGAGCAATTTCGGTACGGGATCCCCAATGAGTTCCGGCCGTTTCCGGAAAAGGGGGTGGCCCTTCCCGCTCCAGCGAATTCTCGGCGAGAACAACGGCAATGGCGACCCCCTCCGCCAAGGGGTTGTCGCGCACCTCCGCCAGCGGAGAGCGGCACAGGGCGATCGCCTGGCACAAGGGCTCGGGCAGTCCCCAGCGCCGCGCAAGGAACGCCCCCGCCTGTTCGGCATCCATCCCCAGCAATTCGCGCATCAGCGCCCGCTGATCCCCCGTCTCGGCGGTAAAGACCCGCTGCATCTCTGCGGGGAAAAGTGCGGCCAGGGCGCGGATCCCCAGGTCATGCAGAAGTCCCGCGGCATAGGCCGCTCCCGGCGAGGGATGCGGCTCGCCGTTACGCAACGGGGTCAGGGCGCGCGCCAGATGGGCGCTCAGCACCGACAGATACCAGTGCCGCTCCTCCCTGAAGGCGGGGCAGGACTCGACCCGCAGGAGACTTTCGAGGGAGAGGGAGAGGGCCAGGGCTTTGGTCATAGAGAGCCCCAGCACCCGGATGATGGCTTCGGCGACCGACTGAATCTTCCCCCGGTGGCCGTAATAGGCGGAATTAGCGCAGCGCAGGATGCGGGTCGTCAGCTCCGGATAGGTCTCGATAATAGCGGCGACCTCTTCCAAGTCGGCTTGGTCATCGGCGAGCACGGCAAGGATTTCCTGCGCCATGGGGGACGGGAGGGCGAGATCCTGTAAACGAAAGAGCCTGGATCTGGGATCCTGATTCAAACCAACCTCCTCCGAACAAGCAAAGTTATGGGGCAAGAAGATCAAATACCGTTCGCCAGGGCGATACGCGGCGCCTTCGCCGCCCCCCCCTGGGCGAAATGCTCCCGAACCCGGGAAGCGAGGCCGGCAGCATCGATGCCGATGCGCCCGCGCAATTCTGCCTGGGTTCCCTGCTCGACAAAACGGTCGGGTACCCCGAAGCGCAGCACTCGGGGCGACAGCCCCTCGTCGGCGAGCAGTTCCAGCACGGCCGAGCCGAAGCCGCCCTGCAGGGCGTTCTCCTCGACGGTCAACAGCAGCCCGGACGTCGCTTCCGCGAGAATCAGATCACGGTCGAGAGGCTTGACGAAGCGGGCATCGACCACGGCCAGGGAGATGCCTTCCTCCGCCAGGCGCTCGGCGGCCTCCAGGGCGGCGGCGACACCGACGCCGAGGGCCAGAAAACAGCCATCCGTTCCCGCGCGCAGCTTCTCGCCCCGACCGATGTCCAACGCTTCGACAACCTCGGGCACGGGCAGCCCCAAGGCCGCGCCCCGGGGATAACGGTAAGCAAAGGGGCCGTCCGTAACCAGGGAGGTACGGATGGCACGGCGCAGCTCGATTTCATCCCGGGGAGCCATCACCACCAGGTTGGGGATGTGGCGCAGATAGGAAAGATCGAAAACGCCGTGATGGGTCGGCCCGTCGGCGCCGACCAGTCCGCCCCGATCGAGAGCGAAGGTCACCGGCAGATTTTGCAGGCAGACATCGTGCAGCACATTATCGTAGGCCCGTTGCAAAAAGGTCGAATAGAGAGCGACGGTAGGACGCAATCCATTGGCCGCCAAACCGGCAGCGAAGGTCACGGCATGCTGCTCGGCGATGCCGACATCGAAAAAGCGCTCGGGAAACCGCTTCGAAAATTCGATCAGCCCGGTCCCCTCGGGCATCGCCGCGGTGATCGCCACCACCCGAGGATCAGCCTCGGCCAGCGCGATAAGGCTCTTTCCGAAAACATCGGTATAGCTGGGGGGGCCGCCGCTGCCGCCCTTGACCCGTCCAGTTTGGCGATCGAAGGGCCCGACCCCATGGAAGAGTGCCGGATTCTCTTCGGCGGGAGCGTAGCCTTTCCCTTTTTTGGTGAGGACATGAAGCAGGACCGGTCCATTGAGGCGGGAGACGTTCTCCAGGGTTTCCATGAGATCTTCAAGCTGATGGCCGTCCACCGGACCGACATAGTCGAAACCGAAAGCCTCGAAAAGCATCCCGGGGGTGAAGAAGCCCTTCAGGGAGTCCTCGGCGCGGCGGGCCAGGTTGAGCAGATCCTTGCCGAAATGGGGCATACCCGAGAGCAGGCTCTTGGCATCTTTTTTCATGCGCACGAAGAGATCGGAGGTCATCTTGCGACTGAGAAAGGAAGCCAGAGCCCCGACATTGGGGGAGATGGACATTTCGTTGTCGTTGAGAATGACAACCAGATCCTTCTTCAAATCACCGGCCTGGTTCAACCCCTCGAAAGCCAGCCCCGAGGTCAGGGAGCCGTCGCCGATGACCGCCACCACCCTTTCCCGTCCCCCCCGGGCGTCGCGGGCCGCCGCCATGCCCAGAGCCGCCGAGATGGAGGTGCTGCTGTGCCCGACCCCGAAAGCGTCGTAGGGGCTCTCCTCGCGTTTGGGAAAGCCGCTGATGCCGTCCAGTTGCCGCAAGCTGGGAAAACGGCCGAGACGGCCGGTCAGCAACTTGTGGGCGTAGGCCTGATGTCCCACATCCCAGACGATCTGATCCGTCGGCGTATCGAGTATCCGATGCAGGGCGATGGTCAGTTCCACCACCCCCAAAGAGCTGGCCAGATGCCCGCCGTTGGCGGCAACGGTGGCGACGATGCGCTCGCGCAGTTCCTCGGCCAGATCCTTGAGCTCGGTGAGCGAAAGATCCTTGATGGCGGGGGGATGGGCATTGATCTTCTCCAAGTTCATGGGCACAGCCTTTTCTCAACAAACACGGCCCGCGATCAGCGGCCGCGATCGACAATATAACGGGCGATTTCCCGCAGGGGTTCGGCGAGAGGGCCTAAAGGCGCGAGAAAATCGATGGCCCGCTCCTTGAGTTCCCGGGCCCGCTCGCGGGCTTCGTTCAGACCCAGCAAGGCAGGATAGGTAATTTTCCCCCGCGCCTGATCTCCACCGACCCCTTTGCCCAGGGCGGCAGCTTCGCCGACCACATCGAGGATATCGTCGGCGATCTGAAAGGCGAGCCCGGCGGCACCGGCATAACCGCTCAGGGCCTGCATGGTCTTTTCGTCGGCATTCCCGGCCAGCCCACCGCACTGGACCGAGGCCAGAATCAGGGCTCCGGTCTTATGGGTATGAATATATTCGAGGACAGGGAAATCCACCTCCCGTCCTTCCGATTCCATATCGACCACCTGACCGCCGACCATGCCCATCGACCCGGAGCAGCGGGCGATGATATGGATGATCCGGGCAAGGGTGGCGGGGGGCAGCTCCGGGCAGGATTCGGGATCGGAAAGCAGGACGAAAGCCTGGGTCAGCAGGGCGTCGCCGGCGAGAATAGCCGTGGCCTCGCCGAAGACCTTGTGATTGGTCGGACGCCCCCGGCGCAGGTCGTCATCATCCATGGCCGGCAGATCGTCATGAATCAGCGAATAGGTATGGATCATTTCCAGGGCACAGGCTACGGGCAGGGCCCGTGCCGTCTCTCCCCCCACCGCCTCGCAAGCCGCCAGGACCAGGATCGGGCGGATGCGCTTGCCCCCGGCGAAGATCGAGTAGCGCATGGCCTCGTGCAGCCGCCCGGGCAAGGTCGCCGCATCGGGAAGATAGCGGTCCAGAGCCTCTTCGACCAGGGTGACGCGCTCGTCAATATAGCGGTTCAGGTCCATCCGTCTCTCCGGCACCCCGTCATTCCTGGGAAAAAGGCTGCTTGACAAAACCGCCGTCCGCGCCTTGGCTCAGCTGTTCGACCTTGAGTTCGACCTCGTCGAGCAACCGCCGACAAAGAGCCGCGTTCTTTACTCCCTCCTCGAAGAAGGCGAGGGACGATTCAAGACTGAGATCCTCCTTTTCGAGGCTCTCGACCGCCGCTTGCAGGGCCTTGAGCGCCCCTTCGAAACTCGTTTTTCTGGCCATTCGGACTCCTTGCGCAATTTACGGATTATGAACATGCCCCCCAAGGGGAGTCAAGATTTTTTCCCGTCCAGAAGCCGCACCAAGGAAATGGGATCAACCCGGTCACCGCGCAACTTGATCCCCCAGTGCAGGTGCGGGCCGGTGGAACGACCACTGCTCCCGACCCGCCCCAATGGGGTGCCCGCCGCGACCTGCTGGTTGGGTGCACAGCCGAGGTGTTCCAGGTGGCAGTAGATGCTGTAGAGGCCGTCGCCATGATCGACGATAGCGGTCAGACCGCAATAGTAAAGATCGCCGGTAAAGACCACCCGACCGGCGGCTCCGGCGCCGACAGTCGTCCCCCGGGGACTGCGAAAATCGACACCGGCATGGGGAGAGCGGGGCTTACCATTGAGGATGCGGCGCAGACCAAAAGGGCTCCCCATGGGATCGCCGACGGGCAGGATGAACTTTGTCGGCAGCGTCTCTTCGGAACGCACCGCGAAGATCTTCTGCAACAGCCGGCTCTCCCGTTCGATCCGCTCAAGCACGGCCGGCTCCTGCGGGGAAACATAGGCTTTGGGCAAGGTCAGGTGTTCTTCCGGACGCTTCTTCGCCGTGACCTTCAGGGTTCCAACCTTCTGTTCCGTCCCCCCCGTCCGCCGCAGGAACACCGGGTAATCGCCGGGGGCGGCATTCAGATCGAGCCCCAGCAAGGCCCGTCCGCCCTCTTCCCCCGGCGCCAGGGGAATCAGCTTATCATTGAAACGCAGCTCCCCCGCCGTCGGCCCGCCCGCCATCCAGCGCGCCAGGGCGACCTCGCCGGGAGCGATGACCTCCGGCTCCAGACGCAGTTCCCCGGCCCAGGCCGAAACCGTCAGAAACAGACCAAAAGCAAAGAGCATCCACGACCCGACGGCGCGTTTCATCCTTCCACCTCCTCGATCCGGGCACCGGCCCGGCCTCGGGCGAAACGCAGCTCCACCCGCTCGCCGGCGAGCAAAGTCCCCGCATCCCGCACGATCTCGCCCCCGGCCCGGGTCACGATGGCGTACCCCCGCCCCAGGGTACGCAGAGGGGAGAGGTCGTTGAGCCGCGCGGCCAATGCGTCCAGACGCCAAGCCCGTTCCTGCTGCTTTCGCACCATCGCCAGGGAAAGCCGGCGCATCAAGTCGGCCTGGCGTTGTCGAGCCAGAGCCAAGCTTTCCCGGGGGGAGCGCAAACGGCGTCGGAGTCCGTCGAGGCGTTCCCGGCCGAAATCGACCCGGCGGCGCATCTCGGCGGCGAGGCGCAGAACCAGATGATCGAGATGCTCCTCCAGTTCCAGGCGGCCGCGTGCCACCATTTCGGCAGCGGCGCTCGGCGTCGGTGCCCGCAAATCGGCGGCAAAATCGGCGATGGTATGGTCGACTTCGTGCCCCACTGCCGAAATCACCGGAATCCTTGAGCCGTGGATGGCCCGCGCCACCGGCTCTTCGTTGAAGGCCCAGAGGTCTTCCAGGGAACCACCGCCGCGCCCGACGATCAGCACCTCGGCCTCCCCCTGGCGGTTGAGTTCGGCGATGGCGGCGGCAATTTCCCGGGCCGCTCCCTCCCCCTGTACCAGCACCGGCCGCAGCAGCACCTGCACCCCCGCCCCCCGACGGCGCAGCACTTGGATGATGTCATGGATCGCCGCGCCGGTCGCCGAGGTGACGACACCGACCACCCGGGGAAAAGCAGGGAGCGGGCGTTTGCGCTCGACGGTAAAGAGTCCTTCGGCGGCAAGCCGGTTTTTAAGCTGTTCGAAGGCCAGTTGCAGCCCCCCCACCCCCCGGGGTTCCAGCCCTTCCACGATCAGCTGCACCTCCCCCCGCTGCGGGTAGAGGGAGAGCCGACCGCGGCAGACGACACGCATGCCGCTTTCGGGAACAAAGCCCAAGAGCCGGTTCTGGACGCGAAACATGACGGCGCGCACCTGGGACTCGGCATCCTTGAGCGAAAAGTACCAGTGCCCCGAGGCAGGGACGGAGAAGTTGGAAATCTCCCCTTCGACCCAGATCTGCATGAAGTTGTCCTCGATCAGGTCACGGAGCAGGGCATTGAGCCGCGACACGGTGAGGACGGTGACGTTGTCCTGCATTGTGAATACCACCATATATAGGGGTTTAGGATTGACTTTTACGGCTGGCTGCCCTATATAGGGCCTTTCTAGCGACCATGGAAGGAAGGCTCATGTCCCGACCTTATGTAGTGACCATCTCCAGTGAAAAGGGCGGGGTCGGCAAGACCACCCTGGCCACCAATCTGGCCATCTACCTGAAAGCCATTAACGAAGATCTGCCGGTCACCCTCTTCAGCTTCGACAACCACTTCTCGGTGGACCGCATGTTCCGCATCGGACGCGCCCCCCAGAGCGGCGACGTGCTGAAGATGCTGGTGGAGAAGAAGATCGATCCGATGATCGAGATGGGGGAATACGGCGTACAGTTCGTTCCATCCAGCGGCGAGCTGGCCGATCTGCGCGAGCGCCTGACCAGCCCCGCGCGTCTCGCCCGGATTCTCGCCGAATCGGCGCTTTCCGGGGTGATCATCATCGACACCCGCCCCGACATGGATATCTTCACCCAGAATGCCCTCTTTGCCGCCGACCGGGTGGTGGTGCCGGTAAAGGACGCCCCCTCGCTGGAGAACTGCAAGCATCTCTACGAGTTCTTCGACCGTTACGGCCTCTCCCGGCGGGCGCTGCGCATCCTCCCCTGCCTGGTCGACCAGCGCATCCATTACGACGGGCCCTTCCGCGACCCCTACCAGTTGCTCAAAGCCTACGCCATCAATCGCGGCTATCGCTGCCTAGAAGGCTACATCGCCAAAAGTCCCAAGGTCGAATCCCTCAACACCAACCCCGAAGGCAAAATCTATCCGGTCATCACCCACGGCCGCGCCACCGAGGTCCATGTCCAGTTTTCCCATCTGGCGCGCCAGATCTATCTCGAAACCCTGGAGGAACAACCGCGCCGCCTCGATCTTTTCGCCGAGGAACTCGGCCGCCAGGCCCACGCCCGGGACGCATCCTTCACGGCCCGCCGCCGGCACCTGAGCAGCGAATGCCTGCTCTGCGGCAAGTCTCTCGAAGCCGCCGACGGCAGCCTGCATGCCGGTTACTACTGGGAGAACCCCGCCGCCGAGCGGTCCGGTCTGCTCGAAGAAGACTGTTTCGCCGGCCTAGTCTTCCCCTATTTCTATCGCGCTCGACGCCAGATCGAAAGCCAGGATCCCCTGCGCGAACTCTTTCGCGAATCGGCCCAACGCTCCTTCTTCGTCCTGCGCCGTGCCCCCAACAGCCGAGGATTCTACCAGCAGCAGCTCTCCTTCTATCGTTTCGATGAAGAGGGGCTGGAAGTCTCCCACAAAGTCATCGACCTGCCCGAATTGACCGGCGCGCCCCAGGAGGGGCTGCCCCCTTGGGGCCCCCTGCTGCGTAACGCGGGATTGCTGGATGGGGACGACCGCTTGAGCGACGGCTTCCTGCTGATCCGCCGAATCAGTTCCGATTTTAGTGAAGGTATTCTCTACGACGAGCAGTACCGGGAGTTCCGGCAGATTGCCGAACGTATCGCCGGGCAACTGCCCCGGGACTGACCTCCCCTTCTTCTAGCGCACCAGCAACCGCGACGCCGGCACCACACTGAGCCCCTGGGCGCGCAGAGCGTCGGCCTCTGCGCGCAGAGCCGCGAAGGTTTCCGGATAGGGATGGCAGATCGCCAGCGCTTCTCCGTTCTTCGCCGCCATTCGCGCCATGCGCCGGATCTCCCCGCGAATCGCCGGAACCGTGCGGACATTATCGAGAAAGATGTCCCGCCGCGCCGTCGCCACCCCCAACTCCCGCGCCGTCTCATACGCCACCGAGCGATTACTGGTGCGGCTGTCCACGAAAAAGAGCCCCTCCCTCCGCAACTCCTCCAGCACCACCGCCATCTTTTCCCGGCTCTCGGTAAAACGTGAGCCCATATGATTGTTCCCCCCCGTCGCATAGGGTACCCGCTGCCGGTAACCGCGCAACAGCGCACGGATTTCCTCAGCGGATTGCCGCAGCAGCAGAGCATCGGCACCGGGATTGACCCGGGGATAGCCTTGAGGCTCCATAGGCATGTGCATCATCACCTCGCGCCCCTGCCGGTGGGCCAACTCCGCTACCTGGAGCGCGGCCTCGTTTTCGGGGATGATGGCGCAGGTCACCGCCAGATCGATGGCAAGCAGTTCCTGGGCCGAAGCCAAATCCCGACCGAGATCATCCATGACGATCGCCACCCGGCCCGCTTTTCCCACAGGGAGTGGGCTCAGGGAGGTAGGCGGCGGCAAAACCGGCGGTGGGGGCGCAACCGCCGACGGAGGCGCGACCGAGGAGGGCGGGATGACCGGCGCCGGAGGGGCAACCGGGGGGCGGAACTGCAAGCGCGCCACGACCCGATCCCCAAGCAGCACCAGCAGCAAGCCGGGGGTGCTGCCCGTTTCCAGCCGCACCTCCGGCGCCGCCCCATGCAGGGGCTCAAGCAGGGCATCCAGGGCGACGGAACCCGGAAAGGACGCGTCAAGGACATAAGTCGTGACCCCGCCATCCTGCTCAATACGCATTCCCTCGCCGGCATAGCCGCGCCGGGTCAGGGACCGGGAAAGAAGACGGCGCAAGTCTTCGCCATCCGGCGCCGTGGGCGTCAACTCGGGCACGACCGGAACCGGAGGTTTTACGATCACCGGCGGTGACGTCGGCGGTTGCGGAGGCGCAAGCCGGGATTGTCGCACATAGGTCAAAAGAATGAGACTGATCAGCAAAAAGCCGATCACCCCAAGTGCGGCAAGAAGCAGGCGCAGCTGACGACTGGAGGAGGGAGGAACTTTTTTCTTGAGGGATGGCCGCTTGGCGCGGGGGCTTTTTTTAGGCGAAGACACGGGCAGAACCAGAAAAAAAGGGGGGATCTTCTCCCCCCGTCGTGAGTCGAAGAGTCCCGCCGGCTCAGGCGGCGGGGGCCTTGAGTTCCTTGAAGACGCGCCAGCCCTTGAGCAGGTCAAGGGCGCGCATCAACTGATAATCGTCCCGATCCGCCGCTTTCAGATCAAACTTCCGGGGCGTTTCGGTATCCTTCGGCTGGGCGTCAAGGGGATCGGTATCGAAATGGTTACTCAGATCTTTCTCCCGGAAATGTTCATCCTCCCCCACCTTCTTCAGTTCGGCGGGGGCAACCAGGATGTCCGGAGAGATGCCCCGCGCCTGGATGGAGATGCCGTTCGGCGTGTAATAGCGGGCTGTGGTCAGGCGCAACCCGGAGTTGTCGCTCAAGGGAATTACGGTCTGCACCGAGCCCTTGCCGAAACTCTGGGTTCCCAGAACCAGGGCCCGGTCGTGATCCTGAAGGGCTCCGGCGACGATCTCCGAAGCGCTGGCGCTGCCGCTGTTGATCAGCACCACCAGGGGGAAATCCTCTTCCTCCGTCCCCGGTCGGGCGTGGAATTCCATGTGGCTGCCTTCCTCCCGGCCATCGGTATAGACAATCATCCCCTTGCCGAGAAAGGCATCGGACACCTTCACCGCCTGCTCCAGCAGACCGCCGGGATTGTTGCGCAAATCGAGAATCAGCCCGTCAAGACGGCCGCCATTTTCCTGGCGTAACTCCTTGAGGGCCTTGGCCAGTTCCTCGTCGGTACGCTCCTGGAACTGGGCCAGACGCACATAGCCGTAACCGTCTTCCAGGGTGCGGGCCTTGACGCTGCGGATCTTGATAATTTCCCGCACCAGCTCGAATTCCTTGGGCTTCTCAAAGGCCTCCCGGAAGACGGTGATGCGGATTGGACTCCCCTTGGGACCACGCATGAGCTTGACCGCGTCCATGACGCTCATGTCCTTGGTGAAGCCATCCCCGATCTTGACGATCTGATCCCCCGCCTGTAATCCCGCCCGGTAGGCCGGGGTATCTTCGATGGGCGATACGACGGTCAGCACGCCATCCTTGATGGTGATTTCGATGCCGATACCGCCGAACTCGCCACGCGTGTCATCCTTCATCTCCTTGTAGACATCCGGCGGCATGAAGGAGGAATGGGGGTCGAGGGCGGCAAGCATGCCGTCAATGGCGCCGTAGATGAGATCCTGCATAGGCACTTCCTCGACATAGCTCTTGCGCACCAGCGCCAGGACATCAGAGAAAAGGCGGATATCCTCATACTGGGAGCGGGCCTCGGCAGCGAGGGGACGGGTCAGTTGGCCGACAGCCAGCCAACCGAAAGGCAGACAGGCCAAAAGCGCCAATAGGCGCAACCAACGGCGTTTGAACATGGATGAATCCTCCGGACGGGACGACCTCAACGAGCCTTGAGCCAGGAAGCCGGATTGAGCGGCGTCCCGCGATGTCTGATTTCAAAGTATACTGTATTGTTCCCCTCGAAGCCCGCATAGGCCACCGTTTCCCCTTGGCCGACCGTTTCGCCGACCCGCTTCGCCAGACGCGCGGCCTGGGCATAGAGGGTATAGTAGCTGTCGCCGTGGTCAAGAATGAGCAGATTGCCGTAGCCCTTGAATTCATTGGCGAAGGCAACCCGCCCGGACCAGACGGCGGCCACCGGCTGTTGGGGAGAGGCACTGATTTCGATGCCGTGGCTTTCGTACAGGGTTCCCAGATTGGCGTGGCGCCCGGTTCCGAAGGGGACCTTGACCTTACCGTTGACCGGCCAGGAGAGCCGGCCCTTCTGCCGGCCAAAGGGGTTGGCCAGAGGGGTTTTGGGATCATGCGCGGAAGGTTTGGAAGTATACGCCCGGGGCTTGGTCGATTCAAGCTTTTTGACCAGGCTGGACAGACGCGCGGCCCGCTCCTTGAGGGCGGCGACCTCACCGGCAAGCTTGCCCTTGTCGGTCTTGACCCGAGCCAGCAGTTTCTTCTTGAGCGCCGCCGCCTTCTTCAGGGATTCCCGATCGCGCCGTCCCTGCGCGACCAGCGCTTCCTGCTCGGACCTCAGGCCCGACAGCCGCTCGCGAGCGGCGCTGAGTTCCTCCAGACGCCGACGGTAACCGTCCAGAAGTTCCCGGTCCCGGCGGACAATGCGCCCAAAAAATTCGTAATCCTCGGCCATGCGCACCGGACTCCGAGCCAGCAGCAGGGTGCGCAAAAGACCCATGTCTCCGCCCTTGTAGAGCGTTACCAGGCGCTCTTCCACTTGCCCCCGCAACGACTCGGCGGCCTCTTCCTGGCGGGCGCTCTCTTTTTCGGTCGCAGCCAGTTCGTCCTTGAGGACGCCAAGGCGCCGGTCCTGGTTGGCCATGCTTTTCTGCAGGCGCGCCAGTTCGCTTTCCACCGTCTTCAGATCCTTCCCCAGGGATTTCTCCTCTTTTTCCTTCTTCGAGAGGGATTTCGTCGCCTGGGTCAGCCGCTGTTCGATCTCCTTGAGTGTCTCGCGGCTATCGACGGCCTTCTTGTCGGCGGCCAGACTCCCCCCGGGGGAGTAAACCAGCAGCGCACCAAAGAACACAATGAGAAAAAAACCGAACCCTGACTTCAAATCCGCACCAGCTTGCGCAGCGACGTGATACTGCCGAAAAACCCCAGGAAAACCCCGGCGCAAATCAGCAGCAGTTGGAAACCCAAGGGGAGGAAGACGATGGAGCCGCTCGCCGAGGCGAGGAGCAGGGAAGCCAAGGCCTCGTGAAGAAAATAGTGGAAGACGGCAAAAGCCAGGCCGACGGCGATCAGGCCGCCGAGCAGTCCCTGCAGGGCGCCTTCAATGAGAAAGGGAGCTTTGATGAACATGCTTGTCGCCCCGACCAGGCCCATCACCTCAAGCTCATCGCGGCGGGCATACTGGGTGAGGCGAATGGTGTTGGAAACGATGAAGAGGGCGGCAAAGAGCAGGAAACCCCCGATCACCGCCCCGCCGATCTTGAGCAGGGTGACGAAGGCCTCGAACTTTTCCAGCCATTCGCGACCGAAGCGCACGTCGTCGAGGCCGAGATCCCGACGCAGGCCGGAAACCACCCGCTCGACTTCGGCGGGAGTACGAAAATCGGGTTTGAGGGAGATGGACAAAGACGCCGGCAGGATTTCCGGGCCGACCCCCTCGAGCAGATCCGCATCCCGTCCCAACCGCTTTTTGAAGAGGGTCATGGCCTCTTCCCGGGAGGTATAGCCAACCTCGGCGACTTCGGGCAGGGCCGCGATCCGTTGCCGCAACAACTTGAGGCCGTCGGACGCGGGCACCGAATCAAGATAGGCGACGATCTCCACCCGCTCACCGATGTGCGCGGCCAACTGCTGCACGTTGATGACCACCAAAGCGAAAAAAGCGATGATGGTCAGGGCCACCGCCGCCGTGCCCACCGCCACCCCACAAAGCAACGGGCACTGGCGCATGTTGCGCAAGGCCCGCAGAAAAAAATAGATCAGGCATTCCACTTGTTATCCCTTTACTCGGTCTTCTCAGGCCGGACGATCCTCAATCAGACGACCATGCTCAAGGGCCAGCACCCGCTTCGGAAAGCGGCGGATCATCTCCCGGTCGTGGGTGGCCAGCAACACCGTCGAACCCCGGGCATTGGCTCCTTTGAAGAGTTCCATGATCTCCAGGGTCACTTCCGGATCGAGATTGCCCGTCGGCTCGTCGGCGATCAGCACCAGGGGATCAATCACCAAGGCCCGGGCCACCGCCACCCGTTGCTGTTCGCCTCCGGACAATTCCAGGGGCAGCCGGTTCATTTTATGCTCCAGCCCCACCAGTTTCAAGGTCTGAAAGACCTTCTTCCCCACTTCCATACGCTTGCGCCCCTGTATCTCCAGGGGAAAGGCGACATTTTCGAAGACGGTACGGGTATTGAGCAGTTTGAAATCCTGGAAGACGATACCCAGCCGCCGCCGCAGGAAGGGAATCTGCCGGCTGCCCATGCGCGTCACGTTCTGGCCGTTGATGAGGATCTGCCCCCGGGTCGGTTTTTCCGCCGCATAGAGGAGCTTGAGGAGGGTCGATTTCCCGGCGCCGGAAGGCCCGGTGATGTAAACGAAATCCCCCTTGGGAATCTTCAGGCTGAGATCGATCAGCGCGGCCGCGTCTTTTTTGTATGACTTGCAGACATTATAAAACTGGATCATGACTTACCATTCGCTGTAGGGAATGCCGTTGAGCCCGACCAGATCGCTGACGCTGCGGAAATCGTAACACCCACCCGGCGCCAGTTCCCCGTCGTCGGTCGCTTCCGGGGGGATGCACTCCCATTCGCTCTCGCCGGTGAAGGGGTCGCGGGGCACTCCCCGCAGATAGCGCTTATTGATCAAATCTTCGAGAGATTCGGGATAGGCCGCGTGATCGGCGTAGTAGGCATCCGTCGCCCGGCGCATCTGGTAGAGATCCTCCATAAGGACCGTTTCCCGCGCCTTGATCAGGCTGCGCTGATAGCTCGGCACGGAGATGCTCGCCAGAATACCGATAACGGTCATGACGATCAGGAGTTCGACCAGGGTAAACCCCCGGGGCAGATGGCGCAAACATTTTATGATCCGCATGGAGGCATTCACCAGGTGGAATAAAGGGTACCGTCAAGGGCCGTGCGGCTGCTCTGGGAATAGACGTCGTAGACATCCTCCCCTCCCCAGACCGTCGAATCAGCGTCGTCGGCGTAAGAACGCAGCCCCCAGCCATCGCCGTATTCGTCGAAGGGGTCGGGAGGAATGCGGCGCAGATACTTTTTCTTGAGCTTGTTCGGTCCGCCCCAGTCCTTGCCCGTCACCAGGGTTTCCAGATCCTCGGGGTAGCCCGTATCGCCGAGATCAGCGCCGCCGGGAAGGGTGTTCTCCTTCACCGCCTGATCGTAATCTTCTTTATAGGCGTCGATGGCACTACGAATTTCGCGCAGAGCGCGGCGCAGTTCGATCTCCTGGGTGCGGCGCACGGTGACTTCAGCGACCGGCAGCACCGCCGCCGCCAGGACCGAGAGAATCGCCATGGCGACCAGCAACTCGACCAGAGTCAGGCCCCGTGCGGAAGAAAAGCCCGGAAAGCGCGCCATGGAAATGCTATCTCACCTCCAAGGTCTGGGCCATGGGCAAAACGACCAGGCGATTGCCGGCGGGGTCGCGGAAGTTGATGCGATCGAAGCCGACCTGTGCCGAACCGGCTTGCCGTCCCTTGAAAACCAGGCGGAAGAGCTTGCCGCTGCCCGTCGCTCCGGTGCCGCCCAAACCCTGCTTGTAGCCGACGATCAGCTCCCCCTTCTCCTGATTGACGCTGCTGGTGAAGAGGGTCGACTGTCCTCCGGCCTTGAGGAAATCCCCCTCCTCGGCGCGGACGAAGCTGAGCTTCTGGCTGTCAAAATGGACAAAGAGGGGAGCGCTGTACAACCCGGTGATCTCCTGAACCGTCGCCTCCAGTATCACTTCCTGCCCGACAGCGACCTCGGCGGGTCCGGTGAAAGAGACTTGGGCGCGGTCTCCGAGCCTGGGCAGTTCGGGGATATCCGTGGCCGTCGACACCGCCGCCGTCTCCGGGGCGGGGGACAGCGCCTGCGGGGTTTCCGGCAAGGGCCCCTCGCCGCCGACGGAAGCTTCCAAAGCCGCCGCGCCGCCGTTGACCACCTCGGCGGACTCCTCGTTTACCGGCGCCTCGACAAACCCTTCCGGAATTCCGGCAGGGGGCACCTCAGTTACGGCCGCAGCCGGGGCCACCGAAGGCAGGGGCTCTTCCAGCTCCGGCCTGAAATAGGCGAAAGAACCGAAATTGGCGCCGGCGCGCAATTCTTCCTCGCCGCCCGACCAGATGCTGGCCACAGCCGGCTCCGGCATATCGAGCTTCTTCACGATATGGGGGGTGATGGAAAGAAGAATCTCCCGCTTCGTCTTGTTGTTGTTGTGCCCGGTGAAAAAATGCCCGAGCAGGGGGATATCCCCGAGAACGGGGATGGTGGTCTTGCTTTTCGAGTTGTCGTCCCGGAGCAGGCCGCCGATCACCGTCTGCTCGCCGTCCTTGAGGATCAGAGCGGTGGTGGCGTTGGTGGTAGAAATGACCAGCGGCGTGGTGCCGCTCTTCAGGGCGGCCAGGCGGGTGGCGTTGCTGACTTCGAGATTGAGTTTGGTCACCACCGTATTGTCGAGCTGAATCAGTGGCTCGACGTCGAGTTTGACCCCGACATCTACATACTGGATATTCTCCGAGGTCTGGTCGCCGTTGATGGTCACCGTGATGACCGGTTCGCGGCTGCCGATGTGCACCTTGGCTTTCTCCTTGTTTTTCACCCGGATGCTGGGATTGGCGAGGATCTCCGAATCGGTCAGCTTGCGCAGCACGTCGAAGGTCGCGGTCGGCAGGGTGTAGAAGGTCTGCAGATTACTCAGCCCCGAAACCAGATTGTTGGCCAGACCCGTGGTGGTGGAATCGGTTCCCGAAGAAACCGTCGTCGAACCGGCAGTGAGGGTATCGGCGACGATATTCTGACCATCCTTGCTCAGACCGAAACTCACCGAGTTGGTGCTTAAGGTCGGACCGATCTTCAGCTCGTTGTTGTGGGTCACCTCAACCAGTTCCAGATCGAGCACCACCTCCGCATCCCCCCGGTCGGCAGCTTCGATGATCTGCTGGGCGAGTTTGATGACCTGTGGGGTATCGCGGATGACTAGGGCGTTACGTTCCTCATGAACATAGATCTTGCGCAGTTGCAGCATGGTGCGCAGCATGTTGACTGCCTTCTTGGCGTCGATGTGCGACAGGTAGAAGGTCTGGATGATGTGATCCTCGTACTGCTTGGCCTTCTCCTTGGTGTTGCTGTAGATAATGATGGTCTTGCTGTTGAGCACCTTCTTGCCGAGACCGTTCATACGCAGCAGCAGCTCCAGCGCCTGGGCGAAGGTCGCCTTCTCGAAGGAGAGGGAGACGGTCCGGTCTTCCATCTCTTCATCGAAGAGAAAGTTGATCCCTGACAGCTTGGAAAGGATGGCGAAAACCTCCTTGGTCTTGGCCGATTTGAAGGTCAGGGTGATGGTCGTGTCCGAATCGAACTCGAGTTCGAAGCCGTCCATGAGAGTTCCGGCACTCTTTTGCACGCGCTCCTGCAGCTCCAAGGCCCGGGGATGACCGGGACTGATCTCCAGCAGCCGGGTGAGGGTGACCTTGGCATTGCCGTAACGCCGCGCCCGGTAGAACTCCTCGGCTTCGGCAAAGAGCTTTTCCGCCTCGGCCAGCGCCTCGATCCGCTCCAGTTCTTGGGTGACGACGGTCAGCGTCGGGTCCATTGCCCGGGCCTGGCGCAACTCGTACAGCGCCCCCTCGTACTGACCGAGCCCGGCCAGCCGCCGACCCTCGGCGAGACGTTCCTGGGCCGCCCGGGCCTCGGCCTTGAGCAGGTTGAGGCGATACTCGCGGCTTTCGGGGGAGATCTCCACCGCCTCGGCGAATTTGGCCACGGCCTCTTCGTAGCGCCCCTGCCGTTGCAAATCCTCCCCGGCCCGGAAAGCCCGCGTGCCGCCGCAGCCCGCCAGCGTCAAGAGCAGCAGAAAAAGGGCGAAACGGCGAAACCCGGAATGCACATTCATCATTGGATGGTGCTCCTCAACTGCAAGGTACTCATCGATTCCATTTTCGGCTCGGACGGCTCGCCCTTGATCTTCGGCGCGAAGGGCCGGGGTGGGGGCTCTGCCTCCGGAGGGGGTTCTTCCACCATCTCCAGGCCTCCATCCTCCTTCTCCTCGCCGTTAGCCGGCGGCTGGGGAAAGACCGACATGCGCGAAATATCGGGAAAGACAGGACCAACCCGGTCCCGCGACGGACGGTTGCTCCGGGCGGAGAAGGAAGCGGTCTGCTGAGGCGTATCGGCCAGCGATAGGGTCACGGGGTGGCCGTCCTGGCGCACCACCAGCTTCTCCCGGGTCAGTTCTTCCACCTGGAATTTCTTGGCGGGTCCAAAGGGCTCTCCGACAGCAACGATGAAAACTTCCCCATTGACCCCGACAAAGACCTTTGTCACTCCATCCTTTTCCAGACTTCCCAGATAGGTGAAACGCGCCGCCGCGCTCACCGTCGGGCCCCCGGTCGCCGCAGACGGAAAAGCCGGGGGTGGCGGAAAACCGACGACTCGCACCGGGGTTTCGGGTTTGGCCGGCACCGCAACGGGGATATCCGTCGTTAGCCGGAAGATGTCCCGGCTCGGGGCGGTGAAAGCCTCCACGGTTCGCTCAAGCAGATCCAGTCGCAGCCGCGGACCCTCTTCTGCCGCCGCTGCTTCGGACGCAGCCGGTTTTCCGGGGAGAGAGCGGGAGCGGACCGGCGGCTTCGCCGGCACCCGCTCCTGGCGGGGCATAGCCCACCAGGCATAGGCCAAAGACAGACAAAAGAGCAGCGCCAGTCCCCCTAAAAGCCAGGTCTTGCGATTCATGGTTCCCCCGTGCGAAACAGGGTCGAAAGCTGGATAGTGAGGGTGACGTCGCCTTTATCCGGATCGTCACTGCCGCTCAGGGTCAGAGATTCGAGAGCGATGAGCCGAGGGGATTCCTCCAGGGCATGGACGAAGCGTTTGACCTGGAGATAGCTGCCGTTCACGGAAAACCCCAAGGCATAGCGAAGCAGGGGGCGGCCTTCCACAGTCTCGGGATCATAACCGACCTGATCGATACGCAGCCCCGCCGCGTCGGCCAAGGTAAATAGTTCGCCCAAGAGTCCGGAGAGTTCCGCCCGGTGGGGAATGGCCTGCCGGAAGACCGCCAGATCCTCTTCGGCAAGAATCAGGCGGTCTTCCGCCTGACGGGGTGCCCGTCCCTCCCGTTGCCGGTCGCGAACCTCCTCCTGCCGTTGCAGAAAGGTTCGCTCCAGCCTCTGCAAACGGGGCTCCATCTGGAAACGCAGAGCGGCCCAGGCGGCGATGTCGATGAGCAAAAGCAGCAGCAGCACAATGGGCACCGTCCTGTTCATGCGCCAGGCGGCACGCAGCAGGGAATTTCCGCTCATCTTCAGAAAGCCCCCTTCACTTCCAGGGAGAAGCCTAAGAGGCTTTCTCCGGACGGAATTTCCCGACGGGCCTGTTGCATCAGGTAGACATCGCTGAACTCCGGTGAAGCGCTCAGGTTGTCCAGCAACTGACGCAGGGCGTCGAGGTCGCGGGCCTGACCGGTCAGGCTGAAAGAACCCTTTGCATAATCGGGACGAATCGCCTGGATGCCCACTCTCTCGGGGAGCACCCCTTCAAGCTGGTCGAGCAGGCGGGTCCAGCGGAAGCCGTCCATGCGCAAAATGCCGTTGGCAAAATCCACTTCGGAGAGCAGCCGTTCCCGATCCGCCGCGCTCAGGGCGGGACGCGACGGTGCCGCCTCACCGCGCTCACGGCCTTCCAGTTCGGCGAGCCACTGCTCGATCTGGCTGATCTGCCGGTAGTCCTGGAGATAGCTGTAGGCCAAAACGCCCAGCAACAGCAGAAGCAGAACGCCCATGACGCCGTAGGCAAAGCGCAGGGCCCGGCGATTGAGATAGGTGTGACCGGCGAGGTTGAGGGTGAATTTCATGACGATCCTCAGAGCAGGCGCTCGGCCGCGCCGACGGCCGCCACCAGATGGGCGCCGCCGTCCAGAAGCTGAGGCAGAGGCGCCGCCGCCAGCTGTTCGACTTTCGCGTCGAGAAGTCGGACCTCGCGCTCGAAGGCCACCTTGAGAACATCCACGAGGGCGGCCGGCTGCTGCGGGGCATGGAGGAAAACCCCAGCCCCCTGGAAGCCGGGGAAACTCTCCCGCACCGAGGCGAAGGCGAGATTGATCTCCTGAAAGATCTCCTCGAAAGCTCCGGAAATGCGCTTGTGCCGCTGGAAAACCGGGATCTTGCCCTGAAAGAGCTGCAGACCGAGAAGATCGCCATCGACCCCGACGAGGATGAAATCATCCCCCAAGTCGAAGCGGGAACGGTAGAAGTTATAGCGATGCATGGCATGGAAATCGATGACCACGGGATGGTAACCGGCCTCGGCCAGCACCTCTTCGTACTGCTGCAGAACGCTCCCCAGCATCAGGGAAACGAGCACCCGATAGCGCCCCGTCTCGGTTTTATCCACCACCTGATAATCGAGGCGAACCTCCCGGGGTTCGGCGGGCAAACTCTTCTTCAGCTGCCACTTGAGCATTTCGATCCCTTCCTGACGGGATTTGAAGGCGGTCTCGACCTCGGCCAGAAGAATCCGCCCCAAAGGATCGGGGAGAGAAAGAGCAATCCGGTCCTCCCCCCGGGCGATGGGGTCGAGGACGCTCTTGACGGCGGCGATGAAGGCCTCGCGGTCGCGAATATTGGCGTCGCGAACCGACAGGGACCAGCTTGCACCGGGCAGCGGCGCGACCCGGGCATCGACCAGAGCCGGCGGCCGGGCGCCCCGGCGACGCAGGGCCACCACGCGCAATTCCTGGCTGCACAGATCAAGCCCAAGAAAGGTTCTGCGGATCATGCCGTCTCCACCTTTTCGACGAATGTCACACGGTTGATCTCCTTGAGGGTGGAGATGCCGTGCAGCACCTTCTCCACCGCCGACTCCCGCAAAAAGCGGGTGCCGCCGGCAACAGCCGCCTTCTTGAGCTGGGAAACGGGAACCTTATTGACCAGCATTTCACGAATTTCGTCGTTGAGTTCGAGCAGTTCGACAATAGCGCTGCGCCCCTGGTAACCCCTGCCGTTGCACTCCTTGCAACCGCTCCCCTCGTAGAAGGGATGATCCAGAAACTGACCGGCATCGAGACCCGACTCCTCTAGGATCCGGCGATCATAGCGTACCTCGTGCTTGCAGTGCGGGCAGATCTTCCGCACCAGACGCTGGGCGACGACGCAGTTCAGACAGGAGACGAAATTGTAGGGGTCGATCCCCATGTGCAGAAAGCGCCCGAGCACGTCGAAGACGTTGTTGGCATGCACCGTGGTGAAAACCAGATGCCCGGTCAACGCCGACTGCACGGCGATCTGCGCCGTTTCCGGGTCGCGAATCTCGCCGACCATGATCTTGTCCGGGTCGTGACGGAGGATGGAACGCAAGCCTCGGGCGAAGGTCAGACCCTTTTTCTCGTTGACCGGAATCTGCACAATCCCCTTGAGCTGGTACTCCACCGGATCCTCGATGGTAATGATCTTTTCCTCTTCCGAGTGGATCTCGGAGAGGGCGGCATAAAGGGAGGTGGTCTTGCCGCTGCCCGTCGGACCGGTCACCAGCACCATACCGTAGGGTTCGCGGATCAGGCGGCGAAAACGGATCAGTTCCCGTTCGGGGAACCCCAGCACTTCGAGGGTCAACCCCTTGAGATCGGAAGCGATGGTCTCCTTGTCGAGAATCCGGATAACCGCGTCCTCGCCAAAGATGCTCGGCATAATCGAAACGCGGAAGTCGATGGAACGCCCGCCGATACGCACCTTGAAACGACCATCCTGGGGCACCCGCCGCTCCGAGATGTCGAGCTCGCTCATGACCTTGATGCGGGAGATGATCGGCCCCTGGAAACGGCTGTCGAGGGGCTCGGTGGCGCGATAGAGCACCCCGTCGATGCGGTATTTGATATAGACGCCGTCCTGGCCGGCCTCGATGTGGATGTCGCTGGCCCGCTTATTGAGGGCGTCATAGAGGGTCGAATCGATGAGACGGATGATCGGGCTGGTGTCGGCGGTGAGTTTTTCCAGGGAAAGGACTTCTTCCCCCTTGTCCGTTTCCTTCACCAGCTGCAGCTTGAAATCCTCGGAAACCTCGTCGAGAACGTGCTTCGTCCCCTCGGCCCGCTCGAGAATGCGGAGGATTTTGCTTTCCACCGCTACCTGCAGAATGAGCGGCACGTCGAGGAGCAGTTCGAGACTTTCTCGCGTCTCCACGTCGGTGGGATCGGCAATGGCCACGACCATCCCCCGCTCATCTCGGCTGATGGGGAGAAAGCGGTAGCGCATGGCTATCCCCGGCGGCAGGGAAGCCAAGAGTTCGGGATCGGGGAGGAAATGCTCCAGATCGATGTATTCCAGGTGAAACTGGCAGGCCAGGGCCTGGGCCAGGGCCTCGGCGGAAAAGATCCCCTCGGCGACTCCGGTGCTACCGAAATTCTCCCCCCGCGCCTGCATGCGCTCCAGCACCAGGCAGATTTCCGCCGGGGTGATGGTTCCCATGGAAACGAGGATTTCGCCGATTTTCTTCCGTTCGAAATTCACCATGAAAGCTTCTCGCGATAGTTCATCAGCGTAACCCGGGCTGATCAAAAATGCCCAGGCGCAAGGCGCCCGAAATTCGAGGAGCGAATCGTACCCGTAGGTACGTTGCCGCGACGAGGATGAGGGCAACGCCACGAATGGGCGTTATCAGCTCGCTAGCGGACCGTTCCCGCCAGCTGGAAAATCGGCACATACATGGCGACGATGATGCCGCCGATAAGCAAACCCATGGTCAGCATCATGATCGGCTCGACCAGAGTAGTCAGACGGTCGAGGCGACGCTCCACCTCCCCTTCGTAAAACTCGGCAACATCGTTGAGCATGTCGGCCAGCGCCCCGGTCGTCTCCCCCACCCCGATCATGCGCAAGGCCAGACTCGGAAAAAAACCCGCCTGTTCCAGGGAGGAGGCGATGGTCATCCCCTCCTCAACCCGCCGGGTTGCCCCGGCCAGGCGATTTTCCAACTGCCGGTTGTTCAGGGTGCCCCGGGACATCCGCATGGCCTCGACCACGGGAATGCCGCTCGCCAGGGTTGTGGCGAAGGTGCGACAGAAACTGGAAATGGCATAGTCGCCGAGCAGTCGGCCGAAAAAGGGAACAGCCAACTTGCTCCGGTCGTAGAGCAGGGCACCGCGCTCGCTACGGACAAACATCCGCAACACGAAAGCGAAGGCCACCAGAAGAGGCACGGCATAGGGCAAGCCTTGGGTCAGCACTTCCGTAAAACCGATCAGCAGACGGGTGATCAGCGGCAGTTGGGCGTTGGCATCGGCGTAGATCTGGGTGAAGCGGGGAACCACGAAGAGCATGAGGAAGAGGACGACGACGATCACCGCGCCACTCAGCAGCAGGGGATAGAAAGCCGCCCCCTTGACTCGCCCCTTGAGGGCTTCGACCCGCTTCTGGTAAACGATATAACGCCCCAGGGTCACCGGCAGATCCCCGGTCTTTTCCCCGGCCCGCACCGAAGCCACATAGAGCGCGGGGAAAAAACGCGGGAACTTGGCGAAGGCTTCGGACAGCGCCCCGCCCCCTTTGACGTCGTCGCGAATCTCCCGCAGAACCTCGAGCACCTTTCCCGCCTCCATACGCTCGATTATTGCGTCGAGCACCTGCAGAATCGGCAACCCGGAACGGATCAGCACCAGCAGTTCCTGGTTGAAGGAGAGAAAGCGCCGACCGCCGAACGGGGCGCGCAAACCGAGACCCACGGATGCGGGGGGCAGAACCTTCTTTTTGATCTGAAAGACGTGAAACCCCTGAGCTTCGAGGTTCTCCCGTAGAAGATCCCGTTGGGCCGCCTCGAATTCCTTTTCAACGATGCGTCCGTCGGCGGTCCCGACCTTGCAGATAAAGTTTGCCATAGGGCTCAAGTTATCACAGCAGGTGGAAATTAGAAACCCGAATCCATAAGGATTTCAGGAGGACAGAGGACATTACGAAAAATTTTCCGAAGACGAGGCACACCTTGGAATTGAGCCGATCAATGAAAAATATCGCCCCAGGCGGTGCAAGAAGGTTCAGACACAAAGCGCCCGAAATCCGAGGAACTGCGAAATCCGGCGGGGAAGCCTTCCCGAAACCTTCCGGCTGGCAACTTGTCGGGACGCGGAAACGGAGACCGTCTATCCGTTCGTGACCAGCGCTCTGGACCTTCAGAAACGACAGCACCAGGTAGGGGGCGCACAGAGGGCGATCCAGAGCTAAGTATTCACCGCATTCATGGGAGTGCCCAGGAAAACCTTCACTTTAAGACTCTGCTTGATCCAATGGAAGAAGAGCTCGGCCTGCCGGCGCTCCTTGTCAAGAGCGGCGCCCCTTTGCGCCGGAAGGTTGCTTGATCAAGCGCCATAATAAGGAACCATTTCCGTGAAAGTCAAAGCCAATACCCACGACAAAGACCAGAGCACGAAAGACGAAAAAGTTGACAATCGAGTAGGGTGAGGCGAGCAGATCAAGCTCGCCTCATCCCTCTCACAGAACCGTACGTACGGGCCTCGTATACGGCTCCTGTCCATTCTTCCCCTCAGTACATCTGAGGCAGGTACCCGGTT
>NZ_JAVESI010000085.1:0-4441 GCF_034006665.1 Trichloromonas sp.
TTAAATGAAAAAAAGGATAACGATATAAATTTAGAAACTTTAAAAGATGAAAATGGTAATATAACCATAAATGTTTCAATATCTAATATCGATGATTCAACAGCAAAAGATTTTTTAAAAATGTTTAGTTTCATGGAGTGGTGTGGTAATGTTGGAGCTGGTAGATCATTTAAAGCATATTTTGATGGAGATGGACACTTCAGACCTAAAATTAAAATAGATGGATTTGACATGAAAGAAATTAAATCATTTGATGACGATTGGGACGAAGATACTTTAGATTTAGATTTCGGTGCTTAAATAAGATAATAAGAAAAGATAAAAGATAATAATAGAATATATTATATCATAATTCTGCACGTTTTTATAAGTGATTGATGTATAAGTCAATCACTTTTTATTTATAAAATATTAAAACAATATGATAAAATAGTGTATAAATAATAAAAAGATATTTTATTATAATGAGTAAATCGTTTTTATACCAATTTATACCGGAAAAATATTTATACTTAACAAAAGAAAAGAAGATTTTATATAAAAATAATAATTTAAAGACTGATTATCTTATCAATATTATAAATGAGATAATGATGAAATATTATTTTCATAAAGAAGATTTGATAGATAAAGAAATACATTTTAATATGTGGTCCAGTATACTAAGAAAGAATTATGGGGCTAAATATAATTATTATATTGATTATTTAGTTGAAAATGATTTTATTTATTTAGTATCAGATTATTATGCGAATAAAAAATCTAGAACATATAAATTAAACACTAATAGTATTTTAAATGTTAAAAAATGTAGAATAGATGATCGATTTATCCTAAAAAAGACATCTAAGGAATTTTTACAAAAATCATTTTTAGAATTAAATAATAGTCCTATACCTGTAAATATAAGAAGAAGATTGGTTGATGATTTATATAAAATAAAAATAGATGGTAATTCATCAATTAAATATATTGATAATTTAAAAAATAATAAAGAAATATCATATACAAAATATATGAAAAATTATATTAGTATTGAAAATATTTCATATGGTAACATTTTTTTTAAATTCGATGAATATGGTAGAATGCATACTAATTTCACTGTTTTAAGAAAACATATAAGACAAAATTTTTTATCAATTGATAATGATATTATTGAAGAAATAGATTTAAATAATTCTCAACCATTATTTTTAACAGTTCTTATGAAAGAACAAATGGATATTAAAAATTTAATAAAAAAAGATGTTAGTAGATATATAGAACTTGTACAAAATGGATTGATATACGAAGAATTAGTAAATAAGTTAGGGCTTACATATAGAGAAGATGCAAAGATCATGATGTATAAAGTATTATTTGGGCAAAATGGAGATGCTAAAAAAGAAAATAAAATGTTCTATTCATTATTTCCTAATGTATTTAATTTTATAAAAGATTATAAATCAGTCAGTGATAGTTATAAAACATTAAGTCATGATCTTCAATTACTAGAAAGTGATTTTATATTTAAGAAGGTTGTAAATCACATTTATAATAGTTATGATGATATAGTTATATTTACTATACATGATTCTATTGCATATCCACATAAATATAAAAATGAAGTTAAACAAATATTTGATTATTATAAAAGAAATTTAATATCATAATTTTGTATTATAAAAATTTTTTAATATCTTTGTGAATCAAAAACAATAATATGATTTTTCGTTGGTTAAGATTAATTTTATATAAACCATATTTATTTAATGTTAATAAGTATGGTGATTTATTGCGCAAATGTATCATTAAAAATAATGTAAAATTATTCATATCTACTATTAATTTTATTAAAGATGATTATAAGAAGTATAGTTTTAAAATAGATTCTATTGATTATATTTTTTCAAGGAAATTAGTTAGAACTGAGATATTAGATTATATTTTAGAAAATACTAATTTAAATGAGTATGATACATATCTATTAAAAAAATCTATTTATAATTATGATAATTTGAAAATGTATCATAAAATATCAAAATATTTTATAGAAAAATCAGAAAATGTAAAAATAACAATTATTAAAAGTTTAATATCAGCTTATAATAGGCATGGTAGAAAAAAAATCGAGTATAAAGATGAAATTTATAGATTATATAATACTGATTATATACATTCTATAATGTCAGTTTATCTTGATGACTTGGTTATAGAATCATGTTTTTATAATGATTTTGAATTAATAATATATTTTATAAATAATTTAAAAGTAAAATTACATGAAGATACATTAAGAAGAATATTAATAAAAATTATAAATATTAATAAATTAGATATTATTAAAATAATTTATAAAAAAATTAAAAATATTAAATATAATGATAATTTATTATATTCTTGTATTAATAGAAATCATAAACAAATTTTTGATTTTTTTATTGATAAATATAAAAACGAATTAAGTGATGAGTCAATTAATAATAATTTATTATTAACAATTCAATTTAATGATATTTATTATTTTGAAAAATTATTAAAAATTGATAAAAATCCATCTATGTTTAAAAATAAATGTTTAAATTATGTAATTAATAATATTAAAAATCCATATTTTATCGATTTATTATTAAATCATAAATATTTTAAATTTGAAAATATTGATAATGTAAATGAAATGATTTTTATATTATTTGAAAATAAAAATAAATATATAAATATAATTAATAAGATATTAAATAATGAATACATTTTAAGTAAAATTAGTTTAGATGTTAAGAATAAATATATACCAAATTATAAACCTAAAAAAATAAAAAGAGAATATTATGAATAAAAAAGAAATTGAACAAACATTTTTAAAATTAATTGAGTATACTTATATTTATGGTTATGAGGATTATGTAAAAGAAAATATATTACCAAATAATTTGAAAAAGGATCAATTTGGCAATTATTATATAAAAATTGGAGAATCAAAAACTTTATTTACCAGTCATTTAGATACAGTTGGGAAACAAAAACTTAAAGTAAATTATGAAATTTATGAAAAGGATGGACATAGATTTGTAAAAACTGATGGTAATACAATATTGGGAGCTGATGATAAAGCAGGTGTAACTATAATGCTAAATATGATTGATAATAGTGTACCAGGTCTTTACTATTTTTTAATTGGTGAAGAGACAGGTGGAGCAGGATCTAGATTGTTAGCTAAGTATATGTTTAATATGTTATCTAATTACGACAGGGTTATATCTTTTGATAGAAGAGGATATGGTTCTATTATAAATAGACAAGTTGGAAAATGGTGTTGTTCTAATGAATTTGTCAGTGGTTTATCAGAAGAATTTAAAAAGAATGGAATGGAATTTAAAGCTGATCCATATGGAGTAAGAACTGATTCTGCATATTTTATGGCGATTATACCAGAATGTACAAATTTATCAGTTGGATATTTTAATGAACATAAAGTAACAGAAGAACAAGATTTAGATTATCTTTTAGAACTATGTAATGTTTGTACTAAAATAAATTGGGAATCATTACCTGTTGTTAGAGAACCAGAAAATTTTGATTCAACTGAACCAGAATATGTACAAAAAGTAACAGATTTACCAATGTATAAATTATTTAATATTTTTGATGAAGTATATGATATAATATATGAAGAAGTTAAATTTTTATGTGCTAATGATAATTTTTTCAAACCAGAAAAAGAAATGATTTTTTATGATAAGAATGATTTAGAGGAAACTTTAAATTTTATTGCAATTGTTCATTCTGATGGTTCTATAACATTAAAGAAAAATGATATAAAAATAAAAATTAAAAATATAGATTCATTGAAGAAAAATAAAAAAAGATTAAAATCTATATTATCATTTAGTCACAATTTATATATTGACGAAAAATCTATTAACTATAATTAATGATAACAAAATTTATAAAATATATTAATGAAGGTGTATATATCGATCAATTTAAATTGTTATATGATAATGCACCTTCTTTATTAAAAGAAGAAGTTGATAAAACTAAAAAAGTAGAACAAAGTCTTTATTGGCATCCAGAAGGAAATACTTATATTCATATACAACTAGTGACAAATAGATTACATAATTGTTATAATGATATAAATTTAACACTATCTGGGTTTTTTCATGATTTAGGAAAAACTTATACTACCTACTTTGATGATAAGAAACAATCTTGGTCAGCACCTGGTCACGAAGATATATCAGTTAAAATATTAAATAAATATTCTAACTGGATTAAAAAAATGGGAGGTGATATAAATATTATAGAGTATGTTATTCAAAATCATATGCGATATAAATATATAGATGAAATGAGATTAAACATACAGAAAAATCTTATAAATCATAAATATTTTAAATACTTAGAAAAATTTTCAACCGCAGATTATGGTGGTAGTGAATTAGAATACAAACCAATA
>NZ_JAVESI010000086.1:0-4392 GCF_034006665.1 Trichloromonas sp.
ATCTACGGGTCAGGGGCATGCGTCAAGTCCGGCTGGCGGCGGTCCTGAAAGCGACGGGATTGAATATCCTGCGCGCCACCGCGTTCAGAAATCGCCAAAAACCCAAAGGTACCCGGGAAACGGGAACGAATCTTTATCCAAATGGCGCTGTTGGCGGTTTCAAAGAGCCATTAAGACCGCTGCGGGGATATCTACGACATTTTGCCGAGGCCTTTCGGCCCGGCAACAACCGAATTGGTTGGCTCATGCCTCAAGCCGCGTGAGCTTTTTTCGCGAGGGCATCAACACTAGAAGGCGAATTATGTTTTCCTTATTTCTCCCTCGCGAAAATTAACGGGTTTTCACGGGGCAACAAAACAATTAGACAGGAGGTATCTCATGGTGATCCATCGATGTTGGACAATTTTTCTAATGTGCCTTGTCTTCTCTTTCATGGTTATCGAACCTGTTTTCGCAAGAGAATACATGGCGATCAAAGCAAACAATGGACAACGACAAGTTATGGCAATGCAAAACAAGCCCCTTGACGTTACCATTGAATTGGAGTCAGGAATATTCAGGGGCTTGTCGGCAGATTGGTGGTTATTGGCCGAAACGGATGTAGGTGTTTTTCACTATAGCCTCGATGGAAGTTGGGCGCCAGGGCGTACCGTAAGCTATCAGGGTCCGTTGTTTGACTTTCCCGCCTTCCCGGTTCTGAGTACAAACGGTCTTCCTCCGGGAACATACAAAATTAGATTTGCACTGGATGCCGTCGTTGACGGCATATTGAATGAGAACAATTTCTCAGACGAGGTCGACGTTACCATCGTTCCCTTTACCTGTCCGGAAAACCCCACGGATTCCCTTACTGCCTTGAGCAGCATTCAGCAACGCTTCCTCACAACCCGCGGCAATCCCGATATTTTTATGGTCGGGTTTTCCAGCGAAGAACTCGATTCAAATGGCCAGGTTGTTTTTTCAGAAAATATTCGACGTATCGACTCATGGGTCTATAACAATACGGAAATGGCTACGATTGTCTTCGATAGTGGCCACTTCGTGAAAGAGACGACACGCGAAGCAGTCTCTCCCTTGCTGGCCACGCCTTTCAGCCCCAGCCAATTCACCTATTGCATGACGAAAGAAGACATTGTCGCCCTGATGGGTCAGCCAAGCTGTACTTTAAGTGAAGAAATGGGAGGCCGTAGCTATGAATATCTTCGTTACAATCCCACACAAGATCGAGCTGCCGCAATGGTAGTTCTGGAAAATGGGCTTTTAACGAATGTTACGGCAGGGTTTACGTTGGATTATCCGGACTTCTCCACTCAGTGTCCTCTTGACTAGGAAGGATGGTCGCTATGTCTTTTTTTAAACCATTGAAAAATCAGCGCGGTGCACTTGTGTTGATAGTACTTGTCATATTCGCCGTTGGTGCTCCGGTTCTTTACACAACCGGCCGCTATATGGAACACCGCCGGGAAGATATCGTTAATGTTGAAAACAAAATCATTAGCGGCGAAGAAATATCAGAGGAAGAATTTGAGCGGGCACATTCGGCGATACCCGATGTTGCCAATCTTGCGCAAGCCAGTGGAGCGGTTTTGAATAGCGTCAGCAACATAGGTGTTCCGGATCCCGGAACGGCAATCAGCGTTGCCGCCGACGTCGCTATAGGTGAAATGGTCAGCCGCAACACCAGCCCTCCACCGACCACCTCAAACCCTATCCCGGCAGACATTCCGGCACAGACTCCCGTCTGCGACGGCACCCATCTTTCGAACTGTACCAGTCGCACTACCTGCGACAGCGCCGGCGGCTATTGGCATTCCAACAACACCTGCCGGCCCGACCCGGAACAGCGCTGCAATGAGGATGATCTTTCCGGGTGTGTAACGCAAGCATCATGCAGCGGGGCCGGTGGGCACTGGTATGACGACCAATGCAACCAGTCTCCTGAAGCCTGCTACAGCGGTAGCCCCGAATTGTGCGCCAATGAAAATGATTGCACCAACGCCAATGCCTACTGGTACAACAGTCAATGTAATAGCGATGCCCTTGCGGTCAGCATCACCTCACCAGCAGGCGGATCCCAGGTTGCTGAAAACCAGGTAACGGTTACCGGCAGCTATCAACTCTATGCTCAAGGAATAACCGTTTCATCCGCCGGTTTCGTCGTCAATGGAGTATTTCAGCCGGCGACCATCTCCGGACAAACCTTCAGCTCAATAGCGGTCCTTGCGACAGGGCAAAACCAGATATCGGCGCGGGTTACAACATCTGCGGGTGACACTTACAACAGTGCCCCTATTACCATCACCAGTAATGCTGTCCAAAACCGCTATCATGTCCGCATCACCTGGGATAAAGACGACACCGACGTCGACCTGCACTTTACCTGGAACGGCAGTGATTGTTACTATGGAAACAAAACCCCCACCTGGGGAAGCGCGGAGACATCCCCTCGTCTCGATGTAGACGACACCAATGGCTTTGGTCCGGAGAACATCACCATTGAGAGCCTACCTGGACCTGGAACCTACAAAATATGGGTTCGCTACTATTCTGATCACGGCAAGGGTGGGACAAATGTTAATGCCGCGGTCTATGAAAACGGTGTATCGATCTTTTCAAGCTCGAATTATATGGAACACCATAATGAATGGACCTTGTGGGAATTTATTTTATAGAGATTGAAGAGACGCAACCAGACCAATAACTTTTTCGCATTCATTGTTAGAAATTTCTTTGAAAATATACTCCAAGGAACTTGCTGGTTGATCTATCGTAGCAATTCAGAAATTTTTCACCAGTTTCGGATATATCGACTAAAATTTTGTCGGCAACGCAAAAAACCGCTTACGGGTTGTAGCCCCGTAAGCGGTTTTTTTCTCTGACTTTTTGCCACCTCACGCCCCACCGGCATCCGCCATCAGCTCTCCCCGATGACGGCATATCCTCTTCAGCAAGGCCATTTTCAGGGTTTCACCCCGACGTGAACGGTGGCGATGCCGAAGGTGAGTTCATGGTAGACGACCTGGGCAAAACCTGCTTCCTCCATCATCTTCTTGAAGGTTTCCTGGTCGGGGAATTCGAGGACCGAGTCGGGCAGATACTGGTAGGCGCTGCGCTTGGAGATAAGGCCGCCGATCCAGGGCAAGACCTTGCGGAAGTAGAAGTAGTAGATTTCTTTGAAGAGCCGGCTTTTGGGGTGGGAGAATTCGAGGATCACCACTTTGCCGCCGGGTTTGAGCACCCGCCACATCTCCCGCAGTCCGGCGGGGCGGTCGACGACGTTGCGGATGCCGAAGGCGATGGTGACGCCGTCGAATTGGCCGTCGGGATGGGGCATGGCCTCGCAGGGGGCGGTGACCAGGGTGATGCGGTCGCGATAGGGGGAACGGGCGATCTTCTCCTGACCGACTTTCAGCATCCCCGGTGTCAAGTCGGCGCCGACGATGGTCAGCGAAGGGGGAGACTGGGCGGCGATTTCGAGGGCGACGTCGCCGGTGCCGGTAGCTACATCGAGAATCCGGCCGTTCTCGGGCAGGTTCAACTGCTTGACGGCGAAGGTTCGCCAGCGCCGGTCGATGCCGAGGGAGAGTAGGCGGTTGAGCAGATCGTAACGGGGGGCGATGGCGTCGAACATCTCGCGGATGCCGCGCCCTTTTTCGGAAAGATTGAACATGGTTTCACCTCATGAGGACAAACAAAAGGACGGCAACTTTTAGCACATCCCCGGAAAAACTGTCAGCAAAAAAGCCTTTTCCCGTCGGCGTACGCCGGTCTATACTCGCCGCCACACGCCTTTTCGAGGAGATCTTTCATGCTGCCGATTATCGTCACCGCCGCCATCCTCCGCGACGGAAATTCCGTCCTCATCACCCGTCGTCCCCCCAAGAGCAGGCACGGCGGGCTCTGGGAATTCCCCGGGGGCAAGCTCGACCCAAATGAAACCCCGCAGCAGGGGTTGCGTCGCGAACTTCGGGAGGAATTGGGAATCGACAGTGAAATCGGAGACATTTTCGAGGTCGTTTATTTCCGTTATCCGCAGGCGCCGGTACTGATCCTCGCCTACGAATGCCGGCACCTCGCCGGCGTCATCCAAAACATTGAAGTGTCCGAACACCGCTGGGTACCGGTGACCGAACTGTACCGCTACGATATTCTTCCCGCCGACGCTCCCATCATCGCCCGGCTGCAACGCTGAAGCCGCAGTCGCCAATGTACGACTGTAACTATTCACCCGCCAGCGACAGGCCATCGGATTTTGGTCGCACGTGACCATCCGGCGACATGAAATCCGGCTGCTTGCCTTCGAACAGTAGACGCAAGGCTTCGGCGGCCGTGATGCCGTTTTTGCGGCAGGTCGACAGGTAACCACGAACTCGGCAGAAGATCTTGGCCCCT
>NZ_JAVESI010000048.1:0-26692 GCF_034006665.1 Trichloromonas sp.
CCCTCGCAAGGCATTGGAATTGTTGAGGAATATACCATAGATTACGTCCCGGCGCAAGAAAAAAATTGCAAATAATCTAATGATTTAAACTATTTGTCGGATCTTCTCTTTTTGCGGTGGCATCATTTATTAGGGTTTAGCAGCAGAAAGCAAAACCTGTTCCTTTTTCTAATCGTTTGATATTATTTGGTTTTCTATATTAATTAACAAATTGTTGCTAACGGATGTTAAATTTTCCGACAGAATTTATGAAAATCCTTATTTGATTTTGGTGAAAATTCAGAAAAATCAGTGTTTTTGTGCCCTTTTTTGAGTTTTTAATATGTAAGCTTTTTCGACACAAGTTTCTGATTTATCGACGCACAAGTTCCGGTGTCAGCATACTCAAGGTCGCGTGGTGGTCGGTTTCCGCTGCCGCAGTCGCGTAAGGCTCATGAAAAGGCTTTCCATGAAGGCTGAGTGCAATTTTTTAAAGCAAAACGGGGGGCCGTGAACCAGTTTCCGGGAACTGTCATTTCGGGGCAACAACTCCACTTAAAGCAAAACAATACTTGCTCCCACCATGGGACCATGGGTATAATTACATCTATGCGCATCATCTCCCGTAAAACCCTCCGAGAATTTTGGGACCAGCACCCAGATGCGCGACAACCATTACAGGCATGGTATGACGATGCTAAACATGCCGAATGGCATTCACCGGCGGACATCAAAAATGTTTACCGCAATGCCAGCTTTCTGGCCGACAACCGAGTCGTCTTCAACATCAAGGGGAACTCTTACCGGATTATCGTAGCCATCCAGTACGCTCATAGCCTGCTCTATATCCGCTTTGTCGGCACCCATCGGGACTATGACAAAATCGACGCAAGAACGATCTGAACGGAGAACTTATAGATGGAAATCAAACCCATAAAAAACGAGGCCGATTATCAGGCTGCTCTTGAAGAGATTGAACGGCTGTTCGACGCCGCGCCGGATACGCGGGAAGGGGACAGGCTTGAGGTCCTGTCGACTCTTGTCGACGCCTACGAAGAAAAGCATTACAGCATCCCCCTGCCCGACCCGATCGAGGCCATCCTGTATCATATGGAAAGCCGGGGCCTTTCGCGCCGCGACCTTGAACCTCATATCGGCAGCCGCGCCCGTGTGTCCGAGGTGCTTAACCGAAAGCGTCCATTAACCATGGAGATGATCCGAAATCTTCATAGCGGACTTGGCATACCGGCGGAAGTTCTTATCCAACCCTATCCCACGCTCAAAGACGGGGCTTGACAGCAATGACGCCCTCAAGCAGTGTTTAGCCAAGGGCACCGATCCCCTCGAAGAGTTGCTGCGAAAGGTCAAGCCGCCTGAATAGGATCCGCCCCCAACCCGTACCCGTCAAGACGCCGCTTCAGGGTTTTAAGCCCCTGAGCGGCGTTGCCGTTTGCTGGTTGACAATACCCCGCCATTAACGTACGATTTTACGTACGTAAGGGAGGCGAACATGCCCACGATCACAGCGACCGAAGCGAGAAAACTTCTCTACAAACTCCTCGATGACGTAGCCGAATCGCACGAGCCTATCCAGATCACCGGCAAGCGCAACAGCGCCGTGCTGATTGCCGAGGATGATTGGCGCGCCGTGCAAGAGACCCTCTATCTGCATTCCGTTCCCGGCATGAAGGAGTCCATCATCGACGGCATGAAGACGCCGGTGGAAGAGTGCGATGAGGAATTGAACTGGTGAGTTGGAAACTGGTCTACACCAAGCAGGCCCAGAAAGATGCCAGGAAGCTTTCCGCTTCCGGGTTGAAATCGAAAGCGAAGCAACTGCTCGACCTCCTCGCGGAGAATCCCTTGCAAAATCCGCCACCCTACGAAAAGCTCGTCGGCGACCTGGCGAGCGCTTATTCGAGACGCATCACTATCCAGCATCGACTGGTCTACCAGGTTCTCGCTGATATTCGTATGGTGAAAGTCCTGCGGATGTGGACGCACTACGGATAAGGGCCGGAAAAGCACGAAAGCGCAACTTTCCATCCTCCATCTTACGGGATTCCGTCATGAGCAAGCCATCCATCAGCCAAAGCACGGGACGCCACTTTCTCACCGACCGGATCCGTATGGAAGTAGACTGGCGGGGTACGGCCCAATCCCGGGGGAGCGCCCCGCCGCCGGTGCAGAAGCCGGTGCCGGGAGGGGCGACGCTCATCCCCCTACCTGACCGGGAAAGCTGGTCGATTCCTCCCTGCGATTTAGAGGAAGCCATCGCCCGGCGGGAAAGCCGCCGCCGTTTCACGGCGCGGCCGCTCAGCCGGGACGAGCTGGCCTTTCTCTTCTGGAGCACGCAAGGGGTGCGCGCCCGGCTGCACGACGCGGCGGTTTTGCGCACCGTCCCTTCCGCCGGTTGCCGCCACCCCTTTGAAACCTACCTGGCGATTTTCCGGGTCGAGGGGCTGGAGCCCGGTCTCTACCGTTACCTCCCCCTTGACCACGCCCTGGTCCTGGAAAAGACACCCGACCTGCTTTCGGGCCGGGTCGTCGCCGCCGCTCGGGGGCAGGGCTTTGCTGGGGAGGCGGCGGTCACCTTTTTCTGGACCGCCCTGCCCGAACGCACCGAATGGCGCTACGCCGAAGCCTCCTACAAGGTCATCGCCCTCGACGCCGGTCATCTCTGCCAGAATCTTTATCTCGCTTGCGCGGCCGTCGGCGCCGGCACCTGCGCCATCGCCGCCTACGATCAGGAACTGGCCGACGACCTGCTCGGGGTCGACGGCGCCGAAGAATTCACCATCTACCTGGCGCCGGTGGGCAAGATCCGTTGACCGGCCGATGAGGCACGACGATGAAAATGGAGCACGAAGACCAGCACGAAACCATCCACGAAGAGCTACCGGAGCAGCACGAAGACCCCCTGATCCGCGCTCTCCACCGGATCATCCGCGCCGCCGTCCGGGTGCTGGCCGTGCTCATGGTGTTGGTCATCATCTGGGGCATCGGCGACGTAATCTACGTCCTCTACCAGCGTCTGCTCAGTCCGCCCTATCTGCTGCTGAACATCAACGACATCTTCGCCACCTTCGGCGCCTTCATGGCGGTTCTGATCGCCATCGAAATCTTCATCAACATCCGCCTCTATCTCGGCACCAACGTCGTCCCCATCCGCTTGGTGGTGGCCACGGCGCTCATGGCCATCGCCCGAAAGGTTATCGTTCTCGACCTGGAAAAAATCGGCCCCGATTACGTCCTCGGCATCGCGGCGGTGGTCCTGGCCCTCGGCATCACCTACTGGCTGCTGTCGAAAAACCGGCCGGACTAGACAGGTTCGGAAAAATTTTCTTTTGCCTCAAGCGCCCCACGGAGCCCTCATGTCTTACGATGCCATCGACGATGCCTTTCACTTTATCAGCGACGCCCCGCTCGGCGAACGGCGGGCCTTGGTGCACCGGCCCAGCGGCAAGGTCTTTCTTGCTTCGCTCAAGGCGGGGTTCGATGAATGTCCGGCCGGGGCGGACACCGACCCCGACTACCTGAGCATCCCGCACCGGCAGGAACTCGATCCGGGCAAACCGCTGGTGCTGGAGTTCATCCGCGACAACTGCCCGGCGGAACTGGCGCGGGTCGAGGGCTTCTTCAATCGCCCCGGCGCCTTCCGCAACGTCAAGGATCTGCTGCGCCGCCGGCATTTGCTGGACAACTGGCAGATCTTCGAAATGCAGCAAATGGAGGCACTGCTCAAGCAATGGTGCCTGGCCCAGGGGCTGATGTCGTGAGCGGGCGGAAACCGACAGGTTCGAGGCTTCCGGCCCCGACACATCGGCCCAAAGGGGTGACGCTGCTTTACGAGGATGCGGACATTCTCGTGGTGGACAAACCCTGCGGCCTTTTGACCATGGGGACCGAGCGGGACAAATCCCGCACCGTGCATTCGATCCTCAACGACTACGTGCGCAAGGGCAACCCCAAGTCCCGCAACCGGGTCTATATCGTCCATCGCCTCGACCGCGACACCTCCGGCATCCTGCTTTTCGCCAAGAGCGAACCGGCCAAACTGGCTCTGCAAGGAAACTGGGACGACACCAGCAAACTCTATCTGGCCGTGGTCTTTGGACACGTCAGCCCGCCGCGGGGAACCATCAGCAGCTATCTCGCCGAAAACGCCGCCTTCGCGGTCTACTCCACCTCCGACCCGAGCCAGGGCAAGCTGTCGCACACGGCCTATACCCTGGTGAAAGAGCGCAACGGACTCAGCCTGCTGCAAGTCCACCTGCTCACCGGCCGCAAACATCAGATTCGCGTCCACTTCGCGGAACAGGGGCATCCCCTGGTCGGCGACAGAAAATACGCGCAAGATCGCCCGGCCCATGCCCATCTGGCGCTGCACGCCTGGTCGTTATCCTTCACCCACCCGGTGAACCACACTCGCCTGCAGTTCGAGACCCCGATTCCCCAGCGCTTCAGCCAACTGGTCGGCCCCTTCGTTCCGCCGGGACTCAAGGAAAACGAAAGCGAGCGATGACACCGGGGGTGATCGGCCTTTCGCTGTTCAGTTATTTAACGGCCCGCAGGCCCATGAGTTCTTCGACCTTCACCACCCTGCCGAAGCCCGCGGCGCCGAGCCGTTTGCCGGCCTGCTCCATGAAACTGTCGCCGCGTTTGACTTTGTAGGGATTGCCGGTGTAGTGAAAGAGGGCGCCGCCGCGCTTCAACACCCGGTAAAGTTCCTGGTAAAAGCGCTCGCCGTAGAGTTCGCCGGCGAGGGAAAAGCGAGGCGGGTCGTGGATGATCGCGTCAAAGGATTCCGCTGCGAGTCCGCCGATATACTCCCCGATGTCGGCCTGGACCAAGGTGACGGAAGGATGGTAAATCTCCTGGGACCAGGGATTTCTGCGGCGCAGCTCAATGACCGTGGCGCTCAGTTCGACCGAAACCACCTCCCGCGCCCCAAGCCGCAGGGCCGCCAAGGCCGCGTAACCGAGTCCGGAGCAAGTATCCAGCACCCGATCGCCGGGCTTCACCACCTGCGCCGCCATCTTCCCGGCGCTTTCAAAAGGGTTGATGCCCTTGGCGATGTGCATTTTCACGCCGCTGATTTCCAGCAACGGCGCCTGCTCCGTCGGAACGAGTTTGCAATAGCCCTCGTCCCGCGCTTCGAGCACATCCAATTCGCCATTTTCCAGAACAAAAATCCGCTGTTCCTTGCGCGCAATCCGCCGCAACTCTTCGCCGGTCAGTCGCTGGTCCGCGTCCAGCAGCAGGGAGTCATCGGCCAGGGCAAAGGTCGTATTGGAGCGGTTCAGATCAACGGAAATATCGACGGTTGCCGCACCCCGCGCCAGGGCGTCGAGCACCCGGCGGGCGACCTGCGCATCGAACCAATAGATTTTTTCGTTCATCACTTCCTCGATGTTCAACCACAGGAAACAAGATTAGCCGTTTGGGTCCGTTGGTCATAAACGACCTTGACCTCCCCGTCCCGCAGCTGCCGCAGCACCTGCCGCACCTTGTCCTCTAGGGTGCAGCCGGCCTCGCCCCAATCCGCGCCGTCGCGGGTGACGAATTCCTCGATCATCCTCCGCAGCGTCTCGGGATCGATACGCACAAAGGGAATCTCGATCCCCGCCTCCTGCCTTTCATCCGGCGTTTCCCCTGACATACAATCACCTCGTTTTGTCTGATTCCGCCCCCGGCAACATCCGCTCCTGCGGACGCGTTGCGGATTCTGTGCCCATCCTGCCCCGGATCGTCTTTCCCGGCAAGAACTTATCCGCCAACCGGCTCCGCCAATTCCCACGACATTGCCAAAAAGAGATTTAAGAACCAAAGCGGGAATTCCTTCCTTTTCAAAGAAGGGATGAAAGCGTACCATGCGCCAGCATGTTCAGCTCTTGGTTGTTGACTTCTTGTGCCGATTCGTCGTACTATCTACACATGGAAACGACTCATCATCGCACCGTAGTATTCAAGGTCGGCTACCACCTCGTTTTCTGCACCAAGTATCGTCGCAAGGTTCTGACAGGGGAGGTGGATAGCCGCCTCAAGGCCATTATCGGCGAGATCGCCGCCGAGAAAGGCTTTACGATATCCAACCTGGAAACGGACGCCGATCATGTCCATTTGTTCGTTTCCGCGCCGCCCCATGTGCCGATCTCGCAAATCGCCAAATGGGTCAAGGGGATTTCGGCGTTGCGCCTGCTGCGGTCGGTTCCCGCACTCAAGAAACGCATGGGGAGCCACCTCTGGAATCCGAGCTACTATGTGGGCACCTTGGGAGATATGAGCGCCGATGTCGTCCGCCGATACATCGACAACCAGAAGCAGAAAGACTAGGACCCGGAAGCCGAAGCATCCGATGGAGGCGCGGTCTTACCGCTTCCGATTGGATGTCACGCCGGCGGAGTCCGCACGTCTGCATGCGTATCTGGACGCCTGCCACGCCCTGCGCAACCGCCTGGTCGACGACCGGCGTCACAACCGCGAATTCTGCAAAGACCGGAAGCGGGCCGGACTCGCGCCGGAATACCTCTCCCGTGCGGATCAGTACGAGGCGGTCAGTCTGTACGCGAAGCACGATCCCCGGTGGGAGCGGCTGCACAGCCAGGTCATGCAGAACATCGCTTGTCGTGTGGACGAAGGGTACCGGCGTTTCTTCGAAGCTCTCGCCGAGGGCCGTCCCAACGTGAACCCACCGGGATTCATCAACCGGAAAAAGTACCGGTCGTTCACCTTCCCCCAATACGGCACCGGCGCTCGACTGCGTTCCGGCCGGGTGATTCTCTCCGGCCTCGGCGTCTTCCCCCTGCGGGATCATCGCAAGGTGCGTGGCCTGAAAAAGACCGTGACCGTCAAATGGATGCAAGGTCACTGGTGGGTGGTGGTGGTCGCCATGATTCAGGCCAAGGACCAGTACCGCCCCGCTGTGTCCTCCGAAGACGTCGGGATCGATCCCGGAATCTCGGCCCTGCTGACTACCTCCCACGGGGAGACGTTCGATCCGCCGCGGGCCTTCGAGAACGCCCGCAAGCGCCTGCGGACCGAGCAGAAGAAATTCTCCCGCCAGTTCGAAGCCCGGAAGCGGCGGTACGAATTGGACAAAAAAGCGGGTCTTCCCGTTCCCGCCACCCTGCGGGAGGTTCCCTATTCCCACCGGATGCAGAAACAGATCCGGGTGGTGGCGAAACTTCACACCCGCGTGTTCAACGTTCGCGATCACCACCACAAGAAGACCGCGGCCCACCTCGCCTCCCGTTACCACCGGGTGGCGGTCGAGGAACACGGGCTGCAGTTTATGATTCGCAATCGGCGGCTGGCGAAAGCCGCATCCGACCGGGCCATCGGCAACCAGAAACTGTTGCTGAAATCCCGTCTGGGCGAACGCTACATTCCAACATCGAACCGTCGGGAGGGGATCGGCGGCAACAGCCAGACCTGCCTCTGCGGCGCCTCGGTGCCGAAGAAACTCAGCGACCGCCGCCACCACTGTCCCGCCTGCGGGTTGACAGGGGATCGGGACCATGTATCGGCCAATATCGTTCAGAAGATCGCCTTCGGAACAATCAGCGACACTCTCGGGCATCCGGGCCGGATGTCCTCAGACGTAGAGAGCGCGAAGCCGGGACCGACGCAAGCCGGCCCGACGAGCCGAAAGGCTTTGGAGCGTTCCGCGAAGCGTCGTTCTCTCGCATCGACGAGGCGAAGAAGCACCCCGGATGGGAAACCTGCCGGGGAAGGCGAAACCGGCGTCCATCTCCCCACCGGAGTTGGCGCATGAGCCACAACCCTTCGATTCAAACTCAAGATGCCCGGTATTTCAATGCCGGGAGAAGGTCACTGACATACTTACGGACATCTTGAAAATTTTCATCCCTCATGGAACAAGGAGGATTCAACGTGTTCGTCCAGCAGTTCTTCGTTCCCGGACTGGCCCACAGTTCCTATCTGCTCGGCAGCGCCGCGACCTGCGCCATCATCGATCCCCGCCGTGACATCGGCATCTACCTGGAAGCCGCCGCCGCCATGGAGATGAAAATCACCCACATTCTGCAAACCCACTTGCACGCCGACTTCGTCTCGGGATATCTCGATCTGGCCGAGGCGACGGGCGCCGTGATCGTCATGCCCAAGTCGGCCCACTGCGCCTGTCCTCACCAGGCGGTGGCCGAGGGAGACCGTTTCCGTATCGAGGATCTCGAAATCAGCGTGCTGGAAACCCCGGGGCACACCCCCGAACACATCACCTATGTGGTGCGCGACCGCGCCCGGGGACCGGAGGCGGTCGCGATCTTCTGCGGCGACACCCTCTTTGTCGGGGACGTCGGCCGCCCCGACCTCTTCCCCGGCATCGCTCTGGAACTGGCGGGCAAACTCTATGGTTCCCTGCACGAGAAACTGCTCGATTTGCCCCCCTTCTGCGAGGTCTATCCCGCCCACGGCGCCGGTTCTCTCTGCGGCCGGGCGATGGGCGCCAAGCGCACCAGCACCGTCGGCTACGAAAAGCTCTACAACAGCGCCCTGACGATGGCCGACCGCGACACGTTCATTGCCTCGCTGACCACCGACATGCCCGAAGCGCCCGACCATTTTTCCCGCTGCAGCGACATCAACCGCCGGGGGCCGGCCCTGGTCTGGACCCTGCCGATGCCCGAACCGCTGGCGCCGAAACCTTTCCGCGAAAAGATGGCTGAACAGGATGTGGTGGTGCTCGACATCCGCAGCTACACCGCCTTCAGCGGCCAGCATGTGCCGGGTGCCTACCACATCGACAAGGGCGGCAATTTCTCGACCTTCGCCGGTTGGGTGCTCCCTCCCGACAAAAACATTCTGCTGATCACCAACGACGACGCCGAAGCCGCCGAGGCGGCGGTCTTGCTGCGCCGGGTCGGCGTCGACCAGGTCGTCGGCTATCTTGCAGGCGGTATGTTCGAATGGGCCAAAGCGGGTTTCGCCACCGACCATGTGCCCCTGCTTTCGGCACCCGAACTCCAGCAGCGCATCACTTGCGGCGACGGCCTGACGTTGGTGGATGTCCGCGCTGCGGGAGAATTCGGCGCGGTCCACGTGGACGGGGCGCTGCACATACCCGCCCCCGAGTTGCGCACCCGGCACCGGGAACTCGACCCGAACCGCGACATCGCTCTGGTGTGCAGCACCGGCCACCGCTCCAGCCTCGCCGCCAGCCTGCTCAAGCGCCAGGGCTTCACCCGGATCTGGAACGTGGCGGGGGGCATGACCGGCTTCAACGCTGCCGGGTTCGCCCCGGAATGTCCTCTCTGCGTGGTCCCACACGGACCCCGCTTCCTCGGCAAATAGGGAGACGCCATGTTCGAACTTTTAGCCATGACGGAATGGTCCCCCTATGTGGTCGGCCTCGGTATCGGCCTGGTTTCCTGCGCGGCCTTCGTCCTCTCCGACAAGCCCATCGGCTGTTCCACCGCCTTCGTCCGCACCAGCGGCATGCTTGAAGAAATGTACCGGGGCCGCCAGGTGCGGGAGATGCCCTACTACCGCCAGTTCCTTCCGGAAATCGACTGGGAATGGATGCTGGTTTTGGGCATCGTCTTCGGCTCCTTCACCTCGGCCGCCCTTTCCGGGGAATTGCACCTGGAGTGGGTGCCTTCCCGCTGGGCCGCCGCCTTCGGCGGAAATCCCGTATGGCGCCTGCTCACCGCCCTGATCGGCGGCATCTTTCTCGGCTTCGGCGCCCGCTGGGCCGGGGGCTGCACCAGCGGCCACGGCATCAGCGGCACCCTGCAGCTGGCAGTGAGCGGCTGGCTGGCAGTCTGCACCTTTTTCGCCGCCGGCGCCGCGGTCGCCTTTCTGCTCTACGGGGGATAAGCCATGCTGACAAAAATCCACGGCAACAAGCCCCTGCAGATGGCCGCCGGCTTGGGCATCGGTTTTCTCTTCGGTTTTCTGCTACAGAAGGGGAATGTCACCGAGTACGACGTGATCATCGGTCAGCTGCTTTTTCAGGATTTCACCGTCATCAAGATCATGGTCACGGCCATAGTCACCGGCATGATCGGCGTGCATCTGCTGCGGGACCTGGGGCTGGCCCAGCTTCATCCCAAACCCGGTTCCCTGGGGATGACCCTGGTCGGCGGACTGATCTTCGGCGTCGGCTTCGCCGTGGTCGGCTACTGTCCCGGCACCATCACCGCCGCTGTCGCCCAAGGCAAACTCGACGCCCTCATCGGCGGGCTGGTCGGCATCCTCATCGGCGCCGGGCTCTATGCCCACGCCTTCCCCTGGGTAGCCCGGGTCATGCTTCCCAAGGGGGATTTCGGCCCCCTGACCTTCCCCGAATTCTTCAAGATGAATCACTGGCGGATCATCATTCCCCTGGCCGTCATTCTCATCTCCCTCCTGGCTGTTCTCGAAGGGGCCGGGCTCTGATCCTGAGGCGGCCCTGCTGCCGGCGGTGAGGACAGTTTTCTGGAACGGGGCTTCGTCTTCGCCGAAAGAAAGGGCCCCTGCGCAAATTGACGAACCGCAGCGGTGGCCCGCGAGCTACGGTCGATGTACCGTCTATGTGACCCGACAGCGGGCGGTGGGAGAGATGGCGGTCAAGCGGTTACGGAAACGGGAAAAAGGAGGGGGAACGAAGGGAGAAAGCTAAAGACAGCAGCTAAGAAATGACCAGTTCCCGCCGGCAACGTCCGCAGAGCAGTTCGTTGTCGCGGTAGCCTTTCAGCAGCAGTTCGGGTTCAATGCGGCCGTTCCCCCGACAGTCGCCGGTGCCGGTCGGCCCGAGGCAGGGAACATCAAAAAGGAGGGGTTTGAGAAAGGTATCAAAAGTAACACGCTGCTTGGCGGTGAGCAAGTCGACATTGCCGTCCTGGTCAAGGAGAAAGATACCGACGCCGACCACGGTACGCGGCAGGTGCTGATGCCCTTTTACCGCCGCCTCGATGTAGTGGACACCTTTGTGACAAAGATAGTCGAGCAGTTCAAGATCGATTTCCATCAGCCCTCCGAAATAACGAAGGCCAGGTAATGCCTGGCCTTGGGAGAATTCCGCTTAACCGTTTCCGGCGCCGAGCAGCGCCCCTTCCTCGGTTCCGTCCTCAATATCGTCGGCGACATCCATCCGCAACTGCCGGACCAGCTCGTCGAAATCAGTTCCGTCCTCGTCCAATGACAACCCAAGGCGTTTTGCACCGATGTAGCGCTTGCGGAAGTAGTTGGAATTGATACTTGAGACGACGACCCCGCGATTGCGACTCGAAGCGTGAATCATCTTGTTATCTCCGAGATAAATGCCGACGTGGGAGGGAAATTTGGCGTAGGTCTGGAAGAAAATCAGATCCCCCAGCTGGAGATCCCCTTTGGGCACCCGGGTTCCCAAAGTATATTGCTCGCGGGCGGTGCGGGGCAGTTTCAGATTGAACTCGCCGAACACCTTTTGCACAAAGGCGGAACAGTCGATACCATTTTTGCCGTTTCCACCGAAGCGATAGGGGGTATTGAGAAAGCTCAGGGCAGTCTTCTCGAAGATGGAGGCATTGGCATCGACCAGGATATCGCGGGTCAACTCACGAACAATAGCGCTTTTCCCTGTGGAAGGGGTCTTGGCTAGGACCGGCTTTTCAACAGCGACCGGCTTGGTGCCGACGACCAGAACCTGACCCAACTTGAGATTGTTGCCGGAAAGTTTGTTCAAACGCTTGAGTTCAGCCACGGAGATCTTTTTCTTTTTGGCAATCTCGTAAAGGGTGTCCCCTTTTTTCACCTTGTGGGTCAGGGTTTGCATCTTGACCGCAACGGTCTCTTCCGTCGAGCCCGACACTTTTTTGGAAACGGCCAGAACCTGGCCCAACTTGAGGTTGTTGCTGGAAAGATGATTCAGCCGCTTCAGTTCGGCCACGGAGATCTTGGCTTTCTGAGCGATTTCGGAGAGGGTATCCCCCTGTTTGACCTTGTACGTAGCGGACGAGTTCGCCACCGAAGCCTTGCCGGTGGACGCCGTCCCTTTCGCGGCTTTGGCCGATCCGGAAGAGTTGGAGACAACCAGAACCTGGCCCAGCTTGAGATTGTTGCTGGAAAGCTTATTCAGCCGCTTCAGTTCGGCGACGGAGATCTTGGCTTTCTGAGCGATTGCGGAGAGGGTATCCCCCTGCTTGACCTTATACGTAGCGGAGGAGTTCGCCACCGAAGCCTTGCCGGCGGACGCAGTCCCCTTCGCGGCTTTGGCCGATCCGGAAGATTTGGAGACGACCAGAACCTGGCCCAGCTTGAGATTGTTGCTGGAAAGATGATTCAGCCGCTTCAGTTCGGCCACGGAGATCTTGGCTTTCTGCGCGATTCCGGAGAGGGTGTCCCCCTGTTTGACCTTATACGTAGCGGATGAGTTCGCCACCGAAGCCTTGCTGGTGGACGCAGTCCCCTTCGCGGCTTTGGCCGATCCGGAAGATTTGGAGACGACCAGAACCTGGCCCAACTTGAGCTTGTCGCTGGAGAGATTGTTGAGGCGCTTGAGTTCCGCCACGGTCAGGCGGGATTTCTGGGCGATTCCGGAGAGGGTGTCCCCCTGGCGAACCTTATAGGCCGCCTTGGCGGCTTGGGTTCCGGAGGTTTTCGATGCGGCGAGAAGCGAAGAAGGGCACAACAGGAGCAGCACAAACAGGATCGGCAAGAATCGAAGCATCATGTCATCCTAAAAATTTTACAGGATTCCTACGTTAACGCTTCCAGTCGCCTTGAATCATGGGCGGCAGAGGAAGCTGGCCGGCCTAATGGCACGGCATCGCGGCCTGTCAGTTTCAGCGGCGCGAAATACGCCCCCAAGAAAATAAGCGACACTTTAACCATAAAAGCCACACAAGGCAAGCTTTTTTGCCACACCACTGTGTTGCTTTTACCACAGTCAAATTTCATGAGAATTGACTCCAAGTATCGCGCTGTTCCGCCCTGCGCTTCTTTACGTAAAAAAGGACCTCAGGGGGCCGGCGGTGCGACCCCCTGGGGCAGAAGCAGCCAGAACCTCCCCTTCTGCTTCATCCGCCCCGCCTGGAATCCCGCTTCGTCCCCCATCCCCCAGAAAAAATCACCGCGAATCTTCCCCTTGATCGCCCCACCGGTATCCTGCGCGAGCATCAGCCGTTGCAAAGGCTCGCTGCTTGAGGGCCAGGTGGTGTCAAGAAAGACCGGAGCCCCCAAGGGGATGGTTCTGGGGTCTACCGCCAGGCTGCGCCCCGGGGTGAGCGGCACGCCGAGGGCCCCGGGGGGATTTTCGAGAGAGCCGGGACGTTCGACGAAAAAGACGTAGCTGGGATTCTCAGCCAGCAGGGCCTTCACCTGCTCGGGGTTTTGCCGTGCCCAGTTTTTGATGTTCTGCATGGACATCTGGTCGCGGGTCATGGCGCCACGCTCAATGAGCAGTTTGCCGATGGAGCGGTAGGGATGGCCGTTCTGGTCGCCATAATTGACCATCACCCGCTCACCGTTCTCCAGCACGATGCGTCCCGAGCCCTGGATATGCAGGAAGAAGAGCTCCACCGGGTCGGCGACATAGAAGAGGATCTTCGCGGCCGGACGTCTTTGGCCGGCGTCAATATCGCCGCGCGTCCAGTAAGGCACCACCTTGCGCCCCTCCAGACGGCCGCGCAGCCGGTAATCCTTCAGCTCGGGATAAACCGCCCGCAGGTCGACAACCAGCAGATCGTCGGGAACACCGTACAGGGGATAGGGATATTGGGGCGAGGGGACGCGGCTGCCGCGCACATCGGGCACGTAATAGCCGGTGACGGTGCCGGTCTCACCCCCTTCAGCATCCCGAATCCGCCAGGGAACGAAACGGTTTTCAAAAAACCGGCGCAGGGTCTCCCGATCCGCTCCATCCAGAGTCGCGGCCTCGGCACAGACCTCCGCCCACCCCTCCCGCTGTTTCAGCACCCGGCAGCTCTTCAGCAGGGGGTCGAGGGCCTGGGCCGGATCGTCTCCCTCCCAGCCGGCGACCTCCCCCCAGGAAACCGCCGTGAACGTTTCGACCGGGGGAGCCTCCGGCGGCACTTCCACCGGTGGCGGAACCTCGACTGCCGGCGGCGGCGTGACCGGGGGGGGAGGCGGCACGGCCGGGCGGGGAGCGCAGGCGGGAAGCAATAGGAATAAGAGCAAGAAAACCCGGACGGAGCAAAACAGACGGGAAGTGTGGCCGTTCATGGTGACACAATGTCCTTTACAAAGATGGAGGATCGGGGTTCCGGAGGGGAAAGGCGCGAGGTAGGGCACTGGCGGGGCCAACCGCTTTTTGCATGCGGAACAAACGCAACGCAGCGGAAAGGACAATCGGGCAAAATCCTGTTCATAGCGGACGAAGGTTCCCTCGCGACAAGCATTTTGCCGCGACAGAGCCGAGGGAAGACCGCGCAGAACGTTGTATATCAGCCGTCGTTCTGCACCTCGTGCTTTTTCATGAGATCGTAGAAGGTCGGTCGGCTGACCCCGAGTTCATCCGAAGCTTTGACCACATTGCCGCCGTGACGTTTCAGAGCCGCAACCAGCATGTCCCTTTCCAGGCGATCCCGGGCCTCCTTGAGGGTCGGCGGCGCAGCGTCCGGATCGGCGAACCGGTCATGGCCGCCGAAACCGAGATCGTCAGGGGAGAGCAGGGGAGAATCGGCGAGGAGAATGGCCCGTTTGATCTTGTTTTCCAGTTCGCGCACATTCCCCGGCCAGGCGTAGGCGCGCATGGCGGTCTCGGCAGCGGGGCCGAAGCCCTTGATCTTCTTGCCGAAATCGTTGGTGTAGCGACTCAAGAAGAGATTCGCCAGAAGACGGATATCCTCCCCCCGGTCACGCAGGGGAGGAAGGCGAAGGGAGATCACGCTGATGCGGTAGTAGAGATCCTCGCGGAAACGCCCCTCGCGGATGGCCTTTTCAATATCGACGTTGGTGGCGGCAACGATGCGGGTGTTGATTTCGATATTCTCTCGACCACCGACCCGCTGAATGGTCTTTTCCTGAAGGAAACGCAGCAGCTTAACCTGCAGAGGCAGAGGCAGTTCGCCGATCTCGTCGAGAAAGAGGGTGCCGCCGTGGGCGTACTCCACCTTTCCCTGCACCCGGTTCGCAGCCCCGGTGAAGGCCCCCTTTTCGTGGCCGAAGAGTTCCGCCTCCAGCAGATTTTCGGGGATGGCGCCGCAGTTGATGGGGATAAAAGGTCCGCTCTTCCGCAAGCTCTGAGCATGAATGGCTCGCGCCACCAACTCCTTGCCGGTGCCGTTTTCCCCCAGCACCAGTACCGGGATATCCGCCGAGGCAATCTTGCGGATGGTGGTGAAGATCTCCTCCATCTCCGGACATTGGCCGAAGATACCGTGCATCCCTCCCGGACGTTGCTGGGAGGCGGATTGCAGTCGGCGGTTTTCCTCTTCCAGGGCGGCCAGATGGAAGGCGCGATCGAGAATGATCTTCAGTTCGGCCAGGTCGATGGGTTTGCGGTAAAAATCATAGGCGCCCAACCGCACCGCCGTCAGCGCGTTGGCCCGGTCCTCATTGCCGGAAAGGACGATAACCTTGGTTTCGGGATGGCGCCCCAGAACCATTTCCAGGCAGCGCAACCCTTCGCTCGCGCCATCGGCGTCGGGGGGCAGACCGAGATCAAGGGTCAGAACCTTGGGTCCGTGCGCCTCGAACAGGCGTAGAGCCTCATTCACATCCTCGGCGAGCAGCACCTCGAAATGCTTGCCCAGCCCCCATTTGAGCTGCTTGCGAATCTCCGCGCTGTCGTCCACGATCAGCAGTTTTTCCACCCGTCCTCCTGCTTAAAACATCTCCGAAACGTCAGCCTGCCACCGCCGCTTGCGTCGGCAGCCAGACGGTAAATACCGACCCTTCGCCCGGCGCACTGTGCACCTCGATGCGGCCACCGTGTCCCTCGATGACTTGGCGGCACTGATAGAGGCCGATGCCCATCCCTTTCTTTTTGGTCGTTTCAAAGGGCTGAAAAAGCCGGGTGCGGATAAATTCCTCGCTCATGCCGCAGCCCTGATCGACCACCCGCAAGAAGGCCTGCCCCGCGCAACCCACCTCGATACGGGGAGGGTGGCCGGCGGCGGCTTCGCGGGCATTGTGCAACAGATTAACCACGACCTTGATCAACTCTGCCGCATCCCCCCACACCGAAACCGGCTCTCCGCTTATGTCCACGTCGGCGGCACCGGCCAAGGCGGCACCCTCTCTGGCCACCTCCAGCAGATCGCAGGGGACGCTCTCGATCTGGGGACGATGCTTGACGTTCTGCAGGCGGGCGATCAGGTTCTTCATATTATCCACGGTATGTTCCAAGGTTTCAAACATATCGCCACGAAATTCGGGATCATCAATGTAATCCCGGGCGTTGTCCACTACCAGAGCCAGTCCCGAAACCAGATTTTTCAGGTCATGGATGACGAAAGTGGAGACCCGGCCGATGGCGGCCATCTCATGAGCCGCCGCCAGGTCGGCGTAGAGCTTGCGGCTGAGCAGCACGCCGATGGTCTGATGGGCGAGGATCTTCATCAGATCGAAATCCTCGTAGGTCAGCCGCTCCTGCTGGTAAATCCGCCGGCCAAGCACGATGAATCCTTCCAGCGTATTCTCGAAGCGCAGCGGCACAAGCAGAGAAGCGCCCATGGCGCGCAGCCGCGCCCAGTCTCCAACGAGCAGGGACTCATCCTCTTCCCCCAGATCGATCACCCAATCCTGCCCAACCATGCGAGCCAGCAAGGGATGGTCTGCCTCGAAGCACAGCTCGGCCGCCTCATTTTCAAAGCAGGCGGAACAGCGAAAGCACCCGCCCTCCCGATCGCGAAGAAAGAGGGCCGCGCCGCGCAGGGAAAAGGTTTCGGCGTAGAACTCCAGCACCCCTTTTTCCAACTCCTCGCGGCTGCGAGCACCAACCAGTTTGCTGGTGAATTGCAGCCACTCGTTCCGGTAATCGTATTTCTGCTGATAGAAATTCTTATGCAACAGTACCCGGATGCGCCGCCGGATGCGCTCGGAAAGAAGCAGCATGACCAGAGCGAAGCCAGCCAGAACCGCGAGACCGACGAAAAAGGATCGATTGCCCGAAAGATGCAGATAACGCATACCGGCGCCGAAGATCCCGAGCAGAATCAGGTAAAAGCCGACCGCCAAAAGCACCACCGAACGATAGGCGATTTCCCGCGAAACCCGGATGCGTACGGCTTCGCCCCGGCGCAGACGGCTGAAGGCCATCAGCCCGACTCCCAAGGCGAGACTTAAGGAACGCACCGGCAGCAGGTTCATATCCAACGAGCGATAGAGCAGCGCCTGACTGTAATAGATGACCAGCACGGCCAGCAACACACTGGCGCCCATGACCTCGAACTTGATGCGCCAGCGGTCGGGACGAGGCAGAGCCACCAAGGTGCGCTCCAGTTGCGCTAGGGCCACAACCAGACAGACCATGAGTGCCACATAGAAAAAATAGCCGGCCGAGCCGAGGAAGAGCATCTTTTCCTCGGCGAAGTCGGGAGAATAAAAAATCGCCGAGGTCGGCAGCAACAGGGCTGCCAGAGGAAAGGCCAGAGTAGCGAGGAGCAACAGCCGCGACAGCCGGGACATCTCGCGCCAGCCGCCGGTCCGGGAAAAGACCAGGGCGAAAAGCAGCCAGAACCCGGGGAGAACGGATTCGGCCAGAAGCGCGCCCCGCTTCCAGAATTGCAGTCCTTCCGGGTCGAGCAACACCCGCAGGTCGCAGAACTCCAGAACCACGCAGGCCAGCAGCCCCCCTGCCAGAACGAAGGAGGAAAGACGGCGCGGCCGGTGGGCGAGCAGATAGGCACCGTAGCCGACAGTCAGTAAAATCGCGAGAATGGAAAAAATCATCTGCATGGGATCAAGAAAACGAGATTCAAGGGTTCGCCCCCTACTTCGGCAGAACCGCTTTGATATGGGGATAAAAATCCCGTACGAAACGCTCGCCGGCCTCTAGGGCGCCGAGATCCCCCTCCCGGTAAGGAACGGAAACCCGCACGAAGGTGGAATCCCGACGGTTGTGCAGGATCGAATGGGTGATTTCCGCCAGTTTTAGGGCATATTCGCTGGTCAGCGTCCTCCCCTTGACCTGAAACCAGTACAAAAAGAGCTCCCGCTGCGCGCCGTTCTGGTAGACCGCCTCCACCAAGTGGACGTCGTCGTCACCAATATTCAGCGTCTTGCTCTGTTCGGAAATATTCAGCCAGCCGCTGCCGGGAAGACAATGCTTGGGCGAATGGATCGGCCCGCTCTCCGGCCCGCCACCGTGATAACCGAGGTAGAGGGAGACGGAACGGCGCGCGTCGTCGGCATAAACCCGGTAGAGATAATCGGTGGGACGCAGTCCCTTCAACACCGCGTCACTGAAACGGGTTTCTCCGGTCTTCGTCCACCCGGCAAGACGCAGGGGAATTTCTTCAAGGGGCCGCGCCACCGGCACTTCCACATCCTCATGAAAGGCGACGAAAAGCGCGGCCAGGATCAACAGGAGATAAACGACGAAAAAACGCATCTTGTTCATGCCGGCCCCACCTTACGCAAGAGTGCTCCCAGCAGAAAGAGCAGAACCATGGCCAGGGCGAAGACTGCCAGGCCGGCGAATTCGTGAAAAAAGCCCTCGGCCGCCGCCGCCCCGTAATACTGGGCCAGCACGCCGGTGACGATGACCCGGAACATGTTAGTGGCGATGGCAATGGGCACCGCCGAAAGAACCATGATCACCCGCATCAGGTGGGATTTCTGGGAGAAGACCGCATAGGCCACGGCCAGGGCCAGAAGCGACATGAGGGAGCGCAGCCCGCTGCAGGCATCGGCCACCTCCAATACGGTCTGGGGAAACATGATGATGTTTCCTTCGCGCAGCACGGCGATGCCCATGAACTTGAGAGCGGCCACGGAAAATTTGGCGACCAGCAGCTTGAGGGGAAAGGCCATGGCGTCGTAGACAATGTAGGGAAGCGGCACCATGAAGAGGAGAAAACCGACAGGCAGCAAAAGCCCCTTGAAGACCGCCCAGCCGAACCAGAAGAGGATGATGCCGCCGAGCAGGAAGACCAGCGATGACCGCATGGTAAAATACTCGGTTCCGGCGAACCCGAAGATCAACAGCAACAGGCTGGCGATGATCACCAAGAGTCCGGCGTTGCTCGGCCGCACCGGCATCTCCTTCAGCTCCGGCCACTTCTGCCAGGCGAAATATCCGGCGATCAGCGGCACCAGAAAGCCGTGGGAATAGTTGGGGTCGTTATTCCAATCGGAAACCATCCCCGGCACCACCGTCCAGTAGGTCAGCGCCAACAACGGTAGCAGCGCCAACAGATACCAGCGGTTTTCCCGCAAACCATCCTGAAATATCATCTATGCTCCCCCCTAGGCGATGTAAGACAAAATCTTTTTGGTCCACGGAAGACACGGAAAGCACGGACAAAATATTGAAAATCTTTTTTGACGGGATAAGAGCGGGTAAAATCTGATGTTAAAATCCCAACCCCCAAAGATTTATCCGGTTCTATCCGCAGGCAGTTATCCGCCTTTATCCTGTCCAAAACCAAGCCTTTGACCTTTAGGTTTCTTTCCGTGTCTTCCGTGCTTTCCGTGGACATGTTTTTTTCACTCTTGAGCATCCACAAGTGCCAGTATCTCGGCGGTTTTCGCCTCCATCAGCACCTGATTCCCCCGGGATTCGACGTTGAGACGCAGAACCTGTTCGGTGTTGGAGGAGCGCAGGTTGAAGCGCCACTCGGGAAACTCCATACTCAGGCCGTCGGTGCGGTCGATGGCCGGAGCCAAAGAGGCGTAAGCCGCCTCGACCCGGGCCAGGGCGCCTTGCGGATCGGCCAATGCCCGGTTGATCTCGCCGCTGGCGGGAAACTTTGCCATCCGCTCACCAACGAGTTCGGAGAGCAGCTTGCGCTTGCGGCACATCAGTTCAAGCACCAGCAGCCAAGGGATCATGCCGCTGTCGCAATAAGCGAAGTCCCGGAAATAGTGATGGGCACTCATCTCGCCGCCATAAACGGCGTCTTCATGGCGCATCCGTTCCTTGATGAAGGCATGGCCGGTCTTGCTCTGCACCGGCACCCCGCCGGCCGCCTCTACCATGTCGATGGTATTCCAGGTCAGGCGCGGGTCGTGGATGATTTTCGCCCCCGGTTCGCGGGCGAGAAAGGCCTCAGCGAGCAGACCGACGATGTAATAGCCCTCGATGAACCGCCCCTGCTCATCGAACAGAAAGCAGCGGTCAAAGTCGCCGTCCCAGGCAATACCCAAGGCCGCGCCGTGCTCCAGCACCGCCTGGCTGGTGATGTCGCGATTCTCCGGCAAGAGCGGGTTGGGGATGCCGTTGGGGAAGGTGCCGTCCGGTTCGTGGCAGATCTTGAAGACCTCGCAAGGAAGCTGCTTCTCCAGCAGATCAATGACCGGACCGGCACAGCCATTGCCGGCATTAACCACGATCTTCAGGAGGCGCAACCGGGTGGCATCGATATAGCCGAGCAGGTGGCGGATATAGGGAACTTTCATATCCATGGCTTCGACCGTACCGGTTCTTTCCGCCGGAAGAAAATCCCCCGCCTCCGCCAGGCGGCGAATTTCGTGCAGGCCGCTGTCGCCGCTGATCGGCCGGCTGCCTTCGCGCACCAGCTTCATGCCGTTGTAATCCATGGGATTATGGCTGGCGGTAACCATGATGCCGCCGTCGGCGCGGCTGTAGAAGGTGGCGAAATAGACCTCCTCGGTGCCGCATAGGCCGATGTCGACCACATCGGCGCCGCCCTCGGTCAGCCCCCGGGTCAGGGCCGCGCAGAGACCGGCGCTGGAAAGGCGCACGTCGCGGCCGACAATCACCTTGCCGGGTTTCAGAAACTGGGCATAGGCCCGGCCGATGCGGTAAGCCACGTCGTCGTTCAGTTCATCGGGGATCCGCCCCCGGATGTCATAGGCTTTGAAGCAGTTCAGTTGCACTTGACTCGTCTCCTCAGGCTCTTCCGTAGGTATCCTCGAAGCGTTCGATGTCGTCTTCTCCCAGATAGCTTCCCGACTGGACCTCAATCAACTCCAGGGGAATCTTGCCGGGGTTCTCCAGGCGATGGGTCTCGCCGAGGGGGATGTAGGTCGACTGGTTCTCGGTGAGCAAGAAGATTTTTTCACCACAAGTGATGCGCGCCGTCCCCCTGACCACCACCCAATGCTCGGCGCGATGGTGATGACGTTGCAGGGAGAGGGCCGCGCCGGGGGCGACGACAATCCTTTTCACCTGATAGCGGGGGGCCTCGCCGATGCATTCGTAGCTCCCCCAGGGGCGATTGACACACCGGTGGAGCAGAGCTTCGCCGCGCTTCTGCTCCTTGAGCCGGGCGACGATCTCCTTGACCTCCTGCACCTGTTCCTTGGCCGCCACCAGCACCGCATCGGCAGTCTCCACCACCACCAGATTCTCTACCCCCACCGTCGCCAGCAAGCGGCTTCCGGCATACAGATAACAATCGCGGCTGGCGTGGGCAAGCACATCGCCGTGGCTGACATTGCCGTCGCCATCCCGCGCCCCTACTTCCCACAGGGCCGACCAGGAACCGACGTCGCTCCAGCCGGCATCGAGGGGCACCACCGCCGCGTCGGCGGTCTTCTCCATCAATGCATAGTCGACGGAATTTCCCGGACAGGCGGCGAAGGCCTCGGCGTCGAGACGCAAAAAGTCGAGATCGACCGCCGCCCGCTCCACGGCCTCCCGGCAACAGGCGACCATCGCCGGCTCAAACCTTTCAAGCTGACGCAGATAGTCGGAAGCGCGAAAGAGAAACATACCGCTGTTCCAGTAATACTCCCCGGACTCAACGTAGGCCCGGGCCTTCGCCGGCGCCGGTTTTTCGACGAAAGCGGCGACGGCGTAGGCATCGGCCGCTTCATCCAGCGGTGCGCCCCGACGGATGTAGCCGTAGCCCGTCTCGGGACCGGTCGGCACAATGCCGAAGGTCATCAGCCGCCCCTGCCCTGCTTCCGTAGCCGCCAAAGCCACGGCCCGGCGCAGCGCCTCGGCGTCACGGATAACGTGATCCGCCGGCAGCACCAGAAGCAGCGGATCGTCGCCCTCGGCCAGGGCGCGAATCGCCGCCACCGCCACCGCCGGGGCGGTATTGCGCCCGACCGGTTCAAGGATGATGGCCGAAGGGATTTGGCCGATGGCCCGCAGCTGCTCGGCGACCATAAAGCGATGACTTTCGTTGCAGACCACCAGCGGCGCCGCCAGGTCGGGAGTCCCCGCCAACCGGCAAAGGGTCTCCTGCAACATCGTCCGCTCCCCAACCAGGGGCAGCAACTGCTTCGGATAAAGCTCCCGGGAAAGCGGCCACAACCGCGTCCCCGCCCCTCCCGACAAAATCACCGGCACGATCATTGACGACAACTCCTTTAAAAACCTTTTCGTGTCTTCCCTGGACAGCATTAGACCGTTCTTTTCAGCCCAGCTTCTGAACCAGAACATCGACAATCCGCTCCGCCGCGTGGCCGTCCCACTTCTCCGGGCTCCGTCCCTGGGGGATTTCACCGTTTAAAATTTTGCGCGCCTCTTCCAAAATCCTGGTCTTGTCGTTGCCGACCATGATGTTCGAGCCGACCTCACAGGTGATGGGGCGCTCGGTGTTGGGGCGCATGGTGATGCAGGGAACGCCGAGAACCGTGGTCTCTTCCTGCAAACCACCACTATCGGTGAGGACCAGTTTCGCATTCATGTTGAGATGGAGAAATTCCAGATAGCCCAACGGCTCGGTGATCCAGATGCCTTCGACCTTCGCGCCGCTGTTGAAAAAATGCCCGAGACCAAACTGTTCAGCCATCTTTTTCGTCCGGGGATGGATGGGAAAGACGATGGGCAGATCCTTCGCGATCTCCGCCAGCGCTTCGAGAATGCCGGTCAGCACCCGTTTGTCGTCGACATTGCCGGGACGGTGCATGGTCAAGGTCGCGTAGCCCTGGGGAGTCAGGCCCAGCTTGCGGCTCAGATCGAGGGTCGAGGCCAGCGCCCGGTGCTTGAGCAGGGTGTCGATCATGACGTTGCCGACGAAGAAAATCTTGTCGGCAGGCACCCCCTCGGCGGCCAGGTTCTCGTCGGCAAAATGGTCGGTGGTGAAGAGATAGTCGCAAAGGACGTCGGTGCAGAGGCGGTTGATCTCCTCGGGCATGGACATATCCCGGGAACGCAGCCCGGCTTCGACATGGGCAACCTGGATCCCCAGCTTCTTGGCGGTGATGGTACAGGCCATGGTCGAATTGACGTCGCCGACGACAAGAACCAGATCGGGCTTCTCTTGCAGGCAGACCTTTTCGAACTCGACCATAATCCGCGCCGTCTGCTCGGCGTGGGAGCCGCTGCCGACCTCCAGGTTGATATCCGGCTTGGGCATGCCGAGGTCGACGAAGAAGGACTGACTCATCCTTTCGTCGTAATGCTGCCCGGTATGCACCAGAAGGTGGCGGATTTTCTCGGGATATCGGTTCATAGCCTCGATGATCGGGGCCATTTTCATGAAGTTCGGCCGAGCGCCAACCACGTTGATGATTTTCACTGGATCCTCCTTGCCGGAATATCAATCGGTTTTCGTCGATAAAGGGAAGTTTAAAGACTGGGAAGCTTTTTGTCCATGAAAGACGCAAGCATCCACCGAAACCGAAGAGGCCTTCGCAAAAAAAGATAAGACGAGGAAAGCACCGTAACTGGTTGGCAAGCCTTTTCGGCATCGGCATCAAAAGCCCGTTGCCGACAGCGGATCGGACTCTTATAATGTCAGCAGAAGTCAACGACAGCCAGAAAGGAAATCCCATGACACAAATCACGGCGCGCATTCCCGAAGATACCGTCAATGCCCTTGACCGCGCAGCGAACGCCCTGAACCGAACGCGAGCCGACATCATCCGCCAGGCCATTGAAACCTATCTTGAAGATTTCAATGACATTGCCTTGGCGATCGAACGTCTGCGCGACCCGTCCGATGAAACCGTCGACTGGCAGGAGGCACGACGTGCCCTACTCGCTGAAGATTAAAAAAACCGCGCTTAAGGAGCTTCAACGCCTGGCCAAGCCGGTCCGCGAACGGTTGATTTCAGCCATCGACCAGTTGGCGGAAAACCCCCACGTGGGCAAATTGCTCAAGGGCGACTTCTCCGGACTGCGTCGCATCCGGGTGGGGGACTACCGGATCATTTACGAAATCAACGAAACCGAGATCATCGTGCTGGTTCTGCGGGTCGCGCAACGGAAAGAAGCCTACCGGGGAACCCCACCCCAGTAACCCTCAAGGATTTCCCAAAAAACGCGATCCCGGCCTCGGAAACGGCCGATAGAGGGGATCCCCAACCAGCACCATCTGCCAACTAAGCGAAGGCAGGCTCAGGAAATAGGTCTCCACTAGGGTGTATGAGCCGTCGAGGAGCAGGGCGAAGAAGATTTCCGGCGGCGGGAAGGCCTGCACGTAGGGCTCGCCCACTGGTCCCAGGGTCGCCGCCACCCCATCTTCGAGCATGCGTTTGCACCAGGCCTGGCTCGAACCGGTACGCAGGGTGCCGCATTCGCCGCTGGCGATGTGGTAGCCGACCGCTCCCCGTTGCCAGTCGAAGGCATCGACGTAGCGCGACAGGCTGTACCAGCCGCAGTAAAGTGCCGCGCCGGGAGCCTGGCCCGACTGGAAGAGGGCCTGCTTGTCGTCGACGACCACTGGCAACCGCTGGGCGGCGGTCACCCGCGCCGCCGCACGGTGAATGGAGTTGTCGTAAAAAGCGTAGCCGCTGTCCGGGTTTTTCTCCGGCCGTTTCCAGCGGGCATCGAAATAGGCCGTCCCTTTCAGCCCCTCCGCTTCCGTCGCCAGGCTGTCGTCGATGATGCGCTTGACGATCGCCTCCGTCGGGGCGTCCAATCGCGAAACGAACAGCACCTCATCCTTGGCCACCGGCCCTTTCCGGTTCTTGACGCCGAGAAAAAAGGGATTGAGCACCCAGCCGTCCAGGGGGTAGTCGTCAGCGAGCACCAGCGCCAACTCCGAATCGACCGCCGCCCGCGCCCCTTTCTGTTCCAGCACCCCCATCTGTTTCTCCAACGCGGCAAAGGCGGCATTGAGCGCGGCGAGTTCGGCGCTCTTCTCTTTCTCGGCTTGCTTCAGCCGCTTCCACAGATCGGCCTTTTCCTCCTTCAGCTCCTTGAGCCGGGCCTGCCCTTCCCGGCTCGGTTCCGGCGGATCGACCCGCAGCGGCACTCCCTGCATCGTCACCAGGGCGCGAATCATTGCGCCGTCACGCCGCTTGCTCAGGAACTCCCGCACCGGCGCGGCGATCTCGTCCTCGTACATCTCCCGCGAGCAGAACTCCTTATCCGTCGTGCGGATGCGGATCAGGTTCTCCTTGGGGATTCCGCGCTTCTCCATGTAGTAGCGGGCCAGATCGACGCTCCCCTCGACAAAGCGGTTGGCCACCACCGCCACCTCCTCCGGTTCCAGGGCCGAGGCGGACACAGGCAGCAACAGGCAAAGTAACAGAACTATTTTTTTCACGTCAATCATCCACCCCCGCATCAGGTCCGGCGTTTGTCCGGAACCGGTTTCTCGCCCCTATCCAGACTAAACAAGTAAACAATCTCGCAATGAAATAAAAAAGGCCAGATCGAAATGACCTGGCCCTGGCGATACCATTTCCGGTTTTCGAGGCAGATCTTATCGAGCCTTTGTTTTTCTTCGCTGTGAAAAGCTCAGAACCGCTAGGCCGAAAGCCAAGAGCAGCCAGGTTTCCGGTTCCGGAACCGGGGCAAGTACAACCAGATAGCGAACTTCCCTATCGAAGATCGGGGGATCCGGATCAAGGTAATCCAGATACCAGTGATCATTTGTCATCCCGGAAACATAGCTGTTGATATCCCAAGGATACCTGTCCGAATCCGCCAGGATCAGCGATGTTTCGTTCCAGCCCCAGAACGTCACTGCATGACCAAGAGTTCCACCAACAACTGGAAAGAATCCCAACCCAACCGTTTCATGTTCGTATAATTGCCGCTTGGCAAAATCATAGGAGTTATTGATCCAGCCGAGATTTCCCGGGAAGCTGTAGGTACTGTAAGGCTTTACGTAATAGTCTTTGGTCAGATCGTGCCTTTTCAGATATTCCTGCAAGGCGATATGGGTCCAGTTCCCTTCGGTCCACCAAAATGTAGTGTCCTCTGCAGTAGCCCAGCCAAGCATTTCATCGTATATTTCCCGGGCGACGAGATTCAGCTGATGCGAAAGCATTGCGGCAGCAGAAGCCATCCAGCAGGATAGGTCCGTGGCCGAAACCCAACCGGAATCAATGACCGAATCATTATTCAAATCAAGATCGACTTCATGATTCGTCCATATTTCGTCTGGATCCCATTTCCACTTATCCGGAGGTTCATTAATACTTTTTTCAAAGTAAAGATTTTTTTCGAACATCTTAGTCTGATCGGAAGTCCACCCTTGATCGAAATACCAGTACTTATCCAGATCCACCCAGCCGGACTGGAGATAGGACGCCGGAAACGCATCAGCGGCCCGGGCGCAGAAAAGTAGCGCCGCAAGCATCACACACAAAGAGATTGTTTTTTTCATCCTGAATCCGTGAGCTCTTCCCCCGTACCTCGGGTTTCCCCTTTCTGAGGGGCGAATTCGGGGGCATGAATTGTGGCGTGAACTAAAAACGGCCTCCTGGGTTCCGCTACATGCGACGATCTTTG
>NZ_JAVESI010000087.1:0-3828 GCF_034006665.1 Trichloromonas sp.
CGTCGCTGTGGACTTTGAGATGCTCGTGATCTCTGTGGTAAACGGTCAACCCACGGTCAACCAAATATGGATTCTGGGGTGCAATTCACTTCTGATATTTTGTGCTATCGTCTTCTGAAAATGACAGCCCCGCCTCGATCCCCCCGTAAAATCACTGCCAAATCTTCTGCCAAAATCAAAATGTCAAAACTATAGGACGGGGGATCTTTATGCACCGTATCGGCTATGCCCGTGTTTCGACTTCCGGGCAAAATCTCGATAGCCAGGTGGACGCTCTCAAGGCGGCCGGCTGCACAAAGATTTTCAGCGACAAGGCTTCCGGGGTGAAGGAGGATCGTCCTGGGTGGAATCAGGCGATGGAGTATCTACGCGAGGGAGATACCCTGGTTATCACCGAACTCTCGCGCATGAGCCGGAGCTTGGCCCATCTGCTCAAGGTCGTCCAGGAGTTGGAAGGAAAAGGGGTGAAGATCGAAAGCCCACGGGAAAACATCAACACCACAACCGCCACGGGTCGGGCCTTCCTCTCGATCATGGGAGCCATCAACCAAATGGAACGGGAATTGCGGGCGGAAAGGACAGCCGCCGGCAGGGAGGCGGCCCGGGCGCGGGGTCGCAGCGGCGGTCGGGCCAAGATCGACCAGGAGAAAATTAAACAGGCCCAAAGCCTGTCCGCCGTCGGGTACACGGTAGCCGAAGCGAACATACCGAAACCGTCATGACAACGTATTGTCGTTGCACACTCAACGACCAGCCCCCGGCAGGAATCCTCCTGACCGGGGGTTTGGCTTTCAGGGGGATTCATAAGTGGCGAAGCTGTCTCTGGGACACTTCCGCCCGGTGATTTATCAGTTGGACAATCTCCTCGTAGACCGGATGTTCCCCATAACGGGCGGTCATTCCGGCCGCCGTCTCCTTGGCCTTTCCCGGGATTTCCGACGCCATTCGCCGCAAGCTGTCCACGACGGGCTTGGGCGACCTCGACCCGGCCTCTTCGGCAAAGGCAACCCAGGCTTGGCCGGTGACGTCGCGAGGGTCATAGACGCCGCCGATCGCCATGGCCATACTTCGGCTCAGGGCATAGATGCCGGTACAGACCAGATCGTAGGCGGGCGCGAAGGAGGGATTGGGGCCATGGTCGTAGAGCAGGGACAGGTTTTTGGCGTGGCAGTCGGCGTTGCCGATCAGGAAATTGAAGATCGCCAGTTCGATCAGCCGGATCCGCTCGGCCAGGGGATTCCGGCACTGGCCGATGACCTGGAAGCAGACCCGGAATCCCGGCCCGCCCTTTTCTTCATATTTGTGCCGATATGAAATGCCCGTCGCCTGGCAGAAGTCTTCCTGATGGATGCGAACGATGTCCTCGTCGCCGACGTGGCGGTCGTAGCGTTCGACGAGATAGACCGGTACCCGCTCCTTGACCGGCAACAGAAAAGCGTTGGGCACCCTCAGCCCCATGGCCCCGCCCAAGGCCATGCAGAAGGCTTCGTTTTCCACCAGGCCGGGGAAGCGAGGGTTCGGCGGTTTGAGGATATGCGTGCTGGGAGCTCCGTCCAGCGGCAGAAGGATGGTTTCTCCCCGCAGCGCGACCGGAATCTTGTCCTGCACGCCGGCCAAGGAAAGCCGGGTGTGCTCGCCTTCGTCGAGAAACGACGGGTCCATGATATAGGCTTCGTCGAGGAGCTTGCCGAAATCGGCGTCCGTCAGCGGGCGATACCGGGAAGGGGGGAATTGGGAAGACCCGTCGAGAGTTTCGGGATGGAGGGCCACCGCCCCGGCGCAATCGCCGCCCAGGGCGGCAAGCAGGGCGAAATCGTCGTCGGGGGAGACTCGGTACTTGCGGGCGAAGTGATCCCGCACCTGCCCTTCGGGCAACAGGTTCGCGAAAAATGCGCGGGAACGATCCGCCGGCAGCGGTTCGCCCTGCAACGGCAGGGAGAGCGACAGGGGGCAGGGAGCCTTGCCGCTCAGCCAAGAAGCGTCGTAAGTGAAGGACAGATTGCCTTCCGCCAAATCACCGACCTTGGCCCCGTTGATGTAGGCATGAAGAACCCGGCTCATGGAGTTCACTCCCGAAGGTCGGCGAACAGATCGATGCCGAGCATTTTAAGGAGATGGAGCACTTTGCCGATCTCCGCCGTTTCCTTGCCGCGCTCGACCTCCGAGATGAACTTGACGCTTACCCCGCAGAAATCGGCAACCTGCCCCTGGGTCAGCTGCTGCGCCTTGCGTTTTTGCCGCAGCAGCTCGCCAAGATCTTTGGGTCCGTTGATCGCGCGCGTCCGCTCGTCGCTCCGAATCACCACCACCTCCACCGTGCGAGATAATTTAACCGTTCGGTTAACAATAGGCGGCTCGAGGCCTCGTCGCAACAAAATAATACCGAACGGTTAATTTTCTGGCGTTTCCAGGACCGCCCACTTTTTTTCCACCGAACGGTGAAATAAGCGGCCGCCGGTCGGGGTTTCCCTACCCGCCAAGCAGACGCGGACCATTCCCCAGCTCCTGAATAATCCCCTGATTGCGGGAGCAGATGTCCCGGAACTCGGGCGATATCCGCGCGTCGGCGGCGGCCGTCGTCCAGAAGCGAAGGGCGTCCTGGCGGGCGCTTTCCCACTGGCCGGCGACGGCGGCGTCGGGATGGGGCGGGGTGAAGGCGCGGGCGGGGACTTCGCCCTGGTGCGGGCGGTAAAACATGGGCAGCACGTCGTAGGCGGGCGCGAGGGAGAAACGGGGCTTGCCGTCCATCTCGACCAGGGAGATGTTGCCGAAGTGCTGGTCGGTGTTGGCGATCAGGGTGCTGAAGGCCGAGAGCCGGCGAAGTCTGTCGGCGTCTTCCGCCGAGAGCATTCCCACCTTCTCCAGCCGGGCTACCGCCGCCGACCAGTTGTCCAGGTGGCCGAAGAACTCGTTATCCACCGCCGCCAGGGAAACCAGCGGCAGCCGCCCGAACCGCCCCTGCCGATCGAAACGGGTGACTTCGAGAAAGGTCCGCGTTTCGGTGACATGAATCCGGGTTGAGGCGGCGCGGAGACCCTGGGAGCGAAGTTCCTCCAGGGCCAGATGTTCGCAGATCAGCAGGTCGGCCCAGCGGCGGCCGGAGGGGGTATCCGTTGTCGGCGAGAACTTGACCAGGACATGGCGGAAGTCCTCCCCTTCCGCGAGCAGGGCGGCAAACTTGGGCTGCTCGCCGCCGGCGGAAGAGCCGGGCGGATCGCCGGCCAGGGCGGCTCGGGCAAAGGCCTCATAGCGGGCTGGCAGTTCGGGGGGCAGCACCGGGGCGAGCGGCTCCCGGGCGGACTGGAAGTAACGCTGCAAGGAGAGTTCCCCGAGGATGAGATTGCCGATGCCGTCCTCCCCCTCGCGGGAAAGGGCCAGCAGAACATGCTCCTCCTTCCAGTCGGAAAGCCGCGCGGGAAGGTTCAGCTCCCGGCTCTGGCGCTGGGCGAAGGCCCGCCCCATGAATCCGTCCGGGCGCAGGTCCTGAATGAACCAGGGCAGATGCCGCAGCAGTTCGCCCGCCCCCGCCGCCGGCTGCCACCAGTATTCCCCCCCCTGCAACGCATACAACGTTCCCGCCGGTTCAGCGTCTCCGGTCGGAGAGATCCGGTAGACGGGGAATTCCCCGCCGGCGCCCCTCACGTCCCTCGGCAAACCGTAACGGGTCTGCCGCGCCCGCCCGAGGGCGACGACCTGCCCGCCCATGCCCGCAAGCAGCCGGGACAAGGTCGGCTGACTGACCCCGAGAACCTGCTGCAGCTCTTTCGCGCTTTTGACCCCCGTTCGCAGCAGGGCGAGAAGCTGTTCGACCGGTCGCGGCATGACGCT
>NZ_JAVESI010000088.1:0-3743 GCF_034006665.1 Trichloromonas sp.
CCCAATACTAACTATATTAAAAATAATTGTAAAATTAATTATATTAAAAATAAAAAATTAAAAAATATACTAGAAATAAATGATTCAGGTTATATTGTATATAAATATGTAAACAAAAATTATAATTAATAATATATTTAAAAAAAACATATTCATTCATGGATGACAGAGAGAAGAGACAAAGAATAAACGAATTAAAAAAATTAATAGAACAAAAAAAAGGCGAAAAGGATTATTATAAAGCAATGCAATTAGCGTTAAAGCTCGTCATAAATGGAACCTACGGGGCATTCGCCAATAAATATTTCGTATGTTCTAATGCAGATATAGCAAACTCTATTACTGCTCATGGTAGAGATGTTAATCAATTTATGATGGAGAATATAGAAGAATATTTTTATAATAAGTGGCATAATGATAAAGATATACATAATATATTAGGAGTTGAATATATAGGTATTTTAAATGGTAAATATTCATCATTTTCTATGGACTTTAGACAATTAGATTATGGGTATGATAGTTTAGATAATTTATTAAAACATAAAACAATATCATTAGATGAATTAGATAAATATGAATTTGAACATGATGACATTAAAATATTATATCAATATAATGTATGGAATTTTGATGATGTTAAACCACTAGATTCAAATCCGATATGGGGAGAATTAGAAGATAGAAAAAAATATGAAGGTGATAATCAGATAATTGTATATGGAGATACAGATAGTTGTGATAAAGATACAATAATATCAACTGATAGTGGTGATTTTACAATAGAAAATTTATATAATAAAAATATTAATAGTGGTTCAGCGGGAATAACACTTAAAGGTCATGAATCCGTTAATTGTAAAGAAAAAATTTTAAATTGGGATGAAAATAAAAAAATATATTACGCGTCAGTTAAAAGAATAATTAGACATAAAGTATCTAAACCTAAATGGAAATTAAAAACAAAAACAGGAAAGGAAGTAATTGTAACAAATGATCATTCTATGATTGTTTTTAGAGATGGTATAAAAATGGAAGTAAAACCATCAAATATATTAAAAACTGATAAAATTTTAATAATTAAAAAAAACAAATAGTATATATTATATATACAAATATAAGTATCACCATAAAATAATTTATATTAAAATGACAATTAATGAAATTAAAGAATTTAACAAAAATCCATCAAAAAATTTGTATAAATTTTATTTAGATAAATATTTTGAATATAATAAATGTATAGATTGTGGTGATGTTATATATTTTAGTAATTCTTCTTTTCGAAATAGTAAAAATGGAACAATATTGATAAATAAATCTTACTTGAGTAAAAAAATATTATATGATAAAACATATTTTTTATCAATATGTGAGGATTGTTTAAAATTAAAATATCCAGAATATGAAAATATGAATAAAAGTAGAATATTTAACAGGATTTGTGATATAACATGTTATGCATTTAATATACCAATAGAAATATCTGAAAAATGGAAAAGTGATAATTATGCAATGACATTAGATAATTTTATTAAAAAACACGGTGAAATATTAGGTAAACAAAAATGGGATTCATATTGTAACAAACAATCGGAAACAAATAAATTTGAATATAAAAATAAAAAATATAGTTGGACCGAAAAACAATTTAATGATTATAATAAAAGTAGATCAGTAACATTATATAATTTAATAAATAAATATGGTGAATCAGATGGTATTAAAATATGGGATGAATATATTAATAAACAAAAATTAACAAAATCAAAAGAATATGTTATTGATAAATATGGTAAATCATATTGGGAAGAATTATGTTCAAGAAAATCAAATTCATTAAAAAATATGATTAACAGAAATGGTAAAAAAGAGGGAACCATTTTATATAAAAACATATTTAATAACATAACTGTATATCCGCCATCAAAATCGTCACAGTTATTTTTTGAAAAAATAGATTTAATATTAAGTAAAGAATATGAAACATATTTTTATAATAAAAATGAAGAGTATTGTATATTTGATGATGAATTAGGATTTATATTTATAGATTATTATATAAAAGATATAAATCTTTCAATAGAATTTAATGGTGATATATGGCATGCTAATCCTTCAAAATATGAAGAAAATGATATTATACCAATATTAAATATAAAAGCAAAAGATATATGGGATAAAGATCAAAAAAGATACGATATTTTAAAAAATAAACATAATATTAATACCATAGTTATATGGGAAAGTAATAAACCAGATATTAATAATATAATAAAAACAATTAAAAATAATGAATAATATAGAATATATTCTAGATGATATTGAATCATGCGAATTAATAGGTGAATTTGAAAATGAATATGTGTATGACATTGAAGTGGACGATTATACACATACATTTATAGCTAATGATATACTAGTACATAATAGTTTATATGTTACATTTAAGCCAATTATGAAATCAATTGGATTTGATTATGATAAAGATGATAGGTTAACAAAAAATTTAATATTACATATTGATCAAATTCATATTAAACCACTTTTTAATGAATTTTTAGATAATTATGCTAATCAATTTTATGTTAAAAATTTACATGATTTTGAGTTGGAGACAATTAGTAAATCTGCATTATTCTTAAAGAAAAAACATTATTTAAATAATATAGTTTATGAAGATGGTGTTCATTATGATTCATTATCATACTTTTATCCAAAAGGTATAGAAATAATTCGTTCATCAACACCACCATTTGTTAGAAAGAATATTTATAGAATAATAAATTATTTATTTTCTAATCCAAATAATGTTAATATTCAAAATGTACTTAAACTAGTTAAACAAATAAGAAAGGAATTTGAATTAGCAGACATAGAGGATATTAGTATGACAACTAGTTGTACAAATTATGATGATAAAGTTTTAGATGATACAAATGGAGTAGTTACAGTAAAAGGTGCCCATTTTGGTGTTAAAGCTGCCTGTTTTCATAATTTTCTATTAAATAAAAATAGCGAATATAAAACAAAATATGACATGGTTAAATCAGGTAGAATAAAATATTACTATTGTAAACATTCTGCAAATAACGTTTTTGGATATTTAAGAAGTTTTCATCCCACAGAAATTGTAGAAAAAGAGAAAGTTATGATCGATATAGATGAACAATTTGATAAGTCATTTTTAACAATTGTTAATAAATTTATTGAACCACTTGGATTACCAACTATTAATAAAAGATTAAGCGTACTTACCAGTTTATTTAATTTTTAAAAATAAAAAAAGGAGAACATTTGTTCTCCTTTTTTTATAAAAATTGAATTTAAAACGACTTGACTAATCTTACTCTACTTGTTGTAGATTGTGTGTTAGTATAATTTATACTGTAATATGGTGGTGTTGTTGTTTTCCTAATGCTTGATAAATACTCACTAGTCCACATTGGTTCGGGTGATAAGTTAACATAAGTTCCATTATTTAATTGTCCACTAATATCTAATGTTATTAATTCAATCATTTCATCTTCTGATCCTAATCTCCAATAATTAATATCATCTTCGTCATATGGCCATGTATCGTGTGCTTCCCGCCAAGTAAAGGTATCATATTCTGTTGTATTTTTAACAATTGAACCTGTTTGTCCATCACCATCAACATAACCATTAACAATAAATATTGTACCATCTAGATGTAAATCACCAACTTTAAAACCTGTTGTAAATGTCATATTATCACCGTA
>NZ_JAVESI010000049.1:0-24363 GCF_034006665.1 Trichloromonas sp.
AAGCGGGGTTGGTCTCCTTAATTGACCACCACCGTCGCTTTCAGAACGTCACGTGAACCGCCGTGTACGGAACCGTACGCACGGTGGTGTGGGAGGACGGCGGGGGCAACCCCGCCTCCTACCCGATCTTCGGTGATTGAGTCTCAAAAGGCAGCCGCGGGGAGCTGACCCTACAATCCGATTGTTGTCATCGATTCTGCACCAAGGCGAAAAGGACCGCCAAGAGAAGCAGGGACAGGGTACTTGCCAGGGCAAGAAGCTGGGCGAAGCGCAGGCGCATGGGAACTCCTCAGACCAGATCGAAAATTTCCGAATGGATGTGGGTGGGCGGTATCCCCTGTCGGGCCAGGGCTTGTTCCGCCACGGTGATCATCAGCGTGGGGCCGCAGATAAAACACTCCCGCTCGGCCCGGTCGGCGGGGAGGTCGCGGGCGAAGATCTCTTCGCGCAGCAGGCCCCGTTCCCCGGTCCAGTCGGTGGGAGGTTCGCTCAGGACATAGACGATGTTCAGGTCGAGGCGTTCGCGCAAAGCCTCCAGCTCTTCGCGGAAGGTCGTCCGCTCCCAGGTGTGGTAGGCGTAAAAAAGGAGCAGAGGGCGGCCGTCGTCGCGCTCGGCGAGGGTGCGCAGCATGCTCATGATCGGGGCGATGCCGACCCCGCCGGCGACAAAGATGTAGCCGGGCGCCCGGCTGATATCGATGCTGAAGGTGCCGTAAGGGCCGTCGAGCCAGGCTCTCTCTCCCACCTGGATTTCGCCGATGCGGCGGGTGAAATTCCCCAGTTCCTTGATGGTGAAGGCAATTTCCCTGGGAACGGCGGCGCTGGAGGAGATGGAGAATGGATGTTCGCGCATGGCGAAGGGGGAACTTCGCAAGGTCAGCCAGGCGAACTGTCCCGGCAGGAAACGAAAGCCGCCGTGCCCTTCAGGGCGCAGGACCAGAGTCCAGGCGCTGCCGCGCTCCTCGATGACCCGGATCACCCGCCAGGGGCGGCGCAGCAGCTGCAAAGGCTTGACCAGCCGGACACGGACGGCCACGGCCAGGCAGGAGAGGGCGATAGCCAGCCACAACCCGGTCTTCCAGGGGCCGGTGGTGTAATGGCCGACCTCGACGATGTGCGCCGTTCCGAACAGCAGCGCCGTCAGCGCCAGCAGCAGATGGGCGACGCGCCAGGCGTCGTAGTGAATGCACAACTGTTGGCGCCACAGGGAAGAGGTCATCAGCGCTGCCAGTGCCATCCAGGCAACGAGTCCTGTCCACAGATGCAGAGGCAATGTGCCGGCACGCATCACTCCGAGCAGCGCCGGTTCCTCGCGAAAAAGGAGCAGGGGATGGAGGGTGGCGAAGGCGAAGGCGCCGATGGCGGTGAGGCGGTGGAAATAGTAGACAAGATCGATGCCGAAAGGGGCGGTGGCCCGCTGAAAGCGGGCGGTGAGCAGGAACATGATCGCCATCATCGTGGTGGCGGCGAAACCCAGGGCCAATGAGAGATCGAACCAAAAGCCGCTGCCGGCGGGTTTTGGTCCGAGCAGCAGGACAAAGAGCGGTGCCTGGACGAGAAGCAGGTAAAGGGAAATCCAGAAAGTCGCGCGAAGATAGGGATGCATGAAATATTGGCCTGTTTGCAAGAGATGGTGACAATAAGCGTTGCCGTCAAGTATGCCCGAAAGGGGGTCGGGGGCAAGTTGCCGCTGGCCGATTCCGGCCTGGAAGAACGTCGGCGCTTAGCTCGTTTGTCGCGTAAGACGCCTCAGAACGCACGCCTCCTGGGCGTGCAAGGGGCGGGGAGCGAGGTGTTCGGGGAGGGTGAGGATCTCCGTTTCGGGGGGCGGCGCGAGTTCCGCATACAGTTCCGCACTGCGTCTCAGGTAGGTTTTAGATAGGTGCATGGGCAAAAAGGCGCGGGGACGCAGTTCGGCGAGAAGCCGGTTCCAGTCGGCGGTGCAGAGGTGGCGGGAGGTGCGGGCCCTGGACGCCTCGGCGCGGAGGAAGGCGCATTCACCGATGAGCAGGTCGACCCCGGTCATGAAACGCCGCACCTTTTCGAGGTTTTCCGGAGACCAGCCCCAGTCGGTGAGATAGCCGAGGCTCGGCGACTGGGGCACGGCGCGGATTTGTCCGTAGAAGGCCGCGGCGTCGGCAACAGTTTCCTCCCGAGGGCCTTCCGTTCCCATGCGCATGATCCGTAGCGGCGGTGCTTCGGGCCAATCCTCGAAAAAGCGTCGTTTGAGTTCTTCCATCCACACTCCCGGCAGTAGGCCCAGGGCCGTCAGGGTGGCTCCGTCCAGGGCGAAGATTTTTCGCTCCCAGACGCGAAAGGCCAGGACCGGAATGCCGTGATCGAGGATTTCCGCCGCTACCTCCAGGTGGTTGTGACGGTAGATGACCGCCTCCGTGCGGGGGGCCGCGCCCAGTTCGTGCCGGCGGAATCCTTCCGGCCCGGCAAAGCGGACGGAGAGAATCTGCTCCGGATGGACTTCATGCACCAGCAGCGTGCACCAGTAGGGCTCGGCCAGATTCCAGTCGTAGCCGGCGAGACGTCCCGCTACCCGCTCGGCCATGCCCGGCGGGCCGAACAGCTCTACGGTGCGAGGGTTGGCAATAACCTGGCGGAGAAAAGTGTCGAAGCCCATGAAGTGGTCCATGTGGGCGTGGCTGACGAAGATCGCTTGCACCGGCTTCATCTCCCGCTTGGCGACGTGATGGAGGGCCCCGCAGTCAAGGAGGATGCTTTTGTGGATGGGGCGGTCGCGGACCACCAAGCAGGGATCGTCGATCAGCCCGGCAAAGAAGGTTGGTTCGAGAAAGCGAAAGAGGCGGGTCATGGCGGTTTCTCCACGGACTTTTCTTCAAGCATAGCGCATTTGGGGGAATCGTCCCGGGTTCTCCCCCGTTCCCCTGCCGTTGGGGAAAAATCTGTTATTATTTGCCGGGAAACGATGTTACCATTCACATTTACTTTTTAATCCAGCCTGAATGAGGCGGCGTCTTGCCTGCTCAGGCCATCCCTTGACGAACGGAGAACAGCGATGAACAAGGTTCTGATTATCGGCGCCGGTGGGGTCGGCCAGGTCGTTACCCATAAATGCGCCCAGCGACGTGATATCTTCAGCGAAATCACCCTGGCTTCGCGCACCCAGGCCAAGTGTGATGCCATTGCCGCGCAGATCGCCACGCCCATCGCCACCGCCCAGGTTGACGCCGACAACGTGCCGGAACTGACGGCGCTGATCCGGAAGGTGCAGCCGAAACTGGTCATCAACGTGGCTCTGCCTTACCAGGATCTGCACATCATGGAGGCCTGCCTGGCGACCGGCGTCGACTATCTCGATACTGCCAACTACGAGCCGCTCGATACCGCCAAGTTCGAGTACTCCTGGCAGTGGGCCTATCAGGACAAATTCAAGCAGGCCGGGCTCATGGCCCTGCTCGGTTCCGGTTTCGATCCCGGCGTGACCAACGTCTACACCGCCCTGGCGGCGAAGAAGTATCTCGATGTGGTCGAAGAACTCGACATCATCGACGCCAACGCCGGCAGTCACGGCCAGCCCTTCGCCACCAACTTCAACCCGGAGATCAATATCCGCGAGGTGACCGCCGCCTGCCGCCACTGGGAGAACGGCCGGTTCGTGGAGACTCCGGCCCTCTCCACCAAGCGGGTTTTCGATTTTCCCGACGGCATCGGGCCGATGAACATCTACCGTCTCTACCACGAGGAGATGGAGTCCATCGTCAAGCACATCCCGACCATCAAGAAGGCCCAGTTCTGGATGACCTTCTCGGATAATTACCTGAAGCATCTCGAAGTGTTGCAGAACGTCGGTATGACCCGCATCGACGAGGTCGAGTTTCAGGGGCAGAAGATCGTGCCGATCCAGTTCCTGAAGGCGCTCCTCCCAGATCCCGGCAGTCTCGGGCCGCTGACCAAGGGCAAGACCTGCATCGGCATTATCGCCCGGGGGCTGAAGGACGGCAAGCGTAAGCAGGTCTACCTCTACAACATCTGCGACCACGAGGCCTGCTACCGCGAGGTGAAATCCCAGGCGATCAGCTACACCACCGGCGTGCCGGCAGTGGTCGGCGCCATCATGATGCTCACCGGCCAGTGGCATGCGCCGGGGGTCTGGAACATGGAACAGTTCGATCCCGAGCCGTTCCTCGAAGTACTCGACCCCATGGGCCTGCCGACGGTGGTGGTCGACGGCGGCGACTGGCCGGAGCTGTAACCAACTAACTTTCGAGGATATTCGTGAGGATGAAAGGCAGGCTGCCGAGCGACATTTTCTTCCGTGTCGAAAAGCTGGGCTCCGCATTCGAGGGGGATGACCGGATCGTTTTTGCCTATCTCTTCGGAAGCTTGGCGAAAGGGGCGCCGAAACCCCTTGCCGACGTGGATATTGCCGCTTATCTCGCTTCGGGGTCGACGGGGGCGGAGGTCAGGGCCGAGTTGTCCGGTTTGGTGGCGGATGTTCTCGGGACGGATGCCTTCGATCTGGTGGTGCTGAATAGCGCGCCATTGAGTCTCGTCGGAAGAATTCTCGGCGCCCGGCGCATCATCGCGGACAAACAGCCCTATCTCCGTCACGCCTTCGAGTCGCGTATGCTGCGGGAATTTTTTGATTTCAGCCGCAGGGAGCAGGAAATTCTCTTCAGGAGATTTGCGTATTGATGGATGTGGCACTTATCCTGCGCAAACTGGCATCTCTGGACGATTACCAGAAGCAGGTTTCTGAGTTCTCCTCGGTGCCGGTGGAGGATTATCAAAGCGACTGGAAGGTTCAGCGTATCGTTGAGCGAACCCTGCAGATGATGATCGAGCTCTGCGCCGATATCGCCGGTCATGTCATTTCCGACGGGGCGCTGCGGACCCCGGAAACCTATGCCGACACCTTTCGTGTTCTGGGTGAGAACGGCATTCTGACGGCGGAACAGACCGCCGTGATGGAGAAAATGGCCAAATTCAGGAATGTCGTTGTGCATCAGGATGAAGCCGTCGATGCGGAGATCGTCGTGCTCATCCTGCGGCGGCATCTTGACGATTTTCAGCTTTTTTCCGATGCCATCGCACGGCATCTCGGCGTAAAGGCAAAGCGATGATCGGTGTCGATATCGAAAAAATCCTGCAATTCGCTCCCTCTCCCGCCTATGTAGTCGACCTAGGACGGTTGCGGCATAATCTCGCCATTCTCGACGAGGTGCAGAAGCGCAGCGGGGCGAAGATCCTCATGGCGCTCAAGGCCTTTGCCATGTGGAGCGTCTTTCCCCTCATTCGCGAAACCCTGCACGGGGTCTGTGCCTCTTCCCCCTGGGAGGCTCGCCTCGGGCGCGAGGAATTCGGCCGTGAGGTGCACAGCTTCGCCGCCGCCTTCAAGGAGTCGGACGTGGTGGAGTTGCTCTTCATCTCCAACCACCTGGTCTTCAACTCTTTCAACCAGCTGGAGCGTTTTCGGCCGCTCTGGGAAAAGGAACGGGGGCGGGTTTCCATCGGCCTGCGGGTCAATCCCGAGCATTCTGAAGGGCATACCCCCCTCTACGATCCCTGCGCCCCCAAATCCCGTCTCGGCATCCCCCGGCGGGAGTTTGACGGGCGCTCCCTAGAAGGGGTTGAAGGGCTGCATTTCCACACCCTCTGCGAACAGTTGTTCGAGCCGTTGGCGCGGACAGCGAAAGCCTTCGAGGAGAAGTTTGGCGCTTTTCTGCCGGGGATGAAGTGGCTGAACCTCGGCGGCGGCCATCACATCACCCGCGAAGGGTACGATATCGACGGCCTGGTCGAGCTGATCAAATACTTCAAGGGGAAGTACGGCCTGGAGGTCTACCTGGAGCCGGGGGAAGCTATCGCCATCGGCACCGGCGTGCTCGTCTCCGAGGTGCTGGATGTGGTGGAAAACGAGATGAAGATCGCCATTCTCGATGTCTCCGCCACCTGCCACATGCCCGACGTGCTGGAAATGCCCTACCGCCCCGGCATCACCGGTGGTTTTGATCCCGGAGCCAAACCGCATATCTACCGTTTGGCCGGGCCGTCGTGCCTGGCCGGGGACGTGATCGGCGACTGGTCCTTCGAACAGCCGCTCAAGCCCGGCGACCGCCTGGCCTTCGAGGACATGGCCCATTACACCATGGTCAAGACCACCACCTTCAACGGCATCCAGCATCCGGCCATCTGCACCTATGAGCCGACCAGCGGCGAGCTGCGGGTCATCCGCCGCTTCGGCTACGAGGATTTCCGGGCACGGTTGTCCTGATCGATATCACTCTTTCTTTGGCACAAAAAAGCCCCCGCAGCCAGATGGACGCGGGGGCTTTTTTGTGCCAGGGGCGAGAACCTCAGGCTTTGACGTTGATGAGTTTCCCCTTGCCGGTCATTTCGGCCAAGCTGGAATCTTGAATTTTCGCCGGGGATTGGGCCTGCTCGATGCCCTGCATGGATTTCTGCATGACTTCGAGAGCGACCTTCGGTTGTTCGTTGGCCTTTTTCAGGATGGAAAGTCCAGCCGTTGCGTTTGCTGCGCCATTGACGTTCATTATGACCTCCTTCAAGTGCGCGGGCCATTCCATGAAAAAACCCGCCTGCGGATCGACACAGGCGGGTGGAGTGGTGGCCCGTTCGATTCGATAACCCAGCCATCCGAAGGATTCGGATCCGTGGTTTTGCGTCGCCGGGTTGCCCCGGGTTTGCCCTTTCGTCGATGAATCAACTATATGGGAGGATGCGGGGCGCTGTCAACCGCTGATTCCCGCCGCCCGCGAACTTTGCGGAGATTCAGGAAGGGCGCGGGGCGTCCGGGCAGCGCGCCGGACCTTCTCCGGCTGAGGCGCAGCTGCAACTCCTCTTGCCGCCGCCGCAGGTGCGTCGCGGTTCGCGCCGACCGAGCAGAAGCCCGGCAGAGAGACCGGCGAAGCTGAGTAAAAAGATGATCAGGCTGAGGAAAAAAATCTTCATGGCTACATGCCGAAATCGTCGTAGAGGATGTTTTCCCTCTCCACGCCGAGGTTTTCCAGCATATCCCGGGTGGAAAGGAGGAACATGGGCGGGCCGCACAGGTAGTATTCGCACTCCTCCGGCGCCGGGTGAGTCTTGAGGTAGTGCTCGTAAAGGACGTTGTGGATGAAGCCGGTGGGGCCGTCCCACTGATCCTCGGGCAAGGGTTCGGAGAGGGCCACGTGCCAGCTGAAATTGCCGTGCTCGGCCGCGAGCTTTTCGAATTCCTCGGCGTAGAAAAGCTCCAGCCGGCTGCGGGCGCCGTACCAGAAGGAAATTTTCCGCGTGCTCTTCAGCCGCAGCAGCTGATCGAAGATGTGCGAGCGCAAGGGCGCCATGCCGGCGCCGCCGCCGATGAAGACCATCTCCTTGTCCGTCTCCTTGGCGAAGAAATCACCGTAGGGGCCGGAGATGGTGACCTGATCCCCCGGCTTGAGGTTGAAGATGTAGGAGGACATCTGACCGGGCGGCACCTCGGAATGGCGCGGCGGCGGGCTGGCGATGCGCACGTTGAGCATGATGATCCCTTTTTCTTCGGGATAGTTGGCCATGGAGTAGGCGCGCTGGATCGGTTCCTTGACCCTGGAACGGTACTGCCAGAGCTCGAAGCGGTCCCACTCGGGGCGGAAGCGCTCATCGATGTCGAAGTTCCGGTACGCGACTTCGTGGGGCGGCGCCTCGATCTGGATATAGCCGCCGGCGCGGAAATTCACGTCCTCGCCGGGGGGGAGTTCCAGCACCAGCTCCTTGATGAAGGAAGCGACGTTGCGGTTGGAGCGCACCGTGCACGACCACTTGCGAATAGCGAAGATCTCCGCGGGCAGGAGCAGGTGCAGATCCTGTTTGACCGGAACCTGGCAAGCGAGGCGCGTCCCTTCCCGGGCGTCACGGCGGTTGATGTGGCTGGTTTCGGTGGGGAGGATGGCGCCGCCGCCGGCGAGTACCTTGACCCGGCACTGGCCGCAGGTGCCGCCGCCGCCGCAGGCCGAGGGGATGAAGATGCCCTGGGCGCCGAGGGTGGTGAGCAGCTTCCCTCCCGGCTTGACCTTGAGGGATTTGTCCGGATCGTCGTTGATGGTCAGCGTGACCTGGCCATGGGGGGCGAGGAAGGCCCGCGCCACCAGGATCAGGGCGACCAGCAGCAGGATGATGCCGGTGAAGAGGGACACCCCGAGAATGATTTCGGTCATAACGCCATTGCCTTGCTGCCGGTGGGCGCCGTGCGCCTCACAGTTTAATGCCGGAAAAGGCCATGAAGGCCAGGGACATGAGTCCGGCGACGATGAAGGTGATCCCCAGCCCCCGCAGTCCGGCGGGAACCCGGCTGTATTTGAGCTTCTCGCGGATGCCGGCCAGGCCGATGATGGCCAGCGCCCAGCCGCTGCCGCTGCCGAAGCCGAAGACCAGGCTTTCGCCGAAGTCGTAGTTGCGCTCGACCATGAAGAGCGAGCCGCCGAGAATCATGCAGTTGACGGTAATCAGCGGCAGAAAGATGCCGAGGGCGGCATAGAGCCGGGGCATGTGTTTGTCGAGGAAAAGTTCAAGAATCTGCACGATGGCGGCGATGACGCCGATGTAGCAGATCAGGCCGAGGAAGGTCAGGTCGACTCCTTCCAGTCCGGCCCAGGCGAGCCCTCCCTCGCGCAGCAGGTAGCGGTGGATGAGACTGTTGACCGGCACCGTGATGGTCTGCACGGCGACGACTGCCAAGCCAAGTCCGGCGGCCGTTTCCACCTTCTTCGAGACGGCGAGGAAGGTGCACATGCCGAGGAAGAAGGAAAGCGCCATGTTCTCGATAAAGACGGCGCGGATGAAGATGTCGAGGTAGTTTTCGAACATGGTCTTAATCCTTTTCCATCTGTTCCGGTTTCCAGGTGCGCAGCGCCCAGATCAGCAAGCCGATGATGAAAAAGGCGCTCGGCGGCAGCAGCATCAGCCCGTTAGGAACGTACCAACCGCCGCTCTGGGTGGTTTTGAGTACGGTCAGGCCGAACCAGGTGCCGGCGCCGAAGATCTCCCGCAGGCTGGCGACGACGAGCAGCACCAGGCTGTAGCCGAGGCCGTTGCCGAGGCCGTCGAGAAAGCTGGCGCCGGGCGCATGTTTCATGGCGAATGCTTCGGCGCGGCCGAGAACGATGCAGTTGGTGATGATCAGGCCGACGAAGACCGAGAGTTTGCGGCTGAGATCAGGGGCAAAGGCCTGAATCGCCTGGTCGACGATGATGACCAGCGAGGCGATGATGGTCATCTGCACGATGATGCGGATGCTGTCGGGAATCTGCCGGCGGATCAGGCTGATGATCGTGCTCGACAGGGCAACCACGCAGGTCACCGCCAGAGACATGACCAGGGCCGTCTCCATCCTTCCGGTGACCGCCAAGGCCGAGCAGATGCCGAGAATCTGCAGAGCGATGGGGTTATTGTCGAAGAGGGGGCGAAAAAGGGTTTCCTTGAGTTTAGCCATGGGTGCCTCCTTCTTCGGCCAGTCGGCGCAGGTAGGGACCGAAACCGTCCTCGCCGAGCCAGTAGCGCAACAGGTTGGTCACCCCGCGCGAGGTGATGGTGGCGCCGGAGAGTCCGTCGATGCGGTGGCGGGCCAGAGGGTCCGACGCCTCGACCTTGCCCTTGAGAACTTCGATGATCGGTCGGCCCTGGGCGTCACGCACCTCTTTGCCGGGCCACTGGGCCAGCCAGGCGGGATTGTCGATCTCGCCGCCGAGGCCGGGGGTTTCACCGTGTTCGTGGAAGGCGAAGCCCTGGACCGTGGTCAGGTCGGGGGCCAGGGACAGGTAGCCGTAGAGGGTCGACCAGAGCCCCTTGCCGTGCACCGGCAGGATCACCTGGCTCAGGCTTTCCCCATCGCGGATGAGATAGACCGGCGACTGGCGCGCCCGGGTCTTAATCTCGGCCAGATCGAGTTCGGCGGGGATGGGATAGTTGCGCTTGGGGTCGGCGGCGGCGCGCCGGGGATTGAAGCTCCAGGGATCGACATCCTCCCGGTAACGGCCGTCGGCCAGTTCCACCAGTTTTACCTCCACCCGGGCATCCCAGACGGCTTCCGGATCGTCGTCGAGCAGGCCGGCGACGGTGAGCACCTGGCGGTAGGTGATGAGGCGGGCGTCCCTTTCCTTAATGGTACGCAGGCCCACGGCCGCCGCCGAGACCAGGAGCGAACAGACGAAACAGACGAGAAAGGCGACCAGCAGGGTGCGGCCGACGGAATCATTGGCCATGACGGGACTTCCTTTGCCGGATATGGAAAAGCAGCACGAAGCGGTCGATCACCGGCGCGAAGACGTTGCCGAAGAGGATGGCGAGCATCGTTCCTTCGGGAAAGAGGGGATTGAAGACCCGCACCAGAATGATCATGGCACCGATCAGCAGGCCGTACCACCACTGGCCGACCCGGGTGAGGGCCGCGGAGACCGGGTCGGTGGCCATGAAGATCAGACCGAAGGCAAGGCTGCCGAGAACCAGATGCCAGTGGCAGGGGAGGGTCAGCATGGGGTTACCGTTCCCCCCCAGGGCATGGAGCAGACTCGCCAGGGCGAAGGCGCCAAGCAGTCCGGCGAGCATGATCCGCCAGCTGGCCACGCCTGCGGCCAGCAGGATCACGGCGCCGAGCAGGCAGGCCGCTGTCGAGGTCTCTCCCGGCGCGCCGGGGATGGCGCCCCAGAAGGCCTGGCTCCAGCTCAGGGCGGCGCCGAGTTCGGTCAGGCCGCCGGAGGCGGCCAGGGCCAGAGGGGTGGCGCTGGTTACGCCGTCGATGGGGATATAGGCGCTGTCGGCGGCGAAACCGGCGGGATAGGCGAAAAAAAGAAAGGCATAGGCGGTCAGGGCCGGATTGATGAAATTGCGACCGGTGCCGCCGAAAACCTCCTTGCCGAGCACCGTCCCGAAGGAGACGCCGAGGATGATCTGCCACCAAGGGAGCGCCGGCGGCAGGATCAGGGCCAGTAGGGTCACGCTCACCAGCCAGGCGGCATTCAGCGCCTGGCGCCGGGCCCGGGAGAAAAGGGCCTCCCAGAAGAGGGCGGTGAGGGCACACAGAAGCAGGGTCGGCAGCAGATAGAGGGCGCCGAGGAGCAGGTTGGCGGTCAGGGATGAGGGATCGTGGCTCAGCCCCAGGCCTTGGAAGATCGCCTCGCGCCAGTCGAAGAGGGCCTCGAGCCCTTCGCCCGCCATGGCCAGATGCATCTGCCGACCGAGGTTCCACAGGGCCGTCATGAAGCAGGGGAGAAGGGCCAGCAGCACGGAGCCTATGATTCGGCTCAGATTGACGTGATCGCGGACCAGCGGTGCGTCGGTGGTTTCCTTCTCCTCATCCCAGCCGAGCAGGATGCGTAGAGCCGAGGTTGTCTCTTTTGGGTCGGTGGTCTTCATCCTTCTTTCTCGATCTCCTCCAGGACGGCGCGGAGCATGGGGCCAAAATCATTCTTGCCTGGGCAGACGAAGGAGCAGAGGGCCAGATCCTCTTCCTCCAGTTCCAGACAACCCAGGGCTCGCGCCTCCTCAACATCGCCGCAGGCGAGGGCGCGCAGCAGGTAGGGAAGCATCAGATCGAAGGGCATCACCCGTTCGTAGCGGCCATCGGGAAAGATGGCCTGGGCCGTGCCGTGGCCTTGGCTGTCGAGGTTGTAGGTCTTTTTCTGGGGGAGCCAGGCCCGCAGCGGATTGAGCAAAGAGAGGCGCGGCCGGGAACCGCTGCTTCGCGGCAGGGCGCAGACTTGCAGATGGAAGCGGCCGAGAAAGGCGAGCGGACCTTCCGCCGGGCGGCCGTGCAGTACCGAACCGGCGATGACGCGCTGGTCGGCGGCGACATTTTCGTTCCGCAGCAGATCGGCGCAGGAGGCTCCCAGACGGGTGCGGACCAGGCGCGGGCGGGTAATCCCCGGTCCGGTCAGGGCGATGACCCGGACGGGGTTGAGACGGCCGCTGGTGAAGAGGCACCCGATGGCGAGCAGATCCTGATAACCCAGGTGCCAGACCACCCGGCCGGAAGTGATGGGAACCAGCCGGTGGATGTGGGTTCCCGGCAGTCCGGCCGGATGAGGGCCGTTGAACTGCACCCGTTCGATGCCGTGCGGCACGGCCGGCTCCGGGCCCGGGCCGAGGCAAAGGTAAAGGGGGCCGTCGGTCAGGTGACGCAACACCCGCAGACCGTTGCGGAAATCGTCCGGGCGTTCGGCGATGATGAGGCGGGGATCGGCGGCCAGGGGTTGGGTGTCGATAGCGGTGACGAAGAGGGCGTCGGGCACCTGGTCGGGCAGGGGCGTCTTGCCGAAGGGGCGCGTTCGCAGGGCGGTCCAGAGTCCCGAGGCGAGGAGGTTTTCGACCACCTGCGCATGACCGAGCCGGTCGAGTTCCGCGTCGGGATAGGCGACGAAATCTTCCTCCTCCTCCCCTCCCAGTTCGATCTCCACCGCCAGCAGCGCGCGCTTGTCGCCGCGATGGATGGCCGTCACCCGTCCGGCGCCCGGGGCGGTATGGCGGATGCGCTCATCACGGCGATCGCAAAAGAGGGGCTGGCCGAGGCGCACCCGATCCCCTTCGGCGACGGCCAGGGAGGGGCGCAGCCCGGGGTGGTCAGGGCCGAGCAGAGCGACGCGGCGAATCGCCGGGCCATCGCAAATGCGCTGTTCCGGAGCACCGGCCAAGGGGAGGTCGAATCCTTGTTTCAGGCGGATGTGTCTCACCGGTTTTGTCCCTTGTCTTTTACAGGTCGAGCAGGCTCAGGGCGCCGCGCATCAGCTTCTGCTTTTCCTTCATCTCTTGACCCAGAAGGTTGATGAAAATCTCACGGGCCTCGATGGAAGGAGATTGCTCGATCATCTCCTGATAGAACTCCAGCAGCTTTCCGTCGAGGCGGAAGGCGAGATCGAGGGCTTCGTCGAAGTCTCGCGGCGGATTCTGGCGAGCCTCGGCGAGGGGGAGCAGGATGTCCGTGTCATGACTGTACTTGAACCAGCCCTTCAGGATCTGGGGAGGGAGATCGCCAATAAGATTGCACAGGTTGTCGGCCAGTTTTACCTCATGACGGCTCAGATAGTCGAGGAGCATGACGACGCGCGCTTTGGTCTGTCCCGCGAGTTCACCATAGAGGTGTGCCGCCAGCCGGTGAAACTCTTCCACATGCACAAGCGCATCCCGGGTCTGCTCGAATCGCATGGTCAACTCCCGTCGCTCATATCCCATCAAAGGTCGAAAATCGCTCTCATTATACCGGGCCGCCGATGCTTGTCCACCCATCCGGCTGCAAAAGGGCGCTACGACCTTTCTCTGGTCGTGACATCGGTCAGGTGAAGGTGCGGGGTCCGCTCTTTGGGGAAGGGCGGCGCTTCGGATGGGGTGTCAAGAAGTTCGAGCAACGCGACCACGGCGGCGCGCAGACCGGCCAGATCCAGGCCTAGGGCCGTCGGGAGAAAGGGATACAGCAGTTCGTTACCGCGAGCCAGCAGCAGACGTGCCCCGGGATGGTTGCCTCGCTGCCAATGGAGCAGGCCGATGCCGATCTGCAACACCCCCTGATAGACGGCGCGGATCGGCCCCGGCTCATCCTGCCAGAGCACTTCCAGGGTTTCGTGGCAACGGAAATAGGCGCCTTCGTTGAATTGGCGGACGGCTGCCAGCAGGGTGGGCGAGGGTGTGGTGGGGATGGCTGAGACGGTCATGGCGGTTATCCTGAGGAGATTGACGTCTTTGTAAAGCATAACCGATTTATGGCGGACCTTTAGCGCCGGATGGAGATTTCCTCCCGCAGGAGAAAAACGAACGATTCTTGCATACGTAACCGGAGGGATAAGTTTTATGCATAAAAACGTCAAAAGGATGACAGAGTTTCTTTCATGATTCGTCGCTTTCTGCTTTTTCTGCTTCTGTTTCTTTGTCTCGGGCCGGAACCTGCCGCGGCCGCGCGCAGCGTTCGCGTCGGGATCTTCGACAATCTGTCGATGGCGGCCTGGGATCGCGAGGCCCGGCAGGCGCGGGGAATCTTTCCCGAACTGCTGGAGGAGATCGCCCGGCGCGAGGATTGGCGCCTGGAGTATCGGCCCGGAAGCTTTTCCGATTGTTTCGCCTGGCTCAGGGAGGGGACGGTCGATCTGATCACCGGCGTCGGTTACAGCGAGGAGCGGAACGGGCTCTACGACTTTTCACAGGAAACGGTTCTTGCCAACTGGGGGCAACTGCTGGTTCGGCCGGGAGCCCAAATCGCATCGGTTTTCGATCTGAAAGGGAAGACCGTGGCGATGGTGCCGAGCAGCATCTTCGCCACCGGCCCCACCGGTTTACGGGAACTGGTGAAGCGTCTGGATATCGCAGTGAATTTTCTTGAAGTCGCCGACATGACCGAAATTCTGCCGGCGGTGCTTGACGGTCGCGCCGATGCCGCCCTGGCCAACCGCTTTTTTCTTGATCACTATGCCGGTGACTATCAACTCAGGAAAAGTCCGGTTCTGATCAGCCCTATCGAGCTGCGTTTCGTCTTTTCCCTGGCGGCTGATGACTCCCTGCGCGTCGCCGTCGACCGCCACCTGGCGGATCTGAAAGCCGCACCCGACTCCCTCTATCATCAGAGCTTGGCTCGCTGGATTCGTGAGGAAGCTGCGACGGCTCTGCCCGCCTGGCTGCCGCCCACGGCGGTCGGCGCGGTCGGGATGCTGGTTCTGCTCGCGGGGTTGGCATTGGCAACCCGTTTTCAGGTGCGGCGCAAGACCCTGGAGTTGGTTCGGCGCGGTGAGGAACTGCATCGTGAAATCGCCGAGCGCCAACGGGCCGAACTCGCGGCCCGCGACCATCTGTCCCGCTATCGCGGTATTTTCGAGGGGGTTGCCATTTCCATCTGGGATGAGGATCTGCGCGGCGTCCGGCGAGCGCTGACGGCGCTGCGCGCCGACGGTATTTCCGATCTGCGGGCTTTTCTTGCCGAACATCCGGAGAAAATTGCCGAACTGGCGGCGGAAATCCGGGTCAACGACGTCAACGCGGCGAGCCTGAAAATTTTTCGCGCGGCCGAAAAAGAGGCGCTGATTGCCGGCCTTTCGCGAACCTGGGTGGCGGAATCCCTGCCGGTATTGGCCGAAGCGCTTTGTGCCGTCTGGGAAGGGGCCGAAAGCTTCAGCGCCGAGGTTCCCATGCGCGGTCTCGACGGCACTCGGCTCGCGACCTTCATCTCTTTGCCCATCCCCCGGGAGGACGAGGCCTGGAGCCAGGTGCCGGTGAGCATTATCGACATCACCGATTACCAAGAGACCCGCAAGACCCTTGCACAACTCGAACGGCGGCACCGGACCCTGGTAGAACATTCGCCCGTGGGCATCTTCTACGCCGATGGCAGGGGGCAATGTTCCTATATCAACCGGCGCGGCCTCGACATGCTCGGCATGTGCCGGGAGTCGGCCCTGGGGGACGGCTGGCTCGCTGCCGTTCACTGCGAGGATCGGGGAAGGGTCGAGGGAGCCTGGCGAAAGGCGTACGCGGCCCGTTTCCCCTTCAAGGAAGATTTTCGTTTTGATCGCGGCAACGGTTCCCTGGCCTGGGTCATGGGCGAGGCGGTGCCGGAGCGGAACGAAGCGGGGGAGGCGATCGGCTATATCGGCACCCTCTCCGAAATCACCGACCGCATCACTATCGAGGAGAGCCTACGGCGCAACGAGGAACATCTGCAGTACCTCGCCCATCACGATCAGGTTACCGGCCTGCCCAACCGGGTCCTCTTCCAGAGCCACCTGCGCCGGGCGATTGCCGAAACCCACCGGTCCGGGTTGATGGCGGCCATTCTCTTTCTCGATCTCGACCGTTTCAAGACGATCAACGATTCCCTGGGGCATGAAATCGGCGACCAGGTGCTGCGCGAGGTTTCCGCCCGGCTCACCGCCTGCCTGCGCAAGTCCGACCTGGTCGCCCGCTTCGGCGGCGACGAATTCGTCGTTCTTCTCGAAAATTTGCGCGAACTCAAGGATATCGCCCATATCGCCGAGAAAATCCTCCATTCCCTGGCGCCGCCCATCGCCATTCCCCCCCATGTTCTGTATGTTACCACCAGCATCGGTATCGCCCTCGTTCCGGCTGACGGCGAGGACGTCGCCAGTCTGCTCAAGGCCGCCGATGTCGCCATGTACCGGGCCAAGGAACAGGGGCGCAACAACTTCCAATTCTACACCCCGGATATGAACTTCCGCGCCGGCGAGTTGCTGATCCTGGAGACGGAACTGCGCAAGGCGATCGATGACGAGCAGCTGGTTCTCTATTACCAGCCCCAGGTGCACATGGCCAGCGGCGCACTGGTCGGTATGGAGGCCCTAGTGCGCTGGCGGCATCCCGAACAGGGGATGGTGCCGCCCGGCGATTTTATCCCCCTGGCCGAGGATTCGGGGCTGATCCTCCCCATCGGCGTTTGGGTGTTGCGCAACGCCTGCGCCCAGAATCGCGCCTGGCAGGCGATGGGGCTGCCGCCCATTCGCGTCTCCGTCAATATCTCGGCCCGGCAGTTCCGGCAGATCGAACTGGTGCGCACGGTCCGGGAGATCCTTGATGAAACCGGCCTCGATCCCGCCTGGCTGGAACTGGAGATCACCGAGAGTTCCATCATGTACGATATCGAAGCGGTCATCGAAATTCTTCAGCAGCTCAATACCATGGGGGTGCGGCTGGCCATCGACGACTTCGGCACCGGTTACTCCTCTCTGAGCTATCTCAAGCGGTTGCCCGTTTCGACTTTGAAGATCGACCAGTCCTTCGTGCGCGACATTATCACCGATCACAACGACGCCGCCATCGCCACGTCGGTTATCGCCCTGGCTCGCAGCATGGGTCTGGAGGTCATCGCCGAAGGGGTTGAAGCCCCGGAGCAGATCGCCTTTCTTCAGGCGAAAGGCTGCTATCGCGGTCAGGGATATTACTTCAGCCGGCCTCTCACGGTCGACGATTTTACCGCCTGGTATCGCCGGACCGAGGTCCGGACAGAGGGGGATTCGGCAGAGGAGGGATAAAGAAAATCTTTTTTTCGGGAATTGCCGAAAAAAAGTTGCGCTTTGTTTGAGGGCCGTGCTAGGGTTCGCGCACTTAGGAAAGTTCGTGCAGGTTTTTGGCCCGCCGCAACGACGAGGTGTCGTTTCGGAATAAAACACGCAGACCCTTCTTGGGCTGCGTTTTTTGCTTTTAGGGGCAAATGGCCGCGCGACATGTACGTTCCCCGAGGGGGAACGACAAGGATGGAGAAAATCATGGCTGAAGGTACGGTAAAGTGGTTCAACGACGCGAAGGGTTTCGGTTTCATCGAGCAGGATAATGGTCCGGACGTTTTCGTGCATTTCTCCGCGATTCAGAGCGACGGCTTCAAGTCCCTCGCCGAAGGCGATCGCGTGAGCTTCGAAGTCACTCAGGGCCAGAAAGGGCCCCAGTCCAATAACGTGCGGCGCATCTGATCATCGGTTCGCCCCGCCCTGCACAAAAAACCCCCCGCGAAATTTCGCGGGGGGTTTTTTGTGCAGGGCGCTCAACTCCCTTCATCTGGGGTAACCCGGTTGTGATTTCCCTTTCCCCGCTCTTTTCCTCCTCACCTCATCCAGAGACGACGACCATTTCGCATCGGTCAAAAAACAGGTTTGTTCTGTCGTAAAACCGACCTTCCACATACTTTTTGTCGATTCGTTGACAGGGTTTTTTCGCAGATAAACACCGTTATTTTGCCCGCGTCAGAGACGCGGGTAAATTCCTCGTCTGCCGAGATAAATATCCCATTTAAAGGGCGGAGCTGTTCTGGCCCTGTTGCCAGCGGTGCTTGCAGTGCCCGGGGCCAAGAGGGACTAAGTCTCCTCTGTTAGATTTGGCACATGATTTGCTTAATATGCGTCAACGCTGTCGTTTTGTTTATGCCACTCCAAACGGGGAGAAATCACATGTTACTGAACACACAAAGCATCCAGATCAAGGTCGGCGGTTTTCTTTCGCTGGTGCTTTTGGCGGTCTTCATCGTCAGCACCTTGGTCAGCACCCTACGCGCTAATCACCTGCTTGAGGCCAGCGGCGAAGAAACTCTTACGGCCTTGCGCGAAGGCGCCCAGAATCAGGCGCACAGCGTCTTTGCCAGCCTCGAGGCGGGGACGACCGGCTCCCTGGAGCGGGGCGAGATGGATGTTTTCGATGAACTGATCGCCGACCTGGGTCAGGTTCCGGGCGTTCTTGAGGTCGGCCTGACCGATCCCCAGGGGACGGTTCACTATTCCAGTGTGGCCGCCGCCAAGGGCAGCCGTACCGACTTGGCGAGCCTGGCGGGAAGTTCGTCCGAGGTCGTCGAAAAAGAGGAGGGCAATGCTCTTTTGTTGCTGCTCCCGGAGATCATCGAACCGAAATGTGTCGAATGTCATGAGGGTTCACCCGTTGGCAGTGTCGCCGGCGTTCTTTACCTGCGTTTCGCCTTGGATAAGTTGCGCCAGGGAGAAGCGCGGGTCGCCGCCTCCCTCGCTGATGCCCGCCGGGACAGCCTCATGACTGGCGGCGTGACCGGCCTTGGCGGGTTGCTGATCGCCACCTTCGGGGTCATCGTGCTGCTCGGCCGGATGGTGCGCAAACCCTTGGCGCAAGTGGTCGATCTGATGGCGGAGCTGAGCCAAGGGCATCTGGACCGGCGGCTGAATCTCCAGCAAAAGGACGAAATCGGCCGGATTGCTGGGGCGATCGATGACTTCTCCGAGATCCTCGAGAAGGAAATTGTCGGAAATTTGACAAAGCTGGCGGCGGGAGATTTGACTTTTGAGGTCCATCCCCATGATTCGCGGGATGTCATTCGTCATGCGCTGAAAAAGATGGGAGAGGATCTGAACGAACTGATGGCTCGGATACAGATTCTGGGAAACCAGATCAACTCGGGAAGCGTCCAGGTTTCCGATGCCAGCCAGTCTCTCTCCCAGGGGGCCACCGAATCGGCCGCTTCGCTGGAGGAAATCACCAGCACCATGCATGAAATGGGTTCCCAGACCAGACGTAACGCCGAAAACTCCGGCCAAGCCAGCAAATTGGCGGAACAGGCTCGTCAATCGGCGGAAGGTGGGAATACCCACATGCTGGAGATGATCGATGCCATGGCCGAAATCAACGCTTCGAGCCAGAATATTTCCAAGATCATCAAGACCATCGATGAGATTGCATTCCAGACCAACCTTCTCGCTCTGAACGCGGCGGTGGAAGCGGCCCGCGCCGGACAGCATGGCAAGGGCTTCGCGGTTGTCGCCGAAGAGGTGCGTAACCTGGCGGCGCGCAGCGCCAAGGCCGCTCGAGAGACTGCGGAACTGATCGAGGGGTCGGTGGCGAAGGTTTCCTCCGGTTCGCAGATTGCCGACAAGACCGCCGAGGCATTGAGCGAAATCGTCAGCGGTATCGGTAAGGTCACCGATCTGGTGGCCGAGATCGCCGCTTCTTCCAACGAGCAGGCGCAAGGTATTTCGGAAATCAATATCGGGCTCGGACAGATCGACCAGGTCACCCAGCAGAATACCGCCAACGCCGAGGAGAGTGCCGCCGCTGCCGAGGAACTGGCCTCCCATGCCGCGAACATGCAGGAGATGCTGCGGCGCTTCAAGCTCAAGGGCGATGCGGGGAGATCCGGTTCCGGCAGGCGGTCTCCGTCCCTGGCCATCGGGTATGACAACTAGGCGATACAGGCAGAGCGGGTTTTCGTTTCGGGGAGGGGTAATCATGCCCCTCCCGTTTATTCCGGGCTGAATGTCATTTACGGGCGTTTGTAGAGGAGTCGCGCAATGAGTACGGTAGCGGAAAAGCAGGGGATTCTTCTGGAAAGCGGAACCAACGAAATCGAACTCATCGAATTCTATCTCGGCTCCCAATCCTTCGGCATCAACGTCCACAAATTGCGGGAGATCATCCCCTACGACGAGGCCAAGACCACCATTCTTCCGGAAAGTCAGCCGTCGGTGGTCGGCACTTTTTTGGTGCGTGGCAACACCATTCCCCTTATTGATCTCAACATCCACCTGCGACGCGATGCCAGCGGGGCGGAACCGACCGCAGGACGTCGGGTGGTGCTGGTCTGCGAGTTCAACCGCTGTGTCAACGGTTTTCTGGTCGATGGCGTCAACCAGATCCACCGCATTTCCTGGAAGAATATTCAGCCGCTCTCCACTTTTATCGGCCGCTACAAGCCGCGCTTCACCGGCAGCTTCGCCATTGACGGCCGCGAGATTCTCATTGTCGATCTCGAACATATTGTCGCCGAACTCGACCCCGAGGCGGGGCTTTCCTACCATGCCCCGGAGACGGTGCCCGTATCGGCGCCCACAGGTCTCAGTCTGGAAGAGCGGCGCGGTCAGTGTCGTCTGTTTATGGCCGAGGATTCAACGATCATCCGTGACAGCATTCTGCGCATTCTCCACGCTTCGGGCTATACGCAGGTTTGCGCTTTTGTCGACGGCGAGGCGTGTTATGATGAGATCCTGGCGCGCAAGAAAAATTTGAAGAAAGGTGTCGCCGATCAGGAGCAGCTCTTCGACCTGCTGATTTCCGACATCGAGATGCCCAAGCTGGACGGTCTGACCCTTTGCCGCCGGATCAAGGAAGACCCCCTGCTTAGCCACATTCCCGTAATCATGTTCTCCTCGCTCATCACTGAACAGATGGTGACCCATTGCCAGCAGGTTGGCGCCGACGGCTACATCAGCAAGCCGCAGATTTCCGAACTGGTGGCAATGGTCGACGACTTTCTGCTGAAATAGCGGCGCATTCGAGGGGCCGGAATCGTGTCATGATCTGGTTGTTGGCTTTTGCACTTTTTGCGGTCGGCACCCTGGCTGGATGTGTCATGCACCGTTCCGACTTCTGTCTGGCCAGCGCCTTTCGCGATCTCTTTCTCTTCCGCCAGGGGCGGATGTTGCGCATTTTGCTGCTTCTGGCGGTAGCCGCCATGCCCCTTTACGAAGCCGGCCGCCTGCTCGGCCCGTTCCCTTCCCCCTCTTCGGGCCGCCTTCCCTGGTCAACCCCTTAGGCGGCATGCTCTTCGGTTTCGGCATGGTGCTGGTCGGCGGCTGCGTGGTCGGCACCCTCTATAAAATGGCCGTGGGCCGGTTGCCGAGTCTGGTTGCTTTCGCCGGACTGCTTGCGGGGAGCGCCCTCTACGCCGAGATCCACCCTTGGTGGACGGATCTGGCGCGGCGGGGCCACCTTGCTTCTACCGTTACCCTGCCACAGATACTCGGCCTTCCCCTCCTGCCGCTGCTCGCGCCCCTTGTCGTCGTTGCCGGTTTCTGGCTGCTTCGCTGGGCGCGGCAGGGGCTGCTCCATCAGGAAAGCTACGCCGAGGGCCATCTGCAACCCTGGAAAGCCGCGCTTCTGCTGGCTTTGCTCAGTTTCGCCTCGACCCTGGTTATCGGCATGCCCATGGGCGTGACGACCGCCTATGCCAAGCTTGCCGGGATGCTGGAGAACCTCATCGTTCCCGGGCATGTGGCTAATCTGGCCTTTTTCGCTGCGGAGCCTCTGAACTTTATCCATCCCCTCTGGGGTCTTCCCCTGAAGGGCGGCCCCGGTCCCCACCTGGACGGTATCGCCCTCGCTCAGTTTCCGTTGATTGCCGGAATTCTCTGCGGAGCGGCCCTTTCCGCCCTGCGCTTGGGGGAGTGGCGGTTTTACGCCCGCGTGCCGATAAAGCAGTGTCTGTGGGCTTTTGTTGGTGGTACTCTGATGGGGTTTGCGGCACGCATGGCACCAGCCTGCAACGTCTGGCATCTCATGGGTGGCCTGCCCATCCTTGCCGGGCAGAGTCTGCTTTTTGTCGCCGGACTTTTTCCTGGCGCCTGGCTGGGGAGTGTGGTGTTGCGGCGATATGTCATTTGCTGACGGGAGGGCCAATGACGGCAACGCCCATGGACGAACTGGAACTTGACATCCGTGGACAGGTCTGCCCATCGACTTTGCTGACGACTCTCAAGGAAGTCAACGGCAATTTCGACCGGCTCAAGGCCGGTATCTTGCGTATGGTCATCAAGACCGACGCCCGCGACGCCACCGGCACCATCCCGCCGATGGTGAAAAGCATGGGGTTTGCGGTCAGCGTTCTTAAGGAACAAGGGTATTACCAGATCGTGATTGCTAAAGAGCGGCAAGTATGAACGATATTCAAGCAACTGCGGGGCTGGGGACCGAGGAAGAAATCGCCCGGTTGCGGGAGGAAAATGCCTGCTTGCGTGACTGGCAGACGCGGAGCATTCGCTATATCCGCGACAAGGTCGATCAGCTGCTGGGAGTGGTGGGAACCTGTGCTCTGCGCCCCGAGGAGTTGGATGACGAGATGCTTCTGAGTCTCGATCCCATCGGGATCGTCAGCCTCACCTTTGAGCGGATTCTCGAGACCCTGCGCGAGACCAATCAGAAACTGGCCATGGCGCGGGATGAGATCGACGCCATTTTCCAGGCGGCGGGTAACGGTCTCATGGTTCTCGACAGCCAGGGGCGGGTGCTCTCCTACAACGCTAAACTGCGCGAACTTTTTTTGTCGCAAGGCGTTGAAATAGTCGGCCGCTTTTGCGCCGGTCTGATCTGTACGACCGAGGTTCGCAACGAAGCCTGTGTGTTTGATCGCGTGATGCGCTCCGCAGCGGCGGCTGGTTGTCGCAACTGGAAGTTGGGCGGGCGCTATTTCGATGTGGTCGGCTCTCCGATCAAAAACCAGCAGGGCGCGATCGAGCAGGTGGTGCTGGTCTATAACGACATCACCGAACGGATCCGCAGCGAACAGGCTCTGGCCGACGCCAAGGCCCGCCTGGCGACGATCTTCGAGGCGGTTCCGGCCGGTATCGTCCTGATCGATGCCAAAAGCCACCGTATTGTCGACGCCAACCAACATGCCTTGCAGATGCTTGAACTCCCCCGGGAGAAGGTTTTCGGCTCCGAATGCTTCAACCACATTTGCACCAAGGACCACTCCGGCTGCCCGATTACCGATGGCGGCAAGAGCATTGATACCACCGAATGCACCCTAGAGCAGGCCGGCGGCAGTTCCGTGCTGATTCTCAAGACCGTGGTGCCGGTCATGCTTGGCGACCGTCGTTATCTCCTCGAAAGCTTTCTCGACATCACTGACCGCAAGCAGGCCGAGGAGGCCATGCGCCGAGCTCTGGCCGAGGCCGAGGATGCCCGGGGAAAGATGGACGGCATCCTCCAGTCGGTGGCCGATCCGCTGATCGTTACCGATTCTGAGCAACGGATCGTTCTCATGAACCGAGCCGCCGAAGAGCTTCTGGGGATCTGCCTCTACAACTCTCAAGGGCTGGCTCTCGACCAGGCCCTTTCCGATTCCCGGCTGCTGGAAGCGTTGCGGGGGGATCTGACGGAAGAATCCCGGGTCGACGTGGCACTCCCCGCGGCGGGGGGAGGCGAGTTGATCTACCAGGGTAGTACATCTCCCCTGCTTTCTGCCGACGGGTTCCTTTCCGGGATGATTACCGTGCTGCGCAATATGACCCAAGAACGGGAAATCGAACGGATGAAGTCGGAGTTCGTCTCCACCGCCGCCCACGAGCTGCAAACCCCCTTGGCGGCGATCATCGGTTTTTCCGAGCTGCTGCTCAATCAGCGCGCCGATCTTACTCCCGAACTGGAGCGGCAAAGCCTTGGCTACATCTACGACAAGGCAGATCTGCTTTCGAAGATCGTCGACGACCTGCTCGACATCAGTCGTATCGAGTCGGGGCGTCCGCTGGAGCTTTTCGTCACCGAGTGCGCCCTCAATTCCCTGGTTGAGCAGGTGGCCAGACCCTACCAGAACCGGTCCGGACCCCATCTGTTCAAGCTGCACCTGCCCGACAAGGTATGCCGGGTGCGGGTCGACCGGCGCAAGCTGGAGCAGATTCTCGACAACTTGCTGAGCAATGCCTACAAATATTCCCCGCAGGGGGGATTGATCCGCATGACCGTCCAGTGTTCGAACGAGCTGCTCAAGGTTGCGGTGGAGGATCAGGGGATCGGCATGACCTCGGAACAGAGAATCCGCATCTTCGACAAGTTCTATCGGGGGGATGCCTCGAATACTTCGATCGGCGGCACCGGCCTGGGGATGAGCATTACCAAGCACTTCGTCGAGGCGCACGGCGGCAGGATCTGGGTGGAAAGCGAACCGGGGATGGGCACCAAGGTCAGTTTCGAGGTGCCCATGCAACCGAAGCGGGAAACGGCGTACGACTAGCGAGGGGGATGAGCGGGGCGGGTACACAAAAAGAAGGGATCGGCGTGCGGCCGATCCCTCTATTGGTGCGCCAGGCATGGCGCGTGGTGCGTAAGCACCAGATGATTGATCGTGGTGGTCAATCGTTGACTTGGAGGTGAAAGTCCTCTACGGACCCTGATGACGGGAACCGTTAGCTGAACGGCAAG
>NZ_JAVESI010000089.1:0-3624 GCF_034006665.1 Trichloromonas sp.
CCTCATAACCTCTTGAATTTTTGCGGTTATTTTGCCAAAAGTCAGACACGGAGTAAAGTGGCAACTTCGGCTATATCAAATTATTTCAAGACTTTATGTCGTTTGCTGGTTTTTGCGATGCCATCAAAAAGAAATAGCCCCCCGCGCGCACGCATCGATGAACGCAACCGCCCGTGGTCGGAAATGGCCATGGGCGGTTGTCGTGGCGCAAGTGCCCCCATGTCGGTGACCTTCAGCATAACCGCCAAGGTTTTGCTGCCATGCCAATCCGCCGTTTCCTTTGCCCGGTTTGCCTTGTCAAGGCGCTTCGGGGTAGAGTACGGCGGAAATCATCTCTCATCTCTTCTCCCCTTGCTCCGGGTTGTCCGTCATGAATGCCGAAACACTGTGGGTTCTGGGCCTTCTCGCCCTTTGCATCGCCGCCTTCGTCGCCAACCGTCCGCGCATGGACGCGGTGGCGCTGCTCGCTCTCCTGGCCTTGGTTCTCAGCGGCATCCTCGATGCCAAGGAGGCGTTGGCCGGGTTCAGCGAGCCCAGCGTCATTCTCATCGCCGCTTTTTTCGTCATCGGCGAAAGCCTGGTGCGCACCGGCATCGCCTTGCGGGTCGGCGACTGGCTGGTCGATAAGGCGGGCAAGAGCGAAACCCGGGTGCTGGTGCTGTTGATGCTGGCGGTCGCCGCCCTCGGTTCGGTCATGAGTTCCACCGGCGTCGTCGCGATCTTCATCCCCGTGACCCTGAGCGTCGCCAGTCGTATCGGCGTGAGCCGAAGTCGCCTGATGATGCCCCTGTGCTTCGCCGGTCTCATCAGCGGCATGCTCACCCTGGTCGGCACGCCGCCCAACCTGATCGTCAATGCCGAACTCGGCCGCGCCGGGTACGCGGGCTTTGCCTTCTTCGATTTCACCCCGATGGGGCTGGTCGTGCTCCTCTGCGGCGTCGGTTACATGCTGGCGATGCGGCGCCGGATCGGCGGGCGCAAGGAAGGTGAGGGCGCACCCGAAAAGCGCCGCCGGTTGATGGATCTGGCGCGGGAATATCGGATTCTCGATCGCGTTCATCGCATGCGCATCGAGCCCGACTCGCCGCTGGTGGGACAAACGCTCGGCGAGGTGGAACTGCGCAAGCGCTACCAGGCCAACATCGTCTCCATCGAACGCCAGCGCCAGTTCCGCCGGGTCATGCTGCGGCCCTCCGCCAACCGCGAGCTGCTCGCCGGCGACATTCTCATCATCGATTTTACCTGCGCTCCCATCAGCATCGAGCAGTTCCGGGCCGAACTGGGCCTGAGAGAGAGCGGCTTTCGCGACGACCTGTCACGGGAGTTGGGGATGGCCGAACTGCTGCTTCCCCCCGAATCGATCCTCATCGGCAAGTCGGTGCTCGATCTGCAACTGCGCTCGCAACGGGGAATCACTGTCATGGGGATCCGGCGCAAGGGCGAGCCCCTGGGAGAAAATCTGCTGCGCGAAAAGCTGAAACTGGGGGATACGCTGCTCATTGCCGGCACCTGGAAGTCCATTCGCCTGTTGCGTTCCCAGAGCCACGATTTTTTACTGCTCAACCTGCCCGCCGAGTTCGACGAAGCCGCGCCGGCCCTGCGTCAGGCCCCTTTTGCCCTCATCGGTCTCGCCGCGACCATCGCTTTGATGATCAGCGGTCTGGTTCCCAACGTCATCGCCGCCCTTCTCGGCTGCATGCTGATGGGCGCCTTTCGCTGCATCGACATGGAGAGCGCCTATCGCTCCATCCACTGGCAAAGCCTCATATTGATTGTCGGGATGCTTCCCTTCGCCTTGGCCCTGCAGAAAACCGGGGGGATCGACTTTTTCGTGGCGGCCCTGCTCGACCTCGTCGGCGACGCCGGCCCCCGCATGGTCATGGCGGCACTCTTCCTGCTCACCGCCGTCATCGGCCTCTTCATCTCTAACACCGCCACCGCCGTGCTGATGGCCCCCATCGGCATCGGCACGGCCCTGGAACTCGGGGTCTCCCCCTACCCCTTTGCCATGACGGTGGCGCTGGCCGCTTCCGCCGCCTTCATGACGCCCATCTCTTCGCCGGTCAATACCCTGGTTCTTGGCCCGGGCAATTATCGTTTCATCGATTTTGTGCGTATCGGCGTCCCCTTCACCCTGATCGTGCTGCTGATCTGCGTCCTGCTGCTGCCGCTGCTCTTTCCGCTGTAACCTGGAGCAGTGGGTTCAGTGGTCCTTGCCGGCAAACGAGGACTTCCGACGGCGGTGAAGAAATCACGAAAACCCGCTTCTGTCACCTTGGTCTGCCTCAAAACCGAGCCGGCTCGCTATCGATCTGGAGGAAGAAAATAGCATTGCTCGCGGAGATATCAGAGGTTAGAATGACGCAAAGAGTAAATCAACTGACGGAGTCATTACGTCACTAGCGAGGCCGGAAATGCTTGAAGCTTTATTCGGTACCGTCAACCGGGAAAAGGTTCTGCTCTACATCCTTGCCAGGGAAGAAGGCTACCCGCGCGAGGTGGCCAAGTTCTATGCCGTCGATTTGCGGTCGATCCAAAACCAGTTTGAGAAACTGGAGGGGGGAGGGGTGCTTTATAGTCGTCTGCTCGGAAACACCCGCCTGTATGCCTTCAATCCGCGCTATCCATTCCTGGATGAACTCAAGACGATCCTGGAAAAGGCGCTGGCTTTTTATCCGGAAGAAGAAAAAGACCGGCTGATGATGGGAAGGCGCCGTCCCCGGAGAGCGGGGAAACCTCTATGAAAGCGATAGCTGATATGGGGATGGGGGAGTTGGCGGCTTTCGTCTGCTCTCATCTGCAACGGCGTGGCATTGACGTGGTTCTTACGGGGGGAGGGTGTGTTTGCATCTATGCCGCCGGCAAGTATGTTTCCGACGATCTGGACTTTATCGAAAATCTTTCTTCCGGGAGACGCAAGTTGAAAGCGGCGCTGGCCGAGATCGACTTTCAGGAGTAAGGCCGTTATTTCAGACACCCGGAAACGAGAATTTTCCTTGAGTTTCCCGCCGGCCCCCTGGCCGTTGGCGACGAACCGCCGCAGAGCCTCAAGGTCCTGAGTTACGAGACGGGAACTTTGGTGGCCTTGTCGCCAACGGATCAAGGATCGATTAGCGGCCTACTTGCTGCCCTTGATGGACGCATAGGACTGCAATTTACGAATCACTTCTTTGCAACCACCGTCTGAATCCACAATTTGGCTGAAGAATGCCCAGAACGTGTTCTCTTTGGAGAAAAGCCTTCTGCGACTCATGACACCGGATCTTGCCGGTTTTAGCAGGTTATGAGGGATAAAACGTTCGAAGATTTCACCAACCTGCTTAAACGACTTCTCTTTTAATGCAGCTAACTCAGCAGCAAGTTTCTGTTGTGGTGTGCGTGGTTTACGTCGTAATGTTTGCAGGTGAAATCCGGGGAATATAGGCGTTGAATTCTTCATGGCTTATTATGCCATATTTACCAAATTAATCTGGAATTTCACCATGGTAGAACTCTTAAACTAGTTTCCATCCGGAAAGTCATAAGTGCATGTAATTGCGCCTAAAAGAGTAAATTCGCGCTTGAGTTTTTTGCCTCGACATGGCATTGTTAATCTATAACATGTTGAATTTACGTCTATTTCAA
>NZ_JAVESI010000090.1:0-3439 GCF_034006665.1 Trichloromonas sp.
CGGGGTTGGTCTCCTTAATTGACCACCACCGTCGCTTTCAGAACGTCACGTGAACCGCCGTGTACGGAACCGTACGCACGGTGGTGTGGGAGGACGGCGGGGGCAACCCCGCCTCCTACCCGATCGGAGAGATATCGGGTATACTCTATGGGTTTTCGATGGTCGGACGGTTTGCTGAGCGAACCGGTGTTTTCGGGTTAACCCTGTCGATATCCCAAAGGATCTCTTTTATGGCCAAGAAAATCTTCATTGCTTCGACCGGTCAGAATTCGGGCAAGACCACCACCAGCATTTCTCTCATCCACCTGGCGAAACAGAAGTACGAGAAGGTCGGATTCATCAAGCCCCTCGGCCCCAAGCCTACGGTCTTTCAGGGCCGGACCATGGACAAGGATGCGGCGCTGATGGCCGGGGTCTTCGAACTGACGGACGAGATCGATTTCATGTCGCCGGTGGTGCTGCACGGGGATTCGACGCGTCGCGTCCTTGACGGAGAACTTTCTTCCGAGACCCTGCTCGCCGACATCCGCAACGCCGTGGCGGAGTTGGAAAAGCGCTGCGACTTTCTCGTTGTCGAAGGCTCGGGGCACAGTGGCGTCGGCTCGGTGATCGGCATGAGTAACGCTCGGATTGCCCGGGAACTGCAAGCCCCGGTAATGATCATCGCCGGCGGCGGCATCGGCAATACCTTCGACTCGGTCAGCCTCAATCTGGCCCTCTTTCGCCAAGAACAGGTGGAAGTCAAACTGGTGCTGCTCAACAAGTTGATCCCGAGCAAGCGTCAGTCCAGCCTCGCCTACCTGCGCCGCGCCTTCGGCTCCCAACCCTTCCGTGTCGATGCCGGTTTCAATTACTCGCCGGTGCTGGCCAATCCGACCCTGGCACGCATCGCCAAAATTCTCGATGCTCCCTTGCGCGGCGATCTGCGGCAGGCGGCGCGCATCGCTCATCATGTGCAACTCGGTGCCGCCTCGGCCCAGCGGGTCGCCGATCTGCTCAAGGATTCAAGTCTGGTGATGGTCAACAGTTCCCGCGATGAACTGATGGTGATGCTCGCATCCCTCTACAAACTCCCCGAGTACCGAAAAAAAATTGCCGGCCTGGTCATCCCCGGTCTGGCGCCGGTGCAGGCGATCACCCAGAAGATCCTCGACGATAGCCATGTTCCTTATATCCGCACGGAAACGACCAACTCCGAGGCCTTTCTGCGGGTCACCAGCGACACCTCAAAGATTACCGTGGAGGACCGGGAAAAGATCGATCTGATCAAGTCCATGGCCGAAATCGAGATCGACTTTGCCGCCATCGATGCCCTTCTGTAACCTCCCCTGACTTTTTGAATCCACAAAAAAACCGGCCTCTTTCGAGACCGGTTTTTTTGTGTCCATAACAAGCGCATGGCTCTTGCCGGCGTGCAGGGAGGCTTCTTCGTCGCTAATGGGCCGTTATTTGCGGGGCGCTGACCGGCCGCTTTCTCCCTGCGAAAGATTGGTCAGTTTTCGGTGAGGACATGTTCGTCGTAGATCTTTTCGATCTTGATCTTATGGCCTTTTTCCACGTCGGCGAAGACGTTGAGTACCTTTTGCAGTTGCGGATCCTCGACCGCAGCCGCCGCGTTGGTGTAGAGCTGATAGGCGTTTTCCTCGGCCTTCATGGCGTAGATGAGGATTTCCTGATAGGTCATGTCCGGCTTGAGGGGAACGTCGGCTAAGTATTGGCTGATCTTCAGGTCGGGAATCTTGATGGATTTGTAATGTTCGGCCTTCTCCAGGCTCATCTTCCCGAAGACATCCTTGTGCCCTGCTTCCTCGCGGGCCATTTCCTCGAACATCTTTTTGGCGGAGATGCTTTTCGAGATCGCCGCGGCGTTTTTGTACAGCTCATACGCCGCCTCTTCCTGCTTCACGGCGAATTTGATGATATCGTCCATGCTGACAAATGACATGAAACTCTCCTTTTTTCTCAATAAAAACTATTCTTCGACTTCCTCGAAACTGTCCTTCCCGGCGCCGCAATCAGGGCAAGTCTCGGGGGGCTCGGGGCCTTCGTGGATATAATCACAGATTACACAACGCCATTTTTTCATCATTCCTCCTTGTGATTGCTCGTGGATGTAAGGGTTCCTGAAGTCCGGGGCGGCGCCATGCCGCTCAGGCAATCGGGGCAAAGCCCGGTGAACTGGATGGAATAATCCAGTAAATGAAAACCGTGATTGTCACGCTGATTCCGCATCAGGTCGAGGTCTTCACAACCGTTGAAATCGATGAGCAATCCACAACCTACGCAGATCAGATGGGCGTGGCGGCTGGTGTCGGCATCGAAACGGGCGCGGGATTCGTGGGTGCTGATCTTCTGTGCCACGCCGATTTTGACCAGTGTTTCAAGCACTCGGTAGACCGTTGTGCGGGAAATGCCCGGAATCAGCAGCTTGACATCCTCGAAGAGTTCGTCGGCGCTCGGATGGTTGTTCCGCCGGGCGAGGGCTTCGAGAACCGCCTGCCGCTGCGGGGTCACGGGAAGCCCGTTGAGGCGGCAGGACTTGGTCAGTTCCTGAATTTTCAGATAGGCGTAATGGGCCTGATGACTTTTCATGATTGCTACAATATTGCAATAGCTTGGTTCTGTCAACGGCAAATCAGCCTTCAGAGAGTACTGAGCAGCTTGCGGAATTCCTCGGCGGGAACGGGGCGACTGAAATAGTAGCCTTGTACTTCGTGACACCCCTGCCGGTGCAGGAAGTCGCGATGTTCGTTGGTTACAACCCCTTCGGCAATGACGCGCAGTCCCAGATTGTGGGCTATGCCGATAATCGTCTTGATGATCGGGGCGGCATTCTCTTCGTTCGTCAGGTCGTTCATGAAGGTGTGATCAATCTTGAGGCGGTCGATGGGCAGGCGCTGAAGATTTCGCAGGGATGAAATCCCCGTGCCGAAATCGTCGATGGCAATGGAGATGCCGATGCGTTTTAATTCCTCGAAACGTTCGGCGGCGATCTTCAGATTTCCGCTGATAGTATTTTCCGTCACTTCCACTTCCAGGTCGCGGGGGGATAGCCTCGTTTCGTCAAGAATCCGTTCAATTGTCTCAACGAGCCGGAAATTTTTGAGTTCCCGACCGGAGAGGTTGACGGCCACGCGGGGCGCGGGAAGGCCTTCTCCCCGCCAGGCGCGGAGCTGGGCGCAGGCGTTGCGCAACACCCATTCGCCGATGGGCAGAATCAAGCCGCTTTCTTCGGCCATCGAGAGAAAATCTGCGGGCAGAAGGAGGCCCATTTCCGGATGCTGCCAGCGGAGAAAAACTTCCATGCCGATAATTTGATGCCACCGCAAAAAGAGAAGATCCGACAAATAGTTTAAATCATTAGATTATTTGCAATTTTTTTCTTGCGCCGGGACGTAATCTATGGTATATTCCTCAACAATTCCAATGCCTTGCGAGG
>NZ_JAVESI010000005.1:0-96021 GCF_034006665.1 Trichloromonas sp.
AAAAACGGCATCACGGCCGCCGAAGCCTTGCGTCTACTGTTCGAAGGCAAGCAGCCGGATTTCATGTCGCCGGATGGTGACGTGCGACCAAAATCCGATGGCCTGTCGCTGGCGGGTGAATAGTTACGATGCGGTTCCATTTGTCACCGCATCATCCTAATTCGCCTTGCCTCGGGTAAGAAAGCGCCGCACCAGCGGATTATCCGATTCGTCCCGAAGTTTTTTCGGGTCGCCGGTCGCGATCATGGTTTTCGTTCCGGCGTCGAGAAAGACGCAGTTGTTACCGATGGCAAAGATGCTCGCCAGTTCGTGGGTAACGATCACCACCGTGGCGCCGAGGCTGTCCCGCAGTTCGAGAATGAGATCGTCGAGCAGGCGGGAACTGATCGGATCGAGACCGGCCGAGGGCTCGTCGAAGAAGAGGATGTCGGGGTCGAGGGCCATGGCTCGGGCCAGTCCCGCCCGTTTCTTCATGCCGCCGCTGATTTCGCTCGGATAATAGTCGCGAAAACCGGCCAGCCCGACCAGAGCGAGCTTGAGGTCGACCAGATCGGCGATCTCGGCCTTCGACAAATCCGTATATTCCTCCAGCGGCAGGGCGATATTTTCCGCCAAGGTCATGGAACTCCACAGGGCGCCGCTCTGGTAAAGCACCCCGAAACGGCGCATGAAGCGCTGACGGTCGTCGGCGGGCAGGTTCCAGAAATCCGTTTCGCCGTAATGGACGCTCCCCGTCGCCGGCACTTGCAGGCCGATGAGGTGGCGCAGCAGGGTGCTCTTGCCGCAGCCGCTGCCGCCCATGATAATAAAGATATCCCCGCGGTTGACGGTAAAAGTCAGATCCCGCTGGATGACCCGGCTGCCGTAGGCCATAGTCAGATCCCGCACTTCGATGGCCGCTGCCGTCGTCGCCATGGCTCAGATCCCCAGAATATTGCAGATGACGGTGATGATCGCCGTCGCCACGATGATGTTGACGATACCGGTGACCACCGCCGAGGTCGCCGCATCCCCCACCGCCGAGGCGCTGCGTCCGCATTGCAGGCCGCGCAGGCAGCCGGAGAGGGCGACCAGCACGCCAAAAACAGCGCTGTGAAAGAGGCCGATCCAGAAATCCTTGAGCCCCACCGCCAGTTTGGTCATTTCCAGATATTCCCCCAGGTTCAGATCAAGCATGAAGACGCCGACGGCCAGTCCGCCGAGTATCCCCATGAGGTCGGCGTAGAGGCAGAGCAGGGGCATCATCAGGGTGAGGGCGATGATGCGCGGGAGAACGAGGAAATCGACCGGCGGAATGCCGAGGGTGGCGAGGGCGTCGATCTCTTCGTTGACCTGCATGGTGCCGATGCGCGCGGCGAAGGCGGCGCCGGTACGGCCGGCCATGATGATGCCGGTCATGATCGCCCCCATGACCCGCACGACGGCGATGCCAACCAGACTGGCGACATAGATTTCGGCGCCGAACATGGAGAGCTGCACCGCGCCGACGAAGGCGAAGATCAATCCCACCAGCACACTGATGAGAGAGACGATGGGCAGAGCGCCGGCGCCGCATTCGCGCATGATCTCCCAGAGGTCCGTGCGTCGGAAACGGGCCCGACCCGTCAGTAGGCGGCCGCAGGCGAGGGTGACTTCGCCGAGAAAATCGAGCATGTCGACGACGGACTTCCAGACACCGAGGGCGCGGTCAGCCACCCGCTCGAGGAGGGGTGCGCGGGCCTGGCCGGTAGCAGCCTGCTGCTCGGGAACGGCCGCAGCCAAAGCCAGCAGGCGTCGGGCGCCGTCGGGCAGGTTGCCGTCGTCGAAAGCGATCCCCCGTTCATCGCAAAGCTTTTTCAGGCCGCTGAGGAAGGTGAGCAGGCCGCTGTCCCAGCTGTGCAGATCCTCCGTTTCGAAGCGGAGGGTGACCGGCGCCTTCCCGGCCATGGCCGCCTCCACGTCATCGAGGGGGAGGGGAAGGCTTCCCGCCAGCCAGTCGCCGGCCAGGCGCAACTGGAACGTGCCGTCCTTGAGACGGATAAGGTCTGAAGGATTCTCGCTCGTCTCGGAGATCGTCACGGTTTTCTCCCCTGTCAAATTTGCTTGTCTACCCCATCAGTCTATCAGATGTAACAACGGACAAAAACTCATTGTTTGCTAGGGGTTTTATCGATCATGGTCTAATTCTGGGAACCGTATATTCAACTCCTGATCCAGATACGCAGAAAACCACGTGACCGATAGTCGATAACGTGGCTTTGTAGTTTTTCGACGATTCGTCATGTCTCTGCCTCCCCTCAGTTGAAAAGCGACAAATCACATGAGCATGGCATTGGTCTTAAGTGAACCTAAACCGGGGCCTTGTCAATTCTCTTGTGGGAGCGACGGTGCTCACTGGCTGGCGGCATGCCCGTTTAGCCTGCTTCTTCGTACATTCGCGACCAAGTCGGCCAACGCCACCGCCGAAAAGATCGCGCCGACGTAAAAGGTCATGGCCGGGCCGAACCGACTCCACAGAGCTCCGGCGATGACGCTGGCGGCGAGGAGGGCAAGGCCGCCGGCGAGGTTGAAGACGCCGAAGGCGGTGCCGCGCAGATCGGCGGGGGCAGCGTCGGCGACCAGGGCCGAAAGCAGCCCCTGGGTGGCGCCCATGTGCAGGCCCCACAGGGCGGCGCCGAGCATGACCGCCCAGATGCCGCTGGCGGCGGCGAGGACAAGGTCGGCGAGGATGAGAAAGCCGATGCCCCAGGCGAGCAGGCCGGAACGGTTGCTGTTGTCGGAGAGTTTGCCGACAGGGTAGGCGCTGGCCGCGTAAACCAGGTTCATGACGATCAGCACCATCGGCACCCAAGTGACGGCGAGTCCCAGATTCTGCGCCCGCAGCAGCAGGAAGGCCTCGGAGAAACGGGCCAGGGTCAGCACGGCGGCGAAGGCGACCACCCACCAGAAATGGGCCGGCAGACGCCCCAGATTTTCATGGGAGATTGGCGATTTTGTTGAGGTGGCGCGAGGAGCTGATTCCGGTTCCTCGACGCCGAAGACGATGAGCAGCACGCAGAGGACGGCCGGCACTGTGGCTACCCAGAAGGTTAGACGGAAATTGTCGCTGGTTGCCGCCATCAGCGCCATGGCCAGCAGCGGCCCGGCGAAGGCGCCGATGGTGTCCATCGACTGGCGCAAACCGTATGCCGCCCCACGACTTTCCGCCGGGGTAATGTCGGCGATCAGCGCGTCGCGCGGTGCCCCGCGAATCCCTTTGCCGATGCGATCGACGAAGCGGGCGGTGAGGATGAGACCGAGCCCGGAGGCGAGCGGAAACAGCGGCTTGGTCAGCGCCGCCAGGCCGTAACCCGCGAGCACCAAGGGCTTGCGCCGCCCGATCCGATCGGAGATCACCCCGGAGAAGATCTTGACGATGGCCGCCGTCGCTTCGGCGATCCCTTCGATCAGGCCCACCGACAGCGCACCGGCACCCAGGACGGTGACCAGAAAGACCGGCAGCAGGCTGTGGATCATCTCCGAGGAGAGATCCATGCACAGGCTTACCAGGCCGAGGGCGATAACGCCTTTGGGAAGATTGAGACGGCTCATAGACGTTGCCTCCGGCAGTCGATTGCCGATCAGTTCAAAAGCAAGTAAAACCCAACGCTCACCGTTTTCAAGCCATCGTCCCGAGGGTTTTGCGGAAGCGGGCCAAAGAGAGGAAAAACAGGACCGTGCCGATCAGCGCCAGGGCCACGAATTGCGGCCAGACGACGGAGAGGCCGGCGCCGCGATAAAGGATCGCCTGGGCGAGCATGACGAAATGGGTGTTGGGCGCGCTCATCATCAGGTGCTGGACGATGTCGGGCATGCTTTCCCGGGGGGTGGTGCCGCCGGAGAGAATCTGCAAGGGGAGCAAAAAGAGCATCATCAACAGCCCGAACTGGGGCATGGAACGGGCGAGGGTGCCGAGAAAAATGCCGAGAGAGGTGGTGGCGAAGAGATGCAGGCCGGTGCCGAGCAGAAAAAGGAAAATCGAGCCTTCGATGGGCACTCGCAAGAGTCCTTCCACGACCACAACCAGCGACGCGGCGGTGGCAAGCAGAACGACCAGGGCCATGGACCAGATTTTGGCGGCCATGATTTCAAAGGGGGTGACCGGCATCACCAGCAGATGATCGACGGTACCGTGTTCTCGTTCCCGCAGCAGCGCAGCGCCGGTGAGGATGATGGAGAGCATGGTGACGTTGTCGATGACCTTCATTACGGCGCCGAACCAGGTTTTGTTCAATTCGGGGTTGAAGCGGGCACGCAGGGCCAGTTCGACGGGGGGCGCGGTGGCGTTCTGGTGACCGCGCAGAAAAGCGTTCACTTCATCGCTGATGATGCGCTGGATGTAGCCATTGCCGGTAAAGGCCTGGCTCATGCGTGTGGCGTCGACGTTGATTTGCACCGTGGCGACGCGTCCGGAAAGAAGATCGCGTTGGAAATCGGGAGGGATGTTGAGGGCGAAGGTGTCGAGACCGGCATCCATGCGCGCATCCATCCGCGCCTGGTCGATCAGAATCGGCGGAAGAAAGCGCGGGGGATAAAAGGCATCGACGATGCGCCGGGAAAGGGGCGAATGGTCTTCGTCAACGATGGCGATCGGCGCCTTGTGCAGGGTCTCGGGCATGGCCGTGGCGCTGGCGTAGACGGCGAAGGTGAAGGCGTAGACGATGAGGAAGAGCATCATCGGGTCCCGGAGCAGTCCGCGCAGTTCTTTAACGCCGAGATGGCGGATGTTGGCGAGGCCCATGATCAACGCTCCTGTTTCTTGAGCAGGACGGCACCGAGCCCGATGAGGATGGGGACGGCCAGCAGCAGGGGGATGAAGGACGCTTGCAGATCGGCGAAACCGAGGGCTTTCGCGAAGGTTCCCCGGGCGATGGTGAGAAAATGGGTGGTCGGATAGATCTTGCCGATCGCCGCTCCGGTTCCTTCCAGGGAGGAAACCGGATCAAGCATGCCGGAAAACTGCACCGCCGGCAAAATGGTGAGAATCGCCGTTCCGAAAATGGCGGCAATCTGGCTGCGCATGAAGGTCGAAATCACCATGCCCAGGATGGTGGCGGTGCTGACATACAACAGGGCGGCTGCGCTCAGGGCGGCAAAACTTCCCGTGATCGGTACCTTGAAGACGAAGACCGCCAAAGCCGTCAAAAGCAGGAAGTTGAGCATCGCCAGAGCCAGATAGGGGATCTGTTTGCCGAGCAGAAACTCCAGGCGCGTAACGGGGGTAACGTAGAGGTTGACGATGGAACCCAGCTCTTTTTCCCGTACCACGGATAAAGCGGTGAGCATGGCCGGAATCATCATCAGCAAGAGGGGAATCACCGCCGGAACCATGGAGGGCAGGCTCTTGACATCCGGGTTATAGCGAAAGCGGGTCTCAATGTTGACCGTGCCGGCCGTCGCGGCCTCCCCTTGGGTCTGACGGCTGACGGACGCCAGCCAATGGGCGTGCATGCCCTGCGCGTAACCGCTTACCGTTTCGGCCCTTTGCGGCATGGCCCCGTCGATCCAGGCGCCGATGGCAACCGCGTTGCCGCGCCGCAGATCGCGGCCGAAGCCCGGGGGGATTTCGATGGCCAGACTGATTTCGCCGGCGCGCATCCGTTGGTCCATATCGGCGTAATCGCGGATCGGCGCATGTTCGATGAAATAGCGGGAACCCGCTAGATTCAGGGCATAATCTCGGCTCAAGGCGGACTGATCGCGATCGAGGACGGCAAAGGTCAGATCCTCCACATCCATGTTGACGCCGTAACCGATGACGAACATGAGGATGAAGGTGCCGAGCAGGGCCAGGGTCAGGCGGATCGGATCACGGCGCAACTCCAGGGATTCGCGGCGGGTGTAACTGAGCAGACGGCGGAGACTGAAGATTCCGTCGGAAGGATGCTTTTTATCTCGGGACGGCGCGGGCGGCGTCGGCAGAGCCTTTTCGGGCGGCGGTGAGGCGGCGCTTTTCGGGCTGGCGGAGGCCTCTTCCAGATAGTTGATGAAGGCTTCCTCCAAGGTCGCCGCGCCACACTTTTCCATCAGCGCCCGCGGCGCATCGCTGACCAGTACCTTGCCGGCATGCATGAGGGAGATCCGGTCACAACGCAGCGCTTCATTCATGAAATGGGTGGAGATGAAGATCGTGACCTTCTCCCGCCGCGCCAGATCAATCATGATCCGCCAGAAGCCGTCCCGCGCCACCGGGTCGACCCCCGAAGTCGGCTCATCGAGAATGAGCATTTCCGGGGCGTGAATCATCGCTGTCGCCAGGGAAAGTCGCTGACGCTGGCCCAAGGGCAGGGCATCGGGAAGACTCTCCATGATGCCGCTCAGGCCAAAACGCTCCGCCATCTCCGCCACCCGTGCCGGGATTTTCTTCTCGGGCATGCGGAAGAGTCGGGCGTGCAGAACCAGGTTCTGGCGTACCGTCAGTTCGCTGTAGAGGGAAAAACCCTGGGTCATGTAACCGACCCGGCGTCGGGTTTCGATGTCGTGGGCGTTTACCTTGTGGCCGAAAAGCCTGGCTTCCCCCTCACTGGCGGGGAGAAGGCCGGTGAGGATCTTCATGGTTGTGGTCTTGCCGCAGCCGTTGGAACCGAGAAACCCGAAGATTTCCCCGCGCAGGATACGAAAATTGACCTGATCGACGGCGGTAAAGTCGCCGAAACGCATGGTCAATCCCCGCGCCTCGATGGCCGTTTGCCCGTCGTCGTCCATATGTCGGGGCGGAATGACGATGGGCTCGTAGTTCTCCCGCTGGGTCTCGGGGAGAAGGGCGATAAAGGCTTCTTCGAGGCTTTTTCCGCCGGTGCGTTCGAGCAGTTCGGCGGGAGCGCCGGTAGCAAGGACGCGTCCGTCGTTCATGGCCACCAGCCAGTCGAAGCGGGCCGATTCTTCCATGTAGGCGGTGGCGACCAGGATGCTCATTCCCGGGCGGTTGCGGCGGATGCGGTCAATCAGTTCCCAGAATTGACGGCGGGAAAGAGGATCGACGCCGGTGGTCGGTTCGTCGAGAATCAGCAGGTCGGGATCGTGGATCAGGGCGCAGCAGAGACCCAGTTTCTGTTTCATGCCGCCGGAAAGTTTGCCGGCGGGGCGCCCGGCGAAAGGGGAGAGGCCGGTGGCGGCGAGCAGATCGGCGATGCGTTCCTGCCGCTCTTGGCGGTCCTGACCGAAAAGCCGGCCGAAAAACTCGGCATTTTCGAAGACCGAGAGGGTGGGATAGAGATTCTTGCCGAGACCCTGGGGCATGTAGGCCACCCGGGGGCAGACCTGACGGCGGTGGCGGCGGTCGGCCATGTCGCCGCCGAGCACGTCGATGCGGCCGGTCTGGATGGCACGGGCCCCGGCGATCAGGGAGAAAAGACTCGATTTGCCGACGCCGTCCGGACCGATGAAACCGACCATGCGGCCGCTCGGCAGGTCGAGGGAGATGGAATCCAGGGCCTGGGTCTTTGTGTAACGGAGAGAAACATCCCGCAATCGCGCGACCGGAGGGGTCTCCCTGATGTCGCCGGAGGACGCCGGAGAGCTCATGGCGTCACGGTCACCCGCAGATTTTCCGGCCATTGCGCTTGCGGGTCAATCAGCACATAAGCCATTCCCGGCAGGCCGGTCTTGACCTGGGTGATGTATTTTTTCAGCAGTTCGACGGGCAGTTGGGCGCGCACCCGGAACATGAGCTTTTCCCGTTCGCTGGCCGTTTCCACCGTTTTCGGGGTGAACTGGGCGACATCGGAGATAAAGGAGATTTTAGCGGGGATCACATGCTGGGGAGCAGCGTCGAGAACCAGCCGGACTTCGCTCCCCAGAGCAATTTGTCCGGCGGCGGCGGTGGGCAGAAAGAAGGTCATGTAGACATCGCTCAGATCGACCAAGCTGATAACCCGACCGCCGGCCCCGAGAACCTCGCCGGGATGGGCGATGAGGTACTGGACGCGTCCGTCTCGGGGGGATTTGAGGGTGCTGTCGTCGAGGTCCGCCTGAATGCGTTCGACCGTGGCCTGGGCCGCTTCGATGGTCGACTGGGCGCCGATGACCTGGGCTTCGGCGGTGGCGATGGCGGCTTCGGCGGCGGAAACCTGGGCGAGGGCCGAGGCGAGGGCCGCTTCGGCGCTGAGCACCCGGCTCTCGTCGTCCTGAGCCGTTTGCCGGGAGATGGCGCCTTCGGCGACCAGCGCCGCCGAGCGCTGGGCGTGCTTGCGGGCATTATCGAGATCGGCTTGGCGTTGCTTGACGTAGGCCAAAGCCGCTGCCTTTTCACTTCGTCGCTGGGCCAGTTGGCTTTTTGCCGTGGCCACGGAACTATGGGTTTGCCGCAGCTGGGCCTCGGCCTGGCGCAGTTGTGCGGAAAGCGCCTCAGTGTCCATCACTGCCAGCACTTCACCGGCGGTGACGAAATCCCCCTCGCGCACCAGCACATCCTCAAGCCGTCCGGGATGTTTGCTGGCGATATCGATCTCCACCGCCTCAATCCGGCCGTTACCGCTGACGAGTCCGACCGGTTCATCCTTTTGGCTGTATTTCCATAGGGCGCCCGCTGCGATGGCAAGTACGAGCAGAATCAGCAGATAGCCGTTGCCGAACAGCCGTTTTATTACAGGGATCATGGAAAAGGCCTTTTGTCCAAAGGAAGTTACTTCGATCCTCCGCCGAGTACCTTGTAAAGGTTAATCTGGCTGGCGAGATCGGCCAGTTCGATGTTGATCAGGTTCTGCTGGGCGCCGTAGAGGGCCCGTTGGGCGTCGAGGACCTGGAGGAAGCTGTCGATTCCCTTATCGAAACGGGTTTCCGAAAGGCGGTAAGTTTCGCTGGTCGCTTCGACCAGCGCCTGCTGGGCCTGGAGTTGTTCGTCGATGGTGCCCCGCTGGGCGAGGGTGTCGGCCACTTCCCGGAAGGCCGTCTGAATCGCGCCTTCGTATTGGTTGATGAGGATGTCCCGGTCGATCTCGGCCGTTTCCAGCTGGGCCTGAAGGCGTCCGGCGTTAAAAATTGGAATGTCGATGCGCGGGGTGAAGGCCCAGGCGCGGGCGTCGCTGGTGAAAAGATCCGACAGTTCGGTGCTGGCGAAACCGCCGTTGGTGGTCAGGGCGATGCGCGGATAGAAGGCGGCGCGGGCGGCGCCGATATTGGCATTGGCCCCTTTCAGGCGATGTTCGACGGCGAGAATATCCGGGCGCTGCAACAGAACCTCTGAAGGCACACCGGCGGAAAGGGGGCTCAGGGTGGTTGCGGCCTTCAGGGGCGCGGCGGGGAAGAGGTCTGTGGGCACTTCTCCGCCGGTGAGCAGACGCAGGGCGTTTTCATCCTCGGCAATCAGGGAGGTAAAGCGGGCGATGTCGACCTTCGTCCCCTCGACACTGGTCTGCGCCTGACGCACTTCCAAGGCGCTGGCGACGCCCAGGTCGAAGCGGCGTTGGGTCAGATCGTAGGTGGCCTGGTGGCTTGCGAGGGTTTCCTCGGCCAGGGCCAGCCGTTCGCGATCGGCGGCCAGGTTCAGATAGGCGTTGGCGACTTCGCCGATGAGGGCAATGCGGGCGGCGCGACGGGCTTCCTCGGTGGCGAAGTAGGACTCCAGCGCCTGCTCCTTGAGGGAGCGGATGCGGCCGAAGAAGTCGAGCTCCCAAGAGGCCAGCCCGAGGTTTACCCCGTACTGCTCGAAATGCATGACCCGACCGAAACCGGTGACATCCGGTTGCCGCTGTTTGTTGAAACTGCCGCCGGCGCCGATGTCGGGGAAGAGTTCGCTGCGCTGGATGCGATACTGGGCGCGGGCGCGTTCGACGTTAAGGGCGGCGACGCGCAGGTCGCGGTTGTTTTCCAGCGCCCGTTCGATGAGTTGCTGCAGACGTTCGTCGCGGAAAAATTCCCGCCAGGGCAGTTCCGCCGCCGTCGGGCCGTCCGTGGCCTCGCTGTAGGCTTCCCCTTGCGGCCAGGCTTCGGTCACGGGGAGTTCCGGTTGTTTATAGTCGGGCGCCATGCTCGCGCAGCCCGCCGGCAGGAAAAGGACTCCCATCATCAGAATAAGTTTGGTCAGCGCGCGGGTCATATCAATGCACCTCCAGGGGTTGGGTGGCGACCGCTGTCTTCTGGCGTCCAAAAATACGCGAAATCAAGACGAAAAAGAAGGGGATGAAGAGCAGGTCGATAAAGGTCGCCGAGAGCAGACCGCCGGTGACGGCGGTGCCGATGGCATTCTGCGCGGCGGAACCGGCTCCTTTGGTCAGGGCCAGGGGCAGCGTGCCGAAGAAGAAGGCCAGAGAGGTCATGATGACCGGACGCAGCCGGATTTTTACCGCCATGAGTGTGGCCTCGACCAGGCTATGTCCCTGACGGAGCAGTTCCTTGATGAACTGGATGATGAGGATGGCGTTTTTGGTGGAAAGGCCGATGGTGGTCAAGAGGCCGATCTGCAGATAGACGTCGTTGGGCAGGCCGCGCAGGGTGACCGCCGTAACTGCGCCGACCAGTCCCAGGGGGAGCATGAGCAGGTTGACGAAAGGAATGGTCCAGCTTTCGTAGAGGGCGGCGACGGCGAGAAAGACGACCAGCAGCGAGATGGCGTAAAGGGCCGGGGCTTGGGCGCCCGCCTGTCTCTCCTCGTAAGAGAGGCCGGTCCACTCGAAACCGACTCCGGGGGGGAGTTTCGCGGCCATTTCTTCCATCGCCAGCATCGCCTCGCCGGTACTTACGCCCGGCGCCGCCTGTCCCATGATTTCCACGGCGGGAATGCCGTTGTAGCGTTCCAGGCGGGGGGATCCGTATTCCCAGTGGGCGGTGGCGAAGGCCGAGAAGGGGACCATCTCATTTTTGTTGTTGCGTAGATACCACCGGTTGATGTCTTCGGGCACCATGCGGAACTCTTGGGCAGACTGCACGTAGACCTTTTTGACCCGGCCGTTTTCGATGAAATCGTTGACATAAGAGCTGCCCCAAGCGGTGCTCAGTACGCTGTTGATATCGTTGAGAGAAATCCCGAGGGCGCCGGCGCGCACATCGTCGAGATCGAGTCTGAACTGGGGGGAATCGTCCTGACCGTTGGGGCGCACGGCGATCAGTTTGGGGTTCTGCATGGCCATGCCGAGAAGCTGGTTGCGGGCCTCCATCAGCTTGGCGTGGCCGAGACCGGCGCGGTCCTGGAGCATGAAGTCGAAACCGTTGGCCTGCCCCAACTCCACCACTGCCGGCGGCGAGAAGGCGAAGGCGAGGCCGTCGCGGATCTGGGAGAAGGCCTGCATTGCCCGGCCGGCGATGGCCGGGGCCCGCAGCTCGGGGGTCGGTCGCAGTTCCCAGTCCTTGAGTTTGACGAAGGCCAGACCCATGTTCTGGCCGCGACCGGCGAAACTGAAACCGGCCACGGTGACCAGTGCCTCGACCGTCTTGGTCTCGTTTTCGAGAAAATGTTTTTCGATCTGCTCGATGACCCCAATGGTGCGGTTCTTGGTTGCCCCGGCGGGGAGCTGGATCTGGCAGATGATGAAACCCTGATCCTCATCGGGGAGAAAAGCGGTGGGCAGACGGACGAAAAAATAGATCATGACCGCGACAATGGCGCCGTAGACGACCAAGTACCGGAGCGGCTTGCCGAAAGAGCGACCGACGATCTTTTCGTATTTCCCCCGGCCAAAATTGAAGGCCTTGTTGAACCAGCGGAAAAAGCCGCTGAACCAGCCGCTTTCATAGGCTTCGTGCCCTTTGGTCACCGGCTTGAGCAGGGTGGCGCAGAGGGCCGGGGTGAGAATGAGCGCGACCAGCACCGAAAGGACCATGGCCGAGATGATGGTGATGGAGAACTGTCGGTAGATGACCCCGGTGGAGCCGCCGAAAAAAGCCATAGGCAGAAAGACGGCGGTGAGAACCGTGGCGATGCCGACCAGAGCGCCGGTGATCTGCCCCATCGATTTGACCGTGGCATCGTGGGGGGATAGCCCCTCTTCGGACATGATCCGTTCGACGTTCTCGACGACGACGATGGCGTCATCCACCAACAGGCCGATGACGATGACCAGGGCGAACATGGTCAGGGTGTTGATGGAAAAGCCGGCGGCCGACAACACCCCCATGGTTCCGAGCAGAACGACCGGCACGGCGATGGTGGGAATCAGGGTGGCGCGGATGTTCTGCAAAAAGAGGAACATGATGACAAAGACGAGAAAAACCGCTTCGATCAGGGTCCGCACCACCTCCTTGATGGAGACTTCCACATAGGGGGTGGTGTCGTAGGGGTAAACGGCTTTCATCCCGGCGGGGAAGTAGCGGGAAAGTTCCTCCATCTTGCTCTTGATCCGCTCGACGGTGTCGAGGGCGTTGGCGCCGGCGGCGAGGCGAATGGCCATGCCGCCGAGGGGCATCCCCTTGTAGCGGGCTTCGATGTCGTAGTTCTCGGTGCCGATCTCGCTCCGTGCGACATCCTTCAGACGGACCGTCGAGCCGTCGGGATTGGTGCGCAGGATGATGTTGTCGAACTCTTGCGGGGTTTGCAGCAGGGTGCGGGCGGTGACGGTGGCGTTGAGCTGCTGGTCGGCGACGGCCGGCGAGCCGCCGAACTGACCGGCGGAAACCTGGGCGTTCTGAGCCTGCAGGGCGTCCATCACGTCGTCGCTGGTGAGTTTGTAGCTGTTGACTTTGTCGGGGTCGACCCAGATGCGCATGGCATTCTGGGAGCCGAAAACCGTGACCTCACCGACCCCCTGTACGCGGCTGACAATGTCCTGGACATTGGACACCATGTAGTCGGTCAGCTGGTGGCGGCTCATGGAACCGTCCTCGGAGATCAGGCCGACGATGACCAGGAAGTTCTTGGTCGATTTGACCACCTGGATCCCCTGTTTCTGTACCACCTGGGGAAGCAGGGGGGTGGCGAGCTGGAGTTTGTTCTGCACCTGAACCTGGGCGATATTCGGGTCGGTGCCGGCCTTGAAGGTCAGGTTGATGGAAACGGCCCCGGCCGAATCGCTGGTCGAGTACATGTAGATCAGGTCGTCGATGCCGTTGAGCTTCTGCTCGATGACCTGGGTGACCGTATCCTGTACGGTCTGGGCCGAGGCCCCGGGATACATGGCGTTGATGCTGATCTGCGGCGGTGCGATGGGCGGATACTGGGAGACCGGCAGGGTTTTGATCGCCAGCAGACCCGCCAGCATGACCATGATGGCGAGAACCCAGGCGAAGATCGGTCTATTTATGAAAAACCGGGACATGGGGGAAGCTCCTTGAAAAATCTACATTGAAAGCTGACCGCCGGTCCTGCTCCATCCTCGATAAGGATTGAGGCAGGGGGGAGGGTTATTCCTTCTTGTCGGTGGACGGCGCCGGCGGTGCCTCATCCGTTTTTTCGCCGAAGACATAGGTTTTCACCACCGTCCCCTGCCGGGCTTTCTGGATGCCTTCGAGGATCACCCGGTCACCGGCTTCAAGACCACCGGAAACCAGCCACTGATTCCCCACCGTGCGGGCGACCTGGATGACTCTCGGCTCGACCTTCTCCTCGGCGTTAACCAGCATGACCATGGCCTCGCCGGCGGGGTTGCGGGTGATCCCCCGTTGCGGCACCAGCAGTGCCGCGTCGCTGGTGCCTTCGGTAACGATCGCGCGTACGAACATACCGGGCAGCAGCTGCATCTTTGGATTGGGGAAGATGGCCCGCAGAGTAACCGAACCGGTGCTCGGCTCAACGGTCACTTCCGAGAATTTCAACTCCCCGGGAAGGGGGTAGGCGGTGCCGTCTTCCAGGCGCAGATCCACCGTGGCCCGGTTGCTGCCTTGCAGCAGGCCGCTTTCCAGGTTCCGCTTCAGATTGAGCATCTCGGCGGAGGTCTGGACGACATCGACGTAAATGGTATCGAGTTGCTGAATGGTGGCTAAAGCCTGGGGCTGATTGGCGGTGACCAGGGCTCCGTCGGTCACGGCGGAGCGGCCGATCCGCCCGGAAATCGGCGCTTTGAGCGTGGTGTAGTCGAGATTGATACGCGCCGTCTGCAGGGCGGCCTTGGCGACTTCGATTTCGGCCTCAGCCTGACGCAAGGCGGCGCTGGTGTCATCGTAATCCTGCTGACTGACGGCATTGATCTTCACCAATTCTCGGTAACGCTCGAAGCGTTGGCGTATGGAGGTGACATTGGCTATGGCGCGGGTCAGGGTGGCTTCGGTGCGGTCGACCTCGGCGCGATAGAGAGCCGGGTCGATCTGATAGAGAACCTGGCCCGCCTTGACGTCGGCTCCTTCGGTGAAGAGCCGTTTCTGGATGATGCCGCTCACCTGCGGCCGCACCTCGGCGATCAGCCGGGGCGCGGTCCGCCCGGGCAGCTCGCTGGTCAGGTGTGCGGACTGGGGAGTCACCGTGATGATCCCGACTGCCGGTGGCGGTGCCTGGGCCGGAGCAACCGGTGTGGCCGCCTCTTTTTTGCAGCCGTTCATGAACAGCATCAGGGCGCAGAGCCCGGTGATCAGCCAGCGGGATTTGTCGTTGATCTTCATTGCTTGATCCTTGTGGGTGACGAATTGCCGGAGACTTTCCGGGCAACCGGAGAAATGTCGGTCAGGGTCAAAACCGCGAAAGATTACTCTCTTTTTACCCCTGCTTCAAATACGAATCGCATCCCAGCAGGCTTCGACGGTCCGTTCAATGGTCTCCTCGTCGAGACGGTTGAAACCGAGGATGTGGTCGCGCACGATACCGACCAGGGGGCCGAAGATCAGCGCGCTCAGTACCGTGCGGGGCAGCTGTTTGATAACCTCTTCCCGGGCGGCCGCAGCGAGAAGTTCGTCGATCGGGCTCTGCTCTTTTTCTTGCGAAACCAGTTCCCGGCGATAGGCCACCCCGTAAGGGGAGTTGTGAAACTTCTCAAGGAAACTGAAATCGAAGGGGGCGGCCAGACAGTAATGGACAAAGGACCGGCCGATAGAGTGAAAACGCACCGACGTCGGTTCCCCCCGGGGGTAGTTCTTGAGCAGAGAGCGCACAAGGCGGTCGTTCAGTTCCCGGTGGATCTCGTTGATCAGTTTGTCCTTGCTGGTGAAGTGGCGATAGATGCTCCCCGTGGCGATGCCGGCCTTGTCGGCGATCATGCTCATGGGGGTGTTGTGAAAACCGTTGACGGCGATCAGTTCCTTGGCGACATGGAGAATGGTTTCCCGTCTGTTCGGTGCAGTCATAGGGGGCGGTTCCTTCGTTACGATGCCGTGCTCAGCGTTTGATGCCGTCCCAGCAGGCCTGGATGGTCAACCGGCAGATTTCCTCATCAATGACCGCGCTGCGGTTGGCGTGTTCCTTGGCCAGAGCGGTGATGGGGCCGAAAACGACGGCTTCCAGGACCATCAGGGGGGCCTCCTTGACAATCTGCCCGTCGCGGGCCTGGACGAGCAGATGGTGGATGATGTTATGTTCCTCGATGCGAAACACTTCCCGTTCGCTGAAGGGAGAGAAGTAGTAGTGCTCGATGAATTTGAATTCCCGGGGATTGTTCAGCAGGAAAAGGAGCAGTTTTTCCAGGGAGCGCAGCAGGCGCTCGCGCAGGGAGGCGGAAGTACCGTCCGGTTCCCGCAATTCCTGTTCGATTTTGTTGCGCACTTCCCGGAAAAGTTCCTGAATCAACTCTTCCTTGCTCTTGAAATGGAAAAAAAGGGTACCACTGGCGACCCCGGCCTGTTTGGCGATCTGGGCCGTGGCGGTACCGTCGAAACCCTGGGTGGCGAAGAGTTCCAGGGCGGCGTGAAGCAGGGCGCAGCGTTTGTCTTCGGGTTTGCATGGGGGCATAGATTTCTCCTGACTGACTACTCAGTCGAAAAAATAATGCCGAAAAACTAATCTGTCAACAATTTTATCCGGAATGAAAAGCGCCTAGTGATCCCCCCTCATGTCGTGGCCGGCATGGCGTCAACCACTTCGTTGAGCATCGCTATCAATTTTCTGGTGCGGTTTGGTCAATTCCCTGGATACCCACGCTGAAGCGGTCTTCCTACCTAAAAAGGCCATGATGAACCGAAGGATGAATGAGCGTATGCGGTCGACGGAAAGGAGCGCCGCGATAGATGATCATTTCAGGAATAGATAGGAAGGATTATTCCGAATCCCGCAGAGTTTCGTCCCAATAGGAAATCAGCCTGGGGCTAACGGCCGTTGCCCAGGCCCCGAGATAATCGGGTTCGAGCAGGAAGTGGCCGCTTGCAAGATCGTCGAATCCGGCGGGAACGGGGTGGGAAAAGCCTATGCCCAAGGTTTTCAGACGAGCTTCCCGATCTGTCCAGAGAAGATGAAAACGCGCCCTTTTTATTTCCGGCGGCAGGCTTTCCAGTTCCGAGCAGAGTTCTCCGGCAAAGGCCCAGGACGCGATCTGACGGATATCGACGGGGCGTTGCAACCATTCCACGTCGATGCCGACTTCCTGGTCATCGGCAATACCGAGCAGGCCCCAGGTGCCGGCATGGGTGAGATTGAAGAAAAGGGGGACCCTGGGGGAGTCGAGAAAGGGTTTTCCGGCGGGACCGTATGCGAAGTTCAGAGAGGAGGGTGGGGTGTGGAGATAGCGGGCGAGAATCCGGCGCAGATACCCGCGCGCGGCGATGAATTCATGTACTTTGGCGGGGACGCGCAAGCGTTCGGCGCGGGCCGCTTCGTCGGGGGAGAGGAGGGTGCGCAGGCCGGCAATCATGTCTGGAGGCACATCGAGAGGAAAGCGCCAGAGGTGCAGTTCCAAAGCGGCGAGGCGAGGCGCGGCGGGCGGTTGCCGCCAGGATACCGGGGGTATCAGCGGGGATACTCCTTGAGCCAGGCGGCCAGACGTTCCATCCCTTCATCGAAGCTGATCTGAGGTTGATAGCCGAAGTCGCGGCGGGCGGCGCTCAGGTCGAACCAGTGGGCGGTGGAGAGTTCCCGGGCGACGAAACGGGTCATGGGCGGTTCGCCGGAGAGCCGCAGCAGGGTGTACATCTTTTCCAGGAACCAACCGGCGGCATAGGCGAGGTGTGGAGAAATGACCCGGGTCACGGGGGGCAGACCGCCGGCGGCGAGGATACGGTCAACCACCTCCCAGACCGGTTTGGGTTCGCCTTGAGCAAGAAAATAGGCCTTGCCCGCAACCGGCGAACCGACGGCGAGGCGGTCAGCGGCCTGAAGATGGGCTTCGGCGGCGTTATCGATGTAGAGGGTATCGACCGGGCAGGGACGTCGGCCGATGCGCCGCAGCCGTCCCCGGCGGCCGCGGTCGAGGATGCGCGGTACCAGATGGTTGTCGCCCGGCCCCCAGATGAGGTGAGGACGCAGCGCCGTCGTCGCCAATTCCGAGCCGTTGGCGGCCAGTACCAGCTTCTCGGCCTCGGCCTTGGTCCGCGGATAATAGGCTTCAAAGTGGGCGGGGTAGGGGGCAGATTCGTCGACCTCTTCCATGTCCCGGCCGTCGAAGACCACGCTCGGCGAACTGGTGTAGACCAGTTTGGCGATGCCGCAGGCCCGACAGGCGGCAATGATGTTAGCGGTGCCGACGACATTGGCCCGGTAGTAATCCTGATAATTTCCCCAGACCCCGGCCTTGGCGGCGACGTGAAGGACGAGATCGCAGCCCGTCGCCGCTTCGATCGCCACCCCGGCATCGGCGAGATCCCCCCGGAACTGTTCGACACTGAGGGCTTCCAGTTCGGGATAGGCGTTACGGGCCAGGGAGCGCACTTCGTCTCCCCGCTCCCGCAGGCGCTTGACGATCGCTTGTCCGAGAAAACCGCCGCCGCCGGTGACCAGCACTTTCATCGCAACTGCTCCTGCGCCCAGATTGCCAGCTTTTCCCGAAAGATCTTGGCATTGTGGCGGATATCGACGGGAAAGGCGGGATGAAAGAACAGCTCGCGCAAACCGGCAGTGAGTTCATGGCGGGCGCCGATTTCCAGCAGCTCTTGTCGGATGCGCGGGTGCTCGCTCTTCGCCGTGCCTTTTTCCAACTCAACGCAGATCACCGGCCGCTGTCGTCCCGCTTCGCCGACGCCGACCAAAGCCGAGCGAAAGACCTGGGGATGGGTATTGAAAATGGCCTCGCAAGGGATGGTGAAGAGGGTTGCTTCGCTGGTGACCACGCGATGCGCCTTGCGGCCGCAGAACCAGAGACGCCCCTGCTCGTCCCGATAGCCGAGATCGCCCATGCGGTGATAGAAGCCGCCCTCAGGATCGGCGATCTTGGCCAGCGCCGTCGATTCGGGGCGGTTGACGTACGCGGCCGTGGCCTGCGGGCCCTGGACGACGATCTCGCCGATGACGCCGTTGGCGACTTTCAGACTTTCATCCCAGGCGGCGATGGGGCCGTCGTCGATGGCGATGATCTCCACCGTGATCCCCGGCACCGGACGGCCGATGCAAACGCCGCGCCCCTGATCGGTGAGGGTCCGGGTTTTACCGAGGATCTCCCGATGATCAATGGAGCCGACCGGCAGCGCCTCGGTGGCGCCATAGGGGGTGTGGATGCGGGCGGCAGCGTCGAGCATGCCGGCGAAGCGTTCCAACACCTGCGCCGGCACCGGCGCGCCGGCGGAAATGACCCGGCGCAGGCTCGGCAGGCGGATGCCTTGGGCCTGGCCGTAGCGGCCGACACGGTTGATAAGGGCGGGTGAGCCGAACATGCCGGTGACGCCGAAACTCTCGATGGCGGCGATGATCTTGCGCGGATCGACGGCGCCGGGACGGGTAAAATCCATGTCGGGGATCACCGAAGTCATCCCCAAAGCAGGCGCGAAGAGGGCGAAAAGGGGGAAGGTCGGCAGATCGATTTCACCGGGTTCGATGTCGTAGAGTCTGCGCAGCATTTCCACTTGGGCGAGAAAGTTGCCATGGCTGTAGATCGCTCCCTTGGGAACGCCGGTGCTGCCGCTGGTGAAGAGGATGGCGGCGGTCTCCTCGGGCGCGGTGGCGGCCATGGCGTAGTCGGCGGAACAGCCGGCGAAGTCGGTGAGGGTGGCGCCGCCCCAGCCGAGGCGCGGCCCGACGGTGAGCAGGATGCGGAGGGTCGCCTTCCCCCAGCCGAGGAGCACGCGGGCGACATGGGCCTTGGGAATGCCGATGAAGGCTTCCGGTTCGGCTTCGGTCAGGCAGGTCTTGAGGTTTTTTACGCCCATGCCGGGATCGACCAGCACCGGTACCGCGCCGATCTTGAAGAGGGCGAAGGTCAGGGCGAAGAAGTCGAGGCTTGGCGGCACCATCAGCACCGTGCGCGTTCCCCGACGGATGCCGAGGCTCTCCAGACCATGGGCGATGCGGTTGCTCTCGCGGTCGAGCTGAGCGAAGGTGTAATGGGTGTAGGCGACGCGGCCGCGGCGGTCCTTCCCCTGGGGAAAGTAGACCGCCGGGGACAGGGGATGAAGCCTGGCCATCTCCGGCAGATAGGCGGCGATGTTGGTTAGCGCTGTTTTTGTTTCCATGGCGGAACGGTCGGTAGGGGATGGTTCGTAAGAAACCGGCGAATCAGTGGGATGATTTCTTCGCCGGCATCCTCCAGCACGTAATGGCCGACGTCGGGGTAGGAATGGAGCTCGGCTTTGGGGAAGCGCTGCGTCCATTCGTCGCGGAAGACCCGGTCAAAGACGAAATCCCGCTCCCCCCAGAAGATCGCCATGGGCAAATCGGCGAAGCGGGGAAGGGACGCTTCCACTTCGCTGACCAGGGCGTAACTGGGGTCGGAGGGGAGCAATGGGATGTCCTGGACAAAACGTAGGGTTGCCAGGCGGTTGTGCCAGTTGTCGTAGGGGCTGCAATAGGCGCGGCGCAGCTCGGCGTTCATCGGTTTGCGTTTACAGCCGACCCAGGCGGCGCCCCGGGCGAAGGCGTTAAAGGTCTGCACGAGGAAGGCGCCGAGCTGGGTATCCCGGCAGATTTTCAGTGCCAGGGGGAATTTCTTCTCCTTCGGCAGGTGGAAGGCGGCGGTATTGAGAATCACCAGCCGGGCGATGCGTTCCGAATGGCGGGCGGCGTAGGCCATGCCAATCACCCCCCCCCAGTCGTGGAGCACCAGGGTGATGCGCTCGTCGATACCGAGGTGGTCGAGAAGCCGTTCGAGGTCATCGACCCGCTGCTTGAGGGTGAAGGAATAGTAGGAGTCGGCCGGTTTGTCCGAGAGTCCGCAACCGATGTGGTCGGGGACGACGGTGCGATAGCCGTTGCGCAGCTCCCGCACCAGTTCCCGATAGTAGAAGGACCAGCTCGGGTTGCCGTGCAGCATGACGACCGGATCGCCTTTGCCCTCGTCGAGATAATGGTACTTGAGGCCGTCGAGATCGAGAAAATGACTTTTGAAGGGATAGAAGGCCTGCATGAACAGAAGATGCTTTCGTGAAAAGTATCGAGGTCGATGGCTCAGCTAAAAGCGCCCAATGCGAGGCACGCCATTTGCGACCAGTGAAGTGTAGTTGTCTTCGGCGAAGCAGCGAAAAAATGACGGCAACGTAGCCGTTGGCGTTATTGGCGATGCCATCACCACTGGATTCCCAGCATCAGACAGTTGAGACCGCTGCCAATGCCGAGAAAACCGACGATGTCGCCGGGGATGAGGAAATCTCTTTCTTTGGCGATAGCCGCCGTCACCGGCAAAGAGACGGTGCCCATGTTGCCGAGAAACTCAAAGGTGGTGAAATCCTTCTCCTTTGAGACCCCGAGGGTTTGCAGGATCAGTCGCTGGTGGGCTTCGCCGACCTGATGGCAAATCACCTTGTCGATGCGTTCGGTGCTCAGTTCCAGTTCGGCCATGAAGGCAGCCCAGGTCTTTTTGCCCAGTTCGACGCCATGCTTCATCACGGCGACTGCGTCGGTGTTCATATAGGGAACATGATTCTCCGGAGACTCGGCGGAGAGACCCCAACGGCAGAGGGCATGATGCTGGGGCTCGGCGATGTTCACCCCGCCGAGTAGACGCGGCCGCCGGGAGGGGCTGAAGGAGCCGTCGGTCAAAAGGACTGCCACCGCTCCGGAACCGCCGGTGAGAGTCGCCAGGGAGGTGGTGAAAAGCTGCATCGAGGGTCTGTCGAGCATCCGCCGGATCATGATTTCGTTGATTTCCCGGGAGCTTTCGCAGGCCACCACCATCCCGGCGCGAATCTGCCCAAGCTCGATGCGGTTGGCGATGTCGAGCACGCCGTTGAGCACTCCGAGACAGGCGTTGGAGAGATCGTAGACGGCGGCGTTCCCCTGGATGCCGAGGGCAGCGGCGACCTGGCAAGCCGTGGCCGGTTCAAAATGCTCACGGCAGACCCCGGCGTAGACCAGGGCGCCAATTTCCTGGGGCGTGATCTCCCGTCCCTGCAGGGCTTTTTTCGCGGCGGCGATGGCGCCCTCAGAGATGGTGGCCCCCGGCTTCCACCAGCGCCGTTCGCGGATGCCGGTCAGCGCTTCCAGTTGGCCCGGGGCGATGTGCAGGGCATCGTACATAGGTTTAAGCCGGGTTTCCAGCTCCGTCGAAGTGACGACGATGGGCGCCAGTTCGTAGCCGACCGACTCAATATAAACGCGGGAATATCTCATCAATGAATATCCGGAATTTGAATTGTCTGGCCCCCGAGGCTTCGCCATGGAAAAAGTTCATGGGCCAGACGGAACTTCATTTTGTAACATAAAACCCTATGCGGGAAAAGCAAAACCGCCTCATCCGGAGTGGAAAAGGCGGTCAAGGCAGGGTTGAGAGGAGCCGGCTTTGGCAGGGGAAGCGCTAGATTTCTAGCGCCGGTCACCCAGGATCCGCAGCAGCATCAGAAAGAGGTTGATGAAGTCGAGGTAGAGGGTGAGAGCGCCAAGAATCGCCGCTTTCTGCAGGGAAGCACCGTCAGCGAAGCCCTGTTGGCCGATCATCTTGAGTTTCTGGGTGTCGTAAGCGGTAAGACCGACGAAGATCAGGACGCCGAGATAGCTGACTACCCAGGTGATCATCGCACTCTGCATGAAGATATTGACCACTGAGGCGATGATGATGCCGACCAGGCCCATGAACATGAAACTGCCGAGTCCGGTGAGATCCCGTTTGGTGGTCGCGCCGTAGAGGCTCATGGCGGCGAAGGTGCCGGCGGTGATCAGAAAAGTGCTGGCGATGGAACTTTCGGTGTAGACCACGAAAATGGCGGCGAAGGTGACGCCGTTCAGGGCCGAATAAAGTAGGAACATCAAGGTGGCGGTTGCGGCGCCGATGCGGTTGATAGCTGCCGACAGGGCGATAACCAGGGCCAGTTCGCCGATCATCAGCCCGAAGAAGACGATTTTGTTGCCGAAGATCGCCTGAAGCAGGGCCGGACTGGACAGGGTCAGGAGCGAGGCCAGGGCGGTCAGTGCCAGGCCGGCGGTCATCCAGCCGTAGACCCGGGGGAAGAAACCGTTGACGGCGACAATCGCCGGGCTGCTTTCATAGGGAATGTTGCGATTGAGCATGAGGACTCCTTGTCGGAAATTAATGAAGTTCGGATTTGATCTCTTTTGGCTATTGTCGTCAACATGGGCGGCGCGAGCAAGTCTTTTCGTCGACCGGAAGAAGATCTGTCGCGCAAGGACGTTGAATTTCCCGTGGCGGATGTGTACTATGCACGCCGCGGCGGAACCGATGGATGAAAAACCTTTCGGCCATCTGCAGGAATCGGCCGATTTCTACCAGAAAGCAAAGTCTTATGATCGCAAGTATGACCGGTTACGGCAAGGGACAGGCGGAGGTGGACGGGCTCTGCCTGACCGTGGAGATCAAGACGGTGAATCATCGCTACGGCGATGTGACGGTCAAAAGTCCCCGTTTTCTCTTTGCCTTTGAAAACGACATCAAAAAGCGTGTCGGCGAGGTTCTCAAACGGGGCAAGATCGATCTTTTCATCACCCAGGAAGCGGCTTCGGAAAGGGGCCTGGCCCCGGCTCTGAATCGCCCCCTGGCGGCGGCTTACGTCAAGGTCTTCGAGGAGATGTGTGAGACCTTCGGGCTTGGCGGCGAACTCTCCCTTGCCCTGCTTGCGGCGCAGAAGGATGTCGTTACCCTGCGCGAGGGGGATCTGGATGAAGCCGCTCTGCGCCGGTGTCTTGAGAGCGCCCTCGGGGCTGCGCTCGACGCGGTGATGAAAATGCGCCGCGCCGAAGGGGAAGCGACGCTCACGGACATGGATGAGCGCCTGCGCCTGCTGGAGGAGATGCTCGCGGCGGTTGAGAAGCGAGCTCCCCAAGTGCCCGGGGAATGGCTGGCCAAGCTGGAGGCGCGGCTGACCAAGCTGAACAAGGATCTCGACTATGATCCGCAGCGGCTGGCTCAGGAATTGGCAATCTTTGCCGACCGCTGCGACATCAGCGAGGAACTGACCCGGTTTAGAAGTCATCTCGTTCAGTTCCGCGCCCTCTTTGCCCAGGCCGAACCGGTGGGGCGGCAGATGGATTTTCTCGTGCAGGAACTCAATCGGGAAGTCAATACCATGGGATCCAAATCCAACGATGCCGAACTGACGCGCACGGTGGTGGCGATGAAGGCTGAACTGGAAAAGATTCGCGAACAGGTTCAGAATATCGAATAGGGGGAACGGGTGGCGGAAGATGCCAAGGTGAAAAGACCGGGGGCGGCGGGTAACCTTTTCGTCGTATCGGCCCCTTCGGGAGCGGGCAAAACCTCGTTATGCAAGGAGATCGTTGACTTCTTCCCGCGCTTGCGGCATTCTGTCTCCTACACGACGCGCCCACCACGGGCCGGTGAAGTTGATGGTCGGGATTATCATTTCGTTGCCCGGGACGCCTTTGATTGCATGGCGGCCGCCGGGCGCTTTGCCGAATGGGCCGAAGTTCACGGCAATGGCTACGGCACGGCGATCGCTACCCTTGAAGAGGCCCGGGTCGGTGGTTATGATCTGCTCCTCGAAATCGATTGCCAAGGGGCGGCTCAGATCAAACGGAACTATCGGCACGGAGTCTTTATCTTTGTTCTCCCGCCCAGCATTCAGGAATTGCGCCGCCGCCTCGAAGGGCGGGGAACCGACAGCGTCGATATCATTAACCGGCGCATCGACAATGCCCGGGGGGAGATCCTCCAGGCGGCTTGGTATGACTATCTTGTCGTCAACGACGATTTCGCCCAGGCTCGGGAGGAACTACGGGCGATCATCCTCGCCGAAGGCTGTCGTTCGGCGCGGGTGCTTCCCACCCTCCCGGATGAATTCGGCTTGGCCGAATCCTGATAAAACTTAAACCAAACCCTCAAGGAGTATCGATAATGGCCCGTATTACCGTAGAAGATTGTCTGCGTCAGATTCCTAACCGTTTCCTTTTGGCGATGGTTGCCGCCAAACGCGCCAAACAGCTCTACAAGGGCGGCCAGCCCCTGATCGAGAATAAGGCCGGCAACAAGAAGATCGTTTTGGCGCTACGGGAAATTGCCGCCGGCAAGATCGAGTTCGAAATTCCTACCCGCAAGAAATCGTAATTTTGCTTATGCGCCGCGGGGGCGCCCGTCGTCTCCCGCGCGCCCGATCCAGCTCGATTCCTTTTTTCGTCTTGTTTCGCCCCGTTTCGGGGCGGAAGTCATTTGCTCCCTATGATTCGACTGGACGATATCCTCGAACAAATCCTCTCTTACAACCCCGGCGCCGACCTGGACGCGGTGCGCAAGGCCTATGTCTACAGCGCCAAAGTCCATCAGGGGCAGACCCGTCTTTCCGGTGAGCCCTATCTGACCCATCCCATGGAAGTGGCTTACATCCTTGCCCAGCTCAAGATGGATGTGCCGACCGTCGTCACCGGCTTGCTGCACGACACCCTTGAGGATACTCTCACCAGCAACGATGAGCTGCGGAACCTCTTCGGCAACGAAATCGCTGATCTTGCCGACGGGGTCACCAAGCTCAGCAAGATGACCTTCCGCACCCGCGAGGAGCGCCAGGCCGAAAGCTTCCGTAAGATGCTCCTGGCCATGGCCCGGGACATCCGCGTCATCCTCATCAAACTCGCCGATCGCCTCCACAACATGCGTACCCTCGGCTTCCAGCCGGAAGCCCGCCGCCAGAAGATCGCCCAGGAAACCCTCGATATCTATGCTCCTTTGGCCAACCGTCTCGGGATCAGCTGGCTCAAGGGGGAACTGGAGGATCTCGCTTTCTCCTTCCTCGAACCGGAAGCCTATGCGGACTTGCGCGGGCAGGTGAGTGAAAAGGAGAAGGCGCGGGAGGGCTACATCGAGGAGGTGCAAGGGCTGATTCGGGACAAGCTCGTCGAACACGGTATCCCGGGAAATGTCTCGGGGCGAGCCAAGCACCTCTACTCCATCCACAAGAAGCTGTTGCGGCAGGGGGGGGATCTCGACCAGATCTACGACCTCATCGCTTTTCGGGTGATCGTCGAGACCATCCGCGAGTGTTACGCCGTCCTCGGTATCATCCATTCGGTGTGGAAGCCGATCCCCGGTCGTTTCAAGGACTACATCGCCATGCCCAAGGCGAATATGTACCAGTCCTTGCACACCACCGTGGTTGGTCCCCACGGGGATCGCATGGAGGTGCAGATCCGCACCGAGGAGATGCATCGGATCGCCGAAGAGGGGATTGCCGCCCATTGGAAATACAAGGAAGGGCGCACCGGAGCCCTGGCCAATCGCGACGACAACCGTTTCCGCTGGCTGCGCCAGCTTCTGGAATGGCAGCAGGAGGTCAAGGATTCCCGGGAGTTCATGGATTCGGTGAAAATCGATCTCTTCCCCGAGGAGGTCTACGTCTTCACCCCCAATGGCGACGTCAAGGAGCTGCCCAAGGGCTCAACCCCGGTCGATTTCGCTTACAGCATCCATACCGATGTCGGCAGTCGTTGTGTCGGCGCTAAAATTAACGGCAAAATGGTTCCGCTGAAGACGGTCCTGAAGAACGGCGACATGGTCGAGGTGTTGACCTCCCCCAACCAGACGCCGAGCAAGGACTGGCTCGCTTTTGTACGGACCTCCAAGGCGCGCAACAAGATCCGCAGCTGGATTCAGCAGGAAATGCGGGAAAAGAGTATCGAGCTGGGGAAGGGGCTGCTCGAAAAGGAACTGCGCAAGTACGACACCAGTTTCAAGCGTATGCTGGCTTCCGACGATCTGCTGCACGCCGCCGAGGATCTCGGTTTCCGGCAGGTGGAAGACCTGATCGCTTCTGTTGGATACGGCAAGGTTCCCTTGGGGCAGGTCATCGGCCGGGTCGTCCCCCAGGAAAAACTCAAGGCCGAGCGCCCGAAACCGGAAAAGAGCGCGGATCGTTCCCAAAAGAAACCGTCCAGCGCCATTCGCATCGACGGCGTTGAGGATATCCTGGTGCGCTTCGCCAAGTGCTGCAGTCCGTTGCCGGGTGACCCGGTGATCGGATTCATTACCCGCGGACGGGGCGTCACCGTCCATGCTCTCGATTGTCCTCACGTCCAGGAACTCGATCCCGAGCGGCGGGTGGAGATCGAATGGGATCTCAAGAAAAAAGCGACCCGGCCGGTACGTATCCGGGTGCACTGCGTCAATCAGAAAGGGATGCTCACCGGCATTACCGGAGCGATTACCAACTGCGAAGCGAACATTACCAGCGCTAATGTTCAATCGACCCCCGACGGCCAGGGGGTCAACATCTTCGAGATCGATGTGCAGGATCTCGACCATCTCAACCGGGTAATCCAGGCGATTCTTAAGGTCAAGGGGGTGTATCGGGTGGAGCGGATGCGCCACTGACGGCACGCGGTATCCAGCAAACAGAGGAGAGAGCAAACATGAGTATCGAAAAGATAGCGACCACGGCCGCTCCGGCAGCCATCGGACCCTACTCTCAGGGGGTGCAGGCAGGGGATTACCTCTTCTTCTCCGGGCAGATCCCTCTCGACCCGAAAACCGGCGAGATGGTTTCCGGGGGGATTGAGGCCCAGACCCGGCAGGTGTTGGCCAATATGGAAGAGGTCTTGGCGGCGGCGGGTCTCGATTTCGGCAAGGTGGTGAAGACCACCATCTTTCTTGCGGATCTTGGCGATTTCGCCTTGGTGAACGAACTCTACGGAGCGCGCTTTTCCGGCATCTACCCGGCGCGCTCCACGATCCAGGTCGCGGCCTTGCCGAAAGGGGCGGCGATCGAAATCGAGTGGGTAGCCTATCGCGGAGCATAAAAAAATACCGGACAACCCTACAGGTTGTCCGGTATGAGGAAACCAAAAAGGGAACCCGGCGGGTTCCCTTTTTTTTCAGAGAGCTTTGACCACCGCGCCGGAGCGGATGCAGCGGGTGCAGACCTTGATCGTGCGGACCGTGCCCTGGTGCAGGGCCTTGACCTTCTGCAGGTTGGGGTACCAGACCTTCCGAGTTTTGTTATGAGCATGGCTGACATTGTTGCCAGTCGACGGTTTCTTCCCACAGATTTCACAGATTCTCGCCATCTTCAATATCCTCCTGGAATTTTTGAACGTGAGTAGATACCACGGAAGCCGAGGTATTGCAACCATTTTTTCCCGAAAGACCGCGGCTTATTTTTTGCCGCGTCGGGCGAGTCGGCCGGCGAGAGCGTACCCGGTCAAAACTTCCCCGGTCTCCCCCAGGTGTGGGAAGATGCAGGTTCCCTGGCAGAGCACCAAGTCGGGCCTCAGCCAGGGGTTTTGCGCGACGCCGGGAAAGGCGGCGAAACTTCGGCGCGGCCTGATGTCATCTTGGTCGGCCGGTGCTTCCAGCAAGCGGGGAGCGAGGGCGGAGAAGGGGAACAGGGCGCGCAGTTCCCCAGCCACTGCCTCCCGAGGGGCATTCTCCGGGGTTTCGCAGAAGCAATGCAGCTCCCCGGCGTGGTCAAGGAGAGTGCTGCGCAGGGCCGGATTCTCGCCATGGATGATACGGGGCGCCAACACGGTAGACGGTGCGGGGTTCAAGGGACCGCTGTCCCAGCGTTCTGGCGCGGACGGCCGCCGGAAGGGGGGGAGGGCGGCGGCGATTTTCGGGGGGAGCGCTTCGGCCTGGCCGATGATCAGGGTACCTGCGGAACACTCACGGCCGTCATGGAGTTGCAGACGCCGGCCGTCGGTGATTTCCGCGATTTTCGCTAAGGGCTCGCTGAATCCGTGAAATTGTTGGTAGCGCCGGGCCAGAAGATCGCCAAGCCGACTTCTTTCCATGGCCTGAGGCCGGGTCAGGCCATGCCAGAGGAGAGCCCCTTCGGCCAGGGTCAGTTTCGTGACAGGGGCGAGGGTCAGCCCGGAAAAGAGGGTATGGACCCAGGTGCGCGATGCCTCGGCAAGGGGAGCAAACAGGTCGCAAAGCGGTTTACTCAAGGCGCGTTGGCCCGTTTCGGAAAGCCAATTCCAGGCCCTGCACCTCAGTCGGTCCATCAGACTGCCGAGGGGCGCGCCTGCCTGATCCAGCAACTGAGATTCGAGATTTTCGCCCAGGCGATCCAGATGGTTGAAGATCAGCAGCAAAGCTTCCGCATCCCTGGGGAGTTCGCGGCGGATTTCCTCCTCCAGAGGGTAGCGGCCATGCAACTCGATACGCGTCTGCCCGTTGAGGATATGCAGACGCGGCGTTTTCTCCAGTGGTTGCCGGTAGCCGAGCTGCTCAAGCAGACGAACGAGATGGCTGTCGGCGAAGACCCAGCCAAAATCGGCCGGATGTTTTCCCTGGAAGGTGAGTACCCGTTGCCCGGCTTTGGCGAGCAGTACCCCGGCGATACGGGAAGCAAGACTTTCGCCGAGCAGGATGATGTCGTAATGATGCTGATGCACTAGAGGGTTCCTGATGCCTTTGGGCGGGACGCTAGAGGTCTTCGTCGCTGATGAGGACGATTCCCGCCCGTCGGAGGAGGGCGGCGGCGACACCGGAACCGGCGGTTCGTTCCTCCCGCCGATGGATGCGATGTACGCCGCAGGAAGGGCTGCGTTCCTTGAGAATGGCTTCGTAACAGCCGGTCAGCCGGGCAATGCGTAGGGTTTCCTCGGCTCCGCGCATAAAGGGGGCGTTGACCGATTTCCCCTCCTGATTGACCAGTTCTCCTTGTCCCTCCCAGAGGCTTTCACCGTCCCCCAAATGAAATTTGGCCGGAGGACGGGGGGTGGCAAGTCCACCCAGCTGCTCGGGGCAAACCGGAATCGGCAACAGGTTTCGGGTGCGCAGATAATCAAGAACCCGGGCGTTGGTCTTGCTTTGACCGTCATAGCGGGTGGCAAGACCGAGCAGGCAGGCGCTGACCAAGATCGGTCGCGGTGGGTGTTGCGCGTCCGGTGAAAGGAGGGGCTTTTCCTCGGTGGGGAAGAAAGGGGGAATCGGATCGCTCACGGGTTGATCAGGCTGCCTGTTGGAGGCCCCGAGCGATCCACCAGAACGCGGCGGCCCTCCACGTGCAGCCGTCTTTCGGCGAAGAGCTGGATGGCTCGGGGATAGATTTGATGTTCCTGTTCGAGAATGCGTGCCGAAAGGGTCTCTTCGGTGTCGTCATCATGCACCGGCACCACCGCCTGGATGATGATTGGGCCGGTGTCGGTGCCGTTATCGACGAAATGAACGGTACAGCCGGCAAATCGCACGCCGTATTCCAGGGCCTTGCGCTGGACATGCAGGCCAGGAAAAGCGGGAAGGAGAGCGGGGTGGATATTCATGATACGGTGGGGAAAGGCATCGACGAAGACCGGGGTGATGATGCGCATGAACCCCGCCAGCACCACGAGTTCGACCTCGGCTTCCCGCAGAGACTGAACCAAGGCGGCGTCGAAGGCTTCGCGGCCGGCGAACCGGCGATGGTCGATGCAGCGGCAGGTGATCCCGGCTCGGCGGGCTCGATCCAGGGCGCCGGCATCGGGATTGTTGCTGAGGACGAGAACGATTTCAGCGTCGAGTTTGCCGCTTTGGCAGTGGTCGATGATCGCCTGGAGATTGGTCCCCCCGCCGGAGGCGAGGGCGCCGATGCGCAGTCTCTTGATCACAGAAAATCCTTCGGAAAAGGTCAGATCAGGGCGACGCCTTCGTCCTCGGCGCCGCATTTGGCGATTTCGCCGATGAGAAAGGCCTGTTCCTTGAGCCCGGAGAGGCGGACCATGATATCGTCGGCCTCCGCGGCGGGCACCACCAGGGCCATGCCGATGCCGTAGTTGAAGGTGCGGTACATCTCCCCTTCCTCGATCTCACCGCCTTCGCGCAGCAACTCGAAGATCGCCGGTTTCGGCCAGCTGTTCTTTTCGACGATTGCCTGGCACTGGCGGGGCAGGACGCGGGGCAGGTTTTCGGTGAGACCGCCGCCGGTGATGTGGGCCATCCCTTTGATCTGGAAATCGCGCAGCAGGTTGAGAATGGTTTTGACGTAGATGCGGGTCGGGGTGAGCAGTTCCAGTCCCAGGGGCTGCTTCAGTTCGGGTACGAGGCTGTCGACGGTCAGGCCCATGCGCTCGAAGAAGACCTTGCGCGCCAGGGAGAAACCGTTGGAATGGAGTCCCGTGGAAGCGATACCGACGACCTTGTCGCCGACGGTGATGCTCGACCCGTCGATGATCCGGGCGTTGTCGACCACGCCAACGGTGAAGCCGGCCAGATCGTATTCACCGTCACCGTACATGCCGGGCATTTCGGCCGTTTCGCCGCCGATCAGGGCGCAGCCCGCCTGCAGGCAGCCTTCGGAGATACCTTTGACGATTTCCACGGCTTTTTCGGGGGAGAGCTTGCCCGTGGCCAGGTAGTCGAGGAAGAAGAGGGGTTCGGCCCCTTGGACGATGATGTCGTTGACGCACATGGCGACCAGGTCGATACCGACCGTGTCATGTTTGTCGGTCATGAAAGCCAGTTTGAGTTTGGTCCCGACGCCGTCGGTGGAAGCGACCAGGGTCGGCTTCTGATATTTGTCGGCGTTCAGCGAAAAGAGACCGCCGAAGCCGCCGATATCGGTCAGAACCTCCGGCCGGGTGGTGGCCTTGACCAGGGGTTTGATCATCTGTACGAAGCGATTGCCGGCATCGATATCCACCCCGGCATCTTTGTAGGTCGAACTCTTCCGCGTGCTCAATGGTAGGGCTCCTCATCTATTAAAAAGTCGCTATTTTTTAAAACATTTCGCGCAGCTTTGTCAATCGCAAAGTCCCGTGAAAAGGGCCTTGGAAGAGAATAAGTGTTTACAGTTAGAAGCCGGCCGGATTATGATATAAAGCTGTTTGCGTGATCAGAACAGGGCTGGAGAGGGACAGGGAACACACGTGGACTATCGCATTCGTCCCATGGAAGAAAAGGATCTGGACGAGATCGTCCGGGCCGAGGGGGAGTGCTACAGCCACCCTTGGTCGGCGGAGATCTTCCGCCGGGAACTGGCCAATCCGGTTTCGCGCTTGCGTTTGCTCCATCTCGACGGACAACCGGCCGCTTATCTTTGCGCCTGGTATCTTGTCGGCGAACTGCACATTCACAACATTGCCACCCGGCCTCCTTTCCGCCGACAAGGACTGGCGATAAAACTTTTGCGGGGAATCATCGACGAATGCCGGGAAACCGGCCTAGAGCGGGTTTTCCTCGAAGTGCGTGTCGGTAATATCGGAGCGATTGCGCTCTATCGCGCCTTCGGTTTTCGCGAGGCGGGGCGGCGCAAAGGCTATTATCCCGACGGCGAGGACGCGCTCCTGATGGAATTGGAGATCGCGGACATCCCAGACATCCCAGTTTGAAACACTCCACGACGATTGCATGATTGTTTACGTTTTTTCGAAGGAGAGATGCCTCAGCACATGAAAAATTACAAGACCATCGTCCTCTCCAATCAGGAGATTTCCTCCGGCTATTACCGGATGCGGATTCTTGCGCCGGGCTTCAGCAAGATCGGCAAGCCGGGGCAGTTCGTCATGTTCCGGGTGCAGACGTCGCTTCCGCCTTTGCTGCGACGTCCCTTCGGTATCTTCCGCACCGGTTTTCTGCCCGCCGATTGCGAAGGGCAGCCGCCGAAGGAATATCTGGAAATTCTCTACAAGGTGGTCGGTCGTGGCACCACCATCATGAGCGGCCTGCACGAAGGCGATCGCGTCGAGGTCCTTGGCCCCCTCGGGCGGGGCTTTGACCTTGGTGCCGCCGGCAGTGAAAAGATTCTGGTTGGTGGCGGCATTGGTTTGGTACCGCTGTACATGCTCGCCCAGGAACTGGTCAAAAGCAGCCGGGTACGGCTGCTGATCGGCGGAAAGCGTCGTGACGACATCATCATGGTGACCGAATTCGAGCGCCTCGGCGTCAATACCCACATCGCTACCGAGGACGGCAGTCTCGGGGAGGAGGGCTTCGTGACCAGGGTGCTCGAGCGCAAGCTGCAAAAATATCCCCAGGCCGAGGTCTTTGCCTGCGGCCCCATGCCGATGCTCGAAGCGGTACAGCATCTTTGCGCCGCCGAGAACGTTCCCCTGCAGGTTTCCCTGGAAGCCCTCATGGCCTGCGGCGTCGGCGCCTGTCTTGGCTGCGTGGTCAAGGGGGCCGGGCACAGTGAACAGAACCCCCAATACCTCTGCACCTGCAAGGAGGGGCCGGTCTTTCGCGCCGAGCGGCTGGACTGGAGCAAACTAGCTGCTGAAGAGGGGACTTGCGAGGGGTGCAAATCATGACGGATTCTGCCATGAACGATAAAACCACCGTAAAACGGCCGAGTTTGGCCGTGAACATTGCCGGCATCCATCTGAAGAATCCGGTCATGCCCGCCTCCGGCACTTTCGGCTACGGCGAAGAGTACGCCCCTTATCTCGACCTGGAGCGGATCGGCGCGATCGTCACCAAGGGTCTCTCCCTGCGTCCCAAGGCCGGCAACCCGACGCCGCGCATCGCCGAGACGATCAGTGGCATGCTCAACGCCATCGGCTTACAGAATGTGGGAATCGATGACTTCATCAAGTTTAAGCTCCCCTTTCTGCGCGAGGTCAATACCCCGGTCATCGTCAACTTCTTCGGCAACACCCTCGATGAATACGGCGAGGTCGCGGCCCGGCTCGCCGACCTGCCGGAAGTGGCGGGGCTGGAGCTGAACATCTCCTGTCCCAACGTCAAGCAGGGGGGGATCGTCTTCGGCACCGACCCGAAGGCTGCCGCCGAGGTGGTGAGCCTGGTCCGCTCCCGGTCGCAGAAGCCGCTGATCGTCAAGCTCACCCCGAACGTCACCGACATTACGGTGATCGCCCGGGCGGTGGAAGAGGCGGGGGCCGACGCCCTCTGCTGCATCAACACCATCACCGGCATGGCCGTCGACGTCAAGACCCGCAAGGCGCGTCTGGCCAACAAGACCGGCGGTCTTTCCGGTCCCGCCATCCGCCCCATTGCCGTGCGCATGGTCCATCAGGTGGTACAAGCGGTGAAGATTCCCGTCATCGGCGTCGGCGGCATCGTCCGTCCCGCCGATGCCTTGGAGTTTCTCATCGTCGGTGCGAGTGCCGTGCAAGTCGGCACCGCCAATTTCATCGATCCGGCGGCTATGCTGACCATCATCGAAGGGATCGAGCAGTTCTGCATCGAGGAGGGGATCGGCGACATCGGCGAATTGATCGGCTCCCTGCAACTCTGAAGCAAGGAGGGCGGGGAGACACTCTCCGCCCTTTCCCCTGCAACCCGCACAGGTTTTATGGACGTCATCACCACCCACGTCAATTCCGATTTCGACTGCCTGGGCGCCATGGTCGCCGCCAAACGGCTTTATCCCGAGGCGGAGATGGTCTTTGCCGGCGCCCAGGAGCGCAGCCTGCGGGATTTCTTCCTGAAAAGCGCCTTTTACGCCCACAGCTTCAAACGTATCCGCGACATCGACCTCGATAGCGTCAACCGCCTGATTCTGGTCGACGTGCGCCAGGCCGAGCGCATTGGTCCCTTCGCCGCCGTTGCCCGGCGCCCGGGGGTCGAACTGCATATCTACGATCATCATCCGAATGGGGAAGGGGATCTGCGTGGGTCCCTCGAACATGTTGAGCCGGTGGGAGCGACGGTTACGGTGCTGACCCATCTCTTCATGGCGCGGGGGATCGTACCGACGCCGGAAGAGGCGACGCTGATGATGCTCGGTCTGTACGAAGACACCGGCAGTCTGCTCTTTGCTTCAACCACCGTTCGGGATTTTCAGGCCGCCGCCTATCTGCGGGAACACGGCGCCAATCTCAACCTGGTCGCCGATTTTCTTCAGCAGGATCTCACCAGTGAGCAGGTTTCGCTGCTCAACGAACTGATCAACACCAGCACCGTTCTCAATATCAGCGGTATCGACGTGACCCTGGCCCATGCTTCGGTCGACCACTATGTCGGCGACCTTGCGGTGCTTGCCCACAAGCTCAGGGATATGGAAAACTTCGATGCCCTGATCGTCGCCGTGCGCATGGAGGAAAGGATCTTCGTCGTTGGTCGTTCCCGCTTGCCGGAAGTGCCCATGGGGGAGATCCTCGCCGAGTTCGGTGGGGGCGGCCATGCCTTCGCCGCTTCCGCGACGGTTCGTGATTTGACCTTGATCCAGTTGCTGGAACGCCTGCCGGTGGTGCTCAAGCGCCACGTCAATCCCCGCTGGCTGGCCCGTCATCTCATGTCCGCCCCGGTCAAATCCATTTCCGCAAGTGCCGATATCGGTGAGGTCCGGCGCATTCTTACCCGTTACGGCTTCAGCGCTCTGCCGGTGGTTGCCGACGACGGTACGGTGGTCGGCATCATCACCCGGCAGGTCGCGGAAAAGGCCGCCCATCACCATCTGGGAGCGGTTTCGGTGCGGGAATACATGACCGGTGAGTTTCGCACCGTCACTCCCGAGACCCCGGTGGAACACCTCAAAGAGCTTATTGTCGGTGAGAATCAGCGCTTCGTCCCGGTGCTGGAAGAGGGGCTCATGGTCGGCGCCATCACCCGCACCGATCTCTTGCGCCATCTCGTCTCCGGTGTGCGCTCGATGCCGCTGGTGCAGCAGGAGCCCGAGCCGGCGACCCATCGCGGAGGCCTCAAGGCGCGTCAGGTCGAGCGCCTCTTTCGTGAGCTTCTCTCCCCCGATCTGCAGAAAATTCTCAAGGATTGCGGTGCCGTCGGTGAAGCCCTGGAGATGCCGGTTTACGCAGTCGGTGGCTTTGTCCGCGATCTTTTGCTGCGCCAGGAGAACCTTGATGTCGATCTGGTGGTGGAAGGGGACGGCATCGCCTTTGCCGAGGAGTTCGCCCGTCGCCATCCCTGCCGGGTGCGCAGTCATCACAAGTTCGGTACTGCGATACTAATTTTCCCCGACGGCAGCAAGGTCGATATCGCCTCGGCGCGCATGGAATATTATTTGGAACCGGGTGCCCTGCCCACAGTGGAGCATTCCTCCATCAAGCTTGATCTCTATCGCCGGGATTTCACCATCAACACCCTGGCCATCGCCCTGAACGGCAAACGCCACGGCGAACTGCTCGATTTTTTCGGCGGCCAGCGCGATCTGCGGGACAAGGTGCTGCGCGTATTGCACAACCTGAGTTTTGTCGAGGATCCGACCCGGGTCTTTCGCGCGATCCGTTTTGAACAGCGCCTCGGCTTCCATCTCGGCGCCCACACCGAAAAGCTGCTCAAAAGCGCCATCCAGATGGGTTTTATGTCCCGGGTCAGCGGTGTCCGGCTCTTCAACGAGCTCACTATCATCTTCAGGGAGGCGAATCCCCTGCCGGCAGTCTTCCGTCTGGCGGAACTGGGCCTGCTCCCCTGCATCCATCCCGCCCTGACCTTGGGGGAACGCAAACGCCGGCTTTTCGAAGCAGCGAGCCAGGCGGTGCTCTGGTACGAATTTCAGCATCCCGGCAAGCCTCTGCAGCGCTGGGAGGTCTATTTTCTCTGCCTGATCTCCGATCTCGACTATCGCGCCGTTCCCGGCGTCGTCCGGCGGCTCGACGTCCCCGTGCGTTTTCGCGAACGGCTGCGCTTCCAGCGCGGTGAGGCTCATCGCGTCATCCGCCGGCTGGCGCGCCGGCTCGGGCAGGGCGAGGAACCTCGCCCCAGTGAAATGCACCGGCTGCTGAACGGTTTCGCCGACGAAGTTCTGCTCTACATTTTGGCGCGGTTGGGCGACGAGCGAGGACGACAGTGGGTCGCCCATTTCATTACCCATCTGCGTCATACGACCGTTCAGCTCGACGGCCACGCTCTGAAAGAGCTGGGTTTCTCCCCCGGGCCACAGTACAAAAAGATTCTCACGACCCTTCTTGCCGCTCGTCTCGATGGTCGGATCCACAGCCTCGAGGATGAAATTGCCCTGGTTCGACACCGTTTCGGAGGTCCCGGCGCGCGTTGACTTCCTTCCGGGCTTCTGTTACAAAGGCCTGCAGTTTTCTGGAATTCCAACGTTTTTTTGCCTATGGCGCGATTCCGGCGCCAACGAGCGAAAATGGAACATCTCCTCGCGAAAATCTCCATTATGCTGGTGCCGGCGCTGCTGGCCATCACGGCCCATGAGGTGGCGCACGGCTTTCTCGCCGATAAACTCGGCGATCCTACCGCCCGACTGCTTGGGCGTCTGACCTTGAATCCCTTCAAGCACCTCGATCCCATCGGCACGGTGGCCCTGCTTTTCGTTGGCTTCGGCTGGGCGCGGCCGGTGCCGGTCAACTTCAACAATCTGGCGCATCCCAAAAAAGATATGATCTGGGTGGCCTTGGCCGGTCCTTTGACCAATCTGGGGCTGGCGGTTCTTTCGGTGCTTTTGCTCAAGTTTCTAGGCTTCCTCGGCCATCTCTTTCCCGACGGGAACCTGGCCCGGGTTTTCCATCCTCTTTCGTTGATGGCGGCTTTCAGTCTTTACATCAATGTCATCCTGACGGTCTTCAATCTTCTGCCGATTCCGCCCCTGGACGGCGGGCGGGTGCTGATCGGCCTGTTGCCGGAGAAACAGGGGGATTTCCTCGCCCGTTTCGAGTCTTTCGGTTTCGTTATCTTGCTGCTGGTCATCTTTGCCACGCCGGTCTGGTCGCTGGTTCTGCAACCGGTCATCCATTTCATCGTCGCCGTTATGGCTGGGAACGATACCCTGGTGGTAGCGCGGGTCATCGAATTCCTTTTCGGTCACTAAGAGTCGCGATCCGCATGTCCTACGACATCAAGATCGATAATTTCGAGGGACCCCTCGATCTGCTTCTGCATCTCATTCGCAAGAACGAGATGGACATCTACAACATTCCCATTGCCGAAATAACTTCCCAGTATCTCGCGACCATCGACACCATGCAGAGCCTCAATCTGGATGTCGCCGGCGAGTTCCTGCTCATGGCCGCGACCCTGCTCCATATCAAATCGCGGCTGCTGCTCCCCAAGCCGGAAGAGGAGCAGGTCGAGGAGGATGAGGAAGACCCCCGCGCGGAACTGGTGCGCCGTCTCCTCGAATATCAGAAGTATCAGGCGGCGGCGCGGGAGTTGGATGAACGGGAGCTGCTTGGCCGCGAACTCTTCGCCCGGACCTTTCCGTCACCGGAGTTGGGGGAGCAGGAGGAGGACGAATTTGTCGCCGTAGGTCTTTACGATCTGGTCGAGGCGATGCGCGCCCTGTTGCGTCGGCGTCCCCAGGCAAGCTACCACGAGGTGACCTTCGAGCAACTCTCGGTGAGCGAACGGATCAACCAGATCCTCACCCGGCTGGCCGATCGAGAGCGACTCCCTTTCAGCGAACTTTTCGGCGAAGCGCCCAGCCGCCACGAAGTGGTCGTCTCTTTTTTGGCCATGCTCGAACTGGTCAAGCTGCGCCTGGCGCGGCTGCTTCAGGAAACGCGCTACGGCACCATCTGGCTTTACCCGGCGGTTGCCGACCATTCCGGTGATTTTGAACTGGATGAGGAGACGTTGGGTTATGGATGATCTCAAAGCGATTGTCGAAGCCCTCGTCTTTGTCTCCGAAACGCCGCTGAAAGCCGAGCAGATCGCCGAGGCTCTCGATCTGGAAAAGGCCCGGGTCGGTGCGGTGCTGCTCGAACTCTGCCGGGAATACGAAGAAAACGACCGCGGCTTCGAATTGCGGCGGGTGGCCGGCGGCTACCAGTTCCGGACCCGCGCCCGCTACGCTGAATGGGTGCGGCGTCTGAGCCGCGCCAAACCTTTCCGTTTTTCCCGGGCGGCCCTGGAAACCCTGGCAATTATCGCCTACCGCCAGCCGGTGACCCGAGCCGATATTGAATATCTGCGCGGCGTCGATTCCGGAGGGGTATTGAAAACCCTCCTCGACAAGCATCTGGTACGCATTCTCGGGAAGAAGGATATCCCCGGCCGACCGATGATCTACGGCACCTCCCGGGACTTCCTCGAACTCTTCGGATTGAACGATCTTTCCGGACTGCCGACCCTCAAGGAATTCGATCAGCTCAGTCTCGATCTGTCCGTTGTTGAAGCCGGCATCGCGACGAACGAGTCCATATGAGAGAACGTCTGCAAAAACTTATCGCCAATGCCGGCCTGGCCTCCCGTCGCCAGGCCGAAACCTGGATTGCCGCCGGCCGGGTCAGCGTCAACGGCCGCCCGGCCAGCCTCGGTGAGAGTGCCGATCCGGCCGTGGACCGCATCGAGGTTGATGGTCGTTCCTTGGCGGGGGGGGGAGAGACGATCTGTCTGCTGCTGCACAAGCCGACGGGCTACGTCACCAGCGTCCGCGATCCCCAAGGGCGCCCGGTGGTGGTCGATCTGGTCAAGGAGTTTCGGGAGCGGCTCTATCCCGTCGGCCGCCTCGATCTTACCACCAGCGGGTTGTTGCTCCTGACCAACGACGGCGAACTTGCCCAGCGCCTGATGCATCCCCGGCACAAGGTGGAAAAGACCTATCTGGCGCGCATTCGCGGACATCTTACCGGCGAAGAAACGCGCCGCCTGGAAAGTGGCGTCAACCTCGAAGACGGACCGACCGCCCCGGCCCGGGTGCGGATCCTTCCCGCGCGGGGCTCCCACGGTTGGGTCGAGATCAGCATCCGCGAGGGGCGCAATCGCCAGGTGCGGCGGATGTTCGAGGCGGTCGGCCATCCGGTGAGCCGTCTGCAGCGCATTCGCCTGGCCTTTCTGGATCTGGGAAATCTGCGCCCCGGTCAGTATCGGCGGCTGACTCCCGAGGAAATCCGCCGTTTGAAAGCGCTTGCCTGACGCCGCGTTTCTCCCCCGCGCCCGGCTCCGTTCTTCCGGCTTTGTCTTGACACCCATGGCGAGGTTAGTTTAGATTCAAATTGTTTTTTATTTTTCAGAGGGATGGCGGTTTTGACCAAAAAAGAAAAGCTCATCGATTCGGCGCAAAAGAACATCCAAAAGGGGCAGATCGCCAAGGCCATCAAGGATTACCAGCAACTGGTCGAACTTGAACCCAAGGACATTCGTCACCGGCAGAAGCTCGCCGAACTCTATAATCGCGCCAAACAGACGGCCCAGGCCCTGGAAGAATATCACAGGGTCGGCAACCACTATGCGGACAACGGCTTCTACCTGAAAGCCATCGCCGTCTTCAAGCAGATCCAGCGCATCTCCCCCGACAATCTCGATATCTATACCCGTCTGGCTGAGCTCAACGTCAAGCAGGGCCTGATCGGTAACGCTCTCGCTGAGTATCGTCAGCTGATCGCCTGTCATGAACAGGCGGGACATAGGGACGAGGTCATTGCCGTGCTCCGCCGGATGAAGACCATCGACCCGGAAAATCTCAATATTCGGGTCAAGTTGGGGGAAACCCTGGCCGACGCCGGCATGAAGGACGAGGCCTTGGAGGACTTTCAGGATGTCCTCAAGGTGTTGCAGTCCAAGAACGACCAGATCAAGATTCACAAACTTTATGAAATTTTTGCCCGCTTTTTCCCCGACGAAGCATTGATCCAGATCGGGCTGGGCATCTCTTTGATTCATCAGGGGGATCCGGCGCGGGGCATTGCCCTGCTTGAATCCCTGCGCGAAAACGCCCCCGAGGATCCAACGCTTATCGCTGCCCTGGCGAGGGGTTACAACCTGCTCGGCAATCACGGTCGTGAACAGACGTTGCTCGAAGAGTTGGTCGAACTTGTTCCCGGTGATCTCGATCTGCGCGAGCGTCTGGTCAGGGCTTGCCTTGCCGGGGAGGCCGCGATTGAAGCTCTTGACCAGCTCGAAGCGACCAAGGCCGATTTCCTCGAAGCCGGACGTTTGACGGTGCTGCGGGGATTTTACGAGTCCTTGCGCGACCGACTGCCCGACGAACCCCTGGTGACTGCGACTCTGCGCACCATCTATGAATTCAGCGGCGAGGGGGGGAAACTCTTCGACACTATGGCCGAAGAGTCCGCTGAAATTGCCTCTCTTCCGGAGGAAGGTATGCCGCCTCTCGTCTTTGACGAGACTGCGCCGGATATTCGAGGAATCGAGCCGGCCGCCGCCGAGGATTCGGAAGAAATGGCCCTGGAGTTTCTGGAATCCCTCGAAACTTCCCCCGTCGCTGCAAATTACGGCGATCCGGCCGTGGAAGTTCCGCTTGTTCTCGATCTTCCCGGCGACGACGCGTTCGCTGATCTTGCGGAAGAAGTTCCGGCCGCACCGGTTGACGGGAGTGCGGTGAAGGGGGAACCGGAAGAAATGGTTCCCTTTGATCTCGACAGTGATGAGCTTTCGCTGAGTTTCGATGACGAACCGGCGGAATTGTCTCCCTCGGAAGAGCGCACAGCGCTACCCGATTTTGACTTCTCGGTCGCTGATGCCGTTGCCGAACCGCTTGTCAGTGAAGCCTCTGGTTTTGCGGAAAAGCTCGAAGAGGCCAGCTTTCTGGCGGCGCAGGGCCGCTTTGGCGAGGCGCGTGCTCTCTGCCGTGAGTTGCTTGCCGTCGAGCCCGGTTGTCGTGATGTCGAGGAACTCCTCGCCGATATCCGCTCGCAAGAGGGAGAAGGTTCCTCTCCCGAGTCCTTGGCTGAAAATCATTTCTTCGATTTCGGCGCCGAGGTTCTTGAAGAATTGGGAGAAGAGAACCTTCCCATTCCGGAAACCATCCCCTCGGGCAAGGACCGCTACGGCATGGAAGGGGTCTTTTCCGAATTCAAGAAAGGGGTGCGTGCCCAGATCGATGTCAACGACGTCGAATCCCATTTCAATCTCGGCATCGCCTACAAGGAGATGGGCCTGCTCGATGATGCCATTGGCGAGTTCGAACAGGCGATGAACGATGCCGCCCGCTGTCTTGACAGCGTGACCCTGATCGCCCTGTGCCAGGGGGAAAAGGGGGATTTCAAGGGGGCCGAAGCCACCCTCAAGATGGGTCTGGCTTTGCCGGGGTTGAGTGCGACCCAGCGCATGAGCATCTATTACGATTTGGGACAGGTTTATGAACTTGTTCAGCGCCCTTTGGAAGCGTTGGAATGCTTTCAGAATGTGCATGATGTCGATATGTTTTACCGGGACGTTCAGGCCAAGATCCTCTCCCTGCGCCGGGAGTTGGGTCTCGGGGTCGAAGATCATGAAGGTCCCGGCGGACCCGGCGGCGGCAAAGGCCGGGTTTCCTATATCTGATCCCCTTTTCGTCCAGAGGGAGGACGCGCGTGTCCTACATCGAGTATTTCGGGCTGAATCGCGAGGCCTTTTCCAATGCCCCGGACGCCCGTTTCTACTTCAACAGCGAGCAGCACAGCCAGGCCCTGCTGCGGTTGATGCACGCGGTCGATTCCAACAAGGGGTTGGCGGTCTGCATCGGCGGCGTCGGCACCGGCAAGACCACCCTGGCGCGCAAGATGCTGGACGGCCTCGATGAAGAGCACTACGAATCGTCACTGCTGGTCATGGTTCATTCCGGGATCACCGCCGACTGGATTCTCACCCGTATCGCCATGCAGCTGGGCGTGGAAAATCCGGCCCAAGACCGGCTGCCGCTGCTCAATCAGCTTTATGAACGGCTGCTCGTTATCGATGCTGCCGGAAAAAAGGCGGTGGTTCTTATTGATGAAGCGCAGATGCTTCAGACCCGGGAGTTGATGGAGGAGTTCCGGGGACTGCTGAATCTGGAGATTCCCGGGAAGAAGTTGCTCAATATTGTTTTTTTCGGGTTGCCCGAGGTGGAGGAGAGCTTGCGGCTGGATGAACCTCTGTCGCAGCGGGTCGCGGTCAAGTATCATCTCAAGTCCCTTTCGCTGAACACCACCCGTTCCTATATCCAGCATCGGCTGCAGGTCGCCGGGGCGACGCGCATGCTTTTCCAGAGTGACGCGATTCCGATGATTCACCGTTATTCGGGAGGGGTGCCGCGGCTGATCAATACCCTCTGCGACAACTGTCTCTTTGAGGCTTTCATGCTTAAACAAACGGATGTCGATCTGAAGACGGTTCACAGTGTCGCTGGGGATCTCGGGCTTTTTAACCGGCCGCGTTTTGCCGAAAGTCCGGAGCCGGATCTTGACGATCTCGACGAGATCGAATCCATGCTTGACCGCCTCGAACAGCAGATCTGATTAGCGATTTATCGCCAGCCACTTACTCTTTGAGGCCGGTCGCACCGGCCTCTTCCTTTTTACGCGAGCGGCGCATGTCCGGAACCATCCAGATTCTTCCCGAACAATTGTGCAATCAGATCGCCGCCGGCGAGGTCGTTGAGCGCCCCGCTTCGGTGGTCAAGGAATTGCTGGAGAACGCTCTCGATGCCGGTGCTACCGATATCGTCGTGGAGGTAGAGAAGGGGGGACGGCGGCTGATTCGGGTCATCGACAATGGCCGGGGGATGGGCAAAGATGATGCTTTTCTCTGCCTTGAGCGGCATGCGACGAGCAAAATCCGCGCCGCCGACGATCTCTTTGCTTTACGTACCCTGGGTTTTCGCGGTGAGGCCTTGCCCTCCATCGCTTCCGTCAGTCGACTCCTGTTGCGGACCCATGCCGCAGTTGAGGAGAGCGGCTGGGAGATCTACGCCGAAGGGGGCGTCATCCGTCGCGCCGGTGCCTGCGGCATGCCGCCGGGTACGACTGTCGAGGTTCGCGACCTCTTCTTCAATACCCCGGCGCGGCGGAAATTCCTGCGCAAAGAAGAGACCGAATTCGGCCATATCGCCGATCTGGTCACGCGGCTGGCGCTGGCGGCACCTCAGGTCCATTTTCGCCTAGTTCACGATGGGCGCACGCTGGTCGATGCCTACCGGCAGCATCGTCTCGCCGATCGCGTGGGTGCTCTTCTCGGTCGGCCTCTGCTTACCGATCTGCTGGAGTTGGAGGTGGACGACGGCCAAGGACTGCGGCTCTCCGGCTTCATCAGCCAACCGGCGGTACAGCGGGCGACGACCGGTGCTCTCCATATCTATATCAACCATCGTTACGTTCGGGATCGGGTGGTGCGTCACGCCCTGCTTGAAGGCTACCGTCACGTTCTGCCCCGGGGTCGCTATCCGGTCGTGGTCCTCTTTTTCGAACTCGATCCCGCACGGGTCGATGTCAATGTGCATCCGACCAAAGATGAGGTCCGTTTTCGCGACCAGCGCCAGGTCCACGACTTCATCGCCGAGGCGGTGCGCGCCACCCTGAAATCCTCCTCTTGGCTGGAGGTTCGGGATAGTGCCACCACCACTGCCGAAATTTTTTCACCCGTTACCGCTTCTCCCCTGGCCTCTCCTCCTCCGTCGCGCGACCCGCGCCAAGAGGTGCAGGAATCCCTGGAGACCTACGCCCGCGGTGCTTCTTTCGTGACGCGCCCGGCGATTACCGCGCCTTCCTCCGGCGCCGCGCCCATATCTTCTTCGCTGGTCGTTGTTCCCCTGCCGCCGACAACGGCGGAAGACGGATTCTTTTCCTCCCTGCGGTTGATCGGCCAGTATCGCAACAGCTACCTCGTTTGTCAGGACGGGTCGGATCTTGTTCTGATCGATCAGCACGCGGCCCATGAACGCATCGGTTTCGAACGATTGCGCAGCCAGTACCGCCAGGGACGCATCCCCAGCCAGTCCCTGCTCTTTCCGGTGATCATCGAGGTCGATCACGGCGAAGCCGAGGCCCTGCGCGAAGCTCTTCCCCACCTCGAACGTCTCGGCCTGGTGGTCGAACCCTTCGGGGGCAAGAGTTACGTGCTCAAGGAAATTCCGCAACTGCTCGATGCCGGCCAGGCCGAACAACTGCTGCGCGATCTGGCCGCCGAGTTACGCCAGATCGGCAGCAGTTCCCTGGCGGAAGACGCCTTGGAGCAGGTGCTGATCCTGATGGCCTGTCATGGCGTGATCCGGGCAAACCAACCCCTTTCGCCGCCGCAGATGACCGCATTATTGCGCGATCTGGACCGAGTGGATTTCGGGGCCCAGTGTCCACACGGCCGGCCGGTGATGGTACGCCAGCGGCTCACCGAGATCGAAAAGCTCTTTAAGCGAACCTGATGATGAACGCTCGGGAATCTTCCCCCCTGCTGGTGATCTGCGGCCCGACCGCTTCGGGAAAGACGGCTCTGGCGGTGGAGCTCGCCCGGTACTATCCCATCGAGGTCGTATCCGCCGACTCCCGCCAAGTCTATCGGGGGATGGATATCGGCACCGCCAAGGCGACTGCCGAGGAGCGTCACCGGGTTCCTCATCATCTTCTCGATCTCGTGGAAGCGGACGAGGAATTTTCCGTTGCCGACTTCATTCGTCTGGCGCATCCGGCGATCGCTGCCATTCATAGGCGCGGCAAGGTACCGGTGTTGCTCGGCGGCACCGGTCTGTATCTGCGCGGCGTTACTGAGGGGCTGGTCGCGGCCCCCGCGGGGAATCCGGCGTTGCGCGCCGAACTGCTGGAGCGTGAAAGGCGGGAAGGGGGGGGGACCCTCTACCGGCTGCTGCGAGAGCTCGATCCTCCCCTGGCTGGCAGGATTCAACCGGGGGATTTGACCCGCACCGTGCGCGCTCTCGAAGTGTTCCGGCTTTCTGGGCGCCGTCTTTCCGACTTCCAACGCGAGCATGCTTTCGCCGAACGTCCCTACGTTACGTTGAAGATAGCCCTTGCTCCGCCTCGGGAGGAGCTTTACCGGCGCATTGATCGGCGCGTCGAATTGATGCTGGAGCAGGGTCTGGCGGCGGAGGTGCGCGGCCTCCTTGAGCGGGGCTGCGATCCCGAAAGCAAGGCGCTGCGCACCATCGGTTACCGGGAGATGATATGCCATCTGCGGGGGGCAATCTCCCTGGCGGAAGCGACGGCCTTAATCCAGCGAAACAGTCGGCATTATGCCAAGCGCCAGTTGACATGGTTTCGTGGGGATGAGGCGATAATTTGGGTTGATTCCTGTAGCGAGTCTGCTAATATCCTAAAGTTAATTGAACTTTTTTTGCTACGTACAAGGAGCGGATATGGCTAAGACCCCTTTTAACATCCAGGATCAATACCTCAACCAGGCGCGCAAAGAGCGGGTAAGGGTGACCGTTGTCATGATGTCGGGTGAAAAACTCGAAGGATATATCAAATCCTTCGACAGTTTCTGCCTGCTGATCGAAAGCGGCGGCGACATTCTGCTCTACAAGCATGCCATCTCTTCCATCACCTCGTCCGACGGTTCCTTCCGTCTGCACGGCGGCAAGGATTGATCTCTTTCGTCCGCTAGCATCCGGCAAGAACCGCCCGGTCCCGGACTCCCGACGCTTATCTGAGCGGGGCGTCCGGGGGCGGGTTTTTTGTAGCTAATACTTCTTTTTTCTCAGTGCCGGCGGGAAGGCTTGTGGTGATCGATCTTCAGGGATTGGCTGCTTACGTTTTGTCCGCCCTTTTTGAGGATCTTCTTCATGCTTGAGATTCTTTCGGTCGATCCGGGCAGTATCGCGGCGGAACTCGGTATGGAAAGGGGAGATCGTCTGGTCTCCATCGCCGGGCGGCCGGTGGTTGATCTGCTCGATGTGGCCCTGGCCGACCAAGCCGAGGATCTGCGCATCGAGTTGCTCAAGCGAGATGGCGAAACCTGGCTTCTTGAATTCGACAAGGATGCCGAAGAGCCCCTGGGTATCGATGTTCCTCACCCCGATCCGGAGGAATGCGGTAATCAGTGCCTTTTCTGCTTTGTCCACCAGTTGCCCCGGGGTATGCGCAAATCCCTTTACGTCAAGGATGATGACTATCGCTTTTCCTTCCTGTACGGTGCTTACGTAACCCTGACCAACATCGGCGAAGAGGACATCCGGCGGATCCTCGAACAGCACCTTTCCCCCCTCTATGTTTCGGTCCATGCCACCGACGAGGCATTGCGGCAGCGTCTCCTCGGTCGCCAGGGGCCGGCCGTCCTTCCTTTGCTGCGACAGCTGGTCGAAGGGGGGATCCAGCTGCACACCCAGGTGGTGCTTTGCCCGGGCTTCAATGACGGACCGGCGCTACTCCAAACCCTGACCGATCTTCATGCCCTCGGGCCGAACATCCTCTCCCTGGCAGTGGTGCCGGTAGGGTTGACCGGCCATCGCCGCAATCTGCCGACCTTGCGTCTGCCCACCATCGAAGAGGCCCGTCAAACGCTGGCCATGATCCACGACTTCCAGCGGGAGTGCCTGCGTCAGGGGGGCTCCCGTTTCGTCTTCGCCGCCGATGAACTCTACCTGCGCGCTGGGCTGCCTTTTCCCCCTATCGACGATTATGAAGAGTTGGGTCAACTGGAAAACGGGGTTGGGATGATCCCCCTCTTCCGCGAGGAGGCGGAACAGGTTCTCGCGGAGGTGGACAAGCTTCCTCCTGGACCTTTCTCCGTGCTGACCGGGGAATCGGCCGCCGCCGAGGTCGTGCGCTTCGCTTCGGCTCTGGAGGCTGCCGTCGGCACGACGATCTTTGTCCATGTGATCCGCAACGAATTTTTCGGCGGCGGCGTGACTGTGGCGGGCCTGGTCACTGGTCGCGACATCCTCCACCAACTGCGCGGCGTGACCGTGGGTAAACGGTTGCTGGTTCCCGAAGTGATGCTGCGGGACGGCGAAGAGGTCTTTCTCGACGACCTGCGCCTTGAGGATCTGTCCCGGGAACTGAAGGTGCCGATGACGACCTTCGACAGCAGCCCCTGGGGGCTGGTCGAGGCCTTGGATCATATCTCACGCGACAATTTTCAGCGATAAGGATGAAACCTATGCAGGACTACGAACTGCTCTTGGAGAAAGGTCGGCGCGCTTTGGAGAGCGAAGCTTTCACCCAGGCGGCGCGGGCCTTCCGCCTGGCGACGGAAGCGCTTCCGGAGCGCCCCGAAGGTTGGCGCCTGCTCGGTGAGGCCCTGAGCGAGGAAGGGGCTGCCGGTGAGGCCGTTACGGCGCTCGACAAGGCTTTGGCCCTGGCACCGGACGATATCGACAGTCTCTATCTGTTGGGGGATGCCTGCTTCGAGGCGCGTCAGCCGCAGCGGGCACTGAATGCTTACGGGCGAATCATTGAGCTCGACCCGTCCGAAGCGGATGCGCTGGTCAGCCAAGGGTTGGTGCTGTTCAGCCAAGAACGACTGGGCGACGCCGAGGCGTGCTACCGCCGCGCTCTGGAGATCGATCCCGAGTCGGCCTTCGCTCTCAATTCTCTGGGGGATGCGGCGGCCGCCGCCGGCCGTGTCGAGGAAGCAGTCGCCTGCTACCGTCAGGTCATTCAGCTTGATCCCGAAGACCCACAGGGACATTACAATCTTGCCGAACTGCTTTACGATCAGGGTGATCTGGCGGAGGCAGAAAAGGCCTGCCGCGAGGCTTTACGCCTTGATCCCGAATTCGCCTTTGCCCATCTCACCCTAGGCTACATCTGTCTTGATGATGAGGAGCCGAAGGAAGCCCTTGCCCATTTCCGCGAATTTCTCCGTTTGGAAAACGCCGCCGATTCCGCCGATCTACGCAACGAGGTTGCGGCGGTGATCGATGGTCTCAAGGGCGAAGGTTAGGGGCGGGCGCATGGTCCGGGGTTTTGCCATCCTGCTGCTGCTGCAGTTGCTCGGGGAGGTGCTGTCTTCCTCGCTGGCACTCCCCGTGCCCGGCAACGTCCTCGGCATGGGGCTGCTATTGCTTGCCCTCAATTTCAAACTGGTTCGTCCCGAATGGGTGGAAGAGGCGGTTAATCTGCTGCTTTCCAACCTCGCTCTCTTTTTTGTTCCCGCCGGGGTCGGGGTCATGGTCTACTTCGATCTGCTTGCCGCGGAATGGCTGCCCATCGTAGTCGCGACGTTTCTCAGTACCTTCGTGGTCATGGCGGTCACCGGCTGGGTCGCCCTCTGGCTCGAACGGCGCGGCGGGAGGGTGGAAAATGAATGAAATTCTCGGCTCGCCACTCTTCGGCATCGCATTGACCCTGATCGTCTACGCCTTGGCACAGAAGCTCTATGCCCGTACCCGGCATATTCTTCTCAATCCGGTGGCGGTGGCGGTGCTGGCCATCATCGGCCTGCTTCTCCTCGGGGATATTCCCTATGAAGACTATGCCGAGGGAGGACGGTACATCCTCTTTCTCCTTGGGCCTTCGGTGGTTGCCCTCGGTTTTCCCCTCTATGCCCGGCGCAAGGAGATTCTGGCGCGTAAACTGCCGATTCTGGTCGGAGTGTTTGCGGGCTCACTGACCTCAATCCTGTCCGCCTCGGGCCTGGCCTGGCTTCTGGGCGGAAGCCGCGAAGTGGTGCTTTCTCTGGCGCCCAAATCGGTGACGACACCGATCGCCATCAGCATCGTGGAAAAGATCGGCGGCGTCCCCCCCCTGACTGCCGCGTTGGTGGTGGTCACCGGCTGTCTCGGTGCCATGTGCGGTCCCGAGTTCTGCCGAAGTATCGGCATCCGTGACGGTGCAGCCATGGGTCTGGCGGTAGGTACGGCGACCCATGGGGTTGGAACCGCCCGTATGCTTGAGGTCGATCGCCTGGGCGGGGCGATTTCCGGGTTGGCCATCGGACTCAACGGCCTGACGACGGCCTTTTTGCTGCCATTACTCTTTGTCTTCTTTTGAAATTAAGGCAAAAAGAAAAACCGCCTCCCGGAACAGGCCGGTGAGGCGGTTTTTTGTGTTTGTTGGTTGCAAACGGTCGACTTACTTCTTCTTGCTGCTGGCCGCTTTCTTGGAAGCCTTGAGGGGGTTGACCTTGGCTTCGACGCTCTTGATTTCGATCTTCTGGTGGGTGGCGAAGTTACACAGACCGCCTCGCCACTTTTGCGCGGGGGAGGGGGCCACCGAACAGACCTGACCGATCGTTCCTTCGACGATGCGCTCGCAACCCTGGCACTTGTCGATCACCAGCTGGCAGCTGTTGCCTTCAAAAGTACAACCTTTTTTGGACCAGAAGGTGCATTCAGTACCGGGAAGAACGGTTTGACATTGCATGGGTCGATCTCCTTGCGTATGCGGTTTTTACGAAATAAAGTCTGCTTATAGTCTCCCTTAAGTCATTTGTCAATTCTTTTTTCAAAATCCTTTTTTCACAACCATCGCCTCTAAAACCCACGGGGAATCGTTGCCACTTCGGGCATGCTTCTGTATACTTACCGCCAGTTTTTAATCATTAGCCTGGAACTCCCCTCGTCATGGAAAATAGTCCCGCGATTTCCGCCCGATCTGCATCCTTGGCGGCTCAGGTCGATTATGCATTCAGGCACGAGCAGTTGTTACGCGAAGCCCTGACGCATAAATCCTACAGCAACGAACACCCGGACACCGTTCCCGGACATAACGAACGCCTCGAATTTCTCGGCGACGCCGTTTTGGACATGGTGATCAGTCGGCGTATTTTCCTCGATTACCCGCAACTTCCCGAAGGCGAACTGACGCGCATCCGTGCCGAGGTGGTCAGCGAACCGGCCCTGGCGGCGGTGGGCCGGCGCTTGGGCATCGGCGATTGTCTGTGGCTGGGGCGGGGCGAGGAGAAGAGCGGCGGCCGTCACAAAGAGAGTCTTATCGCCAACGCCGTCGAAGCCCTGCTTGGCGCCATCTTTCTTGATGGGGGACTGGAGGCGGTGGACCCGGTGGTGGATCGCTTCTTTGCCGCCGCTACCGATCAGGCCTTTCGCCGCAAGTCCGGAATCGATTACAAGACCCGTCTGCAGGAAGTTCTGCAAGCGCGCCAGTGTTCGCCTCCCGCCTACCGGTTGGTACGAGCCGAGGGCCCCGATCACGACCGGACCTATACCATCGAGGTTCTCCACGGAGGACGCGGCATTGGCATGGGGACCGGCGTGACGAAGAAGGCGGCTTCCCAGCAGGCCGCCCGCCAGGCCCTCGAAGCTTTGGGGGAATAGGTGCGCATCTATCCCTTCTTCATCCCCCATGCCGGGTGTCCCCATCGCTGTATCTTCTGTCGGCAGGAGAAGATCAGCGGCCGTCTTTTTCCTCCTGATCCGGTTGCTGTCGGCACGCAACTCGAACAGATGCTCACTGGTCGTCGGGGTGGCGAGGTCGCATTTTATGGGGGGTCGTTCACTTCGTTGTCACCGGCGAGCCAAGAAGCCTATCTGGCTGCGGTGGTACCGAGCCTTTCCTCTGGACGCGTCGACGGCATTCGCGTTTCCGCCCGTCCCGATGCCCTTGGCGAAGAACAGGTCGCGTTTCTGCGGGAGTGGGGCGTGACGACCGTGGAGATCGGCGTCCAGTCTTTTGCGCCGGAGGTGTTGCAGCGCAGCGAACGGGGGCACGGCGCCGAGGCGGTCTTTTCATCTGTCCCGCGCCTGCGTCGCGCCGGCCTTCAGGTCGGTCTGCAGCTGATGCCGGGACTCCCCGGCGGCGATCGCGCCGAGGCTCTGCGCTCTCTCGATGCAGCTCTGGCGTTGAGCCCGGATTTTCTCCGGATCTATCCTACAGTGGTGCTGCGGGGCACGCCCCTGGCCAATGAATATCTTGCCGGTCGCTATCGTCCCTGGCCCCTTGAATTGGCCGTGGATCTCTGCGCCGATATGGCCCGGCGCTGCCGGCACCAAAACGTGCCGGTCATCCGCTGGGGACTGCACAACCAGCCGGAACTTACGAACGGGGCAACGCTGCTCGCCGGTCCCTGGCATCCGGCCTTCGGACAGCTGGTGCGGGCGCGGCTCTGGTTTAGGGCGCTGAGCGTTCTGGCTGCGCAAGGGGAGCGCGAAGTGACCGTGCCGAGGGTCGAGTTCAGTGACGCCCAGGGGCACCGTTGCGACAATCTTCGTTCCCTGCGGGAGCGTTATCCGGGTTTTGTCCTATTTGGCGATCCCAATCTTGAGCCCCACACCCTGCGCAGCGCCGCCGGTCAGGCCTCGCTGTGGTCTTTTTCCGCCTATTCCCCAGAGGAGCTGGTCATTTGACTGAATCAACCACGCCTTTTCGATCCGGATTCATCTCAATTATCGGTCGTCCCAACGTCGGTAAATCCACCCTGCTCAACCGGATTCTCGGCACGAAAATCGCTATAACCGCCAACAAGCCCCAGACAACACGCAACCGGATTCTCGGTATTCACACCATGCCCGGCGCGCAGTTGCTCTTTATCGACACCCCCGGCATTCACAAGGCCGTCGGCAAGCTCAACCGCTTCATGGTCGATCAGGCCCTGAGCGCCTGCTCCGGTGTCGACCTGATCCTCTACGTCGTCGAAGTCAAGGACCGCCCCGGCCCCGGCGACGATTTCATTCTCGATGTCCTGCGCCAGTCGCAACTGCCGGTGATTCTGCTCATCAACAAGATCGACCAGTTGCCCAAGGAGCGGCAACTGGAACTGATGGCCGCCTACGGTGAACGCTTTCCCTTCCGCGAGATTGTACCCGTTTCCGGTCAGAGCGGGGAGAATGTCGACTATCTGCTGAAGCTGCTCCCCCGTTACCTGAAGGAGGGGCCGCCCTACTACGCTGAGGACATGATCACTGACCTGCCCGAGCGCTTTATTGTCGCCGAGATGATCCGCGAGCAAGTGCTGAAGCAGACCCACGAGGAAATTCCCTACCGGGTTGCGACCCTGGTGGAACGCTTTGAGGAGAAGCCGGAGAAGAATCTGGTGGTGATCCAGGCGGTGATCATCGTCGATCGGGAATCCCATAAAGGCATTCTGGTCGGCAAGCAGGGAGCGACGATCCGCGCTATCGGCAAAGCCGCCCGGATCGATATCGAGCGTTTGCTCGATGCCCGCGTCTTCCTCGAACTCTTCGTCAAGGTTCAGAAGAACTGGACCGAATCCGAGCGCCTGCTCAAGGAATTCGGCTATTGATGAAAGGGTTTTTGAGCCCTTCATCCAATTTCTTAAGAAATGCTTCCACTTATTTGAAAAAGAAAGTTCTTTTATGTCTTTGGTAGCTATCGTCGGGCGCCCGAATGTCGGCAAATCGACTCTCTTCAACCGGATTCTCGGCCAGCGCAAGGCGCTGGTGGAGGACTTTCCGGGCGTGACCCGCGATCGTCATTACGCCGAGGTGACCCGTTACGACAAACCCTTCACTCTGGTCGATACCGGCGGTTTTGAGCCCGTGAGCGAAGACCGCCTGCTGGTGCAGATGCGGGAGCAGTCTCAGTTGGCGGTGGAGGAGGCGGATCTCATTCTCTTCGTCATGGATGGCCGCGAGGGGCTCACCCCCGCCGATCACGAAGTCTGCGCCATGCTGCGTCGGGTGGAAAAACCGGTGCTTTATGTGGTCAACAAGGTGGACAGCGACAAGCTTGAAAATATCGCCGCCGAATTCTATGCCCTAGGGGTCGGGGAACTGCACACGGTATCCGCCGAGCACGGCCGGGGGATACCGGATCTGGTCGACGCTTTGCTGGAGCATCTCCCCGAAGCCCCAGGCGATGCCGAAAGCGAGCCGGAGACCCGCCTGGCGGTCATCGGTCGGCCCAACGTTGGTAAATCTTCCCTGGTCAACCGGTTGCTCGGCTACGAACGGGTGGTAGCCAATCCTCAGGCCGGCACCACCCGTGACAGTGTCGATACCCCCTTTACCTACAACCGGCGGCGCTATGTGCTGATCGACACAGCGGGCATCCGGCGCAAGGGCAAGGTCAGCCAGAAGCTGGAAAAGTTCAGTGTGATCCAGGCGCTCAAGGGCATGGATCGGGCCCATGTGGTGCTTATGGTGATCGATGCCGTCGAGGGGGTGACCGAACAGGATCTTACCGTGGCCGGGTATGCCTTTGAGAAGGGACGCGGCATTATTCTGGTGGTGAACAAGTGGGATGCGGTCGCTAAGGACCAGTCCACCATGAAACGCTACCAGGAGGAATTGCAGCGCACTTTCAAGTTTTTGAGTTTCGCCCCGGTTATCTTTGTTTCCGCTCTGACCGGACAGCGGGTGGCGAAGATCATGGCGGAAGTGGAAAAAGTCGCCGCCGAATTCGATCGGCGCATTCCCACGGCCATGCTCAACAAGGTGTTGGCAGAAGCGGAGCGTAGCCATCAGCCCCCGGTCTTTCAGGGCAAGCGCCTGAAGTTTTTTTATATGACCCAGGTCGAAACCCGTCCGCCGACCTTCGTGGTCTTTGTCAACAAGGCAGAAGGGGTGCATTTTTCCTATCAACGTTACCTGGCCAACCAGTTGCGTGAGGCCTTTGGCTTTTCCGGGGTTCCTATCCGCATTCACTACCGGGACCGGGATCGTGACACCAAGGATTAAAAAAGTCGGGAAAGGTCTTTACAGGGAAGAACTCCTTGCTATATAGTAAAAATCATTTAATTTCTGCTTGTTACACGCACACTGAAGAACTTCCCGGAGCTCTTTCACGGTCGGATACCAAAGTCATGAGCCTAGTCGGAAATCTTGAGGATCTGGGGTTGGGAGATATCCTCCAGATTGTCAGCCTCAGCCAGAAATCCGGAGTCCTGACCCTGCGCAGTCGCAACCGGGAGGGGAAGGTCGTTTTTCTGAACGGCAAGGTGGTACAAGCAAACTCCAGCGTCTTTCCCGAGGCGTTCGCTGATTTTCTGATTCGCCGCGGGGTGATTGATTTCGAGACCTATAAAGGGGCGCGGGCTCTGCGGAAAAGCCTGAGTCCGCAACCTACCCTGGAGGCGGTTCTTTCCCACAATTTCGGCATTTCTCCGCAGCTGTTGCAGGAGGCGCTTCGGGAACGGATCGAGGAAGTGGTCTTCAGCTTTTTCGGCTGGTCGGACGGTACCTTCGCCTTCGAACTGGGAGAGATGGCGGAGTGGGCGGACTCCTTGGCCGGGGAGGGGAGCCCAATCCTTCATCAGGGACTCAATACCCAGTTCCTGGCGATCGAAGGGAGCCGCAAGATCGACGAGTGCCGGCATCGCGATCTTTCCGAGGTTTCCTTGGCGCCACCGATTCCGCTCCGGGAACCGACCTCGATTTTCGGGCCGGAAGAGCGCGAGGCCTCGGTTTACGATTTTGCCTCGGATCTTCTCAAGGAGATCGGTGAGGCGGATGCTGTCGCCGCGTCATCCAAGAGCCTCCGCTCCGGAGCGCTGAAACAGTTGCAGGGCATGGTCCAGGAATTGAACAACGCGGCTCTGGGAGGGGGCATTCTTCTTCTCGTTTTGCGCTTCGCCAGTGAATTCATGAACCGTGCCGTGATCTTTATGGTCAAGGAAAAAGAGATTGTCGGTCTCGGACAGTTTGGTATAGAGTTCGAGGATGAATCGGCCGATGTGAGGATCCGGAAAATCAAGATTCCTGCGGATGAACCCTCGGTTTTCAGTGATGTTCTCAACGAAAAGGTCGCCCGCAAACTGGCTCTGGAAGATTGCCCTTGGGACAATTATCTGAAGGAGTCCTTAGGCGGCGGGGATCCCGAGGAGGTCTTTATCGGCCCACTGCTCAGCGAGGGCCGGGTGGTGGCTATCCTCTACGGCGACAATCTGCCGGAAAATCTTCCCGTGGGGGAGACGGAAGCCTTGGAGATCTTCCTTATGCATGCCGGGCTGACCATGGAAAAAAATCTTCTGGAACGCAGGCTTCGCGAACTTGCTTCCTAGCGTTCAAGGTCGAGACGAGGCTGTTGTGGCGAAAAAAATTCTGGTAACCGAAGATTCCTCCACCATGCGCGCGCTGATCGGCTCGACCATCGCCGCCATCGGCGACTATGAAGTTGTCGAGGCTGCCAACGGATTCGAAGCCTTGCGCATTCTTCCCCGGGAAAAGGTGGACATGGTCCTCACCGATATCAATATGCCCGACATCAACGGTCTGGAGCTGGTCAGCTTCATTCGCGGCAATGCCAATTACAAACATCTGCCGCTGGTGATCATCAGTACCGAAGGGAGTGAAAAGGATCGCCTCAAGGGGCTCGACCTCGGTGCCGACGCCTATCTGGTCAAGCCCTTCGCTCCCGAAGAATTGCAACAACTGATCCGGAAATTTCTCGGTTAGGAGGACAGGGTGAGTTCCTCATCGTCCCGGGCGATCAGTGATTTTCTCGGTGAAGCCGAAGAAATCATTGAAAATCTGAATAACGACCTGATTCTGCTCGACGATTGTGCGGCGCAGGGGAACTGTGATCCCGATCTGCTCAACCGGATCTTTCGCGGTGCCCACTCCCTCAAGGGGCTGGCGGGGATGTTCGGTTTCGACGACATCGCCTCCCTGGCCCATCATCTGGAGAATCTTCTCGACCATTTGCGCTTGGGCAAGATCCCTCTGGGCGACGATCTGGTGCAGTTGCTGACGGACGGTTTCGAGACTTTGTCGCGCTTGGTCGAAGGCAAGGGAGAAAACCCCGACTTCACCTTCGACGTCACGGCCATGCGCCGGCGGGTCGAGCAGTTTCTTGCCGGCGATGACGCCGAAAAAGATGTTTCGGCGATGGATCGGATCGACCCGGAAATTCTCGCCGTACTGACCGAGTTCGAAGAACACCGGTTGCGGGAAAACCTCAAAAATCGTCACTACCTCTTTAAAGTCAAAGTCGATTTCGATTTGGCCAGCTTCGATCAGGAGCTGTCCGTATTGACCGACCTTCTCAAGAAAGAGGGAGAGGTCATCAGCACCTTGCCCCTTGCCGCGGATTTGACCGACCGCATTGCCTTCCAGCTGCTCTTTGGCACCGACCTTGCCGCGGCCGAGCTGGAAGCCCTAGTCGGCCCCGCTGTCGCGGTGGAAAATCTGCTCCCTCCTCTCGATTCGCCGCCGTCCGTTCGGGAAATGGTCATCGACGGCGAGCCGGAAGGGGTGACGGATCAGGAACCGGCCGTGGATTCCACCGCTACCGAATCTTCCGCCCGTTCCATCAGCCGTACGGTGCGGGTCGACATCGACAAGCTCGATCTGCTGATGAACGTGGTCGGCGAACTGGTGCTGGCCAAGGCCGCCATCGCCCGGGTTTGCGAAAAGCTCAAAGGGGACGGGGTTACCGAACTCGCCAGCGAGCTGCAGAAGGCGACCCGGGTTCTCGAACGGCGCCTGGAGGAGTTGCAAAAAGGGGTCATGGAAGTGCGCATGGTTCCGGTGGCCCAGCTCTTCGACAAAATGAACCGCATTGTCCGCAAGGTCGCCCGGGAACTCGGCAAGCAGATCGCCCTGGAAATCCGCGGGGCCGACACCGAACTGGACAAGCTGATCGTCGAGGATCTCTCCGACCCGCTTATGCATATCATTCGCAACGCCATCGATCACGGCATCGAGTCCCCCGAGGAGCGCCGTCTCCAGGGCAAGGCGGAAAAGGGCGTGGTCAGCCTGACCGCCGCACAAAAGGGGAATCATGTCGTCATCGAAGTGCGCGACGACGGTCGCGGCATTGACCCGGAAAAGGTCAGGCGCAAGGCCGTGGAGCGGGGACTGATTCCGGAAACCGCCAAGCTTTCCCGGGAGCAGGTTTACGATCTGCTCTTCATGCCCGGTTTTTCCACGGCAGAGACGGTTAGCGACCTCTCCGGACGGGGAGTCGGCATGGATGTGGTCAAGAACAACATCGCCCTGCTCTCCGGCATGATCGAACTCGACAGCGAAGTCGGCATGGGCACCTCGATCGCCATCACCTTGCCGATCACTCTGGCGATCATCAAGGCCCTGATTATCCGGATCGGCGACAAGACCTACGCCATTCCGATCAATTCGGTGATGGAGACGATGATGGTTGAGGCCTCGGCGGTTCGAACCATCGAACGCAAGGAAGTGATCGAACTGCGGGAGAGTACTCTGCCGCTCTTGTGGCTGGGAGATATTTTCCAGCTGAACAACCGCGGCGACCGGCGTGAGCGCTTTTTCGTGGCGGTGGTCGGCTTCGCCGAGAAGAAAATCGGGATTGTCGTCGACGAACTGCTCGGTCAGCAGGATGTGGTCATCAAGTCCCTGGGCGAATCCCTGGCCTTTGTCCAGGGATTCGCCGGCGCGGCCGATCTCGGTAATCAGAAAACGATTCTGGTTCTGGACGTCGGCGGATTGATGAGTGAAACCCTGCGGGGTGATTCGGCGTTCTTCGCCTGAGCGGGAGGGAAGGTGGCGTGAGTAACAGCATGGATGAAAAACTCTTCGCGCAAGGGGATACGGCGGAGGCGAACGGCCATCTTCCCGCTCGCTCTTCCGCGGAAGGCGACGGTCGTCAGGCCACCGCCATCGATGCCCTGTTCAACGCGCCCTATCGGATCGATCGGGTTCGCGACGCGAACACCGATGAGGCACGGGCGGATGAGCTTTTACTCTCCGAGCAGAATCGGCAATGGCTGACCTTCTTCCTGCAAGGGGAGGAATATGCCATGGATATCGAAACGGTCAATGAAATCATCAAGCCCCGGGAGATTACCGATATCCCCAGGGTGCCCGATTTCATTCTGGGGATTGTTTCGCTCAGAGGCATCGTCGTTCCGGTTTACGATCTGGCGCGGCGCCTCAACCTCGGCCAGGTGGAGCTCGGAGCCCAGTCGCGAATCATCGTTTGCCACCACGGTGGAGGTCTCATCGGACTGCTGGTCGACAGCATCGCCCAAGTGGTACGCCTCAATGAGCGCAAGATCGAAGCGGCGCCGGCCATGCTTTCCGGCCTTGATCGGGAATTCATCGCCGGCATCGGCCGTTATCAGGGACGCATGCTCATTCTTCTGCAATTGCACAATGTATTGAATCCGGAACTGGTCTGACTATGGGGAAAGGAGTCACCCGGTGAACAAGAAAAAGATCCTGATCGTCGAAGACGAGGAAAGCCTCCTGAAGCTGGAGAGCATCCTGCTGATCTCCAAGGGCTTCGAAGTGAAAGGGGCTCAGAATGGTCGGGCCGCGCTGGAGGCGGTCGCCGAGGACAAGCCGGATCTGGTTTTGCTGGATATCATGCTCCCGGAAATCGACGGTTTCGAGGTCTGCCGGCAACTCAAGAGCGATCCGGCTACCCGGCATATACCGGTCATCATGCTGACCGCCAAGAAAAGCCGCGAGGATATGGTGCGCGGCGAGAAGGTCGGAGCGGACTGGTACATCACCAAACCGTTCAAGTCAGCCATGGTCATTGAAACTATTCAGAGGTTCTTGGCCAAATGAGCCTTTCCTCCCTGACCCGTCACGATCCCGAAGAACAGCGGCAGCGGCAGGAGGTCCAACTGGCCTGCTTCCGGCTGGGGTCGGAAACCTATGCCGTTGACATCATGCGCATCAAGGAGATCATCCGCCCGCAGAAGCTGACCGTCGTTCCCAGAGCGCCAAGCTTCGTCGAGGGAATGATCAATCTACGCGGCATGGTTTTGCCGGTCGTCGATCTCGGCAAGCGTTTTGGTCTTCCGGCCCTTGCCGTCGACCGGCGTTCCCGGATCATCATCTGCGCCGTCTTCGATCGCTTCGTCGGCATTCTCGTTGAGGAAATGACGGAAGTGCGCCGTTACACCCGGCAGGAGGTTCAGCCCCCGCCGGAGTTTGTCCAGGGGCGGGAGTCGGAATTTTTTCTGGCGGTCTGCCGGCGCGAGGATGACCTTGTGATGGTTATCGATCTGGAAAAACTCTTTTCAACCGACGAGATTCTACATCTGTCCCGGCTTCAGCCAGGGCCGTGACGCGCGGCGGGATTGCCCGCCGGTATCCGTCGCACTGCCGCGAGCAAGGATTTTTGCGTGGATATTGCTGAAATTCTGGAAAAGAAACTTGGATCCGACGATGAGGAGGCACGGATTCAGGCCGTTCGGGAACTGGCCGACCTTGGATCCCATCTGCCCATGGCGCTTTTGTACCGGGCCATGGGGGATGCGAGCTGGCGGGTTCGCAAGGAGGCTTCGGAGACCTTCATCGGTCTCTCCCGAGCCGGAGAACTGGCCGAAGATGTTGTCGAGCTGCTTCATGCCCAGGACAATGCCGGGCTGCGCAATGTTGCCGTGGATATCCTCGTGCGCCTCGGCAGCCGGGCGCTGCCCGTTCTGCACGAGGAAATCACCTGTTCCGATGCCGATGTGCGCAAGTTCATTCTCGATATCCTCGGGGAAATCGGCGACTCTGCCAGCCTTGCGGTGATGACCGAGGCGCTGGCCGACAGCGATCGCAACGTACGGGCTGCGGCGGCGGAAAATCTCGGCAAACTGCGAAACGCCGAGGCCCTTTCCCCACTTCTTGAAGCCATGGAAGAAGCGGATCTGCTCATGCGCTTCACCATTCTCGAAGCTTTGGGACTTATCGGCCATCCTCTCCCCTTGGAACGCATTCGAGGCTATGTTGAGGATCCCTTGCTGCGCAAGGCTCTTTTCGATTGCCTGGGGCAGATCGACATGGCCGAGGGAGCGTCGCTTCTGGCGTCGGGCCTGGGCGACCGCATGGGCAACGTTCGTGAAGCGGCGGTTCTTTCTCTGGGAGCCCTGTACCGCTCTCAGCCGCAAGCCGTGGCCGAGGCTCTGGCGCGCGATTCGAAAACGGCGGACCTCGCGATGGCCGAAGCCCTTGCATCTTCGCGCCTGCCGGTGGTGCGTGCCGCCCTGCGCCTCGTTTCTTTGGTCCCCGCCCGGCACAGCCTTGTCCACCTGCTTCCCTGGCTGGCTGACGAGGAACTGGGGCGCAAGGCCGCCCGTGCGATCCTGTCTCTGGGCCGTCCGGCGGTCGTTTCCCTGCTGCAGGACTGGTCGAACCAATCCGAGCGCTTGCAGGCGTTTCTCTGTTATCTAGCGGCGGAGACGGGGGCCGAAGAGGCGATTGAACCTCTGCTCAAAGCCCTTGATTCCGACAACCAGGAACTGGTTCTGGCCGCGGCTCACGCTCTTGGCCGGCTCCGGGTCGTCGCCGCCCTGCCGGCGCTGACCGAGGTTCTCCGCAGGGAGGATGCTGAGGCCCGGCGGGTCGCGCAGGAAGCCCTTGGCGTCCTGGCCGAAGAATCCCCAGAGGCATTTCTGACCGCCCTTGCTCCGCTGATGGAAGACGCGCGCGCCGAGACCCGCATGGCAGCCATCGCCGTACTCGGCAAGGTGAATTTCCGGATGGTCCGACCGATGGTTTTTTTGGCTCTCAAGGACGATTCCGCCGAAGTTCGTCGCTCTGCCGTGAGCGCTCTGGGCGGAAATCCCGACATTGAACAGCTTGATGCTCTGGTCCTGGCCCTGACCGACGAGGATGCCGATGTCCGCCGAATCGCTGCGGAAGTTCTCGGAAGCTTGCGCGATCGCCGTGCCGTCGACGCCCTGGCTCTGGCTCTTCACGATGAGGATCCCTGGGTTCGGGCTACGGTCCTCAGAGCCATCGGCGCTATCGGCAGCGATCGGGCCGGCTCCCTGATTCGTGAAGCCTTGGGGGATCCGGTGGGACTGGTCTGCATCGCCGCTCTGGAAGCCTGGTTCGCCTTCGCTCCCGATGGCGCCTTCCCGCATTTGATCGCTTCGCTGTATCACGACGACGAGGAGGTTGTCGGTACCGCTCTTGCCCTTCTGGTGACAACCGGACGACGGGACTGGCTTCCGGCCATGGCCGAGGTGCTGATCAATCATCCCCACTGGGAGGTCCGCCTGCGTTTCGCCCAAGCCCTTGAGCAGATCGGTGGGGCGAGTTGCCGCGAACTGGTCGAAAACAGGCTGCTGGTTGAAGGGGAAGAACTGGTGCACGCCCAACTGGAACAGACCCTGGAATCTCTCGGTGAGGAAGGCTAGAACATGCTTTTTCTCTCTCCGGAAATCTCCATGAGCGACGAGGAGTTTCGGCAAATCAAGGATCTCGTTTATGCGCATAGCGGTTTGCATTTTGGTCCGGATTCCAAATATCTGCTTGAACGGCGTCTGGGCAAGCGCCTGCAGGCCCTGCAACTGAAGAGTTTCAAGGATTACTACTATTATCTGCGGTATCACAAAAACAGGGATGACGAATTCACGGAAGTCATCAACACTCTGACCACCAACGAGACCTATTTTTTCCGGGAAGATTTTCAACTCAAGACCTTCGTCAGAGAGATTCTGCCGGAGATCCGAGCAAAGAAGGAGCAGATCGGCGACAAGAAGATCCGCATCTGGAGTGCCGGTTGTTCCAGCGGCGAGGAACCCTACACCATCGCCATGCTGATACTCGACTTGGGGTTGTTCAACGGGTGGCAGATTGACATCATCGGTACTGATATCAGTCAGCGGGTGTTGCAGATCGCCCGCAAAGGGATTTATGGGCAGTCCTCTTTCCGGTCCACCGATGCCCGCTATCTGAAAAAATACTTTACCGAAGTCGACGGCAAATATCGCATCAGCGATCAGATCAAGAATCTTGTTTCCATCAGCCATCTGAATCTTTTCGACTTCCCCCGCGTTGCCCTGCTCGGTAAATTCGATGTCATTTTCTGCCGCAACGTCATCATCTATTTTGATCTTGCCGCCAAGAAGAAGGTCATCGACAGTTTCCACTCCCGGCTCAAGCCGGAAGGTTTTCTGCTGCTCGGCCACTCCGAGTCGTTGATGAACATCACGACCGCCTTCGCCCTGCGCCACTACCAGCATGACATGCTTTATCAGCGGCCGGCTCTGAGTTTCGCCCCGGGAGAGCGGCCATGAAAAATACCGTCCGCGTTCTGGTGGTCGATGACTCGGCCTACAACCGTCGTACGATCATCAGGTTCCTTGATGAAATCCCCGGGGTGACCGTCGTCGGCTATGCCTGTAACGGTGAAGAAGGATTGCGGAAATTTTTCGATCTGCAGCCGGATCTCGTGACTCTTGATCTGGAGATGCCGCGCATGGACGGTTTTGGCTTTTTGCGGATTGTCATGCAGAACCGACCGACCCCAGTCATCGTTGTGTCTTCCCGCGCCGATGACGAAAATGTCTTCAAGGCTTTGGAACTTGGGGCGGTCGACTTCGTCGCCAAGCCGACCAGCCGCATCTCTCCGGAACTGGTGAATATTCGCGACGAACTGCTGAACAAGGTGATGGCAATCGCCCGCACCGACATGAACAAGGTACTGCGCCGGCCATCGCTCAGGGACCGCGCGGGGACGGTCGCTCCGCTCCATGCCGTCATTCCCCGTAGTAACGGTGTCAGCCAAGTCGTTATTGGTGCTTCCACCGGCGGGCCTCCCGCTCTCAAGGCACTGCTCTCGTCGATCAATGTCCCCTTGCCCCTCGGCATCGCCATTTCCCAGCATATGCCCCCGGTCTTTACCCGTGCTTTCGCCGAGCGCTTAAACAAGTTCTGCGCCTTGGAGGTCAAGGAGGGAGAGACGGGGGATCTGATGGTTCCCGGCCGCGTTCTCATCGCTCCCGGGGGGAAGAATCTCACCTTTCAGGTGCGTGGCGACAAGGTCGTGGCCCTGGTCGAGGATCCTCCCCCGAGTCAACGCTACACCCCTTCCGTTGATGTCATGTTCAAGTCCGCCGGCGAGGTCTTCGGTGCGAACCTGCTCGGTGTCATCCTCACGGGGATGGGTAATGACGGTGCCCGAGGGGCGGAGCTGATCAAGGAGCGGGGGGGGCAGGTGCTCGCCGAAAGCGAGGAGAGCAGCGTGGTTTTCGGCATGCCCAAGGAAGCGATCGCCACCGGCAAGGTGGACAAGGTTCTGCCCCTTTCGCTGATGGCCGGCGAGGTTCTCCGGCGTTGCGGTTTCTAAGGGCAAACGGCTGATTTGCTTTCGGCATTGTCCGAGACGGTATCGGTCGACGATGCGCGGATTTATCAGTCATTCTGTTGAAAATTTCTTCCGGGAGCGGCTTACATGTCGGAATTCAACGAGGAAAACGGTTCAGTCAAACGGGCCGAGGAGTTTCTTCAGGTCTTCAAAAAGGGTGCCGAATTTACTCAGGCCCTGCTCAAAGAGAACGAGCGTCTGCGTTACCAGATTCTCAAACTGAAGGAGCCGGCGGCACAGGATCTCTCTTCTCCCGCGCAACTGGAGGAGCTGCAAAGACTGAGACGGCAGGTTGCCGAACTGGAGCGCGAAAAGCAGGAGATTCTTGACCGGATCAAGGCGGTCGAGGAGGAGAACCATGATTTCGCCAATCGTTACGTGGTGGTCGAATCGGAAAACAACATGCTGGCGAATCTGTACATCGCTTCCTACCAGTTGCATTCCACCCTTGATTTCAAGGAAGTATTGCAGATTATTTCCGAAATCATCATCAACCTGATTGGTGCCGAAGTTTTCGCCTTGCTGCTTTTGGACGAAAAGAGCGGAAAGCTCGAACTCGCCAGTCAGGAAGGAATCAACGAGGCGGACCTGCCGCCCATCAATCTGGGGGTAGGGGTGATTGGACAGTCGGGGCAAACCGGCGAGAATCATTTCGTCGAGGACATTGAGGCCTACCAGCTCGATTACACCCATCCCATGGCCTGTATCCCCTTGAAAATCAAAGAACATGTCATCGGCGTGATCGTTATTTACCGATTGCTAGAACAGAAGCGGCGCTTCGCCGATGTCGACTATGAACTGTTCACCCTGCTCGCCGGCCATGCGGCGACCGCTATATTCTCCTCCCGGCTCTATTCCGAGTCGGAAAGGAAGCTTTCGACCATTCAAGGTTTTATTAACCTGCTGACGAAATAGGGCAGGGAAGGGAAGATCCTGTGGAAACCAAGCGTGTTCTGATTGTGGATGATTCGCCCACCATGCGGCAGTTGCTGGTCTATGCCGTCAAACGACTGCCGGGGGTGGCGATTTCCGAAGCGGCGAACGGGGTCGATGGGCTCAAGAAGATTACCAGCGAACGGTTCGACCTGATTTTTACCGACATCAACATGCCGGTCATGGACGGTCTCAAACTGGTCAGCCTGGTCCGTAAGGATCCGGCCCTGAAGGAGGTTCCGATCGTGGTGATCTCCACCGAGGGGGCCGAGGAGGATCGTAGCCGCGCCTTCGCCCTGGGGGCCAACGATTATATCACCAAGCCGGTGCAGTCCCCCCAGGTCCAGGAAGTTGCTCGCCGCCTGCTGTCGCTCAAGTAGGGATGCCTGGGATCCCTTGCGATTCCTTGCACCCCGGGGTTGACAATTCCCATATGGATTATGTTAAATAGCCCATTCCGTAGAACGATGATGAAATTTCAGTTCCTCAATATCAGGAGGCCATTTTGGCGAAAGAAGAAGCGATTGAAGTCGAAGGGGAAGTCATAGAACCCCTTCCCAATGCCATGTTCCGGGTCAAACTGGATAACGGGCATATTGTTCTGGCGCATATTTCCGGCAAGATGCGCAAATTTTATATCCGCATTCTGCCTGGTGACCGGGTGACGGTCGAACTCTCCCCCTATGATCTGACCCGCGGGCGCATCACCTACCGGGAGAAATAGACGTTCACGGCAAGCGCAGGCCGTGTTTATAGAAGTGGTGCGAAGGGCCGGATCCCTCCGGGGGTTAGTCGGGCCTGAGAAAGAATACCGGCGTTTGCCGGTATTCATGTTTATGAAACCGATGGCCTCGACAGGCCGTGGAGGATATATGCAAGAACGTTACAATGCCGCTGCCATCGAAGAAAAATGGCAGAACCGCTGGGATGCCGACAAGACTTTCAAGGTTACCGAGGATGCCTCCCGCAAAAAGTTCTATCTGCTGGAAATGTTCCCTTATCCTTCAGGACGCATCCATATGGGGCATGTACGCAACTATTCCATCGGCGACGTGGTGGCTCGCTACAAGCGCCTTCAGTGCTTCAACGTGCTGCATCCCATGGGCTGGGACGCCTTCGGCATGCCGGCGGAAAACGCTGCCATCAACCACGGCATTCATCCCGCCAAATGGACCTTTGAGAATATCGCCAGCATGAAGGTGCAGTTGAAAAGGATGGGGCTCTCCTACGATTGGGACCGGGAGCTGGCGACCTGCGATCCCGAGTATTACCGTTGGGAACAGCTGGTTTTTCTCAGGATGCTGGAAAAGGGATTGGCGTACAAGAAGAGTTCTTCGGTGAACTGGTGTCCTTCCTGCCAGACGGTGCTGGCCAACGAGCAGGTGGAAGACGGCCGCTGCTGGCGCTGTGACAGCGAGGTGGTCGCCAAGGAGCTGGAGCAGTGGTTCTTCCGCATCACTAATTACGCTCAGGAGTTGCTTGACGAAACCTACAATCTCACCGGTTGGCCCGAACCGGTACTGATCATGCAGCGCAACTGGATCGGTCGCAGCACCGGTTGTGAGATCGACTTCCCCATCGTCGGGCGCGAAGAATCGATTCGCGTCTTCACCACTCGCCAAGACACCCTCTTCGGCGCCACCTTTATGAGCCTGGCGCCGGAACATCCCCTGGCGCTGGAACTGACCACGGCCGAGCAGCGCGCTTCCGTGGAGGAATTCATCGCCAAGGTCAAAAAGCAGGACAAACTCAAGCGCACCAGCGACGATCAGGAAAAAGAAGGGGTCTTTACCGGAAGTTACTGCCTGAACCCGGTAACCGGTTGCAAGATGCCGATCTTTCTTGCTAATTTTGTTCTTATGGAGTATGGCACCGGTGCCGTCATGGCGGTTCCGACCCACGATCAGCGGGATTTCGAATTTGCGCGTAAATATCGTTTGCCGTTGGTGGTGGTCATCCAGCCCGAAGGTGAAACCCTTGATCCGGAGACCATGCCGGCCGCTTGGATCGGTCCCGGTCTTATGGTCAACTCGGCCGAGTTCAACGGCCTTGCCAACGAAGAAGCCAAGGAAAAGATCGCCGAATCTCTCACAAAACGGGGAATCGGCCAAAAGACGATCAATTATCGTCTGCGTGACTGGGGGGTTTCCCGGCAGAGATATTGGGGGACGCCGATCCCGGTGATCTACTGCGACCACTGCGGCATGGTGCCGGTTCCGGAAAAGGATCTCCCCGTGGTCCTGCCGACCGATGTTGCCTTTACCGGCGAAGGCGGAAGTCCCCTGGCCCAATCCGAAGACTTCGTCACGACCACCTGCCCGGTTTGCGGTAAGGCGGCCCGGCGCGAAACCGACACCTTCGATACTTTCGTAGAAAGTTCCTGGTATTTTGCCCGTTATGCCTGTCCGAAATATGCCGAGGGGCCGCTCGATGCCGCCGCCGTCGACTATTGGCTGCCCGTCGACCAGTACATCGGCGGTGTTGAGCACGCCGTCATGCACCTGCTTTATGCGCGCTTTTTCACGAAAGTGTTGCGTGATCTCGGCATGATGAAGATCGGCGAGCCCTTTACCAATCTGCTGACCCAAGGGATGGTCTGCATGGAAACCCGCTCCTGCCCCGAACACGGCTGGCTCTATCCCGAGGAAGTGGTGGACGGGCGCTGCTCACGGTGCCGGGCAGAGACGGTGCTGGGCCGTATCGAGAAGATGAGCAAATCAAAGAAAAACGTCATCGACCCGGACCATCTCATCGCGCGTTACGGCGCCGATACCGCCCGGCTCTTTTCTCTCTTCGCCGCTCCGCCGGAGAAAGATTTGGAGTGGAACGAACAGGGGGTCGAAGGCTGTTTTCGTTTTATCGGCCGGGTCTGGCGACTGGTCTATGAAAACCTGCCGTTGATTCAGGGCGTTCCCTTGCCGACCAGCGCGGAGGGCCCGGCTCGCGACCTGCGCCGCATGACCCATCGGACCATCAAAAAGGTCACCGAGGATATCGACGGCCGCTTCCATTTCAACACTGCCATTGCCGCGGTCATGGAGCTGGTCAATGCCGTTTCGGCTTATGAGGGTAAGGCCGAGACGCCGGCGGTATTGCGCGAAGCTCTGGAAACGACGGTTCGGTTGCTTTCTCCCTTCGTCCCCCATGTTGCCGAGGAGCTCTGGAATTGTCTCGGGCATGCCAAAGGGATCGAAACTCTGGGTTGGCCGGTCTGGGATGAGAAGGCCCTGATCGAAGATGAAAAATCGATTGTCGTTCAGGTCAACGGCAAGGTTCGCGGCAAGGTCACCGTGCCGGCCGATGCTTCCGAAGAGGTGATCCGCCAGGCGGCCCTCGACGAACCGAACGTGGCTCGCTTCCTTGATGGGCAGCAGGTGCGCAAGGTGATTCTGGTGCCCGGTCGCCTCGTCAATATTGTGGTGTCTTGATGAAACGACTCGCTTTTCTCCTGCTGACGGTGCTTTTGCTGGCGGGTTGTGGGTATACCCCCCGGGGACTCAGTGCGGGCATCGGTGTGGACTCGCTCTACATCCAGCCTTTCGGGAATCGCACCAGCGAACCCTTTCTTGAAAGTATGCTCACCAACGACCTGATTCTCTGGTTTACCCGCGACCGGCAAATGCGTTTGGTCGCCAGTGCCAGGGAGGCGGAAGCCGTTTTGAGCGGCGACGTCGCATCCTACGACCGCACTTCGATTGCCTATAATCGGCGTGACAATATTCAGGAATATCGTTCGGAGATGCGGGTCAATGCCAATCTGCGCCGGGTATCCGACGGCAAGATCCTTTGGAAGGACAGTCTTTTCTGGACCGAGGAGTCGCTCAACAGTGCCGACCGTGCCCGTCAGGACGATTTCGAAACCGAGGCCATGCAAAACATCAGTCAGCGGCTCGCCGAGCAGATCTACCAACGCATCCAGGAAGATTTCTAGGGCCCATGACCTCCGTTGAGCTCTTTCGCGCACTGGACAAAAAAGAGGTTCCCAGCCCGCTCTTTCTTTATGGCGAGGAAGGGTTTCTGATCGAGAAATGCTGGCGGTTAATTCTCGATATCCTCCTGCCGCCGGCGGACAGGGATTTCAATTTTGACCAGTTCTCGGCTCAGCAGGCACGCACCGAAGAGATCCTCGATCAGGCTCGAACTCTGCCGGTTTTTGCCGGTCGACGCCTGGTTCTGGTTAAGGACGCGCAACATTTTTCCGCTGATGAACTTGAGCTTTTTCTCCCTTATCTCCGTGATCCGGTTCCGGAAACCGTACTGGTATTTGTTGCCGAGAAGATCGATGGTCGGCGAAAATTTTTCCAGGATTTCAAAAAGTTTGGGGAACTGGTGGAGTTTAAAAAACTCTATGACAACCAGATTCCCGGCTTCATCCGCGAGCAGGCGCGGCAGTCCCGTTATTCCCTGACCGACGAAGCTCTGGCGCTTTTTTGTCGCCGGGTTGGGAACGATCTGCAGGAAATTCAGGGGGAGTTGACCAAGCTCTTTGCTTACCTTGGCGACCGACCCCTGGCCGATGTCGACGATGTTCGGACCATTGTCTCCGATACCCGGATCGATAGTGTCTTTGCCTTGAACGACGCCCTGGGAGGGCGGCGGCACGGGGATGCGCAACGCCTCCTCGGGCGGATTCTCGACGACGGTTCCGCCCCGCTCATGGTGTTGACCATGATTGTTCGCCACTTTCGACAGTTGTGGAAATGTCGCGAGTCTCTGGAGCAGGGAACGGCGGAGCGGGAACTTCCAAAGCTTCTGGGGGTTGCGCCATTTTTCATCAAGGGTCTGCTTGAACAGTCACGGAATTTCACATCCTTACGCTATCGCGAGCTGTTCGAACTCTTCCTTGAAACCGATTTTTCTTTGAAGTCCAGTGGCGCTCACCCGAATGTACTGCTGACGGGACTAGTGACGGAAATCACCCGGGGCGGAAAATAAAAAAAGGAGGCTTGCAAGCCTCCTTTTTTATGATCGGTGGAAAGGATGTTTTTTAAAGGGCGTTGACCAGTTTTGCCAGGCGGGAAATCTTGCGGCTGGCGGTCGCCTTGTGGATGACCCCCTTGCTGGCAGCCTTGTCGATGTAGGGCATGGCCTTTTCCATGGCCAGTTTGGCGGCTTCGGCATCGCCGGTGGCAACGGCTTCGCGTACCTGCTTGACATACGTACGCATGGTCGAACGGATGTGGGTGTTGCGGGCATTGCGAACCGTATTCTGCTTATTTCTCTTCAGTGCGGATTTGTGGTTGGCCAAGGTTCTATCCTCCGGTGATTGTGATTAATTTTTTTACGACGGCAGTTTTATAGCATCACATTAATCGTCCGTCAAGTTAAAAACTCTCCAATCTGTATTGAATAGTTGTTTAACATCAGCAGCTTAAGGTACTGATTAGCTGAATTAAGATAAAATAATACAAATTTTGCCTAGTTATCTCAAATACGCGGGCTAAAGCCATACTCTTTTACCCGCCTGTCGCAAAGCGGCTTGTATCATTTCCGGAGTGGTAATGTCGGAAAGAAAAAACATCACACGGGCAACAGGAGTGCTGGGTTTGGCTACCGGGCTCAGCCGGATCGCCGGACTGGTCCGGGATATGGTGGTAGCGGGCCTCTTCGGCGCGGGATTCGGCACCGATGCCTTTTTCGTGGCTTTCACCATTCCCAATCTGCTTCGTCGTTTCTTCGCCGAAGGTTCGCTGACGGCGGCTTTCGTTCCCACGTATTCGCAGATTTATCATCGGGAGGGGAAAGAGCAGGCCCAGGAGGTGGCTAATATCTGCATGACTTTGCTGGTGCTGGTCATGACCGGCGTGACCCTGCTGGGTATCTGGGGGTCGCCATGGCTGGTCGAACTCATCGGCCACGGATTCGGCGCCGTCGAAGGAAAGCTGGAACTGACTGATTTTCTCAATCGCATCATGTTCCCCTATATTTTCTTCGTCAGTCTGCTGGCTCTGCTGACGGGGATTCTCAACATCATGGGGCATTACTTTGTTCCGGCCGCTTCACCGCTCTTGCTCAATCTCAGTATGATTCTCTGCGCTCTGTGGTTGCATACCCGATTCGAAGTCGGCATTACCGCTCTGGCCGTTGGGGTGGTGGTCGGCGGCGCGCTGCAGCTGCTCATTCAAGTGCCGGTCGTGCGGAGTTTCGGGATTCGCCTACGCCCCGATTTCCACTTTGGCCATCCACAGGTGCGACGCATCGCCTGGCTGATGTTGCCGGGTATCGCCGGGGTTGCCATCTATCAGATCAACGTGGTGGTCTCTCGGCTACTGGCTTCGTTTCTGCCCGAGGGGAGCGTGTCCTTTCTCTATTACGGGCAACGACTTTTCGAATTTCCTCAGGGGATTTTCATCGTCTCTTTGGCCCAGGCGGTACTCCCCGCCATGAGTCGACAGGTGGGAAGCCGTGACGATCAGGGGTTTCGTGAGTCCCTCCACTACGCTCTGATCCTGATTGCCCTGATCACCATCCCCGCGTCGGTCGGCTTGTATCTATGCGCCGAGCCGATGTTAAGTCTTTTTTTCATGAAGGGGGCTTTTGTGGCGGAAGACGTTAGACAGACCGCCCTGGCCCTGGCCGCTTATGCACCCGGACTCTTTTTCGTCGGCATCAGCCGGGTTGTCGTCCCTGCTTTCTATGCCCGTCAGGACACTCGGACCCCGGTGTGGATCTCTTTCTGGACGCTGCTGGTGAATGTGACCTTGGGACTTGTGCTGATGCGTCCTTTCGGGCATGTCGGCTTGGCCGCAGCGCTGACTCTTGCCTCGGTCTTCAATAGCGGTGCGCTGCTCTGGACTTTGCGCCGCAAGTTGGGACCACTGGGTCTGAGGGCGGTTGTTTCCGCCCTGATGCGTATCCTGCCGGCTACGGTTATCATGGGGGCTGCCGTTTGGGCACTGCTGCGTCTCGTCCCTTGGCTCGAGCCGGGTCGGATTTGGCTGAAAGGGAGTGTCCTTGGCGGTACAATTGGTTTTGGTTGTCTGCTCTTTGCCTTCGGTTGCATGCTTTTTCGGGTGCCTTTCAGCGAAGAGGCGGTAAATCTCATCAAGGGAAAGATTCTGAGGCGATGAATTCATCCCACGATGTTCAGGGGTTATCGACTCCCGTCGGTTTTGTCGCGGTCATTGCCGAAGGCGACCTACTTCGGGAAGTTCTGTTGACGGCGGATGAAGAAGCGGCCCGGTATGAAATCCGGCGAAAATACCCATCTGCCAGTTGGGGCAAGGAGGTCTCGGCGCTTCGTGCTTGCGACCAACTGCGCGAATTTTTTCTTGGCGAGCGTGGTTTTTTCGATCTGACCTTGGACTGGTCTTGTTTCTCGCCCTTTGCCACCGCCGTTTTGCGGGAACTGACAAAGATACCCTTGGGCACGACCCTTACCTATGGAGAGCTGGCCCAGTGCGCCGGCTTTCCCGGTCGTGCCCGGGCGGTGGGCCGGGTCATGGCCGGCAACCCTTATCCTATCGTTCTCCCCTGTCACAGGGTTGTCGGGCGGGATGGGCGCTTGACCGGTTACTCCGGCGGAGACGGCATCCAAACCAAATCGCGTCTCCTCGAATTTGAGGCTTCCATCAATAAAAATCCGCAGTTGTTCAGGAAAACCCCTTGACAGAAGCGATGAGCGTTTGCTAGAAATACGTCGTTTCGGTTGTAGGCACGTAGCTCAGTGGGAGAGCACTACCTTGACACGGTAGGGGTCGGCGGTTCAATCCCGCCCGTGCCTACCATAACCGGCAACCGAACTGTTCGTGAACGAGGCATCCCCGGATGCCTCTTTTCATTCCTGGAGTAATTGATGAGTCAGGTGCGAATTGAGCTGCCCGATGGTTCCAAGAAAGAATTCCCAGCCGGCAGCACCCCACTGGACGTGGCCCGTTCCATCGGTGAGGGTCTGGCCCGTCAAGCGGTAGCTGCGAGGGTTGACGGTCATCTTGTGGATCTGAACAAGGCTTTGGACAGTGATGCCCGGGTCGAATTGGTTACCTTGAATTCTCCGGAGGGGCTGGAGATCTATCGTCATACTACCGCCCATCTGATGGCGCATGCGGTGAAAGCCCTCTACGGCGACGACGTTCAGGTGACAATCGGTCCGGCTATTGAAAATGGTTTTTATTACGATTTTTACAGCACCAAGCAGACCTTTGCGCCGGAGATGTTCGAGACCATCGAGAAGAAGATGGAAGAGTTGGCGGCGGCGGATCTGCCCATTGTCCGTGAAGAACTTCCCCGCGATGAAGCAATTGAATTGTTTAAAAAAATGGGGGAAAACTACAAAGTCGAGCTGATCGAGGATCTGCCGGACGGAGTGGTCTCCCTCTACCGCCAGGGGGATTTTGTCGATCTCTGCCGGGGGCCGCATCTGCCTTCCACCAAGTTCATCAAGGCCTTCAAGCTCACTGGTGTGGCGGGTGCTTACTGGCGCGGCAGCGAAAAGAACGCTATGCTGCAACGCATCTACGCTACCGCCTTCCCCGACAAGAAAGAGCTGAAAGCCTATCTGGCCCGCCTTGAGGAAGCCCGCAAGCGCGATCATCGCAAGCTGGGCAAGGAGCTTGATCTCTTTTCCTTCAGCGAGGAAGCCGGGGCGGGACTGGTGATCTGGCATCCGAAGGGTGCCCTGTTGCGTACCCTGATCGAGGATTTCGAGCGACGCGAGCATCTGCGCCGCGGTTACGATATTGTCATGGGCCCGCAGATCCTCCGCACCGAACTCTGGAAGACTTCCGGACATTACGAAAACTACCGGGAGAATATGTACTTCACCGAGGTCGACGAGCAGAGCTACGGCATCAAGCCGATGAACTGCCTGGCGCATATGCTTATCTACAAATCGAAGATGCGCTCCTACCGCGATCTGCCTCTGCGCTACTTCGAACTGGGAACGGTACATCGTCACGAGAAGTCCGGGGTGTTGCACGGTCTTCTGCGGGTGCGCGGCTTTACCCAGGATGACGCTCATATTCTTTGCACCCCCGAACAACTCGATGGCGAAATCAAAGGCGTGATCAAGTTCGTTCAGGATGTCATGGGTATCTTCGGTTTCGAGTACGAAATGGAGATTTCCACTCGTCCGGAAAAATCCATCGGCAGCGACGCCGACTGGGAGCGGGCGACCCGAGCCTTGATGGCGGCGCTGGAGGACTCCGGATTGCCCTTTGAAATCAACGAGGGAGACGGCGCCTTTTACGGTCCGAAGATTGATATCAAGCTCAAGGATGCCCTTGACAGAAGATGGCAGTGTGCTACAATCCAGTGCGATTTTACCCTGCCTGAGCGCTTCGATCTTACCTATGTCGGCAGCGATGGCGAAAAACATCGGCCGGTCATGGTGCACCGGGTTATTCTGGGAGCCATCGAGCGGTTCATCGGTGTTCTGATCGAGCATTTCGCCGGCAACTTCCCTCTCTGGATATCCCCGGTACAGGCTGTTATCGTCAATGTTACCGACAACCAGGCCGATTATGTCGACCGGGTTCGGGAGCAGTTGGCGGCGGCCGGAATCCGGGTGAAGGCCGATCTGCGCAACGAAAAACTCGGTTTCAAAATCCGTGAAGCGCAGCTTGAGAAGGTTCCCTATATGCTTGTCGTCGGAGATCGGGAGATGCAGGAAGGGCGGCTTGCTCCCCGGGACCGCACCGGAAAGAATCTCGAGCCGATGACCCCTGAGGAATTTATCCGTTTCGTTCAGGATGAGTGTCGTCAATATCACTAGGAGGTGATCCCATAGCTAAGCCAGAAACCAACATCAATCGGGCCATTCGTGCCCGGGAAGTTCGGGTGGTCGACGATGAGGGGGAACAGCTCGGAATTCTGAGTCTGGAAGAAGCCTTGGTCGCCGCCCAGCAGCGTGGTCTCGACCTGGTCGAGGTTTCCCCCAATGCCGTCCCGCCTGTTTGCCGAATCATGGATTACGGCAAATACAAGTATGAGGCGAGCAAGAAGGCGGCGGAAGCCAAGAAGAAGACGGCCAAGGTCGAGCTCAAGGAAGTCAAGATGCGCCCCAAGACCGACGAACACGATTTTCAGTTCAAGGTCAAACATGCGCGCCGTTTCCTTGAGGAAGGGAATAAGGTCAAGGTGACGATCATGTTTCGTGGTCGCGAAGTGACCCATCCCGAATTCGGCCAACGACTCCTAGAGAAGGTGGCGCAGGAAATTCAGGATATCGGTGCGGTGGAAAGCACCTCACGCTTGATGGGACGCTTCATGTCCATGGTGGTCGCTCCCAAAAAATAGCTGTCCGGATTCGGCGGCATCGGGCCGCGCGGATTCTAAACCATAAAAGGAGATGGGGTCATGCCCAAGATCAAGACTAATCGGGGAGCCGCTAAGCGCTTCCGCAAGACCGGTGCCGGCAACATCCGGCGCAACAAGGCGTTCACCAGCCACATCCTGACCAAGAAGACCACCAAGCGTAAGCGGGAACTTCGTCAGGCGACGCTGGTGCACAAGGCTGATGCCGCCAACATCAGTCGTTTGATTCCGTATCTGTAAAAGGGACCAACCAGGATCGGCTCAAGTCCGTGAACTGAGGGGAAATAGTCTCCCCCTTCAGATCCGGCGGCGGCATTGCCGCTTAATCACAGCATTACAAGGAGAAAAACATGCCGAGAGTAAAACGTGGATTCAAAGCGAGACGCAGAAGAAACAAGGTTCTCAAGCTGGCCAAAGGGTATCGTGGCGCCAGGAGCAAATTGTTTCGCAGCGCGACGGAGGCCGTTGATCGGGCTCTGAACTATGCCTTTCGTGATCGGCGGGTCAAGAAGCGCGATTTCCGTGCGCTCTGGATCGCGCGGATCAACGCTGCAGCCCGGGAGAACGGCGTCTCTTACAGCCGTCTGGTTCATGGCCTGAAAAAGGCGGAGATCGGCCTCGATCGTAAGGTCCTCGCCCAGCTGGCGGTGACCGATCCGACTGGTTTCAGTGCGGTGGTTGCCCAAGCCAAAGCCCAGCTTTAAATCGAGCGGAAGCGAAAAGAGAGATGGGGGTGGCTCCATCTCTCTTTTTTTCTGAAAAACCGGCGATGGAGGCCCCGCGAGGCTTCCATCGTTTTTTATAACGGGATCGGGACGGTTATGAAGGAAAAGTTGCAGGCGATGTTGGACGAGGCGCGCCGCGCCGTGGAAGAGGCTGAAAGCGAAAAGCTTTTGCAGGAAGCGCGGATTGCCTACCTTGGCAAGAAGGGGGAGCTGACTTCGATCATGAAGAGTATGGGGGGGCTTCCCGCCGCCGAGCGACCGGTGATTGGCGCTTTAGCCAACGAGGTCAAGGAGCAGTTGGAAGCGCTCATCGAATCCCGCCTCGAAACGGTGCGGGCGCAGGATATCGAACGCCGCCTCAGGGAAGAGCGGATAGATGTCACCCTGCCGGGAAGGAAACGCTTTGCCGGATCTAAGCATCCCATCACCCTGGTGACCGAGGAGATCGTGGAGATCTTTTCGGCCCTCGGTTTCGGTGTCGCCGAAGGCCCCGAAGTGGAGAAGGATTTTTATAATTTCGAGGCGCTGAATATTCCCAAGGATCATCCCGCCCGAGACATGCAGGATACCTTCTACATTTCCGAGGATGTGGTGCTGCGCACGCATACCTCGCCAGTCCAGATCCGCACCATGCTCAAACAGCCGCCGCCGGTACGGGTTATTGCTCCCGGTACCGTCTACCGCCGCGATTCCGACATCACCCATTCTCCAATGTTTCATCAGATCGAGGGGTTTCTTGTCGATCGGCAAGTTTCTTTCGGTGATCTCAAAGGAATTCTTACGACCTTCATCAACCGCTTTTTCGGCGCCGGGGTCGGCGTGCGTTTTCGGCCTTCATTTTTCCCTTTTACCGAGCCGAGCGCCGAAGTCGACATCCAGTGCGTCATCTGCGGCGGCAAGGGCTGCCGAGTGTGCAAACAGTCCGGCTGGCTGGAGATTCTCGGCAGCGGTATGATTGATCCCGAAGTCTTCAAATCCGTACATTACGACCCCGAGATTTACAGTGGTTTCGCCTTCGGCATGGGCCTGGAGCGGGTCGCCATGCTCAAATACGGGGTGAACGATCTGCGACTCTTTTTCGAGAACGATATCCGTTTCTTACGCCAGTTCTAGAAAAGTTACCGTTGATACCTACGTTATCCTGGACCGGCTGATAAAGGACTTTAGGAAATGATCGTTACCTATAATTGGCTCAAAGAGTATGTCGATTTCGATTTCACCCCGGAAGAACTCGCCCATCGCCTGACCATGGCCGGATTAGAGGTCGATGCCCTGGAAAAGATGGGTGCCGGTCTCGACTCGGTGATTGTCGCCCGTCTCGCCAGTGTCGAGGCTCATCCCGAAGCGGACCGTCTGACCCTCTGTCAGGTGGAGACTGGTCAAGAAACCGTGCAGGTGGTCTGTGGTGCGAAGAACCACCGCACTGGGGATCTGGTGGCCTTGGCTCAGGTTGGTTCGATTCTACCCGGGGATTTCGCCATCAAGAAGTCGAAGATTCGCGGTGTCGTATCGATGGGGATGCTCTGTTCGGAAAAGGAGTTGGGCTTGTCCGAAGAATCGGCGGGGATCATCATTTTGCCCCCGGGTCTTCCTCTGGGACAACCGGTTTTCGAAGCTCTGGGCCTTAAGGATGTGCGCTTCGAACTGGGACTGACGCCGAACCGTCCCGACTGCCTGAGTGTTGTCGGCGTGGCCCGGGAAGTAGCCGCGATGGCAGGCCGTCCGCTTAAGCGCCCGGCTCCGCGGGTGATCGAGGAGGGATCTTCGATAGAAACGGCAACTTCCGTGACCATCGATGATCCGCAACGCTGCCCGCGTTATGCTGCCCGTCTCATCAAAGGAGTCAAGATCGGCCCCTCGCCGGAATGGATGATCCGCCGTCTTGAATCCGTCGGTATGCGCTCGATCAACAACGTGGTCGATGTCACCAATTTCGTGCTGCTGGAACTGGGCCATCCCCTGCATGCCTTCGATTTCAACCTCCTCAGGGAAGGGCGCATTGTTGTGAAATCAGCCGGGGAGGGGGAGGTGTTCACCACCCTCGACAGTCAGTCCAGGGAACTCAAGGCCGCCGACCTGACGATCTGTGACGGGCAGGGGGCCGTGGCCCTAGCCGGCATCATGGGTGGGGAGAATTCCGAGATCAAGTCGGAAACGACCGACGTTCTTCTGGAAAGCGCCTATTTTGATCCGACCACCATTCGCCGCACCAGCAAGCGTCTCGGGATTCATACGGAATCCTCTCACCGCTTTGAACGCGGTGCCGATGTCGACATGGTTCCCCTGGCTCTTGATCGGGCAGCCGCCCTGATTCAGGAACTGGCCGGAGGTACCGTCGCGCGCGGACGGATCGATGTTTATCCCCGGGTTTTGCCGAAAATCACTCTTCCTCTGGCGGTTGCTAGGGTAAATGCCGTTCTCGGACTGGAGCTTACGGCCGCGACCCTCAAGGAACTTCTTGAGGCCATCGGCTTTGTCGCCCGGATCGAGGGACATCAGGGGTTGCGCGTCGAGGTTCCTTCCTTCCGCCCGGATGTAGAGCGGGAGATCGACCTGATCGAAGAGATCGCCCGACTTAACGGTTACGACCGCATTCCTGTGACCATGCCGAACGGCACCCTGGTCAGCCATCAGACTTCCCCCCATCTTCAGCAGGTGCGGCGGGTGCGTGATTATCTCGTGGGGGCCGGTTTCTCTGAGATGATCAACTACTCCTTCATCGCTGAAAGCGCTTGGGATCGCATCGGTCTCACGAGCGATGATTCTCGGCGCAAGACGGTGAAAGTTCTCAACCCTCTCACCGAAGAGCAGGCGGTCATGCGTACGTCACTAGTACCCAGCGTGTTGACCAGCGTCGCCGGCAATCTCGCCTACCGCAACAGTGATCCCCGGCTCTTCGAGTTGCGACCGGTATTCCAAGTGGTGGATCATCAGGAACTTCCCCATGAGCCCCTGCGTCTGACCGTCGCTTTCTGTGGCCGGCGCGCGCCGGAAGGCTGGGCCCAGGAGCGTGACCAAGTCGATTTTTATGATCTCAAGGGGCTCGCCGAAGGGCTTCTCGGGCTCTTTGCGCTTCCCGAACCCACCTGGGATCCCCATTTTTGGGAGCCGTATCTGCATCCAGGAAAATCCTGCGCCCTACGTTGCGACGGTGCGCTCCTTGGCTCCCTGGGGGAGGTTCATCCTTCGGTGCTGCGGGAGTTCGATATCGATGAACCGGTTTATCTGCTCGATCTCGATCTGGCAACCCTCTTTCAGCAGGCCTTGGGGCATCCCGGTTTCCGGCCTCTTTCCCGTTATCCCGATGTCTATCGCGACAGCGCCTTCCTCGTTGACGAAGAGATCCCTGCCGCGCAGGTCTTTTCCGTTCTCGGCGAAATCAAAAATAAAAGCATCGAGGAAATTACGCTCTTTGACGTCTACCGTGGGGCGGGAGTCCCGGCGGGGAAGAAGAGTCTGGCCATTCGTGTGCGCTACCGTTCCCTTGAAAAAACCTTGACCGACGAGGAAATTCAGGGTATCCACGGCAAGCTTGTGCGTACCCTCGAGAAAAATCTCGGCGCTGAGATCCGCTGAAAAAAGCGGTTGCCTCGCCTCGGAGGCTGTGTTATAAAAGTCCGTAAATTCAAGGACCTGTGTAAATTTTTACGCGGAGGAGTTATGACCAAGGCGGATCTGATAGAAAACGTATACCTGAAAACCGGTTTCTCCAAGAAGGAATCCGCTGACATTGTCGAGATGGTATTCGACATCATGAAATCCAATCTTGAAGAGGGTGAAAAAATCAAGATTGCCGGTTTCGGCAACTTTGTCGTCAAAGAAAAAGCCACCCGTCGCGGTCGCAATCCGCAGACCGGGGATGAAATCGAAATTTCCTCGCGGCGCATTCTCACCTTCAAACCCAGCCAGGTACTCAAGGCTTCCATCAACAACGAGGGATAACATCATCAGCGTAACGCCATGAACGCCGAGATTCCCGACAAGTTGTACTTCAAAATTGGTGAAGTTGCCGAAATCACGGGGATCAAGGCGCATGTGTTGCGCTATTGGGAAGCCGAGTTTCCGGTCTTTTCCCCACAGAAAAGCCGATCCAATCAGCGTCTTTACCAGCGTCGTGACATCGAAACCGTCCTGCTGATCAAAGATCTTCTCCATCGTCAGCGTCTGACCATTGCCGGCGCTAAAAAAGTTCTGAATCGAAAGACCGCCGGGGGAGGGGAGGCTTCTCCCCCGGTCCAGTCCGCCAGAAACCGCCGGATCCTTGACGAAGTACGTCGTGATCTCGTTCGCTTGCGCGAATCACTGTCCAAGACCCCCGACGATATCCATTAGTCCTTTTTCTGCGAGGTACACTTGCGGATTCTCGTGACCAACGACGATGGGATTCATTCCCCCGGGATCCTTACCCTTGCCGAGCATCTTTCCGCGATCGGCGAGGTCACTGTCGTTGCCCCCGATCGGGAGCGCAGTGCTGTCGGGCATTCTCTGACCTTGCATTCCCCCCTGCGTGCCGAAGAGATTCGCCCCGGTTTTTTCGCCGTGGACGGTACACCCACCGACTGCGTTCACCTGGGTATTTACGGCCTGTTGGATAAACGTCCCGACCTTGTCGTTTCCGGTATCAACAAGGGGGGCAATCTGGGGGACGACATCACCTATTCCGGAACGGTGTCCGCCGCCATGGAAGCGACCCTGATGGGCGTACCTGCCTTCGCCGTCTCTCTTGCCGGGGATTCTTTCCGGTACGAGGATTTCCAGGGCGCCGCCACCTTTTCCGCCCGTCTGGCCGAAATCATGCAGCAGCAAACACTTCCCGCCGATACCTTTTTGAACGTCAACGTGCCTGTTCCTGATTATCGGGGAGTCTGGGTCACCCGTCAGGGAAAGCGGATCTACGAGGATGTCATTGTCGAGAAGCAGGATCCGCGCGGCCGGAAGTATTACTGGATCGGCGGGGGAGAAATGGGTTTTCACAATGTCGAAGGGACGGATTTTCACGCCATCGGCTCAGGTTTCGTCTCTATTACCCCATTGCACCTCGACCTGACCAACTACCGCTCGTTTCAGACGCTCGCTTCCTGGAATCTCGAAACGATGATCCCATCTGGCGGGGAAGGAGAAAAGGGGGCATGAGCGAATATTCCATTGCCCGGCGCAACATGGTCGAACGGCAGCTCAAGGCGCGAGGCATTAAAGACCCTCGGGTGCTTGCGGCCATGGCCCAGATCCCCCGCCATCTTTTTGTCGAAGAAGCCTTCGCCAGCCAAGCCTACGGTGATTTTCCCCTGCCGATCGGTGAAAAGCAGACGATCTCCCAGCCTTACATGGTCGGCCTCATGAGCGAGGCCCTGCAGTTGACCGGGACCGAAAAGGTTCTTGAAATCGGTACCGGTTCGGGCTATCAAGCCGCCGTTCTGGCCAAGCTCGCGAGCCGGGTCTTTTCCATCGAACGTATCCCGGCCCTAGCCCGACGTGCCCGACGCATCCTTGACAGCATCGGCTGCGGCTCGGTGAACATCAAGGTCACCGATGGTACTCTCGGATGGGAGGAAGAGGCGCCTTTTGACGCCATTGTCGTTACCGCCGGAGCGCCGAGCGTTCCCGATAGTTATCTTCGGCAACTGGCTGTAGGCGGCCGCCTGGTTATCCCCGTCGGCGACCTGGGGGTGCAGGTGCTCGAACGGATTACCCGCACTGGTGACAAGACTTTTAATGAGGAACACCTGGTTGATTGTCGCTTTGTTCCCCTCCTGGGCAAGCTTGGCTGGCGCGAGGAATTCTGAATTTCATGAAAATCGTTCGCCGTCTTTATGACTGGGTTCTGCATTGGGTGACAACCCCCTACGGAACCCTGGCCCTTTTTTGTCTTGCCTTTGCCGAAAGCTCCTTCTTCCCCATCCCTCCCGACGTCCTGCTGATTGCTCTGTGCATCGCCACACCGCGTCTCTCTTTTCGCTATGCTCTGCTGACCGCCATCGGCTCGGTTCTCGGGGGAATACTTGGCTACGGGATCGGTCACGGCCTCTGGGAAGCGGTTTCCGAACATTTTTTTCGCTATGTTCCTGGTTTCACTGAGGCGGTTTTTGCCAAGGTCCAGACCCTCTTCGCCACCTACGATTTCTGGACAGTCTTTACCGCCGGCTTTACCCCCATCCCCTATAAAGTGATCACCATCGGCGCCGGGGTGTTCGAGATCAATTTTCTTGTTTTTATCTTTGCCTCAATTATCGGTCGTAGCTTGCGTTTTTTTCTCGTCGCTGCTTTGATTTACCGTTATGGAGCGGCTGTGCGCGACTTCATCGAAAAATATTTCAATCTGCTCACCTTGGTCTTCATGCTCCTGCTCATTGGCGGATTTCTCATCATCAAGTACCTCTTCTGAGGTCCGTCGTGATCCCCTTATCACCTTCTTACATGACGTCCCGGCTTGACGATTGGCTTGCGCTTCCGCTACCTTGAAGTAAGACTTCGTCATTTCCGGAGATTCATGCCGATTCGAGCGTTCATCCTTGTCCTGATTCTTTTTTTTGTCGCCGGTTGTGCTTCCCGCAAGGGGGTGTATCACCAGGTCCGTCCGGGACAGACCCTGTATCGCATCAGCCAGACCTACGGCATTGATCCCGTTCGTCTGGCCCAGATCAACGGCGTTACGGACCCGACCCGCTTGCGGGTGGGAGAACGTCTCTATATTCCCGGTGCTTCCGATGCACGCCCGGTTCCGGCAACGGTCGCCAAGGCCGGAGCGGCGGGCGTAAAACCGAAATCTCAACCCCCCTCAGTTTCGCGCGCACATCATTCCCCAGCGGTAAAAACGACATCTGAGAAACTTCATAAACCTCCAACCAAGGGACTTTTCGCCTATCCCGTCAAGGGAAAAATCGTCAAATCATTTGGTGAACGGGCGGGAAAAATCAACCGTGGTGTGGAGTTTGCTGTTGCCCGTGGCGCCGCCATAAAGGCGGCGGCGGATGGAAAAGTGATTTACAGCGGCAAAGGCATCAAAGGCTATGGGCATCTCATTATCATCAAACATCGCAATTCGTACTATACCGTCTACGGATACAATGACCGGAACCTCGTCGGCAACGGCATCGACGTGGTGCGCGGCCAACGGATTGCCTTGTGCGGGGTTCCTCCCGGGGGTGGTCAGGCACGCCTGCATTTCGAGGTCCGCATCGGCAAGGAAGCGGTAAACCCTATTTTTTACTTGCCTTAATGGTCTCTCTTTCATAGACTTTCATGAATGTTAATGGCCTTTTCATGGCGGAGGCGCGACCGAAATGAACGACCAGTACAATTACGATGAGGAAGGGGAAGATAACTCTTCCGAAGAGTCCGAAATCGATCTGGTGGAACCGGAGAGCGAGGTAGAAGAGGAAGAAGAGGAGCCCGAGGAAAATGCCGAGACGCCCGAGGAAGAGCACTCGGATGATGCCATCAAGCTTTATCTGAAGGAAATCCAGAAAACCACGCTGCTCACCGCCGAAGATGAAAGGGAGCTGGCCGCCCGCATCAGCGAGGGGGATGAACAGGCACGTAACCGCATGATCGAAAGCAACTTGCGACTAGTTGTCAAGATTGCCAAGCGCTACATGAACCGCGGCTTGCCTTTTCTCGACCTGATTGAGGAGGGGAATCTTGGCCTGATCAAGGCGGTCGAACGCTTCAAGCTCAGCAAGGAATGCCGTTTTTCCACTTACGCCACCTGGTGGATCCGGCAATCCATCGAGCGCGCTTTGGTCAATCAGAGTCGGACCATCCGGTTGCCGGTACATGTCTCCGACGACATCAACAAACTGATCAAAATCAGTCGCGAACTGGTGCATAAATACGATCGCGAACCGCATGTGCATGAAGTAGCCGAGGCGATGGGAGTGGAAAACGCCTATGTCCGGCGACTGATGGTGCTGGTCAAAAAGACCTATTCCATCGAACATCCCATGGGAGACAACAACGATTACAGTCTCATGGATACCATTGAGGATCCGACGGCGATTGACCCCTCGGGGTTGATCGAGGATCTCGACAAATACGCCCTGGTCAGCCGCTGGCTCGACAGTTTGAGTGAAAACGAGCGGGAAATTCTCACCTTGCGCTTTGGTCTCGACGATCGCGAACCACAGACCCTGGATACCATTGGCCGCAGCTTCGGCGTGACTCGCGAAAGAATCCGTCAGATCGAAGCGAAGTGTCTGGAAAAACTGAAGAAAATTCGCCTTGACCACCAGGCCTCCGGGCGCCTGGCTTCGCCGGAAGCCTGAGGTTGCATGACCGTTGTCACACGTTCTCACGAAGGAATTGACCCTGTGGAAGACCTGAAGAAAGTCATTCGCGACATCCCCGATTTCCCGAAGAAGGGGATCATCTTCAAGGACATCACGACCCTCTTGGCGGATCCGAAGAGTTTTCACCGGATGATTGATCTGATCGCCCATCGGTATATCGGCGCCAAGATTGACCAGATCGTTGGCGTCGAAGCGCGCGGCTTCATTCTCGGCGCGGCTCTAGCCTACAAACTCGGCACCGGCATCACCCTTGTGCGCAAGCCGGGAAAACTTCCCTATAAAACCATCGGGAAAACCTATCAACTTGAATACGGTTTCGACACCCTGGAAATCCATGAGGATGCATTCAAACCCGGTGATCGGGTGGTGGTCGCCGATGACCTGCTGGCGACCGGCGGCACCATGGCCGCCGTTGTCGAACTGGTTCAGGATCTCGGAGCCGAAGTCGTTGAGTGCGCCTTCATGGCTGAACTCGAATTTCTCGAAGGCCGCAAACGCCTGCCGCAAGGCAAGGTTTTCAGCCTGCTCAAATTCTGAAAAGCCGCCCCTCAGGGTTGCAAATCCTCAGACGCTAGGTTATAAGTACCCCCTTTCCGGCCCCGTAGCTCAGCAGGATAGAGCAACCGCCTCCTAAGCGGTAGGTCGTGCGTTCGAATCGCGCCGGGGCCGCCATAAAATCAAGGACTTATGAATTTTGCTTTTTTGCAAAAACCCCGTGGGTAACACTGTGGGTAACAATTTTGAAAAATCGAGGTTTATGGTCCTTTAAAAAAAATGCATTTTGTGGGTAACAAAAATACCGGCGCCCGGTTATGGGTTCCGGTTTTTTTTGTCTGAAAAAATCCCGGCGCAGGTGGCAATGGTCAACGAGTTCGGCGCATCAATGCCGATGACCACGTTGATCTTCTTCCGGCGGCGGTGGTGTCGAAATCCGAGGCTCTGAGACGCTCCAGGTTCAACTTTTTCAAGTAGGGTAGGGCCGGACTATTCCCCGTTCGCCGGTGGTGACGTGCCCCTCCCGGCCATGCCGAAGGCCACGTTGATCTTCTTCCGGCGGATCGATGCCGAGGACCACGCCGATCTTCTTCCGGCGGCGGTTTTTTCTGTTTTTTTGGGATTGTTTCGGTGGGTTCAGTCGGTGGGAAGGGTGCGCCGGTCATGGACGACGGCGCCGGGGAAGATTTCTTTTATCATCAACACGGCTTCGGCTTCTTCGGGGGTTGCGCCTACCAGCTTTTTCAACTCCCGCGATGTTATCACGGCTTTACCGGGGAAGGTTTCGAGCAGTTCGGGCACGTCCAGGGCGTTTTCTGCCAGCAGATAGGCGCGGCCGCTTTTGGTTTGACCTTCGAAGACTTGGCCGGTGCGGATCGTTTCGGCGGCCGGGGCCGGTGCTGCCGGTTCGGCCGTTGCCGGTGCCGGTGGGGATGTTTTCGGGCGCAGGCCGGGCGGTAGTCCGGCGATGATCCAGGCGCGAACGTCGCCGCCGGTTTGGTGATATTCTCCCGGATCCTTGCCGCTCGGCACAGGCCAGCGCACAGATTGGGAAAAGGTCGTTGTCCACCATTGCGCCGCGTGTCCGCCGGGGTTTTCGATCTTGCCGGTCTTCGGGTTCTCCCTCGGCTCGAAATCCAGGGCCACGAGGATGCACAAGGACTTCCGCAGGATCGCGGCGGCGGTCTGCTTCGGGCGGGCGTTGCAGGTGCCGAGGGGCAACGCGGCGGCCACGTCGCCAGCCTGCCAGGCAATCAACAGCGCATCCAAGGCCGATTCCACCACAACACAGGCGGCGGTATGGTCGCCGATTATCAGCACATCATCCCCTGAGCCGGGAAGCCAGTAATAACGGGGTTCGCCTTCGGGTTGCCGGATTTGCAGCCGATGCACTCCAACTGCATCGAAGTAGGGAATGACAATCCCCTTGGGGATCCAAAGTTTTTTCGGCTTGCCGGTTTTTGTGCTGATCTCTTCCGGCAATCCCCAGGCGGATCGCGCCCGGTACAGGTCTTCAGGGTTCCAGCCGAGGCGAAACTTTTTGACCGCTTCGACGGACAGGCCACGGCTGGCCAGGTAATCCAGCTGTTCCCGGTTGCCGAGAAGCCGATGGTGGCACCATTCGACCATAGCGGCGGCCTTGCCTCTCCAGGTGTTCACCGGACCGGTGGCTTCGGCGGCCTGCCAGCTGGTGACGACGGGGCGCTTGATCTTGGGCGCGGTCAGGTCGGGCACATGGGCGGCGGCACGTACACGGTCGCGGGCCATGCGGCACTTGTCGCGAACCGGGCAGGTGGTTGACTCGCAGACTTTGCCGAGGGCTTCATGGGCCTCGGGGCAGGTCATGCCCTCGAACTTGCGCAGAAACTCGATTGCATCCCCGGCGCCGCAGTTTCGACACATCCAGCCGCCGATTTCCGGCCATACCACGAATCTATCGGACTTGGACGGGTCCGCTTGCGACGTGCCGCAGGCCGGGCAGGGGCCGTGCCATTCGCCGCCCTTGTTGCCGGAAACGCGACGAAGAGGCACATGCTTTTGTACCAGATCAAGCAAGTTCATAAACCGCGCTCCCCTCTTTTAAACTGATCAAGGATCGTTCGGCCCGACGAAGGCGAACGGGCGAAGAGTGACAATTTTTGTCTTGAAGGATATCCTTCAAAATGCATAAAATCCCTATATATAAACCCTTATCCTTTATTAACTTTACTAAGATTTATCCTTCAAAGGTTCAAAGTAATAAATAAAGATAATAATAATAAGGGCTTATAATTTGAATGATCGCTTTTGGATGGTTCGGCTATCCTTCGGATCATTCAAGAATATGGCGCAATTCAAGACCGATATACCGGACAGCTCCACCGGCGGCGCCTCGGTCCTTCTGATAGCCGCGGCGCGCCATTGAATCGCCGAAGCGTTTTTGACTCGGGGCCTTGTCGGAAATATTCGCTTGCCACCATTCTTTAAACGATACATAAGCGTTTTTGGCGGTGACGGTCGCATCGGCCGCTTCGATGCATCGCTCTTCGATCCAGGCGAAAAGATCATCTTCCGACTGCCGATATTCGGCCGTTGCTGCCAGGACGGACGGCGGCGGGTTCAATCCTTGTTTCTGCCATTCGAGACAACCGCGCACCAGCCATGCCAGGATGCCGGGGCCTTCCGCCAGCAGCCGTTCGGGTAGGCCCTTGTCTATTTTCCGTTCGTGCTCGGCTATCGGCCGTTCGACGTAGGACAGAGCGAATTCGACCAGATGCAGCCTTGACCAGAAAGCGAAGTCTTGCGCATCGGCTCGGGGCCGGTGGTTGGTCGCCAGGCACAGCAGGTGCGACGGCGCAAAGGTCGTTGGTTGCCGGTCGTGTGGACTTCGGCCGGTCAGGGTGTCGCCGCCGGACAGCCACTTGACGCGGGATGCCGAGAAGCGGCGCCCCTGGTCCGTTTCGCTGCAAAAGGCCAGGCGCAGACCGCGCAACGCCATCAAGTGCGGCGATGGTCCGGCCGGGTTGCTCGCTCGCCCCTGATCCAGCAGCAGTTCGGCCGGAACCGGCGAAGCCAGCGGACCGAGGACGGCGCTCAAGGTTTCAATCAGGGTGCCTTTGCCGTTGCGCCCGAAGCCGTAGAGGACGGCGAAAACGTGTTCACGGACGATGCCGGTGATGCCGTAGCCGAAGAGGCGCATCAGGTAATCGGCGCGGGCCTGATCGCCACTCATGATCTCGGGGATGAAGCCCTCCCATAGCGGACAGGGAGAGTTTTCGCCGGTGGCCAGATACTCCTCGACTCCCTCGGAGAAGGGAACCGGACAGGCCAGGGTCAGCAGGTCGTCGGGATCTCCCGGCCGTAGTAGGCCGGTGTGCAGATCGACCACGCCATTTTGACAGGCCAGCAGCCAGGGCTTGTTGTCCAGCTGATCGCCCGTGACAACCAGCGAATTTTCGCCACAGGTCGCTGCGAATATCAGGCAGTTTTCCCGTCCGCGGCGGGATCGTAACTTATTGACGCGGCGAATCCATTGGCCTTGCCGTCGTTGCAGGCGCTCGGCTTCATCCTCGTCGGTCGTTTCCGCCAACTGGCGGCCGATTGCGAGGATCTCTTTCAGATAAGATTGGGCCACGGCTTCGACGGCCGTTATGGATTCGCCGGTGGTGTCGCGTTGCCAGTGGTGCCCTTGCCAGGACAGCCATTCACCGGCGGACGCATCGAAGAGAAAGCGACCGCGATGCAGGCCCGCAAACAGGATGCCGTCGCCCAGCTCGTTGGCGTTGTAGCAGCTGCGGACGAATTCGGGATCGTCAGGGCCGCCCGGCGGTGTCTTGCGCTCCTCGGGTTGCTCCAGGTGCTTGGCCTCTTCGGCACGGCGGGCTTCGACGGCGGCGCGGATATCGACCACTTTTTTGGACGGTGGCGGTGGGGTGTTCGAGTCATTCGTCATCAGCAAATCCCCTTACATCGCCGAGGGTCAGACCGGACAGGCGACGGCGCCATAGATAAATCGTATCGTCGCCAACTCCAACAACTTTGGCGATTTCTCCGATGCTCACTTTTCCGCCGAGAAGGGCGGCGATTACCACGATTTCATGGGGATCCATGCGAACGTGGTAAAAGGCCTCGTTGCCACTTCCGGCGCGGAATTGTGAGCCGCAGGCGCTACAAAAGGTCTTTCTGAATCGGCGGTAGGTGCGCTGCATCGCGGGACTCAGCGTTGCCCGGCACTTCGGGCAACGCTCGCCGGACTCTCCCGGCCAAATTCGGTCAAAAAGCCAATCGGCGGCCTTTTTCCGGTCGATCATTTCCAATAAATCGCTTAGGGCGCGTTCCGTAAAAAGTTCAGTCAATCGGCCATTTTCCGACTGTTTCATGAACACCTCTTTATTCGTGGAAACTGCTTTTTCAGAGAAGAAACAACGGCTAAAATTCTATTCTTCCGCTGATAATTCGGATTTTTTGTGGACTCAGAAACCGGGGCCTTGGCTCCCTTGTTCGACCGACCCCCCGGAAGGACCCATGACGTTTTCGGGGTCGCTCGTGTCGGGCGCCTCGGCTCGGGTGTCGCCGATGAAGGCCACGGCGTTTTCGGTTTTTGCAATTTGATTTCTTGTTGGGTTCAGTTCCCCTCAGCGGTGGGGCAGGGGGGATTCTTCCCTTCGGTCTGCTTCTCGGCAAGTTCGGCGAGCTGCTGCTGTGCCCATTCGGCCTCACCTTGGGCCGTCGTCAGGGCCCGATCGATTACATCGCGGACCTTCTCCAGGGCCGCAACTTGACCGCGATAAAAAAACTTTTGGACTATCAACTGTTCAGGCGTCATGGGTTTCGTCTCCCTGTTGAGTCTGCGGGTCTGTGCCCGGTGCGGTTTTCGAAATGGTGATCTTCTCTTCGGCGGTGTCGATTTCGACGCAGGTTAGGCTGCTTGCGTCCACAACCTTGATGAGTTCCTTCAACTGTCGAACATTCAGTGCCATGGTGTTTGCTCCTCTTCAGAGGTAGGTTCCCCCGGGCGCCAATCGCCCGGGGGTGCCGCCGTCCAAGGTCCGCCGGCGGCTCAATCATGCTGTTCCCTCCGTCGGGCGATCCAGGACGTGCAGGGCTCGGCTCGGCGGTGGCGGGTGATGTACTCCTCCACGGCGGCGCCGATTTGGATTTTCGCCACGGCGGCGGCGCGAACCTCCTCCAGTGTCTTCGTTCGCTGGTTGACTATTTTTTTCGCGGCGGCGAGACGGCGCTCGGCGGCCTCGTCCATCTCCTCACCTCGATCAACTCGGACGACGGCCTCCCGCGCCGCCATCAGGCTATCGCGGGCGGCGTCGATCATGGCGCGGGCCGCTTCGGCGTCAAGCAACAACCGTTCTAGTTTTCCGCTGGTAAAATCCCACGGCACGGTAGCGCCGCGCTCCAGGCCGAGGACGGCCTCGGGGGATGCATCCGGCCGCCTCAGTACCGCCAGTCCGGCGGCCTCAGCCTCCTCGATGAGGGCCTCCTCCGCGACTTCGAGGAGATAAGTTTCTTCATCGAGTTCCTCCAGCGCTTTCCGCCGGGCGGGTCCGGCCGGGATGGTTTCGCCGGGGTCGGCGGCGTAATGCCTGCCGATGATCTCCTCTCCGACGGCCAGGAGCTGGTCACGGAGCAAAAACGCGAGAACCGCTGAAGGAGTCGCCAACCGAACCCGCCCGCCGATGGTTTCCGGGTTGCCCAGCAGAGAATCGGGCGCCAGGTCGGCGGCGGAACACGCGGACAGTGCGCGGGTGGCCACGTGTTGCCGCCCCGACTCCGCCAAACTCTCGATGGTAGATCGCCAGCGGGCCAGGCCATCGGCCTGGGGCACTAGCGCATATTCCGCATCGTTGCGACGTTGTTTGGCGGTCGCGATTTGCTCGCGGACGGTCTCGATTTTTTCGGTGATTTTTTTTTGTGTAGGCATGGTGGGTGGTGTCTCCTATTTTTTTTGGGGGTTGATGGTGCCGGGGGCAGGATCATCTCGCAGCTCCTCGGGCAGGTCGCCCTCATCGAGGGGTTTGATTTTTTTTAGAATTTCATCCAGGTCCGCGAATATGCGGCTGTCGGCGCGGATGTAATGGATCGTGTCGGTTTCGGCTGCAGCGGCGCGCAAAAGAACACGGGTCGGTATGGCGGTGCGGCGGATGCTCATGGGGCCTCCTCTCGTGGATGGTGTGGATGGGTGCCGGCCGCGGAGTCAGGCCAGATTCCCGCCGGCGCTCGGCTGTTATTTTCCCACTGCTGTGGGGGTGGACACCTGCCGAGTGGTCCACCGGCGCCATGCCTAGCGCCGCCTATCTGTGCACCATGGCCGGGCACACACTGTCAGTTGATCGCTTCGCGCCGGGCCGCCCATTCGAGAAGTTCGCGGGTGACGTAGCCGGTGCAGATGTCCGACACCTTCCGGCGCTTCGGCCAGGTCGGATCGGTCACTTCCCGGCGCAGACAGGTAGACCGGCTGTTTCCGGGTCCTAGGATTTTCGCGACGTCGGCAAGGCCCGTAAAAAAAGGTAATGGTTGGATCATTTTGGCCTCCATCTCTGGGTGGACACTCGACACGATTGGATGTACGCCTCGACTACCTCCGGGTCATACACTACCCGGCGGCCCAGGCGAATGAACGGAATGCCGACGCCCCGACACCGGTCATTTCGCAGTGTTTGCGCGGCACGGTTCGTGATTTTTGCAACCTGGTGCTCAGTCAGATACTTTTTCATTTTTTTATCTCCTCTCCTTTTTTTTCGTGTGCCGATTTTTTCAGCTTTTTCTTGCTGGAGCAAATACGTGTGGGACGCGTGGGACGTGTGGGAAATTTTTTTTGTCGGCAAGCAAAAAAAACAAAAAAACCACGGTACATGCCTTGACGTTGCGGCATATTCCGTGGTTTCGGTTTTAGCGTGAAGCTGTTGGTTCAAGCAACGCGCTTGAACCAAGTTATTAGCGATGTTTCTTAAATAATTAGGTCAAGCGGGGCGCTTGAACCAAAAAAACATTATGCAGGTCTTTTTATTCCTCGGCGCTTTATTGTCGATAATGAAATATCGAATTCTTTTGCAGCATGTTCAAGTGCTCTTGTAAAGCTCAAATCGTTTCTTCGCTGCATAAGATCGTTGACAAAATCCTGTATTTCTTCCCGATCCTGTTCAATCTTTTCTTCTGCTAATTTATTGTGTCCGCCAACAGCCTGCAACTTTAATCCAATTATGTGTGAATCTATCATGTGGCCAATAATTACAGATAATTCAAATTGGTTTTCTAATATGTCAAGAAAACTGAAAACTTCATCTATTACTATTCTATATTCTGAACGGCTATGTTTCTGTTTTCTAAGTCTATTAATTGCAGTCGAGACTAAATGGATATATCTCTTTGCAAGTATCAAGCGAAGTTCTGAATAAGGTATGTCTTCTTTTTGTAATTCCTTTCTAAGATCAAACTTTTTATCTTGGCAACATTTTATGTATATTTCTTCAATTTTCTCTTCGTCAACATTAAAATCACAAATATCTCTATCTATCCTTTTCCAAACTTTGCGCAGATTGTAGGCCAAAAGTTTCAAAATCCAATCGGCTTCATTGAAATCTTTCTTTTCCATCATGCGCTCCCTTCATGCGCCCCTTCAAAAACTGCCCGGCCAGCTGGTGAAGGGTTTACCAGCGTTCGGCGGCCAAACCTAGGCCGGGCATTTCACAATTTATTGATTGACTCGGCTGCCCTTGCTCGCTTCTTGTAACCGGTCTTGCATCGCTCGCAGATTGTCGGCAATATCGCGCAAGAAATAAATCATTCCGTTTTCGCCCTGGTCTGTCATCTCGGAAAATTTGACATCAGCGAGCAGATCAAGCTTTGACGACAACTGCGACAACTCTTCGCCGCTCGACCATGCCTCGCTTCTCAGTATTTCGGTAGCGTCCTTAGCGGCCTGTCCGTTGTCTTGCGCCTTTATTTCATGTACGTTTTCCTTTGCCATGGTCCGACCTCCTGTCAGGTGGGGTTGTGGTAGGCCCGGCCGGGTGTGTCCGCACTCGACCGGGCCGCTTTTATTGGCGACGGTTCCGACTTCCATTTCACAATTTATTGATGCTCTCGGCTGACCTTGCACGCTTCCTGAAGCTTATCGCCTAAAGCTTCCATCCTGTCGGCCAAGTTCTCTAAACAAAATACGAGTCCAGCTTCACCGTTAGACGACAAGTCCAAAAACTTGACATCCGACAACAAGTCAGCCGTAGAAGACAAGTGCCGCAATTCTTCTTGAACTTCCCAGGCCTTTTTCCTGAGCGCCTCTAATGCATCCATCGGGGCTTGCTCGTTGTCTTGCCACCTGATTTCCTGTACGTTGTCTTGTGCCATGGTCTTACCTCCTTGTCAGGTAGGGTTGTGGTAGGCCCGGCCGGGTGGTTGCAGCACTCGACCGGGCCGCTTTTGTTGGCGGCGGATCATGCCGCCATGGTCAGCTTTTCGACCTGGAGCGATTTCCTTTTTTTCTCGGCCTGCCAAAGGTCATACTGCATTTGCTGGGTCAACCAGCTTTCCGGTGACGTATCGAAGGCGATTGACAGCCGCAACGCCATTTCGGGACTAATCCCCGTTTTGCCGTTCAGAAGTTCCGAAAGCGCCTTGCGTGAAACCCCAAGCGCCTTGGCGGCGGCGGTGACGGTGATTCCCAGCGGTTCTAGGCAGAGTTCGCGGATGACTTCGCCGGGGTGGGGCGGGTTGTGCATCATGGCATTATCCTTTCGTCAGTGATAATCGAGATAATCAACGTCGCAAGCGTCTTGACCGTCGAAACGAAAAATCAACCGCCAATTTCCGCTTATACTTACCGACCAGAAACCGGCAAGGTCGCCGCTCATCGGATGCAGCCGCAGACCGGGAAGGTTCATATCTCGGGGTTCCCTTGAGGCGTCGAGACGGGCCAGAATCAACCGTAACCGGTTGGCCTGCTGTCCCTGGATTCCCGCCTTACGGCCGGTTTCGTAGAACTGCCGAAGGCCCTTGTGTCGAAAGCTGATTATCATTGCGAAAGTGTAACCCGTTAAGTGTCAAGTGTCAATATGGGGACGACGGACAAGCCGAGACCTTGACCGCCGGTTTAAAGTTCGCCGTCGCGTGCTGCTTGCAGGCCAAGAACTCCCCCTTGGCGATGGGCACACATAAAACCGCTTGGCATTTACAGCGGCGCCCTGCAGAAGTCAGAGCTTCACAACGATAAGGCCCCATGCTTGTCTCCCTTCATTGGTCCTGTGCCGTCAAAATCTTCAGCAGACCTTCGGGGTCGTTCTTCGCCGCGTTCAGCAGGACCAGCGCCGGGCCGTGCGGCTTGCGGTCGCCGCGCTCCCAATGGCGCAGGGTGGCAACGCTGATTCCGAAGGTCGCCGCGAACTGGTCTTGTGTTAGGCCGGTGCGCTTGCGGATCTCTTTCACGTCCACCTCCCGAGGGGTGAAAACGCGAACCTCGGTTTTCTCTCCCTTGCTGTGCGCTATGGCCTCTTCCAGGCCGCGCTTTATGCTCTCAAAAACCCCACTCATGATGTTCTCCTGTCAAGTTTCACTTTCGGAAAGTAATCACGTTGTCGGGCCGTTTCTTGTTGGCAAGAATCGCGTCCACCTTCCGCGCCCATGCCTCCAGGGCTTGCCGAGGTGGCCACGGTCAACGCTTCGGCGGATCCATCCCGAGGGCCGCGTCTATGGTTTCACGGGCGGCGGCCCACTCCAGCAGCTCGGCGGTGACATACGCCGTCACGTTACTTGACACCCGCCGCCGGCGGGGCCATGTCGGGTCCGCCTTCTCGCGCAGCAAGCAGGTAGACCGGCTATTGCCGGGGCCGAGGATCTTCGACACGCCGCACAGGGGCGTGAAATAGGGATAGGTCTGGTTCATGTGGCCTCCTAATCGAGTTCGGCGCGTCCATGCCGAGGACCGGGTTGATTTTCTCCGGCCGCGCCGGTGGTGACGTGCTCATCTAAGATATAATCCTTTTGATTACATCAAGGCCGGTGTTTTCGGTTTCTCATTTTCGGAAGGTAATCACGTTGTCGGGCCGTTTCTTGTTGGCAAGGATCGCGTCCAGCTTCCGCGCCCATGCCTCCAGGGCCTGCCGCTTTTCCTTGTCATACCGATAACGGTTATAAATGCTCGTGACTCCCGGCCGGGTATGGTTGAGAACCGCGCCGATGATCTCGTCAGAAAATCCAAGTTCGGCCAAATGGGTGGCGCCGGTGCGGCGCAGGTCATGCGGCGTAAACTTTTCAATGGTCAGCACTTGCGGCTTCGTTTCGCTCTTGTGTTTGACCGGCGCCAGTAGACGCCGGGCCGCCTTGGATAAAGCGTTGGTTTCCATCGGAAACGGCTCTTTGATACTGAAGCCGCAACGGGGATTAGGAAAAAGGTAGTCTCTGGCGGCTTCCGGTTGAAACAGGGACCGAGCCAGGGGCGTTAAATAAACGCGATGCTCTTTCTTGTTTTTCGAGCGTTCCGCCGGGATCGTCCACCATTCGCCGTCAAACTCGCTCGAATGGGCGCCGATCACTTCGCCGGGCCGCTGCATGGTCACAAGGACCAGCTTCATCGCCCGCGTCATCGGTTCACTTATCGGCGCGTCGTCTCGATCCAGTGCCGCCCATAGTGCCCTGATTTCTTCGTCATTCAAAAAACGGTCGTTTCGAACTTCGGGGAAGGGTAGCTTAACGCCGGTGCAAGGGCTGTATTCCAGCAGATCGCGCTCTATGGCAAAATTGAACATCCGCCGGATGATTTTAAAAAGCTGGTTGGTCTGATTTTTAGCGCCCCGTTCGGCGACTTTTTCCAGCAGAAGAACCACGTCCCGCTTTTTGATATCCTTGACCTTACGCTTCCCCCATACCGGCGAAACGTCTTTTTCAAGATTTCTTTGATACTCCCGCCAGGTGCGGTTCCCTTTTGCCTGTAATCCGCGTTCGATAAATTCATCTATCAATATTCGAACGGTCGGCGCTCGGCGTTCCACTTCGGCGGCCGCTTTTTCAAGGTCTCTCGGATCAATATTTTGTTCAATCAGGGCCAATGCCTTGGAATGGGCCACATGAGCTTGTGCAAGACTCATGGCCGGGTATTCCCCAAGGGTCAATCGCCGAAGTTTCAAATCACCTTGCCGATAAAGAACAATCCACGTTTTTTTACCGGTGGTGCCGACACGCAGACCGAAGCCCTTTAAGCCGTCTTCGAAAACCTCGAACCGTTTTTCTGTCGTCTTGATCGACTTGATAACCCTATCGGTGAATCTCATAGTAGGCCCCCAGGCACGGCGCGGGTAACACGCGGGTAACATCTTTTTCGGGTGGGTGTTGCAAACCTAACTCACTTTGATTCTGTGGGTAACATGTGGGTAACATTCTTTGCGGGATAAGAAGAAGTAACATGAATCAAAGATACATAGAAATAAGCGTATTGTCAAAGGAATTAAGCAGTTAGTGAAGTATGGTGAAGTACCGAAAAACGCCAAAAATCATTACTCCTAAGCGGTAGGTCGTGCGTTCGAATCGCGCCGGGGCCGCCATAAAATCAACAGGTTACGGATTCTAGTCCGTGGCCTGTTTTTGCTTGGGCTGACATTCGGGTATACTTACAAGGTGGTTTTTTCTTATTTTTCAGATGAGTCACCGGCTGTTGGGAGTAACCCATGAATTATGACCGGTTTATTTTGGCTTTGGTTCTGCTTCTGCTTCTTTCTCAAGGGATTTGGGCCGCAAGTGGCGAAGTGCGGATCATTGAACTCAAGCATCGTCAGGCCGAGGATCTTCTCGCGGTCCTTGAGCCCCTAATGGGGAGTTCCGGTGCGGTGAGCGCCCTGGATAACCGGCTGATTTTGCGGGCACCGTCCAAGGATCTGGCGGCGCTGGAAAAGGTTGTCGCGCATCTCGATACGCCTCGCACCATGCTGCGCATCGCGGTGCGTCAGGAAAAGTCGAGCGCTGCCATCGGGACGGGGGGCGGAACCCTCCTTTCGACGACCCCCAGCAGAGTTGACAGGAAAGATGGGTGGCGAACTCTGGGCAATAGTCGCCGACGGACGGAACAGTTCGTGCAAGTGCTGGATGGCGAAACGGCCCTGATCGAGGTCGGGCAACGGCTCCCGTATACCCGCATCCGCGCCTATGTCGGCGGTCGTCGGCGCGGCATGGTGGAGGTCACTGACTTTCAGGATCTCGCGAGCGGTTTCCTGGTGCGTCCGACCGTGCAAGGGGAGGGTGTTGTGCTGGATATTTCCCCCTATCAGGCGACGCCGACCAATGCCGGAGGCGTCGATTTTTCGCACATTGTTACCCGGGTTGACGTCCCCTTTGACGAATGGGTTGATCTCGGCGGTCATCTTGAAGGTGTTTCCGCCGGGAATTCAGAAGACGCCGTGCTTCATGCCGTTGGCGACAGCCGTCGGCATCTGTGGATCAAAATCACTCATTGAGGAGGTTGTATGGCGGTAGTGGAAGTGAGTGTCACGCCCTTGGGCACGTACGGAGCCGGGGTGTCGTCATTTGTCGCCGGTTGTCTGCGCCTAGTTGAGCAAAGTGGTCTCCATTATCAGTTGATGCAATCGCGAAAAAAGCTCACGCGGCTTGAGGCATGAGCCAACCAATTCGGTTGTTGCCGGGCCGAAAGGCCTCGGCAAAATGTCGTAGATATCCCCGCAGCGGTCTTAATGGCTCTTTG
>NZ_JAVESI010000006.1:0-94693 GCF_034006665.1 Trichloromonas sp.
TTCAAAGAGCCATTAAGACCGCTGCGGGGATATCTACGACATTTTGCCGAGGCCTTTCGGCCCGGCAACAACCGAATTGGTTGGCTCATGCCTCAAGCCGCGTGAGCTTTTTTCGCGATTGCATCATCCTTGACGAAGATGAGCGTCCCGCTGTGTTCGATAAGATCAGCGAGGAAACGGCGGTTTTCCGCGAGTTCGGCGGTCCGTTCGGCGACTCGTTCTTCCAGGCTTTCCTTCATGACATTGAGCTCATCGAAACTCTCTTGCAGGGCATCCTCTAGGTGCCGGAAGTTTTCCTGCAATTCCTCTTCCTCCCGAACGATGGCCGGCGCCCAGGCGATACGCTCGCCACGCAGAATCCGGTCGGGGAGTTGCCGGGTCGCCCGGCCGAGGGCGGCGATCGGCCGCATCAACCGCCGACTGGCCCAATGGGAAAAGGCGAAAACCAGCAGCATGACCAAGGCGAGCGCCCCCAGGTTGAGCGAGGTCTGGCGGGTGAGAAGCTGGATGGTCGGCGCGACGGAGTGCTCCACCACCAGCTGAAAATCATCGTCCGGAGAGAGATCGACCTCACGCAGGAAAAAGGAGCGGCTCCAGCGTTTCATGGCTCCGACACCCGGCTGGGCGTCGGGAAGCCACTGCATGACACCGCCGGAAGCGACCAGTCTGCCGTCGGCGGGCAGGGTAAAAGGGTCGAAAAAGTTCCGTCCCGGCCGCGTCGACAGGATCACCCGGCGGTGCTCGTCGAGCAGGGTGATATCGATGACCCCTTCCCGATGCACCGTCAATCCGCGCAGAATTTCTTGCGGATGACTCAGGGACAAGGCATGGATAATCGCTCCCCGGTATTCATCCCCTGACCAGAGCGGCACCAAGACCAGCAAACGAGAACCGGGCATGCTGATGCGCCCGAAAAAAGGCTCATGCAATACGGGGCGCTCCCGTTCGCGCAGTCGCTCGATATAGGGGCGATCGCCGAGATCGATTCCCACCATACTCCGGCCATGATCGTCCCGGGACGGAGAAAAGGCGCGGGTGACATGGCGGCGGTCCAGCACCCCAAGCCGAAGGCAATCGCCATGCACCGACCGGAAAGCGTCAAGAATCCTTTGCAGCTCTTCAGCAGGGACGGTCTCCGGATCGTTGACCAAGTCGGCAAGTAAAAGGGCCTTTTGTCGCTCCTCCTTGAGCCAGTCGGCAACGGCCAGCCCGGCGACATCCGTGGCGCGCAAGGCCGTTTGTTCCATGAAAGCCATCTGGGTACGGAAAGAGTCGGCGATGTCCAGATACACCACCGCAAAAGCCGGGATCAGAACGACGCCCTGCAGGATGATGCGCAAGCGTTCGTGGAGAGAGAAGAGAGGACCCCGCTCCCGACCCCGCCGGGTCAACAGAAAGGCGATTTCGGCGATAAGGATATTGAATAGACCGTTGGCCCCCTGTTTGAGGGCGATGAGCAGGGCGGAGCCGTGGGTCAGGGCAAGGAGGTGATGATAGCAGAGCCAGACCAGAAGCGGACCGACCGTGATCCAGAAGAGCAGAGCGCCGGCCATCAGTTCCAGCCGGCGCCGGGCCAGCAGCCAGGCGACAAAGAGCGCTTCGGCGCTGAAGATGAGAATCGCCCAGGGATGCCGCCAGTGCAGCCAGGTGCAACTCGCGGCGATCACCGCCGCGAGCACGCCGGCTCGCGGACCGAAGCGCAGCAGGGCGTACATGCTGAAGACCGAGCCGAAGAGAAAATCGACGTCGAAGAAGAGGGGCAGTTTGAACCCGTTGACGGCAAAGCCGACAATGCCCAGCAGCAATCCGGCAAGGAGTTCACGACGGGTCATGAAAGATACCTTATCGACAAAGACGCTTTGGCCCAAACGGATTCGGCCCGAAAGCAGCGGACTTAAACCCCAGGTGAACGACCAGTTTTATCCCAGCACAGGTAGTTTCCAGCAAATATCGCACCAACAGAAGACTCCGTCTTTCACCTTCCCGGCCGGAAGCGAAAAATCCCCACGAAAAGAGGCCCGGGAATTGCAACATTCCCGAAAAACCACGGTCACGGGCCGGGAAAAATCCAAGACGCTCCACGGGTATCACGGTAACAGCCGGGCCACCTTCGACCATCACCTCGGTGTTTACACGGAGAAAAAAGGGATAAATCACGGATGACGTTCGTTCGTATCTACATGAACCTGAGCATCAAGGCCAAACTGGCTCTGATGGTCGCCTGCTACTCCCTCGGTCTAGCCGCTACCGGCGGAATCAGTGTCTTCCTGCAAAACCCCCGTTGGCTAGCGGCCTTCGTCGCCGTCGTCATCCTGCTCGGCCTCTTCTTCGGTTACGTCATCATGCGCAGCATCGTCGGGCCCCTGCAACAGGCTCTGGCTCTGCTCGATCAGGTCGCCCAAGGGGATCTGACAGTAGGCATCACCGCCACGGCGAACAATGAAACCGGACAACTGCTGACCTCCCTGCAAAAGATGATCGACCGTCTGCAGAGGACCATCGCCGATATTCGCAATGTGACCAGGCGCCTGACTGAAAAAAGCGCCCAGATGAACGAGACCTCCCGGGAATTGTCCCAGGGGGTTTCCGACCAGGCGGCGTCGGTGGAAGAGACCTCGACCTCCATGCATGAAATGGCCTCGAACCTGCGACAAAACGCCCACAATGCCGCCCAAACCGAGACCATCGCCAATCAAGCCGCCAAGGATGCGGCCTTTGGCGGCAACGCGGTCGGCAAAACCGTCGACGCCATGAACGAGATGGCTCGCAAAATCACCGTCATTGAGGAAATCGCCCGACAAACCAATCTGCTCGCCCTAAATGCCGCCATTGAGGCGGTCCGGGCCGGGCAACAGGGCAAAGGCTTCACGGTCGTTGCTGGGGAAGTCCGAAAATTGGCGGAACGGTGTCAAAAAGCCGCCAGGGAAATCAACGACCTGACCGGCGGCAGCGTCCAGGTAGCCGGTAAAGCAAGAGAATTGCTGACGCACATGGTGCCTGAAATCGAGCACACCGCGACCTTGGTTCAGGAAATTTCCGGCGCCGTCAAAGAGCAGGATCTCGGTCTGGCGCAGATGACCGTCGCCATCGACTGCCTCACCCAACTAACCCAGAAAAACAGCCATGCGGCCGAGGACATCGCCTCGACGGCGGAGATTCTTGACGCCTATTCTCAGGAACTTGACGCGTCCGTCGGTTTTTTCATCCTCGGGGATACGCAAACGCTCGACAAGCAACGGCTTAGAAATCGGGGATGAATTCTCCCAGGCTTTCGCCGCCCTCTTCACGGCGACACATCATGACAGGATTTCTTCCGAACCCGTCGCCAAGCAGATGCCCTCTGAGGCACCCCCCATGAGCAAACCGCGCTTGATCTAACCCGTCAATCTTTCCTCCCGCAGCGGCTTTGTCCGTAAGCATCCGGGAGGATCGTTCTCGCCATCCACCTGATTCCGGCCTTGATCTTCTGGGGCTTCAGCGACAGATCCAGCCACTTCATCGAAACCCAGCTGCGAAACGGTGAAAGCATCGACCAGTTCATTGCCCGCGCCGATGACGCCCTCTACCGCAGCCAAGGGGAGCAGCCGCGACCAAGTGGTGATCAACGGAGAAGTCGAGATACCATGAGCGTTTTTTTCGAAAAACTCCCACCGAAGGTGCAAAAAGTGTCTCACCCACTTGACACATCTTCTTTTTTAGTTATTTTTCTTATCAAGTAAAAACTCGTGACAAATCGGGAAAACAACTTATGCCCGACACAGTGAACATCCCCGGAGAAAAACTTGCCGCTCTGGAAGAGGCCCTGAAAGCCGCCGGCCTGCGCCTCACCCATCAGCGCCTGGAGATTTACCGGGAACTGCTGGCGGCGACGGATCATCCGTCGGCGGAATGCCTGTATCAGCGCCTGCGCAGACGCATTCCTACCCTTTCGTTGGACACGGTCTATCGTACCCTGGCGACCTTGGCCGCGCATGGGTTGATCAATCGAGTCGAGACTCTGGAAAGCCAGGCGCGCTTCGAAGCAACGAGCGGCCGCCATCACCATCTGATCTGTCGGAAATGTGGGAAGATCGCGGATTTCCAGTGGCCGGATATCGACTCGGCGGCGTTGCCGCAAGAGATTTCAGAGTGGGGGCGGATCGATCTGAAAAATGTGGTGATTCACGGCATCTGCCGCACCTGCCTGGAGAGACGCGAGAAGTAATTTTTTTGCTCTTTATCAAGAACGATTACTAGCTTGTAAGTATCAGCAAAAGCCTGTTCTCATCGCGAACCCTTCGATGATCTCATCACCGTGAACCCTGGCCCATAGGCCGCAACAGTCCCTTTCAAGGAGGAACAATGGCCAAGAAAAAGCTCACCACCAATGCCGGAGCCCCCGTCGTCGACAATCAGAACATCATGACCGCCGGCCCGCGCGGCCCGGCGTTGTTGCAGGATGTCTGGTTTCTGGAGAAGCTCGCCCAGTTCGACCGCGAGGTGATTCCCGAGCGGCGCATGCACGCCAAGGGCTCGGGCGCTTACGGCACCTTTACCGTTACCCACGACATCAGCCCATACACCCGGGCCAGGATCTTTTCCGAGATCGGGAAGAAGACCGAACTCTTCATGCGCTTCTCCACCGTAGCCGGCGAGCGCGGTGCGGCGGATGCCGAGCGGGACATTCGCGGCTTCGCCATGAAGTTCTATACCGAGGAGGGAAACTGGGATCTGGTCGGCAACAACACTCCGGTTTTTTTCCTCAAGGATCCGAAGAAGTTCCCCGACCTCAACCACGTCGTCAAGCGTGACCCGCGCACCAATCTGCGCAGCGCCAAGAACAACTGGGATTTCTGGACCCTGCTCCCCGAAGCGCTGCATCAGGTCACCATCACCATGAGCGACCGCGGCATTCCCCGTTCCTACCGACACATGAACGGCTACGGCAGCCACACTTACAGCCTGATCAACGCCAAAAATGAGCGGATCTGGGTCAAATTCCACTTCAAAACCCAGCAGGGTATCGAGAACCTGACCGACGCCGAGGCCGAGGCGATCATCGGCAAGTGCCGGGAAAGCCACCAGCGCGATCTTTACGAAAGTATCGAAAAAGGGAATTTCCCCCGCTGGAAAATGCAGATCCAGGTGATGACCGACGAACAGGCAAAGAACTGTCCCTTCAATCCCTTCGACCTCTCCAAGGTCTGGCCCCACGCTGACTATCCGATGATCGACGTCGGCGTGCTCGAACTCAACCGCAACCCCGACAACTACTTCGCCGAAGTGGAGCAGGCGGCCTTCAATCCCGCCAATATCGTCCCGGGGATCGGCTTCTCGCCGGACAAGATGCTGCAAGGCAGGCTCTTCTCTTACGGCGATGCCCAGCGCTACCGCCTCGGTGTCAACCATCACCTGATTCCGGTGAACATGCCGCGCTGCCCCTTCCATAGCTATCACCGCGACGGCGCCATGCGTGTTGACGGCAACCACGGCAGCACCCTCGGCTACGAGCCGAACGGCTACGGCGAATGGCAGGAGCAGCCCGAATACGCCGAGCCGCCCTTGGAACTCTCCGGCGCCGCCGCGCACTGGAATCATCGCGAGGACAATGACGACTATTACAGCCAGCCTGGAAATCTCTTCCGACTGATGAGCCCGGCACAGCAGGAGACGCTCTTCGGCAACACCGCCCGTGCCATGGGCGACGCCCCGAAAGAGATCAAGATCCGCCATATCGGCAACTGCCTCAAAGCCGACCCGGCCTACGGCCAGGGGGTCGCCGACGCGCTCGGCATATCCTTGAGCGAAGTACCCAAGGCCTGAAGTCCAATCCCCCTTAAGTAAAAAGAAAGGCGCCTCCAGAGCGGGGCGCCTTTCTTTTTTGATGACTTAAAGGGTTAATCCTAAAAACGGCGGTTGGTTGATTTCATCCTGGTGCTGGAAGGCACTTTAGCGACGGTAAGATCGGTGCGGACGCGAGTAGCTTTCGGTACGCGTGTTTCGCGATCAGTTTGATCCGCTCCTTCAGACCCAACTGCTCCGCAGTTCGGGCCAGGTCCTTGAAAAAGGCCGTCAGCTCTCGCATTGCGGCCTGTACGAGGTAGGCTTTGGCATGGGTACTGGTAATGGTCACGGTCTTCTGACCGGCATGGCTGGTTTGCTTGGCGACGGCTTGGAGCATTAGTGGGCGGCTGGTGATCGCTTCGTGGTGTTTGTCGGGATGAACCAGGCGCGCGAAGAGCGACCACCAGTTGTAGACCAGGGCGATAAAACGGCTGCTGATGCGGCATCGCTTAATATCCTGGGTGGTGAAACCGCCCCACCCCCAATGATTTTTCAGTTCATCGAAGCAGTTCTCGCAATCGCCACGATCCCGATAAAGCTGGGCGATGGTCAGGATTTCGTCGGTCAAGGAGGTCACCAAGACTTGGTATTCGTACTTGCGAATCCCGTCCTCGGTGTCGATAAACGCCAGATTCAACTGGCCGTCCGTGAGCAGAAGTTCGCCTTGAATCGGGCGTTTTAGCACAATCACCCGGCGAGAGCGGCTCCAGCCGGTGAGTTGAAGGGTGCCCTCGCATCCCTTGAACCCCTGGCCGGCGTCCACCCAGACCCCTCTGGCGATCAGGCGATGGATGAGTTTTTTGACGTTGGCGGTTAGCCGCAGCTTGGTCAGGTAATCGAGCTGACGCGTCTCGGCTTCGAACATAACCGCTTCGTTGCCGAAGGAGACATCCCCACGAATGAAGCGCGGCCACAGTTCGCGGGGAAGCCGGTCGAGCCGCCTCCACAGGCCGACGGCCACATGCTTGCCGGTATGACGGTCGCCGGGCTCGACGTCGACGCCGAAGGCTAGACGGGTGTTGCCCATGAAGTAGCTGTGGTAAGCGTGGGATGGCCGCCCCGGCTTCTTGGGGTTGTAGCTCTTCACGGCCCCTTCCTGCCTGCCGTAAAGGGGTTTGACCGTATTGTCCGTATCCAGAATCCAGGCGCCCAGCGCCAGGATGGGATGAGTGATGTGTCCCAAGTGCCGGTCCAGCCAGTCGAGCGCCTCGGTTTCGTCAAACGCAGCAAGACCACGACGCACGGAATCCTCGGAGGCGACGGCGGTCATGCCGAGTAGCTCCGGGTTGACGCCGTCACTGCGGATATTGGTCATGTGGGCATAGCGTTTGTGCCCGGCCAGACTCGACAGAAGCAGGGTTCCGAGGACATCGCGAACCTTGGGAGCATTGGGTGAGGCGTAGCGAAGCGGACAGTCGGCGAGCAACGCTTCGAACAGGCCACTGACTTTCAGAAACTCGATGAAAAAGGGGAGCTGCCCCATGGGAGTGACCGCCGCGTCGGGATCCCATTCGACATGAATGCGACCGGCAAAAGTCTCGACGGCAACCCGGGACGGCTCGGGAATCACCTGCAAATCGCGTTCACCCATTTGGTGAAACCTCCAATAGGAAATTTCGAATCAAGGTCAGCAGGTTACAACATTTTTCAACGGTTAACCGCCGTTTTTAGGTTAATTGAGGTTTACGCTTACCATTCCCGGTCTTCTTGCGCCCGCTCGGGCGTCGCCAAGCTGTTCCCCGTCAACAGACAGATCTTTTCCAGTACCGCCGCCATCGCCAGAAATTTTTCCTTTGCCGCCTCCCGGCGAAATAGTGAAAGCGGCTATCATCCAGTCAAAGCAAGCAAACCATAGCGCAGGCGGATTACAGAAACGGGTCCAGTTCTTGCAGGGTTTTTTGAATATCGGCGGCACTCGCACTGTCACAAAAGCAGCCGCCCCCAGCGTAGAGGTCGAAAGAGACAAGCTGCCCGACGAGTTTCTCGACCAGTTCCTCTTGCTGCGAATATTTCTTCGGCTGCGCAGCGACGGCGTGCAAAACGGGAATGAGAGTCTCCGGCAGATCCCTCACGACAGCGGGATCTTCAAGCAGTTGCAGCAGTTTCTTCCACGATCCCATGGGGCACCTCCTGTGGGTTTGCGTTAAGGTTTCCGTTCCTCTGCGCCGGCATTCCGCCAGGGTCAATAAACCCAACCGGAAACGGCTGCGATGGCGGATAAAAACTGGATTCCCCGAGGGGGAATACGCTATTTTCAGCATAAACCCGTAGCCGATGAACCCGAAAGGAGATGTTCATGCAGGAAAAGCGCAGGTTCGGCCGCATTCCCTTTGGCTCTATCGTCAGCCTCAGCTTTGAGGGTCATACCTGTAAAGGGGCATTGCACGACATTTCCCTGAACGGCGCCAAAATCCTCCTCGACGCCCCGGTGGCCCCCGGGCTGAAAAGCCATTGCCATCTCAAACTCCCCCTCTCCAAGGAGCTCATCCTGGAATTCGAAGGGGAAGTGGTCCATGCCTACGAGAGCCTTGTCGGCCTGCGCTTCACCGAAAGCGATCCGGAGAGCTTCGGCCATCTCATCCGCCTGATGGAGCTGAATAGCGGCGATGCCGAAAAAGTCCATGACGAGTTGCACCACATCGAGTGACCGCGGCGAACCATGCCCAAAGCGCCCACCACTCAAAGGGGACCGTTACAGGTCCCCCGTCAGTTTCTGCAGCAGGAAAATCTTCGGATTGAGGTCGCGAACGCAGGCGATGAGCGCGGAAAGGGCCGCCTCATCCAACCCCTCCTCGCTGTCCCGCCCTTGAAAATAATTGTACCCTTTGGGCAGGGTCGAAAAACGCCCATCCCGCAACAAAGAGACATCGACCAGGTCGTTGACGCGCCCCTGTTCCTCCCAGGCTTCCCGGTAATTGAACTGGCGCGCGACCACATGCAACATCAGGCCGTTGGCGAACGCCCCCTTGACCTCGAAGGTAAACTCCCGAGGCGCGCCGTAATTTTCCGTACGCCCCCCCCGGGACACAACCCGCGCCCCCGCCTCTTCCAGCATCCGCCGTACCGTCTCCTCGGTCATCGGCTTAATTTGCTCCATGGCAAAACCTCCTTGAGACATTTTTTCAGACATCAAGCCGCAGTTCCACTCCCCAGGGGACCGGCCGCTCCCCCTCTCGGGTCAGCACCCAGAGGGTGGGATAATCCATCTGTTCCGGCGCCGGACCGATGCCGTCGGTGAGATAAATGACCGCGGCTGGGCGCGGCTGCATGGTGCGTGCATAGTCGAAAACCGGCCTCAAGTCGGTGAAACCACCCCCCTCAAAGATTTCCACCACTTCGGGCACGCCGCGGAACTGGTCGATACGCTGAATGCGGCTGCCGGCATAGAGGACGGTCAGACGACTTTCCCGGCCCCGGGCGATCTGCACCAGTTCGCGGGCAAAGGTTTCGCGCAGATTCTTCTGGTTGGTCGAGTCGCTGACGTCGACCCCGATGAGCAGATTCAGCCGCTGCCGTTTGCGGACACCCGGGGTTTCATGAACAAAACGCCGGTGCTCGCGCTTCCAGGTGGAGCGTCGGCCAACCCGACCGGCGGCGGCGACGAACTGACGCAGCACCTGTTTCCAGGGGATCGGTGACGGCGCCAGCAGCCCCTCGACCAGCAGCCGCAGATCCCCGGGAACTTCACCACCGCTCTTGCGATAGGCGTCCCGCGTCAGGCTGCGCACCATTTCCTCGGCCAGCGCCTCGGGGGTGCTGTCCGCCTCGGCCCAGATCTCGTGATCGTCGATGGTGGCAAGCTCCGCCGTCGCTTCGGGCAAAGGGGCGTCCTGCCCCTCGCCGCTTCCCTGGTCGGCGTCGACGGTAGCATCCCCCAGCCCCTGCCCGTCAAGATTACCGGTATCGAAGCTCTGACGGAGCAGGCGGTAGTATTCCTCCGCCGCCAGACCCTCGTCGAGTTTGAGCTTCCCGGGAAAGGCAGCCTGGGGGGGAAGATCCGCGATGGTTGGGTTGATGGCGAAATCGCAGGCGATGTCCCAGACGTGAAGCTGGCGACCCTTGCGCCGCGCCATGTGCAGATGGAGCACATGCTTGATCAGGTGTTCGAGTAGCGCCCGCTGTTCCTCGGGGGAAAAATCGGGCAGGCGCGCCGGATTGACGCAGAGCACCGGCGTGCCGTTGGCGATGGTCACCCCCAGCGCGGGCCCCTCGGCAGTCTCCCGCCGGCGGAAACCGATGAGAAAATGCCCGTAAAAAGGATGGCTCTTGAGCAACCGCACCACCGCATTTTCCAACCCCCGCAGCCCCTCACTCCTCACGTCTCACTCCTTATGTGCTCAGGATGCTTCCCGACTGATCTCGCCGATGGCATCGAGAATGACCGCATCGTATTTGTCCTGCACCAGCAGGGTGGCCACCGGGGGATTTTTGACCAGCGACTTGACCATGGCGAAACGCATGTCCCGGGGAAGCACGGCGATATAGGCGACCAGATTCTCTTCCTGCCGCGCTGAAAGCCCCGGCTCGACTTCGAGAGTGGTGACCAGATCGTTCATAGTCACCGCCTGAAGGTCGTCCCGCTGGGCGCGTGCCCGTTCGGCGATCTCGTCCCAGCGATCCAGCACCTCCCGGGCCAAGACCGGCCGCGCCTGCTGGTCGGCGCACCAGCGCAGGAACATGATTGCCGCCTCTTTGCCGACGATCCCGGCGTAGACTTCCATCTCCAACTCGGCGGGAAAACGGCAACTCTTGCGCAAGACGCTGACCATCTCCCAAGCGCGCTCCGTCGGCTCCATCTGCATATCGAGAGAACTCCCCTGTTTGGCCAGGAGATTGGGGTGGCCGGCGAGAAACTGTTGCACGCCGAGATCCAGATCCCGGGACTTGGCGTAGCGGGCCCAGCAGGCGTAATCGGTTTCCACGTAGATCATGACCATGCGGTCGAGCAGGGCGCGGTCAAGGGTCGCCACTTGATAGGTGCCGTCGGGCGGGTTGATCGACACCACCACCTTGTGCTTGGAATCGAGACGGTGGGTGTGCAGAGCACGACACTGCCCCTCGGCGGGAGGCTCGACGAACTGGAAAATCGCCTGTAGGGTATCCTCCTGCTGAGCGCGGTTGAGTTCATCGCAGTGGATGATCGTCTCGGGCTCATCGGCCCCCGGCCACCAACTGGGACGCGACCAATGCATTACCTCCTCCTGCCGGTAGGGGATACCGACGAGATCGCCGACCTCCATCTGCCCAAGACGCAGTGAGGTATAGCACCGCCCGATTTCCCGGCAGACCTGAATAATCCCCGCCGTCTTCCCGACCCCCCGGTGGCCGACCACACAGGGGGTGAGGCTGGTTTTGACGAGGATTTCCCTAAGCACGACCTTCATCTGTTCGACATTCATGGTTCACCTTTATTCATGGGGTAGCAACCCTTGAGGATAACGCAAAATATATGGACACGTCCATCCTTGAAAGGACGACGCAAAGGGGGAAGACTGCAGCAGTCTTCCCCCTTTGGTGCTGAAGGATGGACGCTCAGCCTAGAGCAAGGCGCGGGCCGCCGCCAAAGCCGCCTTGTAGTCGGGCTCGGCGGTCACTTCCTTGACGATCTCCTGATAGGCGATGGTTCCCTGTTGATCAATCACCAGCACCGCCCGGGCCAGAAGCTTGAGTTCGTCGATGAGCAGGCCGTAACTCAGGCCGAAGGAACGCTCCTGGTAGTCGGACAGGGTCTTGACCTTCTCGATGCCGGCATTACCGCACCAGCGCTTCTGGGCGAAAGGGAGATCGAGGCTGATGGTGTAAACGACAACGTTTTCGGGCAGCTTGGCCGCTTCCTCGTTGAACTTGCGGGTCATGGTATCGCACACCGGAGTATCGAGGGAAGGAACCACGGTAATCACCCGCACTTTCCCTTGGCTGTCGGCCAGGGTCACCGGCTGCAAGCCGTTGTCGACCACCTTGAAGTCAGGGGCGGCGGAGCCGATCTTGAGCTCGGGGCCGAGCAGGGTCACGGGGTTGCCTTTGAAGGTAATCACGCCGGTTTTTTTCTGGGTCATGTCAGATCCTCCTGGGATAATTATGATCTTTTTTGTCTTCTTTTATCTTTCTTTGTCCGTTTTGTCAACCGCCAACCCACAAAAAATTCACCCATCCCGGCAGACGCCACAGTCCACGCAACCGTCGAAGCAACGCCGGGAGGTGCGACCGGCCAGAGCCTCGTTATATTCCCCCCGCAGAAATTCCCGGCGCACGCCACTGTCGATGACCTCCCAGGGGAAGATCTCGTCCGCCCCGCGCTCCCGGGTGACGTAGAAATCGGGATCGAGTTCCGCCTTTCGGCAGGCGGCCTTGAGATTCATTCCCGCCGCAAGGTCGGGGAGCAGCCGCCCGACCCGGCGGTCGCCACGCGCGAGGAGCGCCTGCAACACCGCGCTGCGGGTGGACTCGAAGATGATTTCAGTGTTGGCCATACGCCCCACCGCCGGACGCAATTTCTGGAAGATCCCCTTGAGACGCTTCTCGCCGGCCATTCCCGCCCACTGGAAGGGGGTAAAGGGTTTGGGGATGAAAGGATTGACGGAGATCGTCAGTGTGCCGAGCCGTCCCTGTTTTTTCCCTTCCGCCACCCAGATGCTGCGGATCTCTGCGAGCAGATCGAGCATTTCGGCAATATCCGTATCCGTCTCGCCGGGCAAACCAACCAGGAAATAGAGCTTCAGATTAAGGATGCCCCCCTCGCCGAGAAGGTGGACAGCATCCAGAATCTGCTCGCGGGTGAGCCCCTTGTTGACCGTATCGCGCATGCGCTGACTCCCCGCCTCGGGCGCCAGAGCCAGGGTGCGATGGCCGGAGGTTTTGAGCGCCGCGACCTCTTCGGCGGTGAGGGAATCAATGCGCAGGCTCGCCACCGACACCTTCCCGCCCCGGTCGAGGATCGCCCGGTCCAGCTCGGCGATCCGTGAATAGTCGGAGACCGCCGCGCCGACCAGCCCGACCTTCTCCCGCTCACAGAGTCCGAGGTCGACCTGCTCCAGCAGCACATCGAGAGAGCGCTCCCGGGGGGGAAGATAGATGTAACCGGCGGCACAGAAGCGGCAGCCCCGGCCGCAGCCCCGGGAGATCTCGGTGAGGGCCATGTCGGAAAACTCCGTCGCCTCGGTCAGGACGAAGGAGCGGCTGGCGGTCCGGTCCAAATCCCGCACCCATTGCCGCGCAACCCGCGCCGGTGCCGACGGGGAGCGAACCCAGCCGCTGAGGGTGCCGTCGGCGGCCACCTCGGGTTGGTACAAGGAAGGGACATAGATGCCGGGAGCAACTGCCAGGCGGTCGAAAAGCTCAGGGCGCGTCAGATCCCTCCCGCCCTTGAGCGTTTCAATCAGCTCCGGCACAATGACCTCCCCCTCGCCGACGGCGAAAAGATCCATGATCTCCGCCAGGGGTTCGGGATTGAGAAAGGCGCAGACCCCGCCGGCCAGGAGCAGGGGATAGTTGCTCCCTCGTTCCCCGCGCCACAGGGGCAGGCGGGCCAGATCGAAAAGTACCGGCAGGTGCAGGTAATCGTTTTCAAAGGAAATGGAAAAGGCGATAAGGTCGAAATCGGTGAGAAGGCGCCCCGTTTCAAGGGAAAAAAGGGGATAGCCGGTTTTACGATGCTCCGCCAGGGATTCGCCATCGGGGAGGAAGAAACGTTCGCAGAGCGTGTCTTCCCGGGCGTTGAGCAGATGGTAGAGGGTCAGGAACCCGAGATTGCTCATCGCCTGACGGTAGGTGTTGGGATAGACCAAGGCGACACTCAGCCGGCCGCCCCAGGGCTTGGACTGGCTCCCCGACTCCCCGGCCAGAAGTTTCCGGGCCTCTTCAATCAGTTTACGGGACATGGGCTCCGATCGCCGGCACCAGGCCGGCGGAAAAAAACACGGGAACCGCGCCTCGCGGTCCCCGTGTCGAGAGAGTCATTTATGGGTGTCCATTCCGCCGAAAATCCGGCTTTCAATCGGGCGGAGTACCGTACCGATCAGTCGACGGTCTCGTGACTGGACGCGCGGGTGCGCCGATCAGTCAACCCGGCGGCGCAGGAAAGTCGGAATATCGTATTCCTGATCCTCGCTCAACGGAGCACGCATGGCCGCCCGGGCCGGTTCCCGGGGAGCGCGATCGCGCAGGAAGGTCGGCACGTCGTGCTCGTTCTTACCCGGCGGAACCAGCGGCCGCCCGATGAAATCGCCCGGCTTGCGTACCTTGTCGAAGGAGGCGCCGAACCCGGTGGCGATGGCGGTGATCTTCAGACGGTCGCCGAGATCCTCGTCGATCACCAAACCGACAATGATGTTGGCATCTTCATGGACCTTCTCATGGATGATGCGGGAAGCTTCCTCGAACTCTTCCATGGTCATGTTGGAAGATCCGGAGATGTTCACCAGCACCCCCTTGGCCCCGGAAATGTCGATATCTTCCAGAAGCGGGCTGCTGATCGCCTGGTGAGCCGCCTCGGAGGCGCGCTTCTCCCCTTCGGCCATGCCGATACCCATCATCGCCATGCCGCGCTCGCTCATGATCGCCTTGACGTCGGCAAAGTCGACGTTGATCAGACCGCTGGTGGTGATCAGGTCGGAAATCCCCTGCACCGCTTGGCGCAGGACGTCATCGGAAGGCTTGAAAGCATCGAGAATACTCATGTTCTTGCCGGCCAGGCCGAGCAACCGATCGTTAGGGATGACGATCAGCGAGTCGACCACCTTCTTCAGCGCTTCGACACCGTCTTCGGCCTTTTTCAGGCGCTGGCGTCCTTCCCGGCTGAAGGGCTTGGTGACCACGCCGACGGTGAGCGCTCCGAGTTCTTTGGCCACCTCGGCAATCACCGGTGCGGCGCCGGTGCCGGTACCGCCGCCGAGACCGGCGGCGATAAAGACCATATCGGCCCCTTCCAGCACCTCGGCCAGACGGGCACGATCTTCCAGAGCGGCTTCCCGGCCCATCTCGGGGTTGGCGCCGGCGCCGAGACCCTTGGTCAATTTGCCGCCGAGCTGGATCTTCATCGGCGCGCGGCTGACGCGTAAGGCCTGGGCATCGGTATTGGCGCTGTAAAATTCGACCCCATCAATCTTCGAGGCGATCATGGTATTGACGGCGTTACCGCCGCCGCCGCCGACGCCAATGACTTTAATCCGCGCGGCCTGATCTATTTTTTCGTCGAATTCGAACATGACTCCTCCGTTCGCTATGCTCGGGCGCCCCTCTCCGCAGGGGCGTCCAATCGGTTGGTATCCTAGCATATTCCGGATATCAATTGCCTTAAAAAAACTCGCCGAACCACTCTTTCATCCGCCGGATGATCTTGTCGAAAACATTCTCCTGGCCGATGCTGAAGTTCCTGGTCTGCAGGTTCTTGCTGCCGTATTTCACCAGGCCCACGCCGGTGGCGTAAATCGGGGAATTGACCACATCGGAAAGACCACCGATGTCCCGGGGCAGGCCGCGCCGCACCGGCAGGTTGAAAACCTGTTCGGCCAATTCCGGCATCCCCGGAAGGATGCAGGTGCCGCCAGTAATGACCACCCCCGAAGCGATGAGATCAGCGAAGCCACTGCGCACGATCTCGCGATTGACCAGAGTGAAGATCTCCTCCACCCGGGGTTCAAGAATCTCCGCCAAGAGCTGCCGGGAAAGGATACGCGGCTCGCGTCCGCCGACGGAAGGCACCTCGATGGTCTCGTCCTTGCCGACCATGGAGGTCAGGCAGCAGCCGTACTGCTGCTTGATCTTTTCGGCCTCACCCACCGGGGTCCGCAGGCCGACGGCGATATCGTTGGTCAGGTGGTTGCCGCCCAGGGAAAGGACGGCGGTGTGCTTGATGGCGCCGTCGACGAAGATGGCGATGTCGGTGGTACCGCCGCCGATATCGATCATCGCTACGCCCAGCTCCTTTTCGTCCGGCGACAGCACCGCCTCGGCCGAAGCGAGCTGTTCCAGAACGATGTCGGCCACGTCGCAGCCGGCGCGCTGGCAGCTTTTGACGATGTTCTGGGCGCTGGCGATAGCGCCGGTGACGATGTGCACCTTGGCTTCCAGCCGCACCCCGCTCATGCCCAGGGGCTCCTTGATGCCGTCCTGATCGTCGATGATGAATTCCTGGGGGAGGATGTGGATCACCTCGCGGTCCATGGGAATGGCGATGGCCTTGGCCGCATCAATGACCCGGCGCACGTCGTCGCTGGTCACCTCGCGGTTCTTGATGGCGATCACCCCCTGGGAGTTGAAACCCTTGATGTGCCCTCCGGCGATGCCGGCGAAGACCGACTTGATCTCGCAGCCAGCCATCAGTTCGGCCTCACGAATCGACTTCTGGATCGCCTCGACGGTGCCGTCGATGTTGATCACCATCCCCTTGCGCAGACCCTTCGACGGGCTGGTGCCGATACCGACGATATCCAGACCGTCCTCGGTCAGATTGCCGATGATCGCGCAGATCTTGGTGGTGCCGATGTCGAGACCGACGATCAGGTTGTCTCCTCTTCTGTTGCTCATAGCGCTCCCTTCCCCCCGGATGCTAGCCCTTGCGGGTGAGCCCGGTTTCCACTTTGACGACAATCCGGTCCATGACGTTCAGATCGATATATTTGAGAGCCCGCAGACGCGGCTCGAGTTCTTTGTAAATCCGCTCCAGGCGATCCAGCTTGGCACCGTAGCTCCCGTCGCCCATGCGCACCGGCACCCCACCAGCACAGGCATACAAAACGATTTCCCCCGTTTGGTCAAGGTGAATTTCCGACACATCCTCCAGCCCGAAAATCCGCCGCCCGGCCAACTCCCCGACCAGTTCCACCATCTCCCGCAACCGGGCTTGCGCCTCATCCGGCCGCTCCAGCAGATCCTTGCGTTCAAGACCGGTAATGACGGGGAAATCGAGGCTGTCGTTGACTTCGAGAACCTTGAAGATTTCGCCGTCGCCGTCGACGTAATAAAGATAGTCGAGATTGATGACCGCCTTCGGGTGGCGTTCCTCGACCTTGATGACCACCGTCCGCGGGAAAAGCCGCCGGACCTCGGCGCGCCTGACCCAGGGATTTTCTTCGATTTTGCGGCCAATGCGGGTCAGGTCGAGCTCGAAGATGTTGTGCCCAAGGCGCACGTCGGAAAGGGCGGCGATCTCTTCTTCAGCGACCCGGGAGGCGTTCTCGACGCGCACCTCGTTCACCTTGAAATACTTGGAATCGAAGAGCAGTTTGGCCATCAGCCCGCCACCGGCGACGATCAACACCAAGCTGACCGCGACCGCCGTAACATACAGCAACCGGCGGAAAAACCCCGACCAGTCGCGGGGAGGTCGGGGCGGCCGCTTCGGCTTGAGCCGTCGGTTACTCTTGACCTTGGCATTCTTCGCTGGCTTGAAATCGCGCATAGCTTCCCACTGACCGTCAGGACTTCCCGACCCGCGCTCCGTCGAGGATGCGCTGGACCAGTTCACCAAAAGAGATGCCGGCGTGCCGTGCCGCTTTCGGCAAGAGGCTGGTTTCGGTCATGCCGGGAATGGTGTTGACTTCGAGACAGAAGATTTCCTTCTCCTGCTCGCGAACCATGAAGTCGATCCGTGCCGCGCCGTCACAGCCGAGCGCCCGGTAGGTTTCCACCGCCGCTTCCTGCAACCGGGTTTGCAGAGCGCCGTCGATGGGCGCGGGGAGCAGATATTCGGTCTGGCCCACGGTGTATTTGGCGTGGTAATCGTAAAACCCGCCTTTGGGCACCACTTGGATGATCGGCAGGGGCTCTCCGGCCAGCACCCCGACGGTCACTTCGGCCCCGGCGATGAAGTCCTCGATCAGAAGCAATTCATCATGGCGAAGAGCGGCGGCGATACCAGCGGCCAGTTCATTTCGGTCGCGAACGATACTGATGCCGATGGTCGAACCTTCGTGAGCAGGCTTCACCACCAGCGGGAAATTGTGGCAGCCGTTAAGAAGCAGTTCCAGATCCTCGCCCCGCCGGTAGATGCGAAAGTCGGGGGTCGACAGCTGATGATAGCGCAGCAGCTTCTTGGTCGTCACCTTGTTCATGGCGACACTCGACGCCAGCACGCCGCTGCCGGTGTAGGGAATACCGAGCATCTCCAGCAGGCCCTGAACCGTGCCGTCTTCGCCGAAACGCCCGTGCAGGGCGATGAAAGCAACCTCAATCCGCTCTTCCGTCAGGCGCGCGGGCAGATCACGACCGGCATCGATGGCCACCGCCAGGTAACCGGCCTCCAGAAGCGCGTTCAACACGGCCCGTCCCGTACGCAGCGAAACCTCGCGCTCGGCGGAGAGGCCGCCCATGAGCACACCGATGGTCTTTTCCCGAAGTTCTTCGCGGGTCATATCGTTTCCTTCTCCATGTCGGGGGTCTGCCTTCGGTCAGCGATCCTCGCCGACAATCCTGATTTCCGTTTCCAAAGCAACGCCGCTCTGCCTGCGAACCTCCTCACGGATGCGGTCGATCAGCCGGAGGATATCTCCGGCGCAGGCGCCATGCCGGTTGACGATGAAGTTGCTGTGCCGTTCGGCAACCTGCGCCCCTCCCTCGACGGCACCGCGCAGACCGGCTTCATCGATCAGGCGCCAAGCCGAGACGCCGGGAGGATTCTTGAAGACCGAGCCGGCATTGGGACCGCCGACCCGCTGCGCCGCCGCCCGCGCAGCCATTCTTCCGGAAAAGGCTTCGGCCAACCGCCGGGGATCTTCCGGGCGTAGGCGCAACGTCGCTTCGCCGACCACCTGCCCCGCACTCACTGCCGAGGCGCGGTAGGCAAAGTCGAGCCGTTCCCGACTCCAGACTTCCGGCCCTTGCGGCCCAAGCAGAATCGCCGATTCAACCACATCGGCCAGTTGCTGCCCGCCGGCGCCGGCATTCATCACCACCCCACCGCCGACCGTTCCGGGAATGCCCGCCAAACCTTCCAGGCCGGCCAGTCCCCGCGCGACGGTCGCCCGGATCAGGGTCATCAGCGGCAAGCCCGCGCCCACTCTCACGCCCCCGCCATTGCCAATCTCCAGCCGCCGTAGCCGGGTCGGATGGAGGACCGCGCCGCGGATGCCGCCATCCCTCACCAGCAGGTTGCTCCCCGCACCGATCGTCAGCCAAGGGCAGCGGGCGGTGGTCAGAAGGCGCAGCGCAACCGCAAGATCCTCGCCATCGGCCGGTTCGATGAAGAGATCGGTCGGCCCGCCCACTCGCCAAGTGGTATGCCGACTCATCGGCTCGTCCCGCAGAACCCGGCCCCGCAACTCCCGGCACAGTTGTTCGTACAGCCCGTTGATGGCCTTACTCCCGGTCCTTGAGCAGACGGATCAGACTCTCACCAACCTTCCAGACATCGCCGGCGCCGAGGGTGATCACGATATCCCCGGGCTTGATCGCCGCCATCAGATGGGCCGTGATCAGATCCCGGTCGCCGACATAGTGGGCGTTCTTATGGCCGTGACCGGTGACTTTTTGAAGCAGGAGTTCGGCATTCACTCCTTCGATCGGTTCCTCGCCAGCGGGATAGATGTCGGTCACCAGCAGGTAGTCGCACTGGTAAAAGGCGGTGGCGAATTCCTCAAGCAGGAATTTGGTCCGGGTGTAGCGGTGCGGCTGGAAAACCGCCACCACCCGCCGCTGCCAACCGGCACGGGCCGCCGCCAGGGTCGCCTTGATCTCCGCCGGGTGGTGGCCGTAGTCGTCGACCACCATGATGTCCCGATCATACTTAATCTGGAAGCGCCGTTGCACGCCGCCGAAATCTTTGAAGCCTTCGGCGATGACCGGAAACTCCAGCCCCAGTTCCATAGCCACGGCCACCACCGAGAGGGCGTTGAGGACGTTGTGTCGTCCCGGCATCCGGAAGGAGAGCCGGCCCAGCACTTCGCCGCGCCTGACGACCTCGAAGGCGGTGCCGCCGGCCTCATGGACGATGTTAATGGCCTGGTAATCGGCCTGGTTCTGCAATCCGTAGGTGGCGAAGCGCTTCTTCACCCGGGGGATGATCTCCTGAATGTTGGGATCATCGAGGCAGAGGACCGCCAGCCCGTAAAAGGGCACCTTGTTGATGAAATCGACGAAGATATCCTTGATCTGCTCAATATCCCGGTAGTAATCGAGATGATCGGCGTCGATGTTGGTCACCACGGCAATGGTCGGCGACAGATGCAGGAAGGAACCGTCCGACTCGTCCGCTTCGGCGACCAGGAATTTGCCCTGGCCCAGCTTGGCGTTGGAGCCGAGGGAGTCCAACTTGCCGCCGATGACCGCGGTCGGATCGATACCGCCGTGGGAGAGGACCGTTGCCACCATGCTGGTGGTGGTGGTCTTGCCGTGGGTTCCGGCCACGGCGATGCCGTACTTCATACGCATCAGCTCGGCGAGCATCTCCGCCCGGGGAATGACCGGGATCAGGCGCCGCTGGGCTTCGAGCACCTCGGGGTTGTTGGCCTTGACCGCCGTCGAGGTCACGACCACATCAGCGTCACCGAGATTTTCCGGCAGATGGCCATAGGCGATGCGCCCCCCCAGGGAGGTGAGCCGGCGCGTGATCTCCGACTCGCGCAAGTCCGAGCCGGAAACCTGGTAACCGAGATTGAGCAGCACCTCGGCGATACCGCTCATGCCGATGCCGCCGATGCCGACGAAGTGAATGGTGCGTATCTTTCCGTACATATCAAAAACCTGTGTGAAGTGACGGGTGACGATTAAAATTTTTTTGCCGTTGGCTGACAAGGCACCTCAGCGCACGATCGCCCGGCATTCGTCCAGAATCCGCTCGGCGGCGCCCTTTTTGCCCAAGGCCCAGGCGGCGCCGGCCATATCGAGCAGGCGCTCGCGGTTTTCCAGCAGATCCCCTACCAGTTGCGCCAGCACTTCCGGAGTCATTTCCTGTTGCGGCAGCATCAGCGCCGCGCCCCGCGCCGCCAGAGCCTGAGCGTTGGTGGTCTGATGATCGGCGGCGGCATGGGGATAGGGGATCAGGATCGCCGGGCGGCCGCAGGCAGTCAACTCCGCCAGAGTCGTCGCTCCGGCCCGGCAAAGAATCAGATGGCTTTCGGCGTAAGCCGCGGACATGTCGTCAATGAAAGGCACGACGCCGGCCGCATCCCACCCCGCCGCCAGATAACCCGCGCGGACCTCGTCCAGATCCTCGGCGCCGGTCTGATGGCGGATCTTCAGCCGTCCCTGGAAGCGCTCCAAGTGGGGAAGCATGGTCGTCACCGCCTGGTTGATCGCCCGCGCCCCGCGACTTCCGCCGAAGACCAGCAGACGGGGTTCGCCGTTGGCGAGCGGCGGGCAGTCATCCATGCCGAGACGTAAGGGGTTGCCCGTGACCACCGTGCGTCCGGCGGAAAGGGCGCAGGGAGTCTCGTCGAAAGAGAGGCAGACCCGGTCGACCCAGCGGCCGAGAAGCCGATTGGTCAGACCAAGAGCGGCATTCTGCTCGTGGATCAGGGTCGACAGGCCCAGGAGTTTGGCAGCGACGAGCGCCGGTCCCGAGGCATAACCGCCGACCCCGACGACGACATCCGGACGGAATTTTTTCAGAATCCGCAGGGATTGCCAGATACTCGCCAGCAGTTTCGGCCCCATGGCCAGTTGCCGCAACAGTCCCTTGCCGACCAGGCCGCCAATGTTGACCGTCGCCAACGGCAGCCCCAACTCCGGCAAAATCCGCGCCTCGATCCCCTGGGCGGTACCGACAAAGAGCACCTCGCCTTCCGCATCACTCGCCAGCAGGCGCTGAGCCAGCGCCACGGCGGGAAAGAGATGACCGCCGGTGCCGCCACCGGCCAAGAGCAGCTTCATCGAACCTCCCCGGGAGCCTGACTGGAAATGTTCAGGAGAATACCCACCGCCAAAAGCGTCGTCAGCAGACTGGTACCGCCGTAGGAAAGAAAAGGAAGCGCCATCCCTTTGGTGGGCAGCATGCCCATGACCACGGCGATATTGACAAAGGCCTCAAGGCCGAGCAGCAGGGTCATACCAAAAGCGAGAAAGCGACCGAAGTCGTCGGGCGCGAGCAAGGAAGCGCGCATTCCCCGCAGGATCAGCACCAGAAACATGGCGGCCACCACAATGACCCCGGCATAGCCGAGTTCCTCGCCGATCACCGCAAAGATGAAATCGGTGTGGGCCTCGGGGAGGAAGAAGAGCTTCTGGTGACTCTGTCCCAGACCGTTCCCCCCGAGTCCGCCGGAACCGAAGGCGATCCAGCTCTGAATGATCTGGAAGCCGGTATCGGAGGGATCTTCCCAGGGATTGAGAAAAGCCAGAATACGCCGCCGCCGGTAATCGACGTTCATCACCGCGTAGTAGAGCAGGGGCGCGGCGATAATGGCGATGGAGACCAGATAGGTCAGCCGGGTGCCGGCGACCAGCAACATGACCATCGCCACCACTCCCATGGCCAGGGCGCTGCCCAGGTCCGGCTGCAGCAGCAGCAACGCCAGCAGCAGGGCCAAGACGATCATGTAGGGGATGAACCCCTTGGTCAGGCTCTTGACCTTGTCCTTCTTCTTCGACAGGGAATAGGCCATGTAGATGACCAGCCCGAGCTTGGCAAACTCAGCGGGCTGAATGGAGATCGGCCCGAGGCGGATCCAGCGCGAGGCCCCACCGGCCTGGTTGCCGATTCCGGGAATCAGCACCAGAATCAGAAGAAAGAGACAAAAGAAAAGGAAGGGGACCGCCAGACGCCGCCATTTCCGGTAATCGAAATGCATCGCCCCCGCCATGATCAGAAAACCGCCGGCGGCATAGATTCCCTGGCGTTTGAGGAAAAAGAAACCGTCGGCATAGCGCTTTTCCGCCATGATCGAGGAAGCCGAATAGACCATGACCACCCCGAAGCAGGTGAGAACCACCGCCAGCAGCAACAGCGTCGTATCGAAGCCCTTCCGGATCTCCATGCGCGTTTCCTAGTCCGCCAGGTCGAGAACGGCGCGGGCGAACCGCTCGCCGCGCTCTTCATAGTTTTTGAACATGTCAAAGCTGGAGCAGCCGGGCGAAAAGAGTACCGCACCCCCTGCCGGCGTCAGTTCCCGCGCGCGGCCCACCGCCTCTTCGAGGGAAGCGGCCCGCAGGGTATGGGTGAGCGCGCCGAGTTCCCGATCGATACGGTCACTCGCCTGGCCAATGAGAATCAGATGGGCAACCTTCTCCCGCACCGGATCCGCCAACACCCCGTAATCCCCCCCCTTGTCCTTGCCTCCGGCGATCAGGGTCACTGGCGCAGAGAGCCCGGCGAGGCTTTTCAGCACACTGCCGACGTTGGTTCCCTTGGAATCGTTATACCAGGGAACTCCGTTGAGCACCCGCACCTCCACCATGCGATGGGGCAAACCGGCAAAGGCCCGAGCGGCCTCCCAGGCGACGGCAGCGGAACAGCCTTCAAGAAGCGGCGGCAGGAGCGCGGCCATGACGTTCTCGACATTGTGCAGCCCCTTTAGCCGCAGTTCGGAAACAGGGAAGCGGGTCTCCACTCCGGCGCGCCGCCAGACGATGTGAGTGCCGTCGAATCCCATCCCCTCGTCGAGCACCCGTGCCGAGGAAAACCACAGCTTCCGTGGCGGGATGGCACGAGCAGCTTCCACCACCAGAGGATCCTCGGCGTTGAGAATCGCCAGATCGTCACCGCCCATGTTCTCGAAAATCCGCATCTTGGCCGCCACGTAGCTCGCCATGTCGGGATAGCGGTCGAGATGATCTTCGGTCAGATTGAGGAGCAGGGCGTAACGGGGACAAAAGTCGACAATCGCCTCCAACTGGAAGGAGGAAAGTTCCACCACCCCCCAGTCCCAGTTCCCTTCCTCCAGCGCCTCGATCAAAGGGGTGCCGAGATTGCCACCAACGAAGGTGCGTTTGCCCCAAGCCTTGAAGATTTCGCCCATGACCGTGGTAGTGGTCGACTTGCCGTTGGTGCCGGTGATCGCCGCCAGGGGCGCGGCAAATTCGTCAAAAGCGATCTCAATCTCCCCCAGCACCGGCACCCCGGCACGTTGCGCCGCGGTCACCGCCGACACGGTCAGGGGAACGCCGGGGCTGACCACCACCAGATCGGCAGCCAGGAAGAGCTCTTCGCTATGTCCGCCCAGATCATACGCGACCGGTAGCCCGACCAGGGCGTCGAGCCCGTCGATCTCATTTGCCTGTCGCCGATCAGAGAGGGTCGTCCGTGCTCCCCGCCGGGCGAAATAGGCACACAGGGCCAACCCGGTGCGCCCGGCACCGACGACAATCACCTTTTTTTCCTGATAATCGCGGCGCATGCTACCTCAGCTTCAGGGTCGACAGAGCGACCAGGGCGAGAATGATGCTGATAATCCAGAAGCGCACAATGATCTTCGGCTCCGGCCAGCCCTTGAGCTCGAAATGGTGGTGGATCGGCGCCATTTTGAAAATCCGTTTGCCATACAGTTTGAAGGAGGTCACCTGGAATATGACCGACAAAGCCTCGACCACGAAGATGCCGCCGACGATCACCAGCACGATCTCCTGCTTAGTGATGACCGCGATGATCCCCAAGGCCCCGCCGAGGGAGAGACTGCCCACGTCCCCCATGAAGACCTGGGCCGGGTAGGTGTTGAACCAGAGGAAACCGAGACCGGCGCCGACCATCGCCCCGCAGAGGACAGCAAGCTCGCCAGCCCCCTGCACGCTGCTGATCTGCAGATAGTCCGCAAGCCGGGCGTTGCCGGCCAGGTAGGCGAAGAGCAGATAGGTGCCCGAGGCGATGATCATCGGGCCGATGGCGAGACCGTCGAGACCGTCCGTCAGGTTGACGGCGTTCCCCGAACCGACCACCACAAGCAGGGCGAAGGGGATGTAGAAAAAGCCGAGTTCGGGACGAACTCCCTTGAAGAAGGGGAAGGCCAGGGTCGTTTGGAAGGGGGGATAATAATAGAGGGCTAGGGCCGCCAGCAACGAAATAAACATCAGCCAGAACATTTTCTTGCGAGCCGAAAGCCCGTCGCTGTTCTTGTACTTGACCTTGCGGTAATCGTCGATAAAACCGACCACGCCGAAGCCGACCGTAACCAGCAGCGTCACCCAGACATAGATATTGGTCAGATCAGCCCAGAGCAGGGTGGGCAGAACGATCGCCAAAAGAATCAGGGTGCCGCCCATGGTCGGCGTGCCCTCTTTCTTGAAGTGGGACTCGGGTCCGACCTTGCGGATGCTCTGGCCGATCTGCATCCGCTGCAGCTTGTCAATCAGCCAAGGGCCGAGGATGAAGGCGATGACCAGGGCGGTAATCGTGGCGTAAATGGTCCGGAAGGTAATGTAACGAAAGATATACAGGACCGAAAATTCCGTATGCAGCGGATAGAGCAGATGATACAGCATGCGCGGCCCCTAGCCCTTCCCCTCGGCGCCGGCCTCATTGCGCAGGGCGCCGCTGATTTTTTCCATCTTCATGCCACGCGAGCCTTTGACCAGCACCCGGTCCCCGCTTTGCAACCGTTCCCGAAGAGCGGCGATAGCCTCCTCGTGGGCGGTGGTTACGACAATGGCGGTTTCGGCTAATCCCGACTGCCGGGCTCCCCGCGCCACCTCCCCGGCCTGCTCGCCGAGCAGGACCAGCAGGTCGACCCGATGCCCGGCGATCTCTCCCACCTCGCGATGAAGCTCGGGAGAGTTCTTTCCCAGTTCAAGCATGTCGCCGAGCACCGCCACCCTTCGCCCCTCCCCGCCCAGTTCATCAAGAGTCGTCAGCGCCGCCCGCACCGACAGGGGATTGGCATTGTAGCTGTCTTCGAGGACAAGAATGTCGTTTCCGATCTCCACCAATTCCATACGCCCCGGTGCCGGCCGGAACTCTTCCAGTCCCTGGGCGATCAGCTCGCCCGGCACCTCCAGAGCCGCGGCCGCGGCCGCGGCCGCCAAAGCGTTCTGGACATTGTGCCGCCCCGCCACATCCATCCGCACCGGATACCGCCCTGAGGCCAGACACAACTCGAAACGGATGCCGTCGCGGGTGGTCGTAACCGCTTCGGCCCGGATTTCCGCTCCCGCGGAAAGACCGAAAAAGACTCGCCGCACACCGTTGGCCACCGGCAGTCCGGTTACCCGCTCGTCGTCGGCGTTGAGGATGGCAATTCCGCCCGGCTTCATCCCGGCGAAGAGCTCCCCCTTGGCCCGGGCAACCCCTTCGATATTGTGCAGGGTCTCCAGATGTGCCGGACCAACGTTGGTGACGACACCGACAAAGGGTTCGGCGATTTCCGTCAGCCGGGCGATTTCACCGCGTGCACTCATCCCCATTTCCAGCACCACCCAGCGGTGTTCGTCGGTGAGTCGCAACAGGGTCAGGGGCAGACCGATAAGGTTGTTGAAATTCCCCTCCGTCTTGAGTCCCGGTCCGGTCAGGCTAAGGATTCGCGCCAGCATCTCCTTGGTCGAGGTTTTCCCGGTCGAGCCGGTCAATCCGACCACCGGCCCGGAGAATTCCCGACGCCGCGCGGCGGCCAAATCCCCCAGAGCCTTAAGGGTATCCTCCACCTGGATCAATGGTACGGGGAAGGCGCCAACGACCTCCTCGCTGAGGCAGGCTGCCGCACCGTTACGCAAGGCGCGCAGGAGAAAATCGTGGCCGTCGAAGTTGGGACCGCGCAGGGGAATGAAGAGATCCCCCGGCTTGAGCGTGCGGCTGTCCGTGGAGATGCCGCTGACGGTCACATCGGCTCCGGCTGGAGTCAGTCGTCCGCCGGTGACAGCGGCGATGGTGCGCACGTCGAAATTCATGCCGCCCCCCCCTCTTTACGCATCAGCGCGTCACGCAGCTGTTCGCGATCATCAAAATGGATTCGGCGCGTGCCGAGAATCTGGTAGTCCTCATGCCCCTTGCCGGCGACCAGCAGAAGATCACGCTCACCGATCAGATCCACGGCGTAGGCGATAGCCGCAGCGCGGTCGGGAATCGTCACGAATCCCCGACCCGGGAGGGTCCGGGCCTCTTCCGGAGTCCACTCCCGGGGATGAACACGCAACGCCCCGGCGCGAACGGCGGCGATGATTGCCAGGGGGTCTTCGGTGCGGGGATTGTCCGAGGTGATGATCGCCAAATCGGAAAGGCGCGCCGCCACCTCCCCCATGACTGGGCGCTTGCGTGGGTCGCGGTCGCCGCCGCAGCCGAAAACGGTCACGATCCGGGCCGGACCCAGGCCGTTAAGGGTTTCCAGCACCTTTTCCAGGGCATCGCCGGTATGGGCGTAATCGACCAAGACCAGGGCACCGCACCGGTTTTCGATGCGCTCCAGGCGACCAGGAACCGACGGAGCCGCAGACAGCCCGCCAAGAATGGCGTGCGCCGGCAAACCCAGGGCGATTCCCCCGGCCACCGCGCAGAGCAGATTCTGCAGATTGAATTCACCGACCAGCCGGGAATGCACTTTCAACTCACCGATGGGCGTCGCCAACGTCGCCTCGATGCCGCCAAGAGAGAGGCGCACCGCAAGCGGACGTACCGCCGCTTGGGAATGACGGCCACAGGTGAGGACGGCGGGGAAACGCGCCGCTAGTTGCTGTCCATAGGGGTCATCCAGATTAACCACCCCACCTTTGCCGCCGTCGAGCAACTCGCTGAAGAAACGGGACTTGCTGGCGAAGTAGGCGTCCATGGTGCCGTGGTAATCGAGGTGTTCCGGAGTCAGGTTGGTGAAGATCCCCACATCGAAACGTACTCCGTCAACCCGATACTGATCAAGGGCGTGAGAGGAAACCTCCATGACCAGAGCATCGGCGGCGGCCTCACGAAAACGGGCCAGGGTCTTGGCGAGATCAACCGATTCGGGGGTGGTGTGCAAGGAAGGCAACTGCTGCTCGCCACAGCGGTAGTTGATCGTCCCTAGAACCGCCGGACGGCGTCCGGCGGCCTGCAGCATCGACTCGATCAGGTAGGTGATGGTCGTTTTGCCGTTGGTCCCCGTCACCCCGACAACCGGGATGTCGGCGGTCGGCGCACCGTAAAAACGCTCAGCAGCCAATGCCATCGCCCGACGCGCATTGCCGACCCGCACGGCACTTATCCCCGGCGGCAACTCCCGCAGCCGCTCCAGAAAGATGGTCCGCGCTCCCCGCGCCAGCGCCGCGTCGATGTAATCGTGTCCGTCGACCGTAGCCCCCCGCAGCGCGAAAAAGGCTCCATCCGCCTCGACCTTCCGCGAGTCGTAATAGAGCCCGGCGACATCCTGGCCCGGATTGCCGGTCAAAGATGCATCCGGCAGGGCCTCGATCAGCGTCGCGAGTTTCATCATGAAATCAGTGCTCCTCGATGAACAATCAAAAACGTTGGTTCCCTCAGATCGGCGGCTCCATCCGGACCCAGACTTCGTTGGAATAATCAATCACTCCCCCCGCCGGGGGGGATTGCTCGACAACCCGCCCCGAGCCGCGCAACCTTATATTCAGCCCCTTTTCCGTCATGGAGCGGAGCACCTGCCGATAACTCATGCCGGCGAAGTCGGGCATGATCCTCTGCCCGTCGACGGGAAGAGGAAGCATCGCCTGCACCGGCTGGGCAAGGGCCTCCTCGGCGGGAGGGAGGGGCAACGGCACGACGGGGGGACGCTCGGTCGGCGATATCTTTAACTGCCGCAAGGTCTGGATGGTGATTCTGGAAAAGACCGGAGCCGCTACCAGACCGCCGTAGACCTGCTTCTCGGGTTCATCGATTGCCACCACCACCACCAAGCGCGGGGCCTCGGCGGGAACCATGCCGATAAAGGAAGCCACCCGCTTGTCCACCGAATAACCACCGGTCACCGGGTCGACCTTCTGCGCCGTACCGGTTTTGCCCGCCACCTTGAAGCCCGGAACCGCCGCTAGGGTACCGGTTCCGCCCTCGGCCACGACCTGCGCCATCATCTCCCGCACCTGGCGGGCCACCTCGGGAGAAACCACCTGGCGCACCACCTCCGGCGCCCGCTCCTCAATCACTTCTCCACCGCCGTTGACGATCCGTTCAACAATGGGCATGTCGATGAGCTTTCCGTCGTTGGCGATGGCGGCGGTCGCCCGGGCCAACTGCAGGGGGGTGGTGGTCATCCCCTGCCCGAAAGCGATCGCCGCAAGATCGACCTCGAACCAAGCGTTGGGGGGCCGCACAAGCCCCGAGGCCTCGCCCGGCAGATCGATCCCCGTGGGTCGGCCGAAACCGAAATCAGTCAAATAGCGGTAGAGACGTTCGCGCTCCAGAGCCTTGCCGATCTTCGCCGAACCGATATTGGAGCTGACCTTGATGACCTCCGCCGCAGTGATCCGGCCATAGGGGTGGTGATCATGGATAGTCCGACCGCCGACCCGGTAGGAACCCTTTTCACAGTCGATGATCTGGTTGGGAGTCACCAGTTTCTCGTTGAGCGCCGCCGCCATGAGAAAGACCTTGAGGGTCGAGCCCGGTTCATAGGTATCGCACACGGCCCGGTTGCGCCAATGACTGGGACGATATTTGCCGATGGCGTTGGGATTGTAGAAAGGATAGTTGGCCATGGCCAGGATGCGTCCGGTGCGGGGGTCCATCACTACCGCGCTCCCCCCTTTGGCGCCGGCCTTGGTCACACCCTCGGCCAGTTCCTTCTCGGCGATATATTGAACCTGCTTGTCCAAGGTCAAGTGGAGATCCGCCCCCCGCTTATCCCCCTGCACCACCAGATTGCCGCTGCCGAGACCGCGCCCGAGAGCGTCGCGCTCGACCACCAGATACCCCCCATCGCCCTGAACCTCACCGTCGTATTTCAGCTCCAGCCCTTCCAGCCCTTTGGGGTCGATGCCGGTGAAGCCGAGGACCTGGGCGCCGAGTTCGGAGTTGGGATAAAAGCGGCGGTGTTCCTTGGTGAAGCCGACCCCGGCCAACCCGGCGGCGCGAATCGTCTCCGCATCGGCCTGGGAAAGCTGCCGTTTCACCCAAAGAAAGCTCTTCTTCGAACGAACTTTCTCGCGCAGACCTTTTTGGGACAAGGAGAGGTTCTTGGCGAGGACCGCCACCACCTTCTCCGGGTCGTCGATCCGGGCCGGTTCCAGATAGACCGAGTCGACTTCGATACTCAGGGCCATCTCCTCCCCCCCGCGATCGTAGATCGTCCCCCGTTTGGGGGTCAGGGGTACGGACTTCTGATGCTGACGATCAGCCCGCTTGCGCCACTCCTCCTGCCCCAGCACCTGAAGCTGGAACGCCCGCACGACAATGAAGCTGAAGGCAATCAGAAAACAGACGCCGACCAGGCGGATACGGATGCGAACCCACTTCTCAAGCTTGTCCATCAATCGACGAGAATGATCTGTTCAAGACTGGGCATACGCAGCCCGAGTTCCGTTGCGGCCAAGCGTTCAATGCGAACCGGGCTGCGCAAATGAGCCGATTCGAGACGCAGACGCTTCTGCTCCTGCTCGACTTCGCGCAGTTCGATCCCGAGGCGGGAAATATCGTATTCGAGATTGACGACGGTGATACGCGACCAGACAAAGAAGAGAGAAGCGGCCAGGATTAATGCCAGATAGAGGAAGAGTGGCAACAACGCAGGCCGCGTCAGCTGAAATCCATTGACCTTGGGAAGAGATCTTACCGTGGCTTCAGACAAAACAACCTCCTTGGGCAACACTTCAATTCATGGGCAGGCGCTCTACTGCCCGCAACACTGCGCTGCGCGCCCGCGGATTTTCCGCCACTTCCCCAGCCGCCGCCCGAACCGCCTTGCGAGTCAGCAACTCGATCCGGGGGTGAACATTACAGACACATACCGGCAAACCCGGAGGGCACACGCAGGTTCGGGTTTCATTCTGGAAAATACGTTTGACGATGCGGTCTTCCAGAGAATGAAAACTGATGACCACCAACCGTCCTCCCGGTTTGAGCAACCCGATGCCGGCGGCAACCCCCCTGGCGACATGCTCCAGTTCCTGGTTGACATGAATGCGCAGAGCCTGGAAGACTCGCGTCGCCGGATGAATCCGCCCCGGGACATGACCGCCGGGAACCGTGTCCATGACCAGATCGGCCAGCTCGAATGTAGTGCGCAGAGGCCGCTCCTGGCGAACCCGGACAATGCGTCGGGCGATGCGTCCGGCCCACCGCTCCTCGCCGAACTCCCTAAAGATCCGGGTCAAGGTCTCCGCATCCGCTTGTGCCAGCACCTCAGCGGCGGAAAGGCCACAGGTTGGATCCATGCGCATATCCAGAGGCGCGTCGCCACGAAAGGAAAAGCCCCGCTCCGAGCTGTCCAGCTGATGGGAAGAGACGCCGAGATCGAGAAGCATACCGTCGACCCCGGCGATCCCCAACTCAGCCAGCACCTCGGACGCCTCGGAGAAGTTGGCATGGCGCAGCAGGGCGCGTTCGCCGAAAGGGGCGAGAACCACTCCGGCCTTTTTCAGGGCGGCGGGATCGCGATCCAGGCCAATCACACGGCCATCGGGGGATGAGGCTTCCAGAATCAGGCGGGCATGCCCGCCCCCGCCCAGCGTGCCGTCAAGGTAGATGCCGCCGGGTCGCGGCGCCAGCCAGTGGAGAACTTCCGCAACCAACACCGAACGATGCTCGAAAAGCTCCTCAGCCACGAACTACAACCCCACGGCGGAAACGAAATCGGGACTGGACTGGAGCAACTCTTCGGAGTGACGGGTGACCTCGGCGTACTTGAGCTGGCTGTAAAGATCGATCTTCTCGAACATCCCCACCACCACGATCTCCCGCTCCAGACCGGCATGGGAACGCAGTGCAGGGGGAATCAGCACCCGCCCCTGCTTATCGAAGGCACACTCCGTTGCCGGGGCAACGATCAGGCGGATGATGGCGTTCTTTTCGGGGCCGGGCACACTCTGCTGAACCCGCTCGACGATCCTGCCCCAAATTGAAAGGGGATAGGCCGAGAGCCCTCCTTCGATATTCTTGGTCACCACCAACACCTCATCCCCATAGGAATCGGCCAGAATCTCCCTGAATTTCGCGGGAATACTGGCGCGCCCCTTGGGGTCGATGGAGTTGTTGAATTCACCCTGGAATATCATTGGCGGCCCTTTTTGGCCCAAGATGTCACGATTCCCCACGTTTTGGGAACTATAACGGTCCCCTTTTCCCCTGTCAAGGGATTTTTACAGTTTTCCAATGGTTTAGGCCTGCTGGACAAACAAAAAAAGGCCCGCGACGCGGGCCTGAAAGTGCATGATTAAAAAGAGGTTTGTCCATTCGGGCGGAGACGGGAAGTGTCGTCCCACCAGCGGCAGGATCAATCGGGAGGCGCCGGGGGGGGGAGACGCATTTCGATCTCTTCGATCCGCCGGTCGACCACCTTGCGCACCGTCAATTCCGCGCCGTTCGCCTGACAACGATCCCCCTCATTGGGGATGGTACCAAGCAGGCGCAGCATGAACCCTGCCAGGGTATTGACGTGTTCCTCAGAGAAATCAAGACCGAAGCGGCGGTTGATCGCCCGCAGCGAGGTACTGCCGTCGATCATGTACCGTCCCGGCTCCATTTCCCGCAACAACACGTCGTCATCATCGTACTCGTCCTGAATTTCGCCGACGATCTCTTCGACGATATCCTCCAGCGTGACGATTCCCTCGACCCCGCCATACTCGTCGACCACCACCGCCAGATGGGCATGACGACGGCGGAAGGACTGGAGGAGTGTCTCGATCCGCTTCGAGTCGGGAACGAAGTAAGGGGGACGCATGATCCGTTCGAGGGAGAATGCCTCGGCACTTCGTGTTGCCAGCAGAACGTCCTTGGAATGGATGATGCCGACGATATTATCCAGCCCCCCCTGATAGACGGGAAAGCGCGAGTGCCGGGACTCGCAGATGAGGGCCAGCGCCTGCTCCAAAACGGCACTGGCAGCGATGCCGACGACCTCGGTGCGCGGAATCATCACATCCCGCACCCGGGTCTGGGAGAGTTCGAAAACACCGTGCAGCATGCGCCGCTGGGTGGTAGCGACGACTCCCGTCTGCTCACCGACATTGATCAGGGCACGGATTTCATCTTCGGAAATAATCGGCCGGTTCGCCCCCTCCCCGGGAAACAGGCGGGCAAGAAGACCGGTCAGGGCGGTAACCACCCAGATCACCGGGGTCAGCAACCAGATGACCAGCAAGATCGGCCGCAACACCACGAAGGAGACTCGTTCAGGATTCTGCGCGGCGTAGGATTTGGGGGAAATTTCAGAAAAGACGAGCAGAAACGGGGTGAGCAGAAGAATCGTATAAAGCTCCCCCCGTTCTCCGTAGTAACGAACGAAGAGGCCGGTAGCCAGAACCGAAATGGCGATATTAACGAGATTGTTGCCGATGAGAATGGCACTGAGCAGCCGGTCGGGGTGTTCGAGCAGGGCTTCGAGACGACGGGCGCCCCGCCGGTTCTTTTGCACCAGATATTTAACCCTCAACCGATCCAGGGACATCAGCGCCGTCTCCGAACCGGAAAAAAAACCCGACAGCAGAAACAGCACTCCCAGCACAAGCAGCCTTAACGAGTCTTCATCCACCCTTGGAATTCCTCCTTGTAGATTTTCGAGAGTTTACCTGATACATGAGGACAATTCAATGTATTCCCGCTCCTGAGCGGCTTGCCCGCAACGGCCGGCCATGCTATAAGACCCAGGCCAAGGGCGCAGTAACTCACCGAGGAGAAACCCGTGTCCGAACCGACCCCAGCCGCCGCAAGCCGTCACGCTGAACTGTGCGAAGCCTTGCGCCGGCACAGCCACAACTATTACGTGCTCGACGCGCCGGAAATTTCCGATGCCGAATACGACGAGCTCTTTCGCGAACTACTTGATCTCGAAGCCCGATATCCGCAACTGGCCGACACCGACTCTCCCTCCCGCTGGGTCGGTGCGCCGCCGTCGGAAAAGTTCGCGCCGGTCTCTCACGCCCTACCCATGCTCTCTTTGCGCAACGTCAAGAACGAAGAGGAATTCCTGGAGTTCGATGCCAGTCTCCGGCGCACCTTTCTTGCCCGCGGTAGCGACATCGACTACCTGTGCGAAATGAAACTCGACGGTGTGGCGGTGGAGCTGACCTACGAACGGGGGGAGCTGAGCCAAGCCAGCACCCGGGGAAACGGTCTGACCGGGGAAGCTATCACCGAAAACCTGCGCACCCTGGCGAGCGTCCCCCGATATCTTCATCCACCCTTCCCGGCCCTCCTCGATGTGCGCGGCGAGGTCTATATCGATCTGGCCGACTTTCAGCGCCTCAACCGCGAGCAGGAGGAAGCGGGGAAACGCACCTTCGCCAACCCCCGTAACGCTGCCGCCGGCAGCCTGCGGCAACTGGATGCCGCAATCACCGCACGCCGTCCCCTGCGCCTCTTCTGCTACGGCTTCGGCCGCTGGGAGGGAGCCCAGCCCGCTACCCAGGCCCAGGCTCTGGAGGCGCTACGGCTTATGGGCCTGCCCGTCAACCTCGAAGGAACAAGTCGCGTCCGGGGCGCGGAGGAAGTTATCGCCCGTTTCCGGCAGTTGCTTGAACGCCGCGAGGAACTCCCTTTCGAAATCGACGGGATGGTGGTCAAGGTCGACGAACGGGATCTGCAGCGGGAACTGGGGGAACTGAGCCGCTCGCCACGCTGGGCGGTGGCCTACAAGTTCCCGCCGCGTCAGGCGGAAACGGTCTTGGAGAAGGTCGTCCTCCAGGTCGGCCGCACCGGCGCCATCACCCCTGTCGCCCAACTGCGCCCGGTCACCGTCGGCGGCGTCACCGTCAGCCGCGCCAGCCTGCACAACTGGGATGAAATCGCCCGTCTCGACATTCGCGTCGGCGATCATGTCCTGGTGGAGCGGGCCGGAGACGTGATTCCCGACGTCGTCCGAGTTCTCAAGGATAAGCGCACCGGCGCGGAACACCCGATCCCCTTGCCGGAAGTCTGCCCCGAATGCGGTGAGCCGGTGACCCGCAAACCCGGCGAGGTCGTGCCGCGCTGCAGTAATGTCCACTGCCCGGCCCAGGCGTTGGAGCGTCTCAAGCACTTCGTCTCCCGCGATGCCATGGATATCGAGGGACTGGGGGAGAAACAGCTGCAACAGCTCATCGCGTTGGGCAAACTCCAGAACGTCGCCGACCTCTACCGTCTGACCCGGGACGATCTCTTCCAGATGGAGCGCATGGGCGAGGTGCTGGCAGACAAGCTCCTGCACGCCATCGCCGCCAGCAAAACCCGCCCTCTTTCCCGACTTCTTTTCGGTCTCGGCATCCGCCATGTCGGCAGCCACACTGCCCGGCTTCTGGCCAAGCGTTTCACCGGGCTCGACGCCCTGGCCGCAGCCGAGCCCGCACAACTGACCGAAATCCACGAAATCGGCGACAAAGTTGCCGAATCACTGCGCAACTACTTCACCAATCCAGCCAACCTCCTGCTTTTGCGCGAACTTGCGGATCTCGGCCTGCATCCGGCAGAAGAGGCGGTGGTGCAAAGCAATGGCCCCCTGCGCGGCAAGACCCTGGTCATCACCGGCAACCTTGTCGGCCTCGGGCGCAAGGAGGCGGAAGCGCTGGTAGAACGCCTAGGTGGACGGGCAAGCGGCTCGGTGAGCAAAAAAACCGATATCGTCCTCGCCGGCCCCGGGGCCGGCGGCAAACTGGAGAAAGCCCGGCAGCTGGGGATCCGGATTATCGATGAGGCGGAATTTCTGCGCATGACGGCAGCAGGAGAATCGGAATGAGGAAAGTACGCGCCAGGGTGCGTTTCAAAGGACAGGTACAGGGGGTGGGCTTCCGCCATTTCGCAACACAGCAGGCCAAGGGCAACGGACTGACCGGCTGGGTGCGTAATCTCGGAAACGGGGATGTGGAAGCCGTTTTCGAAGGCCAGGAATCGGTGATCCGCCGCGCCCTGGAGGCCTGCCGGCAGGGGCCGCCCGCCGGCAAGGTCACGGAACTGTTTATCGACTGGGAAGAATTCAGTGGCGAATTCGCAGCTTTTGAAATCCGCTTCTGAGGTTACGCCCGACCCCGCAGCTGTTCGCTCAGAACCTCGATAATCTGCCGGCTTTTGAACGGTTTGTGAATGAAGACGGCAGCACCGGCCATTGAGCGCGTCGGCGCTGCCTCCTGAGCGGTTACAAAAAAGACGGGGATATCGCGGCCTTCTAGAGCGCCTCGCAGACGCGAAAGCCGTCCATTTCCGACATCATCATGTCGAGCAGAACAAGCGCCGGGCCTTCCCTTCGGGCCAATACTTCCCCAGTTTCTGCGTAAAAACCCCCATAGCCGTGCAGGTGCAGAACATTCTCCAACAGCATGATCACGGCCGATGGTCATCAATGATGAGAATCGTCGGCTTGTCCCTCTTCCCGCCCCCTCCCCAGTTCGAGGCTGAGGCGGTAAACTTCGCTTCCCGGCACGCCAAAGCGCTTGGCCAGAATCTTGACCATCTCCTTGCGGGAACCTTCCGGGGCGGCCTGCCAGCGGGCCACCGCCTCTTCCAGGCTTTCCCTTTCGGGTTCCCCCGCCGCCGGTGCGACCAGCAGAACGATCTCCCCCCGCACCCGCCCGACGCCGAAATACGCCAGCGCCTCTTCCACCGTCCCACGAAAGAGTTCCTCGTGCAGTTTGGTCAGCTCCCGGGCGACGGCCACCCGCCGCTCGCCGCCCAGTTCCTCCCGCAGATCGGTCAGGGCCGCCAACAAGCGATGGGGAGCCTCGTAGTAGATCAGGGTACGCTCCCTCTCGTTTCGCGCGGCGGCGAAGAGCGTCCGGCGAGCCGAGGTTTTGGCGGGGACGAAGCCCTCGAAGGCAAAACGCGCCGTCGGCAGCCCGGAGATCGCCAGGGCGGTGATCACCGCCGACGGACCGGGAACAGCGGCAACCGGCAGGCCTTCATCCCGGCAACGGCAAACGACAAGATAGCCGGGATCGGAAATGGCCGGCGTGCCGGCGTCGGAAATCAGTGCCACTGATCGTCCTTGACGCAGCACCTCGACAATCCGTTCCCCCTTGCGCGCCTCGTTGTGTTCGAAGCAGGAAGTCAGCGGCGTGGCGATGCCGTAATGGTTGAAGAGCTTGCGACTGTGGCGGGTATCCTCGGCAGCCACCAGATCCACCTCCTTGAGGATGCGCAGGGCGCGCAGACTGATATCCTCGAGATTGCCGATGGGGGTGGCGACCAGATAGAGGGTGCCGGGCGACATCGTTCAGGACTCCCCGTCCAACCCGTCCAGTTCCCGCAGCCAGAGGTCGACGCAGGCGTCGCTCGGCATGCGCCAGTCCCCCCGCGGGGAGAGAGCGACGCTGCCGATCTTCGGTCCGTCGGGGAGACAGGAGCGCTTGAACTGCTGGGAGAAGAACCGCCGGTAGAAGATCCGCAGCCAGCGCAGAATCGTTGCGGGAAGAAACTCGTCGGCGAAGGCCCGGCAGGCCAGAAAGTAGATCTTGCCGGGGGGATCGTGCCAACGCACCATATGGTAGAGAAAGAAATCGTGCAGGACATAGGGGCCGACATGGTCCTCGGTCTTCTGGGCGATCTCTCCTTCGGCGGTGGGCGGCAACAATTCGGGGGACACCGGGGTAGCGCAGATATCCTTGAGAATTTCCGCCGCCTCACCGGTGAATTCGCTCTCGGCGCACCAGGCGACGAGATAACGCACCAGGGTCTTCGGCACGCCGGCATTAACGCCGTACATGGACATGTGATCGGCGTTGTAGGTACACCAACCGAGGGCCAGTTCGGACAGATCGCCGGTACCAACAACCAAACCTCCGACCTGGTTGGCCACGTCCATGAGAATCTGGGTGCGCTCCCGCGCCTGGGCGTTTTCGTAAGTAATGTCGTGCAAGGTTTCGGGATGGCCGATATCGGCAAAATGGCTGCGTACTGCCGCATCAATGGGGATCACTCGCAGCCCGACGCCGAGCAGTTCGGCGAGACGTTCGGCATTCCCCCGGGTACGAGCGGTGGTGCCGAATCCGGGCAGGGTCAGTGTGAGGACCCCCGTGCGGTCAAGTCCAAGAAGATCGAAGGCCTTGACCGCCACCAGCAGCGCCAGGGTCGAATCGAGGCCGCCGGAGATGCCGAGAACCACCCGCGACACACCGGTATGACGCAGACGTTTGGCCAGGGCCGTGGTCTGCAGGGCGAAGATCTCCCGGCAGCGGGCGGTGCGTTCACCGTCGTCGGCGGGGACAAAGGGGGTCGCATTCCGGGGGCGTAACGGTTCAGTGGCGGGCAGTTCGGCGAGCAGGAAGGGGATTTCCCGATAACGGGGGCCGCTGGCGACCAGGGCGAAACTGCTGTTCCTCCCTCGCTCGGTGCGCAGGCGGGTCAGATCGACATCGGCCAGAACCAACTGCGAATCAAAGCGAAAGCGCTCGGTTTCCGCCAGCAGCACGCCGTTTTCCGCGATCAGCGAATGGCCGGAAAAGACCAGATCGGTACTCGATTCGCCGGGTCCGGCCGAGGCGTAGGCATAGGCGGCCAGACAACGCGCCGACTGACCGCACACCAGCTCCCGGCGATAGATATCTTTGCCCAAGGTCTCCGGACTCGCCGAGGGGTTGAGCAAAACCGTTGCGCCCTGTTGCGCCATCAGTCCGCTCGGCGGATGGGCGACCCACAGATCCTCGCAGAGCTCGATACCCACCAGGCATTCGGGACGATTTGCCGCGCAAAAGAGGAGATCGGTCCCAAAGGGGATCGCCTCGCCATCCCAATCCATGTGCGCGCAACGGATCCCGCGCCCGGAAGCGAACCAGCGCTGCTCGTAGAACTCGTGGCTGTTGGGCAGATGAATCTTCGGAACGATGCCGAGAATACGCCCCTGACCGAGAACCACCGCGCAGTTGTAGAGACGGTCACCCAGGCGGATCGGCGCCCCCACAACCAAGGTCAGGGCGCGCCCTCGGGTATCGGCCGCTAATTCGGCGACGGCCCGGCGGGCCTGCTCAATAAGTAAGGGCTGGAAGAAGAGATCGCCGCAGCTGTAAGCGGTGAGCGCCAACTCCGGAAAGAGAAGCAGGCCGCAATCAGCGGCCTCGGCCTGATCGACGATCCGGCGCATTTGCTCCAGATTGAAAGCGATATCGGCCACCCGCAATTCCGGAACGGCGACTCCGAGACGGCAATAGCCCCATTCGGACAAAGATTTCATCATCACGGCACCTCGCGCTCCCCCTGCCGCCTGCGGACATCAGGGCCGCGCCATCATGAAGCTTAACAAAGAAACGTCGAATCCGGCAAGGGTCGGCGAAGATCAGTCTTGCCCGAAAGCATCGACGATATGCTCAATACGCGGCTCACCGGAACCGGCGAGAATCGCCACCACATCAAAGCGAACCGTCGTACGGTAGGCAACCGCGGCCAAGTGCCACTGGGCGGCACGCAGAATCTGCCGGCGCTTAGCCGGCCCCACCGCCTCTTGGGGGGTGCCGAAGGCGAGCCCACGGCGGGTTTTCACCTCGACGAAGACCAGGGTCTTCCCGTCCCGGGCGAGAATGTCGATCTCACCCACCGGAGTGCGCAGGTTACGGTGCAGAATCCGCCAACCACACCGTTCCAGATAACGGGCGGCCAGATCCTCTCCCCAACGTCCCAGATTCTGCCGCGCTTCGCTCATGACCGCTGCAGATGTTCCCGAACCCCGGCGAAACTTTTCCGATGCAAAGGGGTCGGCCCGAGGTCGGCAATCGCGGCGAGATGGGCGGCGCTACCGTAGCCCTTGTGGCGAGCCAGGCCGTATCCGGGATAGCGCTCATCGCAGACAATCATGATCCGGTCACGCAGCACCTTGGCGACGATGGAGGCCGCAGCGATGGCGGCGCAGCGGCCGTCACCCTGCTTGAGAGTCTGTTGCGGCAGGGACAGGGGAACGGGGGTGATGCCGTCCACCAGCAGATAGTCGGCTTGAACCTTGAGCCGCCGTACCGCCAGGGACATAGCGCGCAGGGTGGCTTGGAGGATGTTGATCCGGTCGATCTCTTCCGCCGGGACGATGCCGACGCCGATGGCCCGGGCCTGGGCGCGGATCAGGGGGAAAAGACGGTCGCGGCAAGACGCCGAGAGTTTCTTGGAGTCGTTCAGCCCGGACAGTTCGAAAACCGGCGGCAAGATCACCGCCGCCGCAACCACCGGCCCGGCCAAGGGACCACGACCGGCTTCATCGATCCCGGCGATGTTGCCGTAACCGCGACAGCGCAGACGTTCCTCGAAGAACGTCAGAGGTGGGGGGTCAGCTTTGGGGAAAAGCTCCTCGTTCATCAACCCTCCCAGAAGAAAAATTCCGGCTGGATTTCACCGCGGCCTTGGTATACAATTCCCTCAACGCTTAACATATCTTTAATGAGAGGAGAGAGTTCATGGGTGTTTTCTTCGCGCTGGTGGCCGTTGTTGCCTATCTGGGATTTTTCGTTGACTGGAAAGAGTTCATGGGGGTCTTCCGCCTGGGGGGCTGGGCCACGGTCGGCGTCTATGTCGTCCTCACCATCCTGATCGTGGCTATTCTGTCCACGCCGGAAACCGCAGCCGTCGCCCCGGCCGTCCATCACTAGGAATGCCGGCGGGTTCGCGCCGTATTACCGCAAGAAAAAAGCCCCGGTTCGTCGCCGGGGCTTTTTTCTTGCGGGCGAACCGCCTAGGCGAGACGCTTTTCCTTGATACGGGCGGCCTTGCCGTGCAGATTGCGCAGATAGTAGAGCTTGGCCCGGCGCACCCGACCGACCATGATGTTCTCGATCTTTTCCACCGCCGGGGAGTGCAGGGAGAAAATACGTTCGACGCCGACGCCGTTGGAAATCTTGCGGACGGTGAAAGTCGAGCCGACCCCCCGGTTAACCCGCTTGATGCAAACACCCTGATAAACCTGGATGCGCTGCTTGTCTCCCTCGACAATCTTAACGTGAACCCGCAGGGTGTCCCCGGCCTTGAAGGCGGGAATATTCTTGCGGATCTGTTCCATCTCCAGACGATCAATAATGTTCATGAGTTCCTCCTCTATAGGGATCCTTTTCCAGGATTCGTTAGTCGCTGTCCGTCCACCCGGACATCGGGCAGTCCGCCTTCTTACACGGCAACGGTTTCGGGAAGATGCAGCCGATCGAGAATGATGGCCGCGGCCGCCCGCACCGAAAGATGATTATAGTTCGCCACGCCCCGCACCGGCTCAAGCACCGTCCAGCCCCGTTCGAAGAGTTCCGGAGCGAGTCCCCATCCGGTGCCGAGGATGAGCAGCAGCGGCTGTTCGGCACGCAATCGGCGACAGGCGACGAAGTCGATGCCGTCCTGCCGTGCGGCCCCGGTCAGAACCGGACAAACCGGGCGGCCGAGTTCTGCTTCCCAGGCAGCGATGGCCGCCTCCAGACGGGGGACGGTTTCGATCAGCCGCAAGGCCTCGGCCCGGTCGGGATGATAAGCGGCACCGTGCCCCTCGGACCAATGCCGGGTGATCCGCTTCACCAAAGCCACCTGCTCGTGAGCCGGAGTGACCACGTAAAAGCGCCGCGCGCCGTAAGTTCGGGCGCTGCGGGCGATGTCGTGCAGGTCGAGGTTGGTTACGGCGGAGACGACCCGATCCCCCCGCCGGTCGAGTACCGGCGCGTGGACCAAAGCGACCGCCAACGGTTGCCCGCTCACGGCCCTGTCTCGCGGGACTCGTCCCGTAGGCTTGCGAGATAGGCCCGATCCGCCTCGCTGAGCGCAGCCTTGGAAAGCAGCTCCGGACGCCTCTCCAAGGTGCGGCGCAACTGCTCGCGCCGCCGCCAGCGGGCAATCTCGCCATGATTGCCGGAGAGGAGAACCTCGGGAACCCGCTCCCCCGCAAATTCCACCGGGCGGGTGTAATGGGGATATTCGAGCAGGCCGTCGGAGAAAGAATCGCTCTCCGCGCTACCGCTGTTCCCCAAAACCCCCGGCAGGAGGCGGGCAATGGCATCGATCATGACCATCGCCGGCAATTCTCCCCCGGTGAGGACGAAATCCCCAAGGGAATATTCGGCATCGACCCGGGAACGGATACGCTCGTCAAACCCCTCGTAACGCCCGCACACGAAAATCAGGCCGGGTCGACCAGCTAACTCCCGGGCCTGGGTCTGGGAAAAGAGTCGCCCTTGGGGAGACATGAGCAGCACCGGGGAACTCGGCGTGCGTGCGCGCAGTTCATCAAGAGCGCGGCAGACCGGCTCCGGCTTCATGACCATGCCGTCGCCGCCACCATAAGGTGTATCGTCCACTACCTTGTGCCGTCCCTCGGCCCAGTCCCGCAGATTGTGGGCACGCACAGCAAGCAACCCCTTGTCAATGGCCTTGCCGAGCACACTCTCGGCAAAAGGCGAGACGAACATCTCAGGGAAAAGGGTCAGGACATCAAAGATCATCGGCTTCGGGAACCAGCCCTTCCGGCAATTCAACGGTCATGAGACCCGCGTCGAGATCGACGGCGAGAACAAAGGGACCGACTGCCGGGATCAGCACCTCGCCGAAGGGGCCATTCACCACGTAGATATCATGGGCACCGGTAGCGAGAAGATCGTCGAGACGTCCCAACTCCCCCCGCAATCGATCGACAACCCGCAATCCCTGGAGCTGATGCCAGTAATATTCGTCACCCGCCAACTCGGGAAGATCGTCGTAGCGCATCCGCACTTCCCGTCCGACCAGCCCCTCGACCACGTCAATCCCGTCAAGACCACGCAATCGCACCAGAAAAATCCCCTTGTGCGGGGCGACGCGGGCGGGAACGACGGGCAACTCCTTTCCTGTCCGGTCCACCAGCAAAAGGCGGGTCGCGGAAAAAAGCGCATCGGAATCAGCGGTCAGCGGACGAACCTTGAGGTCGCCGCGCAGCCCATGGACGCCGACGACCGAACCAACCACGAACCATTCCGAGGATTTTGCCGGGTTCAGGGCCGGCGGGACGATCGACGCCATGTTAGCCAAAAGAGGCGGCGAAAATCACCGCTCAGACGCCGGCAGGTGCCTTGAACTTCGCCCAGATTCCCTGACCGCGCAGCAATTGGCGCACGGTTTCCGTCGGCTGCGCCCCTTGTTTCAGCCAAGCCAGGGTCTTCTCCTCGTCCAGCTTGACCATCGGGGGGTTCTGCTTGGGATCGTACTGGCCGAGATTTTCGACGAAACGGCCATCGCGGGGGCAACGCTCGTCAGCCACCACCACCTGGTAAAAAGGTTTTTTCTTGGCGCCGCCGCGGGCTAGCCTGATCTTAACCGCCATTGTTTTTCCTCCTGCTGCTGAACGGATCTTCCGTATTTGGTTGGATGGATATATCTCGGTCGCACCGTCGCCGGTCGCGAAACTGGATCTCAGAAGGGGAGACCGCCGCCCCGTCCCATCAGCCCCTTGAGCCCCTTGGGCCCGAGTTGCTGCATTTTCTTCATAACCTTCTGCGCCTCGCTGAAGCGCTTGAGCAGCTGATTGACATCCTGCACCTTGGTACCGCTGCCGTTGGCGATGCGCATCCGGCGGGAACCGTTGATCAGCTTGTGGTTGCGGCGCTCCTCCGGGGTCATGGAGTTGATGATCGCCTCGATCTTCTTCATTTCCTTGTCGGGAAGCTGCGCGCCCTGGGCCTGCTTGAGGGCCTTGCCGACGCCGGGAATGAGCTTCAGCATGGAATCGAGGGAACCCATCTTCTTGATGGACTGCATCTGATCGCGAAAGGTCTCCAGGGTGAAGCCCTCTTTGCGCAGCCGCTGCTCCATGGCCGCCGCCTCGTCCCGACTGATGGCGGCTTCCGCCTTTTCAATCAGGGAGAGAACATCACCCATGCCGAGAATGCGCTGAGCCATGCGGTCGGGATGGAAGACCTCAAGGGCATCCATCTTCTCGCCGAGGCCGACAAGCTTGATCGGCTTGCCGGTAACTGCGCGGATGGACAACGCCGCACCACCGCGAGCATCACCGTCAAGCTTGGTCAGGACCACCCCGGTCAAATTCAGCTGCTCGTTGAAACTGGCGGCGACGTTGACCGCGTCCTGACCGGTCATGGCATCAGCAACCAGGAGAATCTCCCGGGGCGCGAGGGATTCCTTGATCCGCGCCAACTCCCCCATGAGCGCCGCGTCGATATGCAGCCGGCCGGCGGTATCGAGGATCAGGGTATCGTAACCGTTCAGTTCCGCGAAACGGCGTGCCGCCTCGCAGATCGCCACCGGATCGTCGTCGGGCCGGCTGTCGTACACCGGGATGTCGAGCTGTCGGCCCACCGTCTTGAGCTGCTCGATGGCCGCCGGGCGGTAGACATCCGCCGGCACCAGCAGGGGATTTCGTTTGTCCCGCCGCAGCTTGAGCGCCAGTTTGCCGCAGGTGGTGGTTTTACCGGCCCCTTGCAGGCCGCAGAGCATCACCGCCACCGGCGGACGGCCGCCGAGGTCGAGGCGGTTTTCTTCCCCTTCCCCCATCAGCCGGCCAAGTTCGTCGCGCACCACTTTGATGACCTGCTGGGCCGGAGTCAGGCTCTTGAGTACGTCCTGCCCAACCGCCCGCTCCCGCACCGCTTCGACGAAATCCTTGACCACCTTGAAGTTGACGTCGGCCTCAAGCAGAACCAAGCGTACTTCACGCAGGGCCTCCTTGATATTCTCCTCGGTCAGCCGCCCGTGCCCGCGCAGCTTTTTGAAGATTCCGTCGAACTTTTCCGTGAGGTTGTCAAGCATTCAGGTCGTCACAATCCAAACTGGGGGTAGCCGAAATGGGGAATATAGTGGAAGCTCGGTTTTTCTGTCAAGGAAAAACTCCATTCCATGAAAGGGCCTTGTTACAAGGATTGGCGATGGAAAACGCCGTCCCGATAGAGGTAGAGTTCCTCCGGCCGCAGTCCTTCCCGTTCCAGCACCGCGCCCACTGTCTCGCGGAGAGTCTCAGGATAACGGATGGCCAGGCCGCAATCGGAGCTAAGCTGGCGAGGGGCAGGAATCAGCAGGATGTCGACGTGCGCCTGTTTGAGCACTTTCTCGGCCTTCATGACCCGATGAATGGAGTGGAAGATGGCCACCAGATCGTCATTACGGACCATGCCCGCAGGACCTCCCGAGAGTAAGATGATAAAGACCGGCGGATCATGCCACGAGCCGCAACGGGATGCAACAGGCGGGAACCCTTCGTGACCACGCCCCGCCTCGCTTGCCCGGCAGGTCGGGCACGAACGTGCATTCGCGCAGATACAAAGAGACCAAAAGCCCCTTGTTTCGCCCCCCTGCCTGTGCTAATTTCCCCAAAAACATAAAGATCCTCAGAGGAACATCCCGCGAACACAGGCATGAAGCCCGCACGACCAACCCCAATGGAGGAAGACATCCGTGAAAAAGCAACTCTTCTACCTGTCCATCGGAGCCCTGGCGTTGACCCTGGCGGCCGGCTGCAAAAATGAAGCGCCGACCAGCACCGCAGCCCCCAAGGCCCAGTCCCAGGCGGAAACCCCGGCACCCCCGACTTCGCAGGCCAAGAGCGGTACCGTCGTAGAAACCATGAACGCGGCCGGCTACACTTATGTTCAGGTCGATACCGGCAGCGAAAAGATCTGGGCGGCGGCCCCCGAGTTCCAGGTCAAGGTCGGTGACAGCGTCGCCGTTCCCGAAGGCATGCCGATGCCCAATTATCACAGCAAGACCCTGAATCGTGACTTCGATATGGTTTACTTTGTCCCGGCGGTCATGGTCGGCGGCGGCGAAGGCATGGCCGCGCCCGTCGCCACCCCCGGGGAACTACCCAGCGGTCATCCGCCGATCACCCCGGTCAAGGCCGAAAATATCGACCTGAGCGGCATCGCCAAGGCCGAGGGCGGCAAGAGCATCGAAGAGATCTACGCCGGCAAGGGCGAACTCACGAGCAAGGAAGTCACCGTGCGCGGCAAGGTCGTGAAGTTCAGCCCGGGCATCATGGGTAAAAACTGGATTCACATGCAGGACGGCACCGGTGGCGAGGGAACCAACGATCTCACCGTCACTACCGGCGTCACCGCCCAAGTCGGCGACACCATCCTGGTCAGCGGCATTCTCACCGCCGACAAGGATTTCGGCCACGGCTACAAGTATGCCCTCATCATTGAGGATGGCAAGGTCACCGTCGAGTAATCGGCCGACGGCTTCAACGACAAGCCCCTGGCCTCAACGCCAGGGGCTTTTTTCATCCGGCGAAAAACCGGCCGTCGACGCGTTGCCATAACGCCGGCAGCCTTTCTCCACGAAGAGTTACATCATGCCCAGACTGATCATTTTCCTGACGGTCTTCCTTTCCCTTTACAGCGCCATGCATCTGCTCGCCTACCTCGGCCTGCGACCGCTGCTCGCGAGCCGGGAACGCGCCCGCCGGCCGGTTTTGCTCTTCATGCTGCTGATGATCGCCGCGCCGGTTCTGGTGCGTCTTCTCGAACGACTCGACCTAGACGGGGCGGCGCGGCTCTTGGCCATCATCGGCTATTCATGGATGGCCTTCATCTTTCTGACCTTTGCCGGATTCGTCGCGGTCTTCGCCTGGGATCTCCTGCTGACGCCTCTCGCCCGCTATCGCCCCACCCTTGCCGAATGGAAACTGCACGGCCCACGCTGTGCCCTGCTGGTCCCGGCACTAGCCCTGCTGCTCAGCATCTACGGGGTCTTCGAAGCCCGCAACCTGACCGTCGAAACCCTGCGTATTCCCACCGACAAGCTGCCTGCCGAAGGGCAGAGTCTGCGCATCGTCCAGATTTCCGACCTGCATCTCGGCCTGTTGCACCGCCACGGCAAACTGGAGCAGGTGGCCCGTCGGATCGAAGAGCTGAAACCCGATCTGCTGGTAGCGACCGGGGATATCGTCGACGCCCGTCTCGATCATATCGTCGGGCTGACCGACATTTTCCGGCGGCTGACCCCACCTCTCGGGAAGTACGCCGTGACCGGCAATCATGAATATTACGCCGGACTCGACCAGGCTCTTGATTTTCTCGAAGAGAGCGGCTTTATCCTGCTGCGTGACCGGGCGACACGGGTCGGCCCGTTGCTACTGGTGGGGGTCGATGATCCGGCAGGCGGACACAGCGTTGATGAGGCGACCTTGGTCAACCTCGCCGAGCGCTGCCATTTTACCCTGCTCCTCAAGCACCGGCCCCTGATCACCCCCGGCGAAGAAGTCTTCGATCTACAACTTTCGGGGCATGCCCATCGCGGCCAGATCATCCCCTTCAACTTGGTGACCGCCCTGGAATATCCTTTACAAAATGGCCTCTACCGCCTGCCCACCGGCGCTCTCCTTTATGCCAGCCGCGGAACTGGCACCTGGGGTCCGCCGATACGGGTCTTTGCCCCGCCGGAAATCACCCTGATCGAGCTCTTCCCGCGCCGCTAACCCCTGACCTGTTCACGAGATCGCAGCCGATGCCGCAACCGCTCCTCTCCTCCTGGCCCGACCAGCTGACGCACTTCCGCCGGGCGCTCAACCCGCATCCGCCACGGATGACGAGTGGGCCCGAGCACGGCCATGGGGCGGTAGCCCTCATTCTCCGTCCCGGTCCCCAGGGCGCGGAAATTCTTTACATCGAACGGGCTGCCCACCCCCGCGACCCCTGGTCGGGGGACCTCGCCTTCCCCGGCGGCCGGATCGATCCTGAGGACGGCGGCATCCGTCAGGCGGCGGAACGGGAGACCTACGAAGAAATCGGTCTGGATCTGCGCGACGCCGACTACTTGGGGGGACTCGACGACATCGTCGGCGCGCATCTGCCGGTGCGGGTCTCCTGCTGCGTCTACGCCCTGCCCGAAGGAAAGAATCCGCCGCTGCGCCGCAATCATGAAGTCAGCGACGTCTTTTACATGCCCCTTGACAAACTGCGCGCCCCCGCGCGCCACATCATCACCCGCATCGACTGGAACCGGGCTCCGCGCGAAACCCCCGCCCTGACCCTGCTCCCCGGCAACCGTCCCCTTCTCTGGGGAATCACCTACCGCCTCACCACCCAGTTACTCAACCGCATCGGCCTTCCCCTGCTCCCGCCAAACGTCGTTTCCGCCGGATAAAAGAAAACAGGGGCCGACCCGGCATCCCGGATCGGCCCCCGATCAATCCCGAAGCGAAAGTCTGCTTATTCCTCTTCCGTCTCGGCGGCCTTGCCGGCGCGGGCCGCCTTCGCCCGAAGCAGAGTGAAATGGAAGACCGTCCCCTTTCCCTCATCGCTACGCACTTTGAGCTTACCGCCGCCGCGTCGCACCAGTTCGTGGGCCAGCAACAGCCCCAGGCCGCTCCCTGCCTCGCCGGAGGTTCCCGGCTTGGAGAGGCGCGTTCCCATGTGGAAGAGGCTTTTGACCTCGTGCCGGGACATGCCGATGCCGCGGTCGGTGACGCTCACCCGCACCTTGCCGCCGCGCCCCTTGGCCCCAACCTCAATGGAGCTCCCCGGGTGGGAGAATTTGACGGCGTTGCTGAGCAGATTGCGCAACACCGAATTCACGGCCGTCTCGTCGGCCAGCACCATAACCCCCTCGGGAACATTATTGCTGATGACGATCTGCTTGCGGGTCGCAGAGAGCCCAATCTGGTCGATCACCGACTCGACCAAGGAGCGTAAATCCCGACGACGCAACGGGATATTGCCGCTCTCCAGTTGCACCTCGGCCCAGCAGAGGAGATTTTCGAGCAGGTCGTGAGCCTTGTCCGCGGCTTCGAAAATCCCAGCACTGAGAGAGCGCCGGTCTTCCTCGGATAACTCGTTGAAATTCTTGCGTAACAGCTCGGCGTTGCCGATCAGGTTGGTGAAGGGGCTACGCAGGTCGTGGGCGATCACACCGAACAGCCGCGCCTTTTCCGTGTCGATTCGTTGCAGGCGCAGAGCAAGAGACGTCGAAATGAACATGACCACGAAAGCGAAAAGCACAACGATTGCCGTTACGAACCAGCATTCGAGGTGGTTCACCGGCGTCGGCTGGACTCCGAAAAGCTTGTTGGGCAGATCGAAAAACTCGTCCAACCACAGAAAGAGGACGATAAAGCCGAAACCAAAGGCTTCGATCAGCAGGATTTTTTTGGAACAGCTAAACTTTACCATGAAAAGCTCCCCTCGGGAAAGTTCATCCCCTCACCAAGATTCTAATTACGCCATGGATTAAACAAAACAGAGGAACAAAATGCAATCAGAAAGTTTCGTCCGACCTCTAAACCTGAAAACGCCGTTGGTTTCAGCAAAGGCGCCGGTCTGATAAGCGGGTTCCGAATCCGGACAGGAGCGTCGAATAGTTCAATATGGCGCCTCCAACACCCGCCCACTGAATGGGATTTTCTGCGATAAAAAAGTGGTTCAGCGCCTTGACAGGCCTCCATGGCCCTTTCATACTTTTCCTAGCCCAGAAAACAAACCCAACAAATTCCGCTCACATCGGCTAACCATTTAACTTATTTAGTACCCCCGGCCCTGCAAGGGCATGAAATCGGTTCTCGCGACCAACGGTGCCGACATATTTTTATAACAACATTTTACTTGACTCATCGAAATACGCTGTGGCATAAAGTCAGCGAGGCCAAAACACTGTTTAAGTTTAAATTTCAGCAACCGAGTTCCGGAGAAAAACGATGGACGTTACGCTTTATTACATCTTGGGCGGCATTATCACCGGGGGAGCGACAATTTGTTTCGTTTTCGCCTATTATTCCGACTACCGCGAGCAAAGCAGTCGCAAACGGCGTTCCATGTATTCCATCATTAACCGTGAGAATCGGCCAGCATCGAAATAAAAATGGGTTCCCGACGATTCCGCAGATCCTTTTGATCGGGAGTCGGTCGTGGTTTTCGGATTCCCGGCCCAAGGGGAGAATCGGATAAGTAAAACGCAGGTTCGCCGTCGGCAACACTTCGGCGACGCCGAGAATGAACTCGAAGTTGGTCAGAAGCACGCCCCATGTCGGAGCGGAATTCTACTTCCGGAGTTCACTACAACCCCATCATAACCCACTCAACCCGAAAGGAGGTGCCCACAACAAACATCGGTCTGTTCAATATCGACTAACAAGGGTTCGACGTTTATGCGGTCAACAGGGGTGGCTCCCCGAAGACTTCACACCAAGGGAGGAACGGGCATGGAAAAAGAGGGTTTGGGACAAAGAGATATTCATATCAATTTTTTTAGACCGGTCGGCGAATTCATGACCAGGGACGTGACCATGACCAAGATCATCTTGGTGGTCTGGGCCTTGGCCGTGTACGGCTTTCTGCTTTTGCTGGTGATGGCCGCCGATCCCAACGACACCGTGCAGGTTACGCTGAACACGGGCGAAGTCATCAACCAGGTCACCGGCAAAAGTTTTTTGACGGAAATGCGCTTTCTTGGCTTCCCCTTCCATTATTTCTACATGGCGTGGTTCTGCATCGGGCTCTTCATCGCCCAGTGCTGGTGGTACTGCAAGTTTTCCGACAACCTCGAAGCTGAGCTTGGCAAGGCCGAGAAGAAGCCCGGACAACCCTAAATAAAGGAAGGGAGACCTGAAAATGAAACGAATGATGCAATGGGGCTTGTCTCTTCTCTTTTTTTTGACGGCAAGCAATGTTTTCGCGGCGGTCGAAGACTTGAACCCGGAAGGAAAGTTCAAGGTCATTCCGGGCCTCATGATGATCGGCCTTTTGGTTCTGTTCGTCATGGTCGGCGTTTTCGCCAAGGCTAAAACCACCGAAGACTACTGGGCGGCCGGGCGCGGCATCGGCCAAATGGGCGGCGGCGCGGCGATCGCCTCGAACTGGATGTCCGCAGCCTCCTATCTGGGCATGGCCGGCCTCATCTACCTGAAGGGTTTTTTCGCCATCTCCTACGTGCTCGGTTGGACCGGCGGCTACGTGCTGCTGCTGGTGCTGATGGCCGGCCCGGTGCGCCGCTACGGCAAGTACACGGCACCGGACTTCGTCGGCGACCGCTACTATTCCCAGTTCGCGCGCCTGCTGTCGGCCCTGATCGTCATCCTGATCTCCTTCGTCTACGCCGTCGGCCAGTACAAGGGCATCGGCATGATGTTCAACTGGATCTTCGGCATCGACTACAAGACCTCGGTCGTCGTCGGCACCCTGGTCGTTCTGGCCTACGTCCTGATCTCGGGGATGCTCGGCGCCACCAAGAACATGCAGGTGCAGTACGTGGTCATCGTCATCACCTTCTTCCTGCCGCTCTTTTTCATCGCCCATAAGCTGGGCTACTTCTCCGCTGTGCCGCAGATCGGCTACGGTGCCGCCCTGTGGGACATCGGTAACGGCGGCAACGGAATTGCCCCGGAAGTCGCGGAACCCAGCTTCTATCTGCCGTTTATCAAGGACACCGCCTATCACTGGATCGCCCTGTGCTTCACCCTGATGGTCGGCACCGCCGGCCTGCCCCACGTCATCGGCCGCTTCTACGTCGTGCCCCGCGTCAGCGACGCCCGCTGGCAGGTGGTATGGGGCCTGTTCTTCATCGCCCTGGTCTACTGGACCGCGCCCGCCTACGCGGCCTACGCCAAATTCTCCAACCTGCTGGGGACTTCGGGCGTCAACATCGCGCCGGACGCCATCGTCGTCAACGCCGCCGAACTGGCGGGCCTGCCCGAGTGGTTCGCCGGCTTCCTCGCCGCCGGCGCCGTGTCCGCCGCCTTCTCCACCGTCGGCGGCCTGCTGATGGCCGGAGCCTCGGCCTTCGCCCACGACATCTACTTCCGCGTGTTGAGGCCGAACGCCACCGAAGAAACCAAGATGAAGATCGCCCGAGTCGGCACCGTTATACTCGGCCTGTCCATCATCATCATCGCCCTGAACCCGCCGGCCCTGATCGCCCAGATCGTCGCCGTCGCCTTCGCCCTCGGCGCGAACACCTTCTTCCCCCTGTTTCTGCTCGGGATCTGGTGGAGCCGCACCACCAAGGAAGCCGCGATCACCGGCATGATCGTGGGCCTGATCGTCACCTTCGGGTCGATGCTGATTCCCAAGACTTCGCTGCTGGCCTACTACATCCCCTTCACCTCCAGCGCGGTGCTCGGCGTACCGCTGGTCATCATCGTCATGATCGTGGTTTCGCTGATGACCCCCGAGCCCTCCCGGGAGATCAAGGAACTGCTTTACAAGGTTCATAACGACGAATAGTCCGCCGTGTTGAATCGTTTCATTCGCCCCCATCGCGTACGCGATGGGGGTTTTTTTGTTTCGCTCAGAGCCCGCCGCGTAGGGATTCCGAGCGCCGCCGACGCCTTTCGGAACCCGGCGGTCATCCGTGCCGAAAGCCGGCGAAAGTCGTCAAGGCGCCACGCCTCTTGTTTTAGCCGATGGCCGATCTTTCCCCTGCCCCCCCGCTGGGGAAGAACTCTTTACCCACCCCCAGCGCGGGCGGTTTTTTTAGGGGGGGAATGAGTAATCAACGTACTCTTTAGCGTCCCACGTCCCCTCCGGAGGCGATTTTTCATAACGAAACTTCAGTCAGTCTAGGCCTTTGATTTCAGTAGGTTATCTTGAAGTCAGTCAGAAGGGAGAAGCATTGAAGTCCTCCTTGGCAAGGAGAGAGGCAAGAGGGGTTTGGGCGAAAGCACAAAAAGATCCAAGGAGGAAGCGGCGCCAGCGTCGGGCCCAGGGTTTTCGGCCCGCGCGGGGTGTTCGCAAGGCGGGAACGTTCGCGATGGAATGATCCGGCAATCGCGCGGGGCGGGGCGGGGCGGGCCGACCGCGGGCCGGACGGCATGAACGCGGCCCAGAACGACGGTCTGAAGAGGGGAGGCGACGGGGAAAGGGGTTGCGCAGTCGATTTTCAGTCCGGTTCCCGCGGAGTGAGCGCTCTGCGGGAACCGGGAAATCCTCGGGAAAATTACATAAACTTGATTTTTTTATGTTTGTCCAACTCGGCCTTGCCCGCCTCGATGAAAGGTTTCGGATCGATGCCGAGCATTTTGACCGAGCGCTCGGCGTTGCCGTTGTCGGGATTGTACAACAACGACCGACGAAACGCCTCAAGAGCTCCTTCCATGTCGCCGGAGTATTTCAGGGCGGTGCCGTAATTGGCCAGGCTTTCCGAAATGGCCTTGGAAAAGCGCTCGTAATCCTTAGGGTTGTGCTCGAACCAGCGCAGGTAGAAATCGACGGAGGTTTTCAGCGCCTGGAGCGCCTTCTCGATTTCCGCCTGGTCAACGGCGGCCGGATTCACCTTGTCCCGCTGGGTGTTCAACTTATGGCCGTAGAGCGCCCATCCCAGGTGAAGGACGCCGATGTCGTTCATGACAAAGCCATAGTTGATGTACACATCCCGCCCCTGATCGCCCTGAACGTTGGGATGCTCCAGCTCCCGCCGAGCCGACTCGTAGTATTTGAGGGCCTCTTCATAATTTTTTACTTTGAGCAGTTTCTGGGCGCTGACTGCGGTCAGGTGGGCGTTTTTATACTTGGGGTCCACCTTCTGATGCTCCGCGCCGTATTGACAGCGCGACAATAATACGATGAGGCTAATGATGATGCCGAGGATAAAAAACGGTTTTAAATTCATTAAATAAAACTCCTGTTGAAAAATATGTCGATAAGTATAAACTTTGAAGCGGGTAATCTCCAGCTTAAAGTTTACAGTTTAAAGATTACGGGCGTGACTATTCGCGCTGGAGTCGGATATGTGGAAAACCCTTTTGAAAACCGTGAGCCCGCGCAAAAGCGACGCGGAGCGCGACCCGGTGGCGGCCTATGTCCGACAACGCTGCGAGGCCATCCGCTCGCAAGGCGTACTGAAAAAGACCTTGACCGAAGCCTCCTACTGCATTATTGACTTGGAAACGACGGGGCTGAATATCGCCGAGGACGCCATTATCAACGCAGCCGGAGTGAAGGTTAAGAGCGGCAAGATCACCAAAATCTACGAGGCCTATATCAAACCGCCGTTTCCCATCCGGCAGGAATCGATCCAGTGGCACGGCATCACCGACGACATGCTGACGGATAAACCGTCGATCGCGGAAACGCTCCCCGAGTTTCTCGGTTTCATCGGAAACAGCATCATTGTCGGGCACCATATCAACTTCGACCTGCGGATGCTCAACCGGCACCTGAAAGATTATTACAACTGCTCCCTGGAGGGCGCTCCCTGGCTCGACACTATGCTGCTGCACAAACTGGTGGTGGAAAATAACACCAATACCCAACTGGACGATCTGCTCAGCACCTACGTCATCGACTGCAACCAGCGGCACCGTGCACTGGGCGATTCCATCGCGACGGCAAAGGTGTTTCTGAGGATTTCGCAGGAGCTGTCTTCGCCCTACAAAACACTTAACGATCTGTTTTGCGCCCAGCAGGACATGTCCCGTAAGGATCATAAATGATGGTTCATCCCAAGATTGACTATCAGCGGCGTAAAATTTCCGCCCATCAATACGAAGCCTACCGGGACATGCCGCAGCAAGAGCTGTTCGATGCGCTGGCGCGCAAGTATCTGCACTGGGCGGAACCCTACCGCAAGGTGCTGGACGACATGGCGCCCCCCCATTACCACTGGTTTTCCGGCGGCAAGCTCAATGTCTTTGAAAACCTGGTCGGCAAACACATGGATACCCTGCGCCGCAACAAGGCAGCGATCATCTGGCGCGGAGTCAATTTCGAAGAGCGCACCTATACCTATCAGGCGCTGGGTCATGAAGTCCTGAGCCTGATCAACGGCTTGCTGCATCTGGGGGTAAAAAAAGGAACCCATGTCCTGATCTATCTGCCGGACCTGCCGGAAACCGTTGTGGCCATGCTCGCCTGCGCCAGTATCGGCGCCATTCATATCAACTACCACATGGCTTATTCCGCCGAAGCGATGGCGCAGCGCCTGCAACACTGTCAGGCGAAATTCATTATTACCTGTGACGGCGTCAGTTTCCGCAGCCGGGGACTTAAAGATCTGGTGAATGAGGCGATGGAGCGTATCGATTACGAAATTCAGCACTGCGTGGTGGTGCGGCGCACTGGCCAGCACACCCTGATGCGACCGAAGCGCGACATCTGGTACGATGACCTGGTTACCGATCCCGAGTTCGCCACGGGCGGAGTCTATGATCACCTTCGCCATGCCGACGAGCCGCTCTTCATGCTCTATACCTCGACCAAATCCAAGCAGCCGCGCGGGGTGCTGCACGGGTTGGCCGGTTATCTGATGTGGGCGCAATTCACCACCGAGTTGCTGTTCGATCTGGTGGATACCGATATTTTCTGGAACACCTCGGATCTGGCCTGGATCAACGGCCATACGTATTCCGTTTACGGTCCGCTGCCCTTGGGAGCAACCCTGTTTCTCTATGAAGGGGCCATCTCCTATGAAAACACCAATTATTTTTTCGACTACCTGGACCGCTATCACATCACGGTTCTGTACACTAACCCATCGCTGTTGCGTAGCGTCATGCGCGCAAAAAGCACCAAGCGTTATCTGAACCGCGCCAGCAACTCTTTGCGCCTGATCGGTTGCGGTGGCGAAAAACTCAGTGAGGAGATATACAACTGGGCGCAGTTCGAACTGACCAACAACCGCAATCTGCCCATCAGCCAGATCTGGGGACAAACCGAGACGGGGGGCTGCCTGATCGCCGGGGTGCCGGGGGTACCGGATTTCAAGGATGACACGATGATGCGCCCTTTGCCGGGAGTGGATGCCCGGATTGTCGACCACAACGGCGTGTCGATCAAAGCGGCGAGGGAACCCGGACGGTTGGTGCTGGCCTCGCCGTTGCCGTCGATGTTGCAGGATCTGTACAAGGATCCGGTCGGATACCAGCAAACCTTCTGGAAAAAATTTCCCGAGCGAACCTATTTCACCACAGGGGACGGCGCCATTTACGACGATCTCGCCAATTTCGACCTGACCGGGCGGCTGGACAACGTGATCAGCACCGGCAGCGGGCGGCGGAGTATCGCCGAAATTGAAGAAACCGTCATGACCATGCGCCGCATTCGCGAATGCGCGGCCATCGTCATCGATCATCCGCTGCAAGGTTATATGCTGGTGATTTTTTGCGTGTTGCAGAATTTTCGTGATGAAAGCTACCGGGAAAAAACCCTACAGGATGTCCGCGAACACATCATTGAGGAGATCGGCGAACTGAACCTGCCAGACAAGATCCGGTTCACCAAATATCTACCCAAAACCCCCGATAACCGGATTAATCGAGAACTGCTTCAGGAAATCGCCCTACAGATGGAGGGGATCTGACCTTCGCCGACGAGACAAGGGAGTTGGGGCCAGGCGGATAACGCGAAGGTGCTCAGTCCCCGGACTGCGCTAATGCGGAGAAGATATTGCGGGCCACCGCTTCCGGCAGGCCGGAAACCCGCGACAAGTCTTCCAGGGTCGCCTCGCGAATCCTCTTCAGACTGCCGAAATGCCTGAGCAGCACCTTGCGCCGGGCCGGGCCGACGCCGGGGATATCTTCGAGGATCGAACTAAACGCGGCTTTGCCGCGCAACTTGCGATGCTGAGTCAGGGCGAAACGGTGGGCTTCGTCGCGCAGCCGCTCAAGCATGAAGAGCGCCGGTGAACCCGGCCGGAGCAATACTGGGTTCTTGCGCCCGGGGAGAAAAAACCGTTCTTCGCTACGCTCCAAGGCTCGCCCGCGCACGTTGGACACAACCCGGCTCTTGGCGATGCCGGCGCGGTCGATTCGACCCATCAGGCCAAGCTCATCAAGAACCCGGTCGACCACCCCGAGCTGTCCCCGGCCCCCGTCGATCAGGATAAAATCTGGCAACACCCCATCGTCGCGCCCCCGGTTGAAGCGGCGTCGCAAAACTTCATAGAGCGAGGCATAGTCATCCGCCCCCGCCACAGTCCGGATTTTGAACTGGCGATATTCGGCTCGGGCCGCCTCGCCATCAATCAGAACTGCCATGCTACCGACGCTCTGCCGCCCCTGCACATTGGAAATATCGAAACATTCCATCCGTTTGGGTAATCGGCTGAGATGCAGACGACGATGGATTTCTTCAAGTACGCCGTCGATGGCTTCACGCCGGCTGCCGCGCTCGCGAAACGACTCGAGAGCGTTGCGGTTGGCCAGCTCCACCAGTTCGCGCTTGACGCCCCGCCGGGGCACCGTCATCTCGACCCTGCCCCCCTTGCGTTCGCCGAGCCATTCGGCCAGAGCGGCGGCATTCTCCGGCAACAACGGAAGCAGCAACTGCTCGGGGATAACCACCTCCCGTCCGTAAAACTCCTGCAAAAACGCCGAAAGAAGCTCATCTTCATCCAGTTTCCAATCGATGGCAAAGCCGCGCCGGTCGATTAACTTGCCCTGGCGAACGAACAGGATCACCACTTCAACCTCGCCCCCTTCGCGATGCAGGCCGAGTACGTCTTGGTCACCGCCGGCCGGGGTCACCATCTTCTGCCGTTCTATGGTCTGCTCGATGGAGCCGATCTGATCGCGGAACCGGGCCGCTGCTTCAAAACGCAGCTCGTCAGAAGCCGCCAGCATCTTTTTCCGCAACATCCGCAACACGTCGTTTTCGCGCCCGGACAGAAAGGCGATCACTCCGTCGACCAGCTCCCGATACCCCGCGCCGCTGATTCGTCCATGGCAGGGAGCGCTGCACTGGCCGATCTGGAAAAACAGGCAGGGGCGACCGCGCCGCCGGCAGGTCGCGAGAGGATAGTGGCGCAGGGGAAAAATCCGGTAAATTTCCTTGAGGGTATCGCGAACCGCGGACGAGGAAGCAAAGGGGCCGAAATAGAACGCTCCGTCATGCCGGACCTTGCGGACCACCTGCAGGGCGGGAAATTCTTCGCGCGGGTCGAGCCGCAACGAAACATAAGTCTTGTCGTCCCGCAAATTGATATTGTAGCGGGGACGGTGCTGCTTAATCAGGGTGTTTTCGAGGATCAACGCTTCTTTTTCGGTATCCGTGACGATCGTCTCGATGTCGCAGACCCGGTCCATGAGAAAGCGAATATGGGCGCGGTCGTCGCCGGCGGCGGAAAAGTAACCCCGTAACCGGTTGCGCAGATGTTTGGCTTTGCCGACGTAAAGAACCGTCCCATCATCGCCCTTCATCAGGTACACGCCGTGAGCAGCGGGAATTTTTTTCAGGTCAAAATCGATCACTGCGACGACCGTGGCGACTCGCGGGAGAGAGGGTTTGAAAATAACGGACAACAGCAAGAAAAGCCAAGGCAGACCTTGGCTTTTCTTGCTGTTGAAATCTCAATCCGTCATCATTCGTCGGCCATGCCGAAATGGTCGGCCTCTATTTCGATAAAAGCGCTCAGCACCTGCTTAACCCGTTCCTCGGCAGTCTCTTCGAGAAACCTCGTGTAAAGCTGCACGGCACGACCTTCTCGCTTGCGCGCCTCGGCCAGATTTTCTTTGTGTGACGGCGAGCACTCGCCAGGAGCCGAAAGCTCCTCGGGCAAAGGAATATCAAGGATTTGGCAGAAGAGTACGGCGTGGGCCGTCTCGGTGCGGGAAAGGGCGGAAAAGAGCGCCCGTCCCCGCTCGCAATCGGCGACCTGCGCGGCTCCCCGGTAGAAGGTCGCGTTGCCGACCGCCAGGTCGAGGGCGCGTTCGAGGTTTTCCCGGCTCTTGCGGGAAAGCTCGCCAAGGGGAACTTGCCGATAGGCATCCGCCGCTACCAGGTATTTGCCGGGGGCTCCGCAGAAGGGGCAGTGGCTGGGAGCGGCCGAGCCGATGTAGGACTCACCGCAGATCAGGCATCGAAAGAGATTCATTCAGGGTCTCCTTGGAAAGTGTTGTGAGCATAGCAAGGCGCCCATCTTCTGTCAACGCGTCCCACGCGTGTCCCATGCACCCCGCGTTCCCACCCGGAGAGAAGGACGGGAATCCTCGGTCGGACGCGGCAACGAGGTCGGGGGAGAAGTCGAGATCCAGGGTTTTTTCTGGTTTTATCGCTGTGGATTGATATAATTGGCGAACTTTTTCGCCACCCTGTGGAGGTCGACCGTGAACCCCTTCTGGAGCAACATTTTCCACAAGAAGTCGGAAGCCGATTCGCTTATCGCCTTTCTGCGCAGCCTGGCGATCTTTGCCGACCTAGGACGCCGGGAAGTGAGTTTCATCGCCGGCCTCGTCCATGCCCGGCGTTATGCCCCGGCGGAAACAATCTTCGAAGGGGGGGATCCGGGAACCGGCATGTATGCCGTACGCTCGGGGCGGGTCGCCATTTTCATTCGCCATCCCGACGGACAGAAGGAACAGCTGGCGGTCCTCGGCCCAGGCGACTTCTTCGGCGAAGCGACGCTGCTCGCTCCGGCACGGCGAACCGCTTCGGCGCGCACGCTCGAAGAGACCGAGCTGGTCGGCCTGTTTCGCGCCGACCTGATGGAAGCGACGCGCAAGCATCCGAACGTGAGCAATGCCATCCTCATCAGCCTGGCACGCATCCTCAGCGAACGGATGCAGGCGGCCGAGCTGGAAATCCGCCAGCTGCGCGCCGCGCTCAGGCTTTCACCGCCGCCAACCGGCACCGAGAGTGATGACCTGCCATGACACCGAAGCCTGTGCTGACCCGGGTTCACCTGCTCCTCTTCTTTTTCGTCCTAGCCGCCGGAATCGCCGTGGGGCTCTCCCTCTTTTCCTCGGCGTCGACCGTTCTGACCCTGATCCGTACCGCCACCAGCGGCCTCTTCCTGCCGCTCTTGTTGTCACTGATCGCCACCTTTCTGCTCGGCCCCATCGTCTCCTTCATCGAGCGAGAAAACATCAGCCGCACCTTAAGCATTTTTCTCGTCTACCTGCTGGTTGCCGCGCTGCTCCTCCTCGCCGCCGGCTGGCTCAGCCCCCACTGGCAGGAGATGTGGAGTTCCCTGCGCACCGACCTGCCTCGCTACACCGCCAAATTCATCACCCTGCTGCGCGACGCCCAGGAAAACCTGCAAAACCGCTTCCCCTATATTGAAAGCTACGACCTGACCGGCCACGCTCGTACCCTGGCCGAGCAGCTTGTCGCCCAGATTCTGGTGGGCACGCCGAAGTCGGCCCTGCGCCTTGGCAGCCTGTTGATCCTGGTGCCGCTCTTTACCTTCTTTTTCCTGCGGGACGGCAACCTTATCCTGCGCACTTGCGTCTCCTTGACCCCGAACCGCTATTTCGAAATGGTGCATGACCTGACCTCCGTGGTCAGTCGGCAGATGGCCGATTTCATCCGCGGGCGCCTGCTCGAAGCCTTCATCGTCGGCCTAGTGGTCACCCTCGGGCTCTCCTTCACCGATCTCCGCTACACACCGATCCTCGGCATCTTCGCCGGCGTCACCAACCTGATTCCCTACATCGGCCCGCTCGTCGGCATGATTCCAGGCATCCTTATCGCCCTGGTCGATCTCGGCATGGGCGCTCAGTTCTGGTGGATCGTCATCGTCTATTTTCTAATCGCCCAGGTCATCGTCGACAACTTCATCCTGATCCCGGTGCTGATCTCCCGCTATTCCAACCTCCATCCCCTCTGGGTGCTGCTCGCCATCATCATGGGGGGCAAGCTCTATGGGGTTCTGGGCATGATCATCGGCGTACCGGTTGCCAGCATCATCAAGATCGCCCTGCTTGAAATTCGCCATTACCGCAATACCTTCGCCCTGCCCGACACCGCTCAGGAACAGGAACGGCCGACCTGACTTTACCGAAGACCAGAACCACCGAACAGCGCCGGGACGACGCCCGCAACCTTTAAAACTGATGGGGCAGTAAAAAGAAAAGTTCTATAAGCAGTTAAAAGCATTAGATTATTTGTAGTTTTCTTCTTGTGCCAAGACAAGGCTTATAGTATATTCCACATAAATTATAATATGTATAATATGCTTGAGGGACAGCCATGAATGGCGCTAGTTTAAATCGTTTCAGCACGATATCTATTTCGGTGAGGAGCCTCTTTCATTTCATGCCGTGGACGGGTCATCAGTTCGTAATTTTTCGGTCGTCGCTTACGGCAACGGGGTTCACTACGCCCCGGACGTTGTCGGATTGGGGTATCGGTTATCGCCTCATGGAGGTCGGCGATAAGCCTGGAGCGTTCTATCCTGTTCAACCTCCTCTGGTTCAAATGGGGCTCCGAGTTGCGCAATGCTTGGAGACTGCCCTTGAAACTGACAACCCGAACCGCAAGATCCGCTGCCTTGACCGCATCCAACATCAGCCGCCGGATACAGTTGTCGGCGATAAAGTGCATCAAGATTTCTTTCCGGACCATGTCCGGTGTTTTGCACCGCAGGACGTCCATCCCCATGGTCGTCTTGACGTCGCGGAAAAACAGCTCGACATCCCAGCGTTGGGAGTAAAGGTCGGCAAGTTCTTCAGCGGGATAGTGCGCGGCATTCAGAAGCGTGGTGACGATGTAAAAGTACCGAACCCTGAAGCCCGGATAGGGTACCGTAACCTTGATCTGCCGCAACGCCCTGTTCTTTCAGCTTGGCGATGTCGAAATAACTGCAGAATCCCTTGTCGCCCAGGAAGACGTCGCCGGGCGGGAGGGTTCCCCACTGCTGACGGAACAGCGGGAGCTCGTGGTTTTTCTTGTTGCCGATGGCGTAGCTGAGCAAGGCTCCGCCGGCCAGCGAAAAACAAGCGCAAATGCGGGCGGTGGGGAATCCGCACCCCGGTTTCTGGGAAGCCGTTTGCGGCCAGACTTCCTGGTTTTCCAAAGTGTCCGGCATGCTGATACCCGTCTCATCGACGACGATCACCTGTCGGCCGCTCAGTGGACCAATCTCCGACCTCCCTTCCGGATGACCAGCGATATCTCGGCAAGCATCTTTATATCGAGCTTCTTGCAGGCCGTACAATAGGAAGAAGTCGATGACGAAGGGAACGTGATTCCCTTGAGGGAGGCATAGGATTGAAGCTTGCGGATCACTTCCTTGCAGCCCCCATCCGCATCAAGCACCTGGCTGAAGAAAGCCCAGAAGGTGTTCTCCTTGGAGAAAAGCCTTCTGCGACTCATGCCCCCCTCTTTCTCCGACTTGAGAAGCTGCCGGGGAATGAACTTTTCAAAGACCTCGCCGATTTGCTTGAATGTATTCTGTTGCAACAAAGCCAGTCTATCGGCAAGTTTCTGTTGCTCCGAACGGGGCTTGCGACGAAGGGTCTGGAAGTGGAAACCCGGGAACATTAGCTGTGAATTTTTCATGATGCATTAAGCCAATATTTTCAGGTGTTTTTCCCATGGCAGGCGCCCTTAAACTAGCGCCATTCGCGAGAGCATCAAAATTGACCCATCGCCGCTTTAATTTTTTTCATAACCTGAAACTGCGCGGCAAGATCCTCTGCTTGGTCTTGCCGCTGGTTATCCTCCCCATTTTCATGGTTGGCGGAGTGGTTGGGATCCTTGCCACCCAACAGGCCCACCGCGGCATCACCCAGACCAGTGAAGCCGATCTGGACCACATGGCCAAGTTCACCATCGATTTGCTGGACTCTCATTATCAACAGTTCGAGGTTTACAAGCAGGATCGGCAACAGGTCATCCGCAAGGAACTGGCCACCCTCACCGGACTGGCCTACAGCCTAGTCGAAACCCAGTATCTCCAGCAGCAAAACGGGGAGATAACCCTCAAGGTCGCGCAGGCCCAGGCCAGGAAATCCCTGAAAAAAATCAGTTTCGGCGAAAGCGGCTATACCTATGTGTTGAACAGTTCCGGCGACCTGCTGGTGCATGTCACTCGCGAGGGGGAAAATATTTTCAATGAGCAGGACGAAAACGGTCACTATTTTATTCGTTCCCTGATTCAGACCGCGCTACAAGCCCCTCCGGGCCAGATTCTCTTCAGTATCTACCCCTGGCGTAACGAGGCTCTCGGCGACCGATTCCCCCGCAAGAAGATAGTCGCCTACCGTTACTTCCCCGAGTGGGGTTGGATCATCGCCACCGGCGGCTACGTCGAGGAGACCTATGAGGATGAGGAGTTCGAGAAACAGTCCCTGGCAAACCTCAAGATCAAGATCAAAAGCAAACGGGTCGGCCGAACCGGCTATATCTACTGCATGGATCGCCAAGGCACCCTGACCATCCACCCCGATGCCGAAGGTCAGAATGTCGCCAACAGCCGGGATTCGGACGGCCACTATTTCATCCGCGAGATGAGTCAGAAAAAGAACGGCTGGATCCGTTACCCCTGGAAGAACGTTGGGGACGCCAAGCCACGCATGAAGATCGTCCGCTACCACTATTACAAGCCTTGGGACTGGATCATCGCCGTCGGCTCCTACGAAGACGAGTTTTTTCATGAGGCCAACGTCATCAAGTGGCGGATTCTGGCGAACATGGCAATCCTCCTCCTGTTCGTCGGCACCCTGTCGGTGATCCTGCTGTTGATCGCCTCGCGGATTCTGACCGAGCCGATCCATAACATGATCGCCGTCATCCGCCAAGTCATGAAGGGAGGGCTCGACCAGCGGATGCCGGTCAACTCTAACGATGAACTGGGGGAATTGGCCATCGCCTTCAACAAAATGACCAGCAGGCTCGAGCGCAACCACGAGATAGAAGCCTCCTTGGCCCAGCAGGGCAAAATGGCGTCGCTGGGAATCCTCTCGTCGGGGGTGGCGCACGAGATCAACAACCCGCTCAGCGTCATTCTCGGCTATGCCAGCTACCTGGAAGGCAAAATGGAGCCGAACGAGCCCTATTACAACTTCATCCACGAAATCAAGCGGGAAAGCAAACGCTGCAAAAAAATCGTCCAGGATCTGCTCAGCTACGCCCGGACGCCGAAACCAACCCTGGCGGAAACCGACATCCACGAACTGCTGCACCAGATCATCGATTTCGCCGCCAACCACACCGACATGCATCATGTCACCGTGCTCAAGGAATTCGCTCCGGAGCTCCCTCGCATCCAAGTGGATGGCGACCAGATACGCCAGGTGGCGATCAACCTGATTCTCAACGCCGGCACGGCGATGTCGGAAGGGGGGCGGCTAATCGTCCGAACCACCTACGACGACAGCTACGTCAATATCATCTTTGACGACAACGGCATTGGGATTCCGGAAGAAAATCTGGACAAAATCTTCGAACCGTTTTTCACCACCCGCTCCAAAGGCACCGGGCTCGGGCTGGCCATCACCAAACAGATCATCGAACAGCATCAGGGACAAATTATCTTGGACAGCAAGGTCGGTGAAGGCACCACCATCACCGTCCAACTGCCAGTGACACAGGAGAACTATTTAGATGCCTTCGAAACGGATCCTACTGGTTGACGACGAAGAAGGTCTCTGTCGAATGATGGAGGCAATCCTCACCGATAGCGGCTATATAGTGAAGGGGTACACCCGCTCTTTCGAAGCCGTGGAGGATTATCGCCATGGCGACTGGGATCTGGTGATTTCCGACATCAAGATGCCGGGAATGGACGGCCTTGAGGTGCTGGCCCGGATCAAAGCCAAGTCGCCCGACATTCCGTTCATCATTATTACTGCTTACGCCACCGTCGAGATGTCCATCCAGGCCCTGCGCAAGGGGGCCTACGACATGCTGACCAAACCCTTCGAACCTGAGGAACTTCTATACCGGGTCAAGAACGCCCTCCAACACTCGCAACTGCTAACGGAAAACCAGGAACTGCGAGACGAGCTGGTCGGCAAGTTTCGCTTCGACAACATCATCGGCGACTCCCCCCAACTCAAGGAACTGTTACAGAAGGTCGAAAGGGTGGCGATCCGCGACACCTCGGTGCTGATCACCGGCGAATCGGGAACCGGTAAGGAACTGATCGCTCAAGCCGTGCATTACAATTCGCCGCGCAAGGGCAAACGGTTCGTCGCCATCAATTGCGGCGCCCTGCCGGAAACCATCCTCGAAAGCGAGTTGTTCGGCACCAAAAAAGGGGCCTTCACCGGCGCCACGGAAAACCGTCAGGGTCTGCTTGAAGCAGCCGACGGCGGCACCCTGTTTTTGGACGAAATCGGCAACCTGCCGATGAACGTGCAAAAAACCCTGCTTCGGTTTCTGCAGGAACAGGAATTTCTGCGCCTCGGCGACACCAAGCCAACCAAGGTCGACGTCCGGGTCATTTCGGCCACAAATTCGGATCTGATGGCTGAAATCAAGACCGGAGCCTTCCGCGAAGATCTCTATTACCGGTTCAACGTGGTCAACATCCACCTGCCACCGTTGCGGGATCGCCCAGCAGACATCCCATTGCTGGCAGCCCATTTCATCAAATTGCAGAACGAAAAATTCGGCACTCGGATCCGCGGGCTTACGCCCGAAGCCTTTCAATCCGCTTGTGACTACGCATGGCCGGGCAATATCCGGCAGTTGCGCAACGTCATCGAGGCCTGCATGGCCATTGAGACCGGGGAATGGATCAGCCTGCCGGTTTTGTCGCAATTCATCGACGTCGATTCAGCGCCAGTCCGGGAACTCACCGACGGAGACAGCTATTCCGCCGCCCTCTCTCGCTTTGAAACCAGCTACCTGATCAGCCTGCTGAAAAAGTCTGCGGGAAACATCGATGCCGCAGCCCGCGAGGCGGGCATGAACATGGCCACGATCTATCGCAAAATTAAAAAGTACGACATCAAGAAAGAAGATTATTCCTGACCCCCCCCTCCTTGCAAGATTGCAAAACCCCGATGAACCACTTGGCGCTTTCGCAAAAGCCTAATATCCTTTTTGGTAATTTTTCTTATTTAAGTAATATGCAGAATTTAATAGGGTTTTTAGTTTAGTCCAAGAACAGCAAAACAGTTCCATGAAGCTGCATTGTCTCGGCCCTTCGCAGTAATGCGAAAATTCTCCGTTCTTCCCGCCCTTCCCACCCCTCCCGAGCGACCAGCTTAACGTCCTGTTTTCAATGTAATTATTTTTTTCCCAAGTCGTCAAAGGAAATTGGTATGGTGGCTGCTAAGCTAAGTTCCGATTCCCCGCGTCCAGCAACGCCAAACCTTTCCTCGCCATCCGAGGCTGTAACCATGGGTTGTCCTTTCTACGGCAAGAATGAAGATATCTGCGACGTTGGATGCGGCTATGTGTCGCCCCATGACGCCAAGATCATCAGTCAGTTCTGCTCGACCCATCCCGACGACTGCCCCCGCTATCAGTATCTGATGGAGCGCGAAGCCGAACCCGCGACCCAGCCGGCGGCAGAAACGCCGACACCACTACCGAAACCCGGAGAGACTTCCCCTGGCCGCACGCCGAAACCGGTTCCGGCAAAACCGTCCCGTTTCCTTCCGGCTCCCCCCTTTAGCACCCTGCCACCCCTGGGGCTCATCTGTTTCGGCCTTACCACGCTCATTTTCAGCCTGCGCATGACCAGCCTGCTCCCCCTCCCGGAGTGGCTCTTTCAATTCGCTATTCTGACCGGAGGCCTCGGACAATTCGCCGTCGGCATTTTGGAATGGAGCAAAAAACAGTTCTTCAGCGCCACTGCATTGACCGGCTATGGGTTCTTCTGGATCTCGCTGTTGCTCCTGATACCTCCGGCGGGGCAATCCCCAGCGACCATGGCGCCGGCCACCAGCGCCTACCTGTTGCTCTGGGGCCTGTTCAGCGCGGTGCTGCTGGCCGGTGCGCGACCAATCAACCGCTCCTTGCCCTGTGTCTTCGGCTCGGCGGCCCTGCTCTTCTTCCTGCTCGCCACCAGTTATGTCACTAACCATTGGCTGGTTGGCCTCGCCACACTCCTGGCCGGGTTCGGTTGTGGACTGACGGCCCTGCGCGCGGTGCCGATCGAAGATCGTAAGAGCCTTTCGAGCCCTTCGCGCCCTTCCCCGACGCGGTCCCTCGGTTCGCGCCGCGTCGATTCCCGTCACGGTTGACCGCGGATGCATTTTGCGTAATTGCGAATTCTTGCAAAACCGTATGCGCACCCCACCTTATCCGCCGTGGAAGACAAAAACCCCCGACAATTAAACGTCTTAAATGTATTTTGCCGATATTCGGCGCGGACCAATCGAATCAACCCTAGTCCAAATCTTTTGCATTTAAGCGAAAAACGCAACGCCGAAAAAACCCCCACGACCCCCCATGAAGACAGCACAACAAACTGTTATCACTGACGTTTACGCTAAAAGACAAGAATATCTCCCGTACTGGCACAACGCTTGCTGAAGCATTGAATCGTAATCCCCCTGAAGCAGAAACGCCCGCAACAGGTAAAGTCCGGCTACCTGCACTGATTATTTATTGTTGCACACCCTGCTTCATTCATATCTAATTTTACTTTCGCTAAACACAACTATTGGAACATTTCCACGCCCCATACTTCGTCGGTTCCCCATTCGCCAAGGAGAAAATTCACCCATGAGCACTTCCGCCACTCAAGCCAGCACCTCCACCCTCGCCCTGAACGACACCACTGCCAACCCGGCCCCCCTCGGACTGCTCGGTTTCGGCATGACCACTGTCCTTCTGAATTTGCACAATGCCGGATTCTTCCCTCTCGATGCGATGATCCTCGGCATGGGAATTTTCTACGGCGGCCTCGGTCAGATCATCGTCGGCATCATGGAGTGGAAAAAAAATAATACTTTCGGCGCCACGGCTTTTACCTCCTACGGTTTGTTCTGGTTGTCCCTAGTCGCCCTCATCGTTCTCCCAAAAACCGGATTCGGACAGGCACCTGAAGCATCAGCCATGGTTGCCTATCTGACCATGTGGGGATTGTTCACCGCAGTTCTTTTCATCGGCACCTTAAAGCTCAACCGGGCACTGCAATTCGTGTTCGGATCGCTGACGATCCTGTTCTTTCTTCTCGCCATCGGCGATGCCACCGAAAACCACCTGATCAAAACTATCGCCGGTTGGGAAGGAATTGTCTGCGGCCTTTCCGCTATCTACACCGGACTCGCCCAGGTGTTGAACGAAGTTTACGGACGGACGGTCGCCCCTCTCGGCCTTATCAAAAAATAACCCACATTTTTGGATAAACCCTCCACGGGAAGGCTCGCGTCTTGAGCCTTCTTTTTTTGCCATCACGGAAAAATAAAACCGAGTTACATCAACAGCAAAAAGCCGTCCCCCCACCAAAACACATCGAAATAAAAGACCATACGGCCAGCACTTAGACCTTGACATACTTTATAACAATGGTTAATTTTATTTAAAAGATGATAAATGGAGGGAATCCATGAACGCCAAACTTGGGCAGCACATGATTCTCTTGGGACTCTGTGCCGTAATATTTTACGCGGTCATGTTGGTTTCCGGGAAACTGCCGCTTGAGGCCATGCCACAGTTTATCGTCTCTGCAGTCATCTTTATGAGCTCCGGGCATTTCATGCGCAAAGCCGCCCGCAACATGGCTCGCGAAGAAGACGAAAAAGACGACGAAGCTAAGAAAAAGCACAAGGATCTTGATTGGCCTTGGTTGACTACTTTATTGAACTGGACCGCCGCCTTTCTCATCATCGGCATTATGGCAATCATTCTAATGAAGCCGATAGGAGTGACATTCCACGATGCGCTTAGGGCAATCATTGCCCTCGACCAACAATATTTTTCACATTCCATCCCTTAACGGCTTCTAGGGCCATGTGACTTTTAAAACCGCCTTATTCAGGCGGTTTTTCTGTTTCCCCTTCGCGCCCTCGCCCGGCCACAGGCAGATTCCGCAAGGAAACACCCCATCATCTTGCCATCCCGCGAAAATATCGCTAAGTGTTACGCCATGTTATCAGCTCCCAGCAGTTCGTGCAGATACTGCCGGGACGAACTGCTGGCGTTCCATGTCGACGCATTCAGCAACCCGCATCAGGGAACGGCATACTCCCGCCGTTAACGGGTAACGGCACAAAGAAAAAGAGAATCCTGATCGCCATAGGGTTTCATGTTTTTTGATCCGAGGCCTTTGACTTAACCCCAAAAAACAAAACTCCCTTGACAAACTCCAACAAAAAGAGCTAGTGTCCACAAATGTCCTAACATAGACCATTATGTCACATATGGGGTACAAATGAACCTATCCGTAAAAGACGCCGCTCGTCTTTTAAACGTGTCGGAAAAGACCATTTACCGCTGGATCAAGCAGGAGGTCGTGCCGGCCTACCGGGTTCACGAGCAGTACCGCTTCAACCGCGTGGAGCTCTTGGAATGGGCCACCTCCCGGCGGATGGGAGTCACCGCCGAACTTCTCGACGAGCCGGGGTCCGATGCTGCCCCCCTGACCCTGCTGAGCGATGCCCTTGAAGCCGGCGGCATCTTTTATCGGGTCGAAGGAGACAGCCGCGAACAGGTGCTGACCGAGGTTGCCCAGCACCTGCGCCTGCCCGATGAAGTGGACCGGGGGCATCTGCAGCAGGTTCTCATCGCCCGGGAGCGCATCGCCTCCACCGCCATCGGCAACGGCATCGCCATCCCCCACCCTCGTAATCCCGCCCTGCTGCACCTGACCAAATCGACCGTCACCCTCTGCTTCCTCGAACAACCGGTGGACTTCAAAGCTCTCGATGGGCAGCCGGTGCGGCTGTTGCTAACCGTCATCGCCCCGACCCTGCGCAGCCACCTGCATCTCCTTTCACAACTGGGTTTCGTCTTGAAAAACCCTTATTTCAAGAAGATTCTCAGTGAAGAAGGGAGCCGCGAAGAGATTCTGGCCGCGCTGCGCCAGGCAGAAGCGGAACTGGAGGCGAGCCGGCCATGAACCTTATCCTGCCGGCGCTTCTCATTCTTATCTCCGGCGGAATCTCCGCCCTCTGTTGCGGCCGGCGCACAACCTTGGCCGCCTTCTTCGCCGGTAGCGGCACCCTCGCCGCCGCCCTCCTCACCTTGACGGCGGCGGGACGCACGCTCCTCTTCCAGACCTCTGAAACCTTGAGCCTGCCGTGGCCAGTCCCCGGCGGCAGTTTTACCCTGACCCTCGACCCCCTGGCCGCTTTTTTTCTCGTTCCGATTTTGCTGATTTCCTCACTCTGCGCCCTGTACGGCTACGGCTATCTCAAGGATCATGCCGCCGACCGTCCCCTGAGCGCGACCTGGTTTTTCTTTACCGTCCTCATCGCCGCCATGATCCTGGTGGTCACCGCCGCCAACGCGATCCTCTTCATCGCCGCCTGGGAGTGCATGTCCCTGTCCTCCTTCTTCCTCGTCGCCTTCGACCATCGGCAAAGGGAGGTTCGCGAAGCCGCCTGGCTCTATCTGCTTTCGACCCACCTCGGCGCAGCGGCGCTCTTCGCCCTCTTCCTCTTCGCCTCTCACTGGAGCGGATCCCCCGAATTCAGCACCTTCGCGGCCCTGGGACAACTTGCGCCTGGTCCCGCCGCTCTCCTCTTCCTGCTGGCGCTGGTCGGCTTTGGCTCGAAGGCGGGGCTTTTCCCCCTGCACGTTTGGCTACCGGACGCCCATCCCGCCGCCCCCAGCCACGTTTCCGCCCTGATGTCCGGAGTCATGATCAAGACCGGCATCTACGGCATACTGCGCGTCGTCGATTTCCTCCCCCCCGCTCCGGCTTGGTGGGGGGAGTTGCTGATGGTTCTGGGGATCGCCGGCGCTCTCTTCGGCATCGCTCTGGCGGCGCTGCAACAAGATATCAAGCGCTGCCTGGCCTATTCGACGGTGGAAAATATCGGCTTGATCTTTCTCGCCCTGGGACTTTCCTGGTTCGCCGCCGCCCGCGACCTGCCGACCGTCGCCGTGCTCGCCATGGCCGGGGGCCTGCTCCATCTCTGGAATCACGCCCTCTTCAAAAGCCTGATGTTTCTCGGCGCCGGCGCCCTGTTGCACAGTGCCGGAACGCGCAATCTCGACCGCATGGGCGGCCTGCTGAAACGCATGCCGATGACCGGCACCCTGCTCATCGGCGGCGCTCTGGCGATCTGTGCCCTGCCTCCCTTCAACGGTTTTGTCGGCGAGTGGCTGATCTATCGGAGCCTGCTTCAGGCCGGAGCCGCCGCTACTGCTCTTTATGCTCTCGGGCCGCTGCTGCTGGTCGGCCTGCTCGCCTTGGTTGGCGGTCTGGCGCTGGCGGTCTTCACCCGTATCATCGGCATCGCCCTGCTCGGCGCGCCGCGCAGCCCCGAAGCGGCCTCGGCCCACGAAGCAAGCCGCTGGATGCTCTGGCCCATGGCCCTACTCCTGCCCCTGTGTCTGCTTGCCGGGGTCTTCCCCGGCGCCTTGCTGAACCACATCGGCCCCCTGGCCGGGAAGCTTCTGCGCCAACCCGAACTCTCCGCCTCCCTGCCCGGCCTGACTGTGCTGCCCCTGGAGCGGTTCACCCTGGCGGGGCTGCTGATTCTGGCCGCGTTGAGTCTGATCCCCTGGCTTCTGACGTGGCGCAAATCTCCTCGGCGCCACACCTGGGGCTGCGGCTACCCCCTGCCAACGGCGCGCATGTCCTACACCGCCACCGGTTACGGGGAAATAATTCAGACCCGGGCGATTCCCGCGCTGCTCCAGCCGGAACTGCACAAACCGGCGTCCCGCGAACTCTTTCCGGAAGCCGACCAGCTCTCACAGCGCTCCCTCGATCCCTTCCTGCACCGCTGGTTCGCTCCCGTCTTCCGGGCCGTCGCCGAACGCTTCAGCCATCTGCGCTGGTTGCAGCAGGGACGGCTGAACATCTATCTGCTCTATATCTTTCTCACCTGCGCCCTGCTCTTGGGGTGGATAGCCCTGGTCGAAAAGGGAATCCTATGATCATGACGGTCTTTATCACGGGCACGCTGCTGCTGCTCTTTTCCGGGGTACCGGGGCTCTTCGGCCGCAGCAGCCCGACGGGCGGGGAACGCACAGCTCTCACTCTGCTGCTGGGCGGAGCTCTGCTGGGAACAGGGGGAGTGATTGCCGCCCTGAAACATCCGGCCGAAGCGAGTCTCACCCTCCCCTGGGCAGTACCAGGCGGCGACTTCTCCTTGGCAATCGACCCGATCTCCGCCTGTTTCCTCTTCCCTGTTTTCCTGATCGCAGCCCTTGGCGCCGTCTATGCCCTCGGCTACTGGCCGCACCGCAGCAACCCTGAGAATGGAAGAAAGCTGAGGCTTTTCTACGGCCTGATCGCCGGCTCCCTGGCGCTGGTGTTGACCGCCCACAACAGTCTGCTCTTTCTCGCCGCCTGGGAGATCATGGCTCTGGCCGGATTTTTCCTCGTCACTACCGAGGAAAAATACCTGGAGACCCGCCGCGCCGGCTTCATCTATCTGACCTGCGCTCACACCGGCACCCTCGCCCTCTTCGCTCTTTTCATCCTTTTGGAGCAAAATCTCGGCAGCTTTACCTTCCCCGCTCCCGCCGCCCTTGATGACAACAGCGGTCCGGCCTCGGCCATCTTTCTCCTCGCTCTTTTCGGCTTCGGTATCAAGGCCGGCCTGACCCCGCTGCACATCTGGCTGCCGGGTGCCCATGCCGCCGCACCGAGTCACATTTCCGCCTTTCTCTCCGGGGTCATGATCAAATCAGGGATTTACGGCCTGGTGCGCATCTGTAGCTTTTTTGCCGCACCACCAGCTTGGTGGGGGATGACGGTGCTGACTTTGGGGGTGATCTCCGGAGTACTCGGAGTAGCCTTCGCCATCGCCCAGCACGACATCAAGCGCCTCCTCGCCTATCACAGCGTGGAGAACATCGGCATCATCGCCATCGGCCTCGGCGCCGCCCTGCTTGGCAAAACCTACGACCAGCCACTGTTAACGGCCCTCGGTCTGGCCGGCGCCCTGCTCCATGTGATCAACCATGGGCTCTTCAAGTCGCTGCTCTTTCTCGGCGCCGGAGCGGTAATTCACGCCACCGGCACCCGCGAGATCGAGCACTACGGCGGCCTGCTGCGCGGACTGCCTCTGACCGGCATCGCCTTTCTCGGCGGCGCCGTGGCGATCTGCGGCCTGCCACCGCTGAACGGCTTTGTCAGCGAATGGCTGATCTACCTCGGACTCTTTCATGCCCTGGAGGGTGCGACCCTTCTCCCGCGCCTGAGCCTCTTCGCCATTCCCGCTCTGGCAATGATCGGCGGACTGGCTTTGGCCTGCTTCGTCAAAGTCTTCGGTATTGCCTTTCTCGGGGCGCCCCGCACTCCCGCCGCCGCACACGCCCACGAAGCGCCGGCAAGCATGCTCTGGCCCATGGGCCTGCTTTTGACCTGCTGCCTGCTCATTGGTCTCTGGCCCGGCGCGCTCCTCCCCCTGCTCGGACAAGCCGCATCCCTCTGGTCGGGAGAAACTCCGCCAGTTCCCCTGCTAACGAAATACGCGCCGGCCGCCGCCCTGAGTTGGAGCGCTCTCGGCCTCTTTCTGCTACTGGCTGGTGCAGCTTGCGGCCTGCGCCTTGGCCTGCGCAAAGCGTCCCCCCGGGTATCGACCTGGGGCTGCGGCTACCCCCTGCCAACGGCGCGCATGCAATACACCGCCTCTTCCTTCGGTGCGCTGCTGGTCGACCTCTTCCGTTGGGGTCTGCGGCCGGACCGACACGGCGGCGAGACTCAAGGACTCCTGCCGGACGCTGCGGAATTTTCCTGCCACACCCCCGACACCATTCTCGACCGGGGAGTCATCCCCTTCTGCCGCAGAGCGATTCGCCTTTTCGGGCGGTTGCGAGCAGTCGTTCAGAATGGCAGCACCAGTTTTTATCTTCTCTATGTAGCCCTGGCTCTGGCCGCTCTTCTGACCCTGGCCACCCTGTCGCGAGGTTGAATATGATCGGCAAAGCCTTGTTGCATCTGTTGTTGCTTTTTCTCCTTTCTCCGCTCTTGCTCGGCGTCATCGGCAAAACCAAGGCCCTCTTCGCCGGGCGCTGGGGCGCGCCGTTGCTGCAACCCTACTTCGACCTGTGGAAGTTGATGCGCAAAGGCATGGTCTTGAGCGAAACAACCACCTGGGTCTTTCTCGCCGGACCGCTGATCGGCTTCGCCGTGCCGCCCCTGGCCGCTCTGTTCATCCCCTTCGGTGCCCTCACCGCGCCGGTCTCCTTCACCGGCGACCTGATTCTCTTCGTCTACCTCTTCGGCCTGTCGCGCTTTTTCACCGCCAGCGCCGCCCTCGATACCGGTTCCAGCTTCGAGGGGATGGGGGCGGCCCGGGAAGTAACCTTTTCCTGCCTGGCCGAACCGACCCTGCTCTTCGTGCTTATCGTCCTGGCGCGCCTGGCCGGCGACCTCTCCCTGGACGCCATGCTCGGCCCCTCGCTGCAACCAGCCTGGCACCAGGCGGGCGCGGCCTTGGGCCTGGCCCTGGTCAGCCTCTTCGTCGTGCTGCTGGTGGAAAATTCGCGTATTCCTTTTGACGACCCCAACACCCATCTGGAACTGACCATGATCCACGAAGTCATGGTCCTCGACCACAGCGGCCCAGCCTTCGGCCTGATCCTCTACGGCGCAGCCATGAAACTCTTCGTACTCGGAGCGGTGCTGATGCGCATGGCTTTGCCCATGACCTACCCAAGCCCGTGGCTCAATCTGTTGGTCTTCGTCGCCGGGATGCTTGCCCTGGCGGTAGTGATCGGCGTGGTCGAATCGATCATGGCCCGACTGCGCCTCATCCGTATTCCCCAGGTACTGGTCGGCACCACGTTGCTTTCGGCTTTCGCCATGGTGTTGTTGTTGCGGTAGTAAGGGCAGAAGCAAGAGGCGAGGGATGTGGGCTGAGAAATAACAACCATCCGTCACGAAATCGACGGCCAGAAACTCGTCACTTATCATTATTTGCGCGTCACTGACACACGGGAGTCACCCCATGCACGACCTGAACAACCTGCTGCTGCTGGCCGTTATTCTCTGCAACTTCTTCACCCTGGGCAGCAGCCGTCTCGGCGCCTGTATCCGTGTCGTCACTCTGCAGGGGGCGCTTATTTCGGTACTGCCGGTGACGGTGCACGGCGCGAGTGGGCACAGTCTGCTCCTCGGCGCGGGGGCTCTCGCCCTCAAGGGGATTTTCATCCCCTGGCTGCTCTTCCGCGCCATCCGCGAGGTCCGCATCCGCCGCGAGGTCGAACCGCTGATCGGCTATATCCCAACCTTGCTCATCGGCGCCCTGAGCACTTCAGCCGCCTTCATCTTCGCTGAGTATCTGCCGCTGGTTGCGGAACACCGGGACAGCCTCTTCATCCCCACCGCCCTGGCGACGCTCTTTACCGGCTTTCTGCTCCTCAGCACCCGGCGCAAGGCAATCACCCAGGTTCTCGGCTATCTGATTTTCGAGAACGCCATCTTCATTCTCGGCGTACTCCTCGCCGAAGCCATGCCGCTGATGGTGGAGACCGGCGTGCTCCTCGATCTGCTGGTGGCGATCTTCGTCATGGGCATCGTCATCAACCAGATCAACCGGGAATTTTCCACCCTGAACACCGAACGCCTTTCCGCACTGAAGGAATGACATGATCACCGCGCTCATCCTCCTGCCGCTGCTCGCCGCCGTCGCCGCCGCCCTCATTCCCCGTCTGCGCCTGGCCGGATGGCTGCTGCCCCTGATCGGTGCCGGGCACTTCACCCTCGCGCTGGCCACACCCCTGTCTCCGACCGGGAACGGCGACTGGCTGATCCTCGACCCCTTGGGCCGTCTGGTGCTGATCGTGACCAGCCTGCTCTTTCTACTCTGCTCCATCTACGCTGTCGCCTACCTGCGCTTCCACCAGCAGCAACGGGACAGCCGAGCAATGGTGCCGTGCCTGCTCTTCTTTCTCGCCACCCTTACCCTGGCCACCGTGGCTCATCATCTCGGCCTGCTCTGGGTAGCGGTGGAGACCACGACCCTGGCGAGCGCGCCCCTCATCTACTACAACCGCAACCGGCTCTCCATCGAAGCGACCTGGAAATACCTGCTCCTCGGCTCGGTAGGCATCGCTCTGGCCATGCTCGGCATCCTTTGCACGGCTTACGCCGTCCTCCACGTTGACCAGCCGGTCAGCCTGCAATTCGACCAGTTGCTCGCCAATGTCGCCGGTTCCTCGCGCCCCTGGCTGCACACCGGCTTCGTCTTTCTGCTCGTCGGTTTTGGCACCAAGATGGGTTTGGCTCCCCTGCACAGCTGGAAACCGGATGCCTACGGCGAAGCCCCGGCCTTGGTCGGAGCCCTGCTCGCCGGCGGTCTGACCAGCGTCGCCTTCCTCGGTATCCTGCGCGGAGTACAGCTCATGGCCGCCGCCGGCGACCTCGCCCTGGCGCGGCAATCCCTGGTTATTATGGGCCTGCTCTCCCTGGCCCTAGCGGCGGTTTTCGTGGTCAAACAGCCGGACGTCAAGCGCATGCTCGCCTACTCCAGCGTCGAGCACATGGGGATTCTCGCCCTCGGCGTCGGCATCGGCGGTCTGGCGACCTTCGGTGCCATGCTCCACCTGGTCAACAATTCCTTGACCAAGGGGGCGCTCTTCCTCTCTGCCGGCAACATCCAGCGGGCCTACGCCAGCAAACATCTCAGCGAAGTGCGCGGCGCCATGAGCCGGGTGCCCCTTTCGGCGGGGATCTTCGTTGCGGGCTTCCTGGCCATTACCGGCAGTCCCCCCTTTGGCCCTTTTATCAGTGAGTTCACCATTCTACGGGGGATCTTCGGCGAAGGGCACCCTTGGCTCGGCGGCGTCTTTCTTCTGCTGCTCGCTATCGTCTTCATCGGCATGGGCGGTACGGTTCTGATGGCCACCCAGGGGGAGGCGCCCACCGATACGCCCCCTTCCGAGCATCGGGATACAGCCATGCTTGCCGGTCCTCCCCTCGTGTTGCTGGTCCTGGTGCTGATCCTCGGACTCTATCTGCCCGAGCCTTTGCGTGTCGGTCTTGAGCAGGCCGCCGCCCTGCTGGAGGCGAAACCATGATGCCCGCCAACTGCCTGACCTTCCGTCCTGGCGAAACCCTGAAGCTTGCCGATATTCCGACCCTGTCCTACGCCGACTACGCCCAGGGGCTGCTCGATCTGGTAGCGGCCGGCGGCCGTGTCTCCGCCTGTTTCGCCGATTCTGCGAACGGCTCTGCGAAGCTTGATCTCTACACCCTGATCGCCCGCGACCGCCAAGGGGATCTGGCCCTGCTCAAAAGCGCCATCGGCGAAAACTTCCCGTCGCTGACCCCCGAGTGCCCGCAACTGCATCTTTTTGAACGGGAAATCGCCGAGCAGTTCGGCGTCGTTGCCGAAGGTCACCCCTGGTTCAAGCCGGTGCGCTTCCATCAGTCCTGGCGTCGGGGGAAGGATGCCTGGGGTCGCCCCACAGATCGACATCCTCTGGTTGGAGAGATGGATTTCTACCGGATCGCCGGGGATGAAGTGCATGAGGTCGCGGTCGGGCCGGTCCATGCCGGGGTCATCGAACCCGGACATTTCCGCTTCCAATGCCACGGCGAAGAGGTGATGCATCTGGAAATTTCCCTTGGCTATCAGCATCGTGGACTTGAACGCCTGCTCATCGGTGGCCCGCACAAAGCGACCCCCTTTCAGATGGAGACCGCCGCCGGCGATACCAGCACCGGCCACATGACCGCCTACTGTCGGGTCATCGAAGCCCTTGCCGGCGCCGAGGTGCCGCCCCGGGGGGAAGTGCTGCGCTCGGTAGGTCAGGAGTTCGAGCGACTAGCAAATCACGTCGGCGATCTCGGCGCCATCGCCGGAGATGTCGGCTTTCTGCCGACCTCCGCTTATTGCGGCCGCCTGCGCGGGGATTATCTCAACTTCAGTTCCGAACTCTGCGGCAACCGTTTCGGCCGCAGTCTGGTTCGGCCGGGCGGCACTCTCATCGATTGCGACCGGGAATTGACCGATCTCATTTTGAAGCGGCTTGAGTCGGTAGCCTACAATACCCGGGGGGCGATTGAACTGATGTTCGACACCCCTTCGGTCCTCGGACGTATGGAAGGGGTCGGCCTGGTTTCCGTTGAGGCCGCCGAGCAGTTCGGTATGGTCGGAGTCGCGGCTCGCGCCTGCGGCCTGCGCCGCGACATCCGCTTGACCCATCCGCGCGGCGCCTGGCGCAATGCGTTCGATACCATTCCCCAAGAGACGGATGGCGATGTCAACGCCCGCGCCCAGATCCGCCGGCGCGAGCTCTACACCGCTCTGAGCTGGATCACCAAGCATCTGAAAAATCTGCCCGAGGGTCCGCACCACATCCCCCCGGGAAAACCGGGCGCGGACCTCTTCACCGCAGCCTTGGTGGAAGGCTGGCGCGGGGAGATCGCCCATGTGGCCTTGACCGACGGCGAGGGACGTTTCCGCCGCTATAAAATCGTTGATCCCTCCTTCCACAACTGGAGCGGATTGGCTATGACCTTGCGTAACGAACAGATTTCCGACTTTCCCCTGTGTAATAAAAGCTTCAATCTCTCCTATTGCGGATTCGATCTGTAAGGGGATGAAAAGGATCACGCCATGCTGAAAATTATCCGTGAACGCTGGCGGCAGGGCTACCGCACCGGCAAATTCCCCAAGATCGAGCCGGTGCTGGCGGAACGATTTCGCGGCCTGCCGCAACTCCCCACGTCAGCTTGTCCTGAAAACTGCCGAGCCTGTCAGGATGTCTGCCCCACCGACGCGATCACCTTTGAAGAGGGGCGCCCCGTCATCGACCTGGGGCGTTGCCTCTTCTGTGACGATTGCGCCCGCGCCTGTCCGGAGAAGACCCTGAGCCTGACCGGCAACTACCATCTGGCCGCGAGCAGCCGCGAGAATCTGCTCCAGAAAACCAACGAAGCCCCGAAAATCGCCGCTCTCAATGCCCACATGCGCAGTCTCTTCGGACGCTCTCTCAAACTGCGCCAGGTCTCTACCGGCGGCTGCAACGCCTGCGAAGCCGACCTCAACGTGCTCGCCACCCTGGTCTTCGACCTCGGGCGCTTCGGCATCCAGTTCGTCGCCTCCCCCCGCCACGCCGACGGCCTGCTGGTCACCGGTCCGGTCACGGAAAACATGAAGGGCGCCCTGCTTGATACCTACGCCGCTCTCGCTGAACCGAAGCTGGTCATCGCCGCCGGCGCCTGCGCCATCAACGGCGGTCCCTTCATCGGCAGTCCCGAAATTCACCAGGGCATCGGCGACCTGATTCCCGTCGATCTCTACATTCCCGGCTGTCCGCCCCATCCCTACACCAGCCTCGACGGCATGCTGCGCCTGCTCGGCCGCCTGAAATAGCCTGCCACGGCGGCGGGGTTTACTACATTCGATTTTTCATATATATTGTCGTGGCACTTTTGCGAAGGAGAACGCCATGCCTATTTACGAATATGTCTGCCCAGCCTGTGGTAACCGTTTCGAAAAAATCCAGCGCCAGCGCAGCGACAAGCAACCCTGCCCGATATGCGGCGCCGTTGCCCGGCCTGCCGTTTCACGCCCGGCGGACACCTCCGCCAACTGCAACAGCGGCGGCTTTACCTGAGCCTGATCCGGTGGTGGCGTGTCCACCACGAGCCCCTCACATCCCGGCATTACTCGGATTGCCGTCGCCTGTCGTCGGCATGCGGCGGCAATCCGATCCTCACATGATCCTCACCCGTTTCTGACAATCCTCTTGACTCCCTGATCCGATCGTGATACTTATAGTCGCAAGAATGGACGTGGATCGTTTATCTGTCCGAAGATGTCCAAAGTGCTGACACGCTTCCATCGCTTAGCGCTTCTTTTTCCACTCTTTCGACCTTCTTGGTTGGATACCCGCTATGTTCACGGCCTTGCCGGGCCAAGCTGACATTCCCCACTGACAACACGGCTAAGCTCTACGCCCTCCCCTTTCCGGAGGGCTTTTGCCTGTACGGGCAAAGTTCACCTCGAACCTGTTTCGAAGGGACATAAAAACCATGCGCAAAACCGGATTTATCATTGTTGTTCTGGTTATTTTCGCCAATCTCGCCGTCTGGACGCTGCTCAATCGACCGGAAAGCGCACCGGACTGGAACGCGCCGTTCAACGGCCTCTCTTTCAGCCCGCTCCGTCCGGGGCAGGACGCCATGAAGGATGAACTGCCCAGCGCCGAAGAGATCGATCAGGATCTCGCCCTCGTTCAGGATAAAACCCTGCGGGTGCGGACCTATTCCTCCCTCGACACCCTCGGTCTGGTGCCCGAAATGGCTCAGGCGCGCGGCCTGAAGGTCACCGCCGGCGCCTGGCTCGACCAGGATGAAGCCAACAACCGCGCAGAGATCGAGCACCTGGTCGCCAACGCCAACCGCTGGTCGAGCGTCGAGCGGGTCATCGTCGGCAACGAGGCGGTACTGCGCGGCGATCTCACCGTTGCCGAGCTCAGCACCTATATCGACCAGGTCCGTAAGTCGATCCGGATACCGGTCGGCAGCGCCGAACCGCCCCATGTCTGGCTCGAACATCCGGAACTGGCCGCCGCTGTCGACTTCATCGCCGTTCACATCCTCCCCTACTGGGAGGGCGTTTCCGCCGAAGAAGCTCCCCAATGGGCCTTCAACCGTTACCAGGAAGTGGTCGCCGCCTTCCCCGACAAGCCGGTGGTGATCGGCGAGGTCGGCTGGCCGAGCGCCGGCAGCCGCTTCATGGGCGCCAAGGCGTCGCCGGCGAATCAGGCCGTCTTTATCCGTGAATTTCTGCAACTGGCACAAAAGCACCAGATCGACTATTTCCTGATGGAAGCCTTCGACCAACCCTGGAAGAAAGCCTTGGAGGGTGCCGTCGGTGCTCACTGGGGGATTTTCGACGCCGAGCGCCAGGCCAAATTCCCCCTGACCGGCGCCATCTCCGCCGTTCCCCACTGGCCCTGGCAGGCCGCCCTGGCGACGGTGCTGGCGCTGGTGCCGATGGTCCTCTTCCTGCGCCACTGGGATAACCTCAAGCGCCGCGGCCAGCTCTTCTTCGCCGCCCTCATCCAGCTGACCGCATCGCTCTTCGCCTGGACGGCGCTGCTGCCCCTGGCCGTCGAGATGACCACGGCCGGGACGATCGTCTGGGGTCTGCTGCTGCCCGCTCAGCTCGGCCTGCTGCTGGTGATTCTGACCAACGGCCTGGAAATGACTGAGATGCTTTGGATCAAGCGCTGGAAGCGCTATTTCGCTCCGCTGAATCCGGAACGGGATCGCGAATTCCCCATGGCCTCGATCCATCTGGCGATCCATAACGAACCGCCGGAACTGGTCTTCAAGACCCTCGACGGTCTTGCCGCCCTCGACTATCCCAACTTCGAGGTACTGGTCATCGATAACAACACCGTCAACGAAGAGGTATGGAAGCCGGTGGAAGAGTATTGCGCCCGCCTCGGCGAACGCTTCCGCTTCTTCCACCTGCCGAAATGGCCGGGTTACAAAGCCGGGGCGCTCAACTTCGCCCTCGGCGAGACCCATCCCGACGCCCAGGTGGTCGGGGTCATCGACGCCGACTACATCGTCAGCCCCGACTGGCTGCGCGCCCTCGTCCCCTACTTCGACAAGCCCGAAGTCGGCTTCGTCCAGGCGCCCCAGGACAACCGCGAATGGCAGGGGGATGTCTTCCAGACCATGATCAACTGGGAGTACAACGGCTTCTTCCAGATCGGCATGATCCATCGCAACGAGCGCAACGCCATCATCCAGCACGGCACCATGACCCTGATGCGCCGCGATGCCTTGGAGCAGGTCGGCAAGTGGAGCGAATGGTGCATCTGCGAGGATGCCGAACTCGGCCTGCGGCTGTTCAAGGCCGGTTACGAGTCGGTCTACGTCAACCACAACTTCGGCGAGGGAATCACCCCGACCAGCTTCGCCGGCTACAAAGGACAGCGCTGGCGCTGGACCTACGGGGCGGTGCAGATTCTTCGCGGCCACTGGCGTTCGCTTTTGCCTTGGAGCAAATCGAATCTCACCGCCGGGCAGAAGTTCCACTTCGTCACCGGCTGGATGCCCTGGTTTACCGACGCCCTGCACCTGCTCTTCACCCTGGCCGGCGTCGCCTGGACTATCGGCATTCTGGTGCGCCCCCAGGATTTCGAAGTCCCCCTGGCGGTCTTCCTGGTGCCGACCTTGGGCCTGTTTCTATTCAAGGTCGCCCACGCCCTGATTCTCTACCGGGCACGGGTCAAGTGCAGCTTCCTGCAGAGCCTCGCCGCCTCCGTCGCCGGCATGGGACTGACCCACACCATCGCCCGGGCGATCTTCACCGGGCTGTTGCAGCCGAGCCATCCCTTCCTGCGCACCCCCAAGGGGGAAGGTCGCCAAGCGCTGCTCAAGGGCGTCATCATGGCCGGCGAAGAGACCCAGATTTTCCTGCTGCTGCTGGTTTCGGCGGCGGCCAGTTTCTGGTTCTTCGGCCCCAACAACCCCGAAGGAACGCTCTGGGCCGTTCTCCTGCTGGTTCAGTCCATTCCCTACGGCGCTGCCCTGGCGACCTCGATGGCCAGTTGCATGCCCCGCCTGGACCTGGTGCTGCCGAAACTGGCGTCCATGCCCCGGCTACTCACCACCCGCGCCCGGCGCACGCCGCTGGGTTGATTAAAAGTACCGAAGGGCGTATAAAAGAAAAGGCGAAACCCTCGGGTTTCGCCTTTTTTCGTTCACTCCGACGGAGCGGATGCCAACTCACAAGGAAAGGAAGTTCGCATGAAAGGAACCGACCTGCTCAAACTGCTGGCTCTGCTCGCCCTGGTCGCCGCCATCGCTGCCGGTGCCTACTGGTTGAGCCGCTCCCAGGGGGATGCCACGAAAAAATATTCCCATCCCATCACCCGTGAAGGGAGCAAGTGGTAAATAGAGGGATGCAGGGATTTCCCACTGCCCAGACAACCACGGCATAACGCCCGAGTTTTCCCGTCGCCATCAGCAGTTCGAAGGATCCCATCCTAAAGCGCAGGATGCCGCCGACCAGGCACAGGGGATCGCCCACCACCGTTAGCCAGGAACAAAGCAACGATCAGCAACCGTAACATCATGCCAATAAAAAAGCCGCGTCCGAATACGCGGCTTTTTTTTGTTTCTCGCTATTAACCGCGCACAGCGCCGACTAGACGGCGGCCGGCATTGCGCCGGTTGGACGCGGTCTTGCCCGCCGGGCGGGGGGCCGAAGCCGTCGTGGCCGAAGCCTTACTCTTGGCCTTGGGCCGGGAAGGCTGGCGCGGGGGTCGGGCGAACTCACGATCCTTGACCGGAGCTGGAACGCTGTAATCAAAACCGTCGAGCTTGCGCTGCTCCAGGGGCTTGCCGAGCACCCGCTCGATGGCGCGCACCATGACGGCATCTTCCGTCGTCACCAGGGTGAAGGCATCGCCGGTACGGGCGGCGCGACCGGTGCGGCCGATGCGATGGACGTAAGCTTCGGTGGTGTCGGGGATATCGTAGTTAATGACGTGGGAAACCTGGCTCACGTCGATTCCCCGGGCGGCGATGTCGGTCGCCACCAGCACCTGAAAAGTGCCGTCACGGAAACCGTCGAGAGCCTCCTGGCGCCGGTTCTGGGAGAGATTCCCCTGGAGAGAGGCGGCCCGGTGGCCGGCCTTGCCCAACTGCTCGCCGAGGCGCTTGGCGCGATGCTTGGTACGAGTGAATACCAGCACCGATCCGGTATCGGTATGCCGCAGCAGTTCGAGCAGAAGGGGCGTCTTGAGATGCTGCGCCACCGGATAGAGGGCATGGCTGACGGTCACCGCCGGAGCGGTGGTGCCGACCTGGACCGTCACTGGATCGGTCAGCACATCCTGCGCCAGGCCGCGAATCGCGTCGGGCATGGTCGCCGAAAAGAGCAGGGTCTGCCGCTGCGCGGGCAGGCGCTTGAGAATCTTGCGGATCGCCGGGAAGAAGCCCATGTCGAACATCTGATCCGCTTCGTCGAGGACCAGCACTTCCAAGGCGGAAAGATCGATGGTCCCTTGATCGAGGTGATCCTGCAGGCGGCCGGGGCAGGCGACGACGATTTCGACCCCCTTTTTCAGCTTGGCGATCTGCGGATTGATGCCGACGCCGCCGTAGATGGTCATGCCGCGCAGACCGGTGCGGGCGCCAAGGGTCGTGATGTTGTCGTGAATCTGCTCGGCCAGTTCGCGGGTCGGGGCGATGACCAGCGCCCGCACCCCGCCGCGCGGCCCGGAGAGCAGCCGGTGGAGAATGGGCAGGGCGAAGGCGGCGGTTTTGCCGGTGCCGGTCTGGGCCAGGCCCATGACGTCGCGTCCGGCCATGACCGCCGGAATGGCCTGGGCCTGAATGGGGGTGGGGGTCCGGTAACCGGCGGCGGCGATGCCTGCGGCGACCTGGGGGTGAAAGGCGAATGTGCTGAAATCCATGTATGTCCTTGTGTCTTCCATGCGTTCCAAAAAAACAAAAACCCCGGAGGGATTCCAGGGCTTACGAGCTTTTCGTTGTCATCCGGGAACTGCGTTTGATATGGTGCACAGTAGCAGCGAATGCTCGACGATGTCAAGCTTATCCCGTAAATTCCCGCTTTTAGCCGATTCGGGAGGATAAATGATGGCGGATTTCAGCGGCAGGACCATTCTCGTTACCGGCGGCGCCCAGGGCATCGGCCAGGGGATCGTGCGCTATCTGCTGTCCCGGGGTGCCAACGTGGTCGCCGCCGATATCGACGGCGAGGCCTGCGCCTTTCTCGAAAGGGAACCGGCATCGCCGAGCCTGCTGACGGTGGTCGCCGACGTCGCCGACGAAAACTCGGTGCGCCGTTGCTGCGAAGAGATCCACCGCCGCTTCGGCGGCCTTTCCGGGCTGGTCAACAACGCCGCCCTCGCCCATGCCCATTCCGGCCCCCTCGAAGCGTTGTCCCTCGACGACTGGAACCGGATGCTGGCGGTCAACCTGACCGGCCCCTTCCTCGTCACCCGCGAGGCTCTCCCCCTGCTGCGCGCCGCCGGCAACGGGGCCGTGGTCAACATCGCCTCGACCCGCGCCCTGCAATCGGAAGCGGAGTGCGAAGCCTACGCCGCGAGCAAGGGGGGAGTGGTCGCCCTGACCCACGCGATGGCCCTTAGCCTCGGCCCCGAAGTGCGGGTCAACTGCATCTCGCCGGGATGGATCGAAACCGGCGACATGCAAAAACCCTCGGCCCGTCGCCCGGTCAGCCACAGCGACGCCGACCGCGCCCAGCATCCCGTTGGCCGGGTCGGCCTGCCCAAGGACATCGCCGCCCTCGCCGCCTTTCTCCTCGGCCCCGAAGCGGGCTTCATCACCGGCCAGAACTTCGTCGTCGACGGCGGCATGACCCGCAAAATGATCTACGCCGAGTAACGCCCTCGATCCATCCGTCCCCGCAAGCTCTCGCATTCAGCATGCATGGCCGCGAGGCGCCGCGCCCAGACCCGCTCGTCCCGCGCCGCCGCAGGCCGTGTCATTCGCCCCGGCAACCATGCCCGCAACCAGCCTTTCGCTACCGTTCCCACCGGCTCCGTCATTTTCCAGACTTCCATGATTCATCTCCTTGATTCGAGTTTGGCCGAAGGCTAGGCGCTCTCCTTTAATTCCCGGTGAGAGAAGTGTTAGAAATTGATGGGGGGAAGAGACACCTCCCTGGGGGTGACGACGAAAATCTCGCATCCTTCTAACTTGCCGCAAACAATTCCGTCCTAAAGTACCGTCTCAAATGCATCGCAACCAAAGGAGAATCCACCATGAATCAAACGACCGCCGAGAACCTGATCATGATCGAAGAGAAGTGCCCTTTCTTCAGCCTCTCTCCTGAAGACGGCAAACCAAGCTGCGCCACCAGCCCTCGGGCCTCGTTGCAGCATTGCTACTGCGAAACGGAAGACTACGACAGCTGCCCGCTCTTTCTCGGGCGTCTGCTGCGCAACAGCCGACCTAAGTTCCGCGGAACACTCGACCTCGTCCACAAGTAGGAAAAATCGCCTCTTGGCTTGCTCTCATCCCCCCCGCCTGTGCTAGTATGACCGTTAAGAATTCCGGTCATTAGCACGGGGGATCCCCATGAAAAAGTCTGTCCTTGTTCCCGCCGCCCTGCTCGCCGCCCTGCTCGGGGCGATCTTCCTTTTCTTCGCTCCACATAAACTCCAGCAGGAAACTGCGGTTGTCGCCCCGATCACGGCGCCGGTCGCAGACCCCGTCTCCACTGCCCCCCACTACCCTCTGATCCCGACTCCGGAAACCGCGCCGGAACAAGCGCCTGAAACCCGGGAGGGCGAAATCGAGCCCGCCGCGACCGCGGCAACGGAGGATGCCGACACTCTCAGAACGCGCCTGCTGACCTTGCTGGGAGGACCGGGAGAAAAATCCAAACTCCTGATTCTTGAAAACTTTATCCCGCGTTTCGTCGTCACCATTGACAACCTCACCAACAGGGATTTGCCACGCAAACAACTGCCGGTCAAGGGCGCTCCCGGTTCCTTTCAGGTCCAGGGAACCCTTGAAGAAGAAAGCATTCATCCCGCAAACGCCCTACGCTATACTTCCTTCGTCGAGTTGGCCGAGTCCTTCGACAGCCGTGAACTGGTCAATCTCTACGCCCGTCTCTATCCCGAATTTCAAAAAGCCTATGAAAATCTTGGCAAGCCCGATTCCTATTTCAATGATCGCCTGATTGCCGTCATCGACCACCTGCTGGCGACGCCGGAACCGGCGGAACCGATCCGTCTCCAGCGCCCCAAAATCCTCTACCAGTATGCCGACGCCGAGCTGGAAAGACGCAGTTCGGGACAGAAGATCCTGCTGCGCGTCGGCGCTGAAAACCGTGCGCGCATCAAAAGCAAACTGAGTGAATGCCGCGCCGAACTGCTGAAGCGCGTCAGCACGCCGACTCTGGAGACACCGGCACGATGAAAATGGGCAACGACACACAAATCTACGATTTCCACTGGGACGATCTGGGCGACCTGAAAATCGGACGGCCCAATCTCGGAGACAGCGTCTCCTTGGCCGTCTACCGGCTCATGGTCTTCACCTTCAAAGACACCCTCTCCAAGGAGTTTGGCCTGGAGAAGACCAAGGAACTCTTCATCAAGGCCGGGCATCTCGCCGGACGCCAGTTCTGCCTAAATCTGCTCGATACCCACCTTGATCTCGACGCCTTCATCGCCGTCCTCAAACAGAAGCTGATCGAACTGAAGATCGGCATTTTGCGGATCGAAGAGGCCGACCGCGAACACCTGACCTTTAGCCTTACCGTCTCCGAGGACCTCGACTGCTCCGGCCTCCCGATCCTCGGCGAGACCGTCTGCGATTATGATGAAGGCTTCATCGCCGGGATCTTCGAGGAATACGTCGGTCGTCCCTTCGCAGCCCGGGAAATCGATTGCTGGGCCACCGGTGACCGCACCTGCCGCTTTGAGGTAAAAGCTCTCTGATGGAAAAATCGGCCCTGGCGATCCTGCGCCGCCTCGACGAAACTCTCGCCGGCGCCCTGCGAAGGGGCTTTCCCCGACAAGGGCTGTGCGCAAGTTTCGTCGACGCGAAGCCCGAAGACCCCGAACTGGCCGGCATCGTCGAACGCCTCAGTCAATTCCTCGCTATGCTCGATGAGAGCCAGGGCTATGCCACTCGCCTGGCCGACGGTGACCTTTCCGCAAGCGCTGCCCGCAACAATATCCTGGCCATGCCCCTGAAGGCGCTACAGGCCGACCTCAAACACCTCATCTGGCAGACCGAGCAGGTTGCGACCGGAGATCTCAACCAGCAGGTTCACTTTCTCGGCGACTTCTCCGCTGCCTTCAACAGCATGATCCTCGCCCTGCGGGAAAAACGGCGCCTGGAGGAGCAACTGCACGAAGTCAACCAGGCCCTCGAAAAACAGGCGGCCACCGACGTCCTTACCGGCCTCTTTAACCGCCTCAAGCTTGGTTGTCTGCTCGACACCGAAATCGTCCGCGCGCAACGCTACGCTACTCCTCTCTCCGTCATCCTCCTCGATATCGACCATTTCAAACAAATCAACGACACCCGCGGCCATCAGGTCGGCGACGACGTTCTCCGCGAACTGGCCCAACGCCTGCTTTCCAGCCTACGCTCCTGCGACGCCGTCGCCCGCTGGGGAGGCGAAGAATTCCTCGTCATGCTCCCCAACTCTCCCCTTGCAGCCGGACGAGAGTGCGCCGAAAAATTGCGCGTTGCCATCGCCGACTGTCCCTTCACCCCCATGCCCCAGGTCACCGCCAGTTTCGGCGTCGCCGAACTGCAAAAAGGCGAACCGCGCGAAACCCTCATCGGCCGCGCCGACCAGGCCCTCTACCGGGCCAAAAACAACGGCCGCAACTGCGTCGAATGCGCCTAATGCAAGGTTGTCTTTCACGGATGAATATGCTATTTTCACGCGACTTCCTTTAAATGGGAGCAGGAAGTAGTCTGGTGACGCTCCCGGTCTTCAAAACCGGAGGGGGGCGTATCCCGTCCCTGGTGAGTTCGATTCTCATCTGCTCCCGCCATTAACAATCTAACACAGTCCATAGACGTACAGGAAACCCGCTACTTAGGCGGGTTTTTCTGTTTCTTCTTGTCTAGTCCCGTCCGGCTTGGTATACCTAAAACCACCTCCCATTGGTATACCGGGAGGTATACCAGACACCACGACAAGGTGCGTATACCAAAAAGGAGGGAGTATGCCAAAGATAGCCGCTCCGCTGACCGATACCAGAATCAGGACCGCCAAGGCTGCGGGGAAAGATTTGACGCTGGCTGACGGCGGCGGGTTGTCCCTGCTGGTCAAAACGTCAGGCGCTAAGCTGTGGCGTTTCCGGTACACCTTCGAGGGGAAGCGGAACATGCTGGGCTTTGGCACTTACCCGGCCACCTCTCTTGCCGACGCCAGGGACAAGCGATCTGAGGCGCTGCGGATGATTGAAAGCGGCATTGACCCAGGCCAGCACCGCAAAGCGGTCACAGCGGCCAAGGCGGAACTCAGAGCCAACAACTTTGAAGTGGTGTCGCGTGAATGGATCGGCAAGGTAAGCCCCGGCTGGTCTGAAGCAAATACCGAGGTTGTGACCAAGCTGCTTGAAAAAAATGTCTTCCCCTGGATCGGGAAGACCCCCGTTGCCGAGGTTGACGCCCCGGAACTGCTCAAGGTCTTACGGCGGATGGAGGAGCGGGGGATCGTCAAAAGCGCTCACAGGGTCCGTTCTATCTGCGGACAAATTTTTCGGTATGCCATTGCCACCGGGCGGGCAAGCCGTGACGTTGCGGCTGACCTGCGGGGAGCGCTGACCACGGCGCAAAAAAAACACCTTCCAGCCATTACCGACCCCCCCAAAGTGGCTGAACTTCTCCGAGCCATTGATGCTTTCGAGGGGTCTTTCGTGGTGCGCTGCGCTCTGCGATTGGCACCGCTGGTCTTCGTCCGGCCTGGGGAACTCCGAAAAGCCGAGTGGGAGGAAATCGACCTTGAAAAAGACTTGTGGTCGATCCCGGCAGAAAAGATGAAAATGAAGATGCCGCACATTGTCCCGCTGAGTCGTCAGGCTGTGGCGATCCTCAAGGAGATACACCCCATGACCGGGACCGGGCGCTATGTTTTCCCTTGTGCGCGATCAGTGACCAAACCCATGTCGGATATGGCGTTACAGGCAGCACTCAGGCGCATGGGCTACGAAAAGGGAATGATGACGCCCCACGGTTTCCGGGCGATGGCAAGGACGATCCTTGACGAGGTTTTGCAGGTACGCCCCGACTTCATCGAACACCAGTTAGCCCACGCCGTCCGCGATCCGAACGGGCGCACCTACAACCGGACCTCCCACCTTGCCGAGCGAAAAAAGATGATGCAAACCTGGGCTGACTATCTGGACGGCCTGAAAGCGGGGGCGCAAGTGATCCCCCTTCGACGCAAAGGGGGGAAGGCATGAGGGCGCTGTTCTCCGTCGATCTAAGCCGACCGTGTTTCCAGTTTTACCCCCAGGAGGTCCTTGCTGACGTTCTACGGGACGCGGCGCGGCAAGTGCTGGGTCTCGACCTGCGGCCCCTGTCGGCTGTTGAGGTTATGCAGCGGAACCCCCCTGTAACCCTCTTCGATGATGCCGGGAGGGAATTGGGGCGGCTGGAGTTTATCGAGGATTGACCACCGGGCGAAGAGGCCCATAACGAAAAGGGAGGGAACCATGAAAGCACAAATCATCATCAGCATGGATAACGCGGCCTTCGAGGACGGCGGGCCGATGGAGGAGCTTTCTCGCATCCTGGGGGAAGCGGCGCGGCGCGTGCTGGCTATTGACCCGGAGCGGGCGGAGCCTATCACCTTGCGGGACCTGAACGGGAACAAGGTAGGCGCTGTGACGTTCTCCGACGATTGACCCTTTTGGGCGCGAGGCCACCGTCTGCATGATGGGCTTTGGAAGGCGGTTCACGCTTATGCAGGCACCGCAGACGGACGACGCCCACCTCCAGCCAGGGGATAGGATCAGGCCACCGAAAAGGGGTTGATGCCCCCTGCCCCTGGCACCCCTTCACCGAACACCCGCCTAGCCCGACGGGGCGAAAAGCCGGGACTCCCTCCCCGGCCTGGCGGGAACTTTCTAGGGGGACGCACAGAGGGAGTGCTGACGATGGATGCCGACCTTTCCCGCCTTGAAGAACTTTGCCTGGAGGCACAGGCCCACCCTGTCGCCGAAACCAAAGTAACATCGTCAATCGAAGGGCTGCTAAGTACCGTTTCCGTGCTGGTCTGGCTCAAGACTCGCCATGAAGAGGGCGATCCCCTGGCGGCGCTGGAAGCGATAGATGTTAGCTGGCAGCGCGGCTTTAGTCTGCCGATATGGGCGCATGGTGCCTTGGCCCGACGTTCTGCCAAATTCTTGATGGACGGGCAAGCGTCCATTGATGAAGCCTTTGATGCACCGACCCAGGCGCGGGAAAGGCGGCTGAGAGTGTCAAGGATCGTTGACGCGATGCACCACATGAATTTTCTGTGTTACACGATGGGGCTACCTGCCAGAATCGCCGCTGTGATCGTTTCGGCGCTCCCCGTCACGGCGCACACTGTCGCCGGGTTTAATCGTCAGGATGTTTCCGACGTCAAGCAACCCTTAAAGCCCGGCACGATAGCCCAAGAATGGAAACTCTATACGCTCAAGGAACGCATACCGGAGCACCTAACCGACCCGATGCAGAACTTGACCATCCTCATGGATGAATACGAACCTACCATTTTTCGACTACTGGAAGATGGCACCTTTCGCAGACCAGACCGAGAAAAGATTATCAAGGCCCATGCCCGACTGGTCGGCAAAACCCTACCTCATTTTCCCACCCTGTAAATCCCCGAAATCCCGCCGGAAAAATTGGTAATTTTTGCCCTCTGAAAATTACCTAAATACCTGTTTCTGAAAGACAATTCCAGATTGACCGGGACAAACCTCGTCCCGTAGTGTGTCACCACGTCGCGACGAAAACCCTTGACGATGGAGGCCACATGAATAACCAAGCACCCCACCCCAGACCGGACCGACTTCTAAGAGAGCGCGAAGTTTTAAACATCTTGCCCATCGGTAGAGCATCGCTGTGGGCGGGAGTCAAGGCGGGACGATACCCCCAGCCAGTAAAACTTAGGCCCCGGACTACCTGTTGGCGCGAATCGGAAATCTTGCGTCTGATCGAGACAGGAACGGAGGGCTGAGCCATGAACAAAAACGAAACCCCGGCCGGGGCGGGGGGAGGGGGATCAGAAATGGTGTACCCATTATCACCGCAACCACCCGAAAAATCAAGTGAAATCACCTGGGACGACCTGCTGAAGATCGAGTTTGCCATGATCCCGTTGATGATCCTCAGCGGCGGCGATGGCGACGACCGGGACGACATCCCACCTCAAGCGCTTGTGCGTCTGAATCTGCGCATGGTCTGGCGGGAACTGTCGGCACTTTCCCGGCGGGTAGGGGGCGGACAATGACCTACCGACTTTCGGCAGACCCAGAAATTATCGCAGAAGCGGCAGCCATGTTTCCGCCGGTCAAAAGGGCCATACCTACCCCTAGACCCCCGGCAGAAAACCCGGCACAGGCGAAACCAGAGAGCCAAAGCGACCCCATCCCGTTGCCGGATGGATTGCACCCGGTCGAACCGTTCGACTTTTCCCTGTTGCCCGACTCCCTGCGGCCATGGGCTGCTGACATTGTCGAGTAGACTGATTTCTCCCGTTGCTACAGGTTGATGTTTGTTTTCTCCGTTGCCGCCTGGTTTCCCGGCGGTGCCACATTATTTCAACCATACAGCAGTTGGCTTCAGCCCCTCACAGAACCGTGCTGGCGCTATTTACGCACACGGCTCTTCACATGGTCAATTCGCAGAGATCTGGTACATGCTGACCTTGATTCGGGGCGCAGGCAAGGGGAACCGCTTCAGCATTTCGCAGAACTTTTGCCAGGTGATACAACCCCTTTTGCCGCGCCGATTAAGCCACTTAAACAGGAGTCGCCTCACCTCCCTGGCAAATCTACTGATTCCAGGTGAGTTGTCAGTAACTCCATAGTAGGCATAGTGCCCTCGCAGCTTAGCGGTGGTTGTCTCCCATATTTCTGCCGTCTTCTTGGTCCTGGCTTTCTTCAGCCACTCCTTGAAGACTTTCAACTTGGCGGTGAACTTCTTGCGTGCGGTTACCCGTTTTACCCGAAACCCGGTGCCATTTTTCCTTGTGCCGCAGTAGTGGGTAAATCCCAGGAAGTCGAAGGTATCTGGTCTTTTCCCCCGTACCTTGGCGTTTTGCACAGCATAGCGCCCAAACGCTACCACCCTGGTCTTCGTTGGTTCTACTTCCAGCCCGAATTTCTCCAGCCGCTTCCCCAGTTCCCGGCGAAATTTCTCCGCATCTGCTTGGTACTGAAAGCAGACAACGAAGTCATCACAATACCGGATCATCCGAGCATAGCCAGCGCAGTTCTTCCGGACCACCTTCTCAAACCAGAGGTCAAGGGTGTAATGAAGATAGATGTTGGCGAGCAGGGGGGAGATAACCCCTCCTTGAGGAGTCCCTTCGTCGCTGACCGTTACCATCCCGTCTTCTGAAACCCCGGCCTTGAGGAATCGCTTGACCATGCGCTGAACCCGCTGGTCCCCAATCCGATGTGCCAGGAATTTCATCAGCCATTCCTGATTCACATGATTGAAGAAGCCTTTGATATCTGCTTCAACTATGTGATTGATCGGTTTGGTCTCAACGGTTTCACCCAATGCTCTGAGCGCCTGGTGACAGCTCCTGCCAGGACGGAAGCCATAGGAGTCTTCTATGAAATCCTGCTCAATGACTGATTCCAGTATCCGCACCAGTCCCGCCTGCACCAGTTTGTCTTCAAAGCATGGTATCCCCAAGGGGCGTGGTTGGTCGCTGCCCGGTTTGGGTATGTACACCCGTCGGACAGGTTGCGGGCGGTATGCCATCCGGTGAAGCCGTTCTATCAGATTTGATAGATTGGCGTCGAAGTTTTCGGCATACTGCTCCTTGGTCAGGTCGTCAATGCCCGCAGCGGCGTCTTTCCGCAGCCGCTGAAAGCATTCCCGTAACAGTTCTTCGTTCATCAGGTGATAGAGGCTGGTGAACTTGAACGAAGGTTCCTGGAGACGGCGTTGCGGGCGGCGGGGCGGGATAGTCTGGAGACCTCCCGTTTCCGGCTGCGCCTCCAGAAGAACCCGCCGGCAGCGATCCCCACCGATGAAAGCCAGACCCCGGCCCATTTCGTGGTGACGATCCCCGAGAGCCACCGGCCCGATAAAAAGGCGATCCTCACGGCGCTCAAAGGGGGTGAACTTGTTGCCGGATGGCGACTCAGTCAGGGGGAAAGGCTGGTCATTCGATGAGATCGGCGGCTTATATCGGAATCGACCCCGGCGCATCGGGGGCTGTGGCCCTGCTCGCTGACGACGTGGCCCTCGTTGAAGATTGGCCGGGTGATCCCGTTGCGGCGGCTGACTTGCTGCGGGGCTGGCTGGTAGGGCATGACGTCAGGCTGTGCGCCCTGGAGCGTGTCGCGTCTCGACCGGGGCAGGGAGTGAGCAGCGTGTTCTCTTTTGGCGTGAATTTCGGCACCTGGCAGGGGCTGCTGGCGGCGCTGTCCATCCCCTACACCCTACCCACCCCCCAGTGCTGGCAGAAAGGGCTGATTGTTCCGTCTGATGGACCGGACCCGAAAGCGCGATCCCTGGCAGTGGCAAGGCGGCTGTTCCCTGGCGTCGATTTGTCACGGAGGAAAGACCACGGCAAAGCCGATGCCCTGTTGCTGGCTGTCCATGCCCGAAGCACTCACAAGCCGGGGGGATAAACCCCGGCATTTTACTAAAGAAAGCAAAATAGGTTTTCCAATATTCCACGGAAAATTAAAAAATTTGTGGGGTCAGAAACCGGGGCCTTGGCTCCCTTGTTCACAGGAACCCCCGAAAGGACCCAAGCGCATGAAGATATTCGAAACCCGAAAGCAGGCATTCGACGAACTCGTTGACCCCGGCGGCTGGCCTGTCGGTCGCTCGAAATTCTACGAAGACGCGGCGAAGCATGGCCTCTGCGAGAAAGACAAGAGCGTCCGACTGGACCGGCTGCTTGCCTACCTGCGTGAACTCAACGGCGGGACGATCCCTGGAGGCTCCCCTGATCGAGAGGCCGAAACCGTCCGCAACCTCCAGCTGAAAAACCGGCTGCTCGAACTCCAGGCCCGCAAGGAAGATCGTAAGTGGCTGCTGCGCTCCGATGCCGACGTGATCCTCCATGCCCGTCTGTGCGCCTTGCGCGATCATCTGCGGTATCATGCCGCCCGCGCCACGAAGGAATCCGTCACAGCGGCGGGCGGCACCCCCGGCCATGTAGCCGAGGCGCTCGAACGTCTGGAGGTCGCCATTGATAGAGCGTGTAACGACCTCGCCACCGATGCCGAGCGAGACATGGAGGTTGAGTTTACCGACTAACCGCCCACCCCCACCGATGCCGGGACTTGATCCCGGCTTTTTTTATGGCGCACAGGGGGACGGCGGCCCGTTTTGGTATACGTTTAGGTATACGTCAAAACGTCGATTTTATTTTCTGCTTTAATTTAAGATACTTAAATAGCCTGTTGGGTTTCATCTGCGCGCATAGCTGCCTGTTTTATTTCAACCATCAGCATTTGCATTATTGGGACAATGCCATAAGACTGGGACAAAATGGCATCAATATTGATGCCACCGCAAAAAGAGAAGGTCTGATAACTAGCTTAAATCATTAGATTATTTGCAATTTTTTTCTTGCGCCGGGACGTGATCTATGGTATATTCCTTAACAATTCCAATGCTTTGCGAGGGACTACCATGATTCACGTCAAAGACCACAAACAGGTCGAC
>NZ_JAVESI010000007.1:0-94556 GCF_034006665.1 Trichloromonas sp.
ATCATTGCCGCTCCGTCTGTGGTGATAATTCACCCTCTCACGGTTTGGATAGCTGTCAACACGTTAATTTGCGCTTCGCGCAAAAACGCGTTCATCCCGGAATTGAAATCCCGGGAATTCCCGCTTGGTGTCTTAATCGGATACCTAGGAAATCATCTCTTTCCCTGCATCCACCGCACATAGGCACAATCGGGGGGGAGCCACTGCACGGTTTCAACCAACGCGGGGGTCAGTTTGACGCATCCTTCATCCACTTCGAAACGCTTGTGGTAGACCTTGCACTCGCGGGTGACGATGTCGAGAAAGCGGCAGGGGATCGTGGTCGGGCGGATGGTGCCGTCTTCTTCCACCCATTTTTCAAAACAGCATTGCCCGCAACGTTTGCAGAGGGCTTCCCACTCCTCGGGGGAGAGCTCTTCCGGCGTTGCCCCCGACTTTTTGGGCCTCATTTGTTCAGATGCCCCATCAGGCCGCGCACCGCCGCCGGAATGTCGGCGGGGAGCAGGACGATCTTGGCGTTGGGCGCGCCGGAAACGTTCTTTACAGCGTCGATGTATTTTTCGCCGAGCAGATACATGACCGGGAGTTCGTTGGTCTGGATCGCCTCCGTCACCTTGGTGATCGCCCGCTGGCTTGCCTCGGCCAGAACCACCTGGGCCTGGGCGTCACGCCTGGAGGCTTCGAGGCGGCCGTCGGCCTGGAGGATGGCGGCGGATTTTTCTCCTTCGGCACGGGTGACGGTGGCGCGCCGGCCGCGCTCGGCGGCGGCCTGTTCCTCCATGGCCTTCTGCATGGTCGGGGAGGGATTGATATCCTGAATCTCCACGGTCTTCAGGGTAATCCCCCAATCGGCGATGTCGTCGGAAATGGCTTCCTTGAGTTTGGCTTTAATCATGTCGCGGGAGGAAAGGGCGTCATCCAGGTCCATTTCCCCGACGATGGAGCGCAGCGAGGTTTGCACCAGGGTGCGGATAGCGATGCGGTAATCTTCAATGCCGTAGACCGCTTTTTCCGGCGAGACGATATTGATGTAGGCGACGGCGTTGGCGACAATGACGGCGTTGTCCTTGGTGATGACCTCCTGGGAGGGGATGTCGAGAACGATGTCCTTGGTCGTGACCTTGTAGGAAACCGTGTCGATGTAGGGGATAATGATGTTCAAGCCCGGGCCGAGGGTGGCGTGGTATTTGCCGAGGCGTTGCACCACATGCTTGTATCCCTGGGGAACAATGCGTACCCCAAGAGAGATGGTTACGGCCACCAGCACCAGAAAAACGACGACAACCACCAATCCTTCCATACTTTCAATCTCCTTTATTGATTGAAGCGTTTGTGACACAGTTTCCTTCAGCCTTCAGCTTCGCCTCTCTACAATCAACGTATTCCCCGAGACATCCTTGACGAAGACCCGGTCGCCGATGGCGACCGTTTGCTCGCAGATGAAGGGCCATTCGTCGGAACCGAGCAGGGGCTTGGCGAAACGGACCGTGCCCCGTCGTCCTTCTTCCGGGGGGTGAATGACCTGGCCGCTCTCTCCGATAATGGCTTCGCGGGAGAGACCGGCTTTGGTGCGGTCGGTCATGCGCGGTTTGAAAAAGCGGAACCATAAAAAAGTGAAGAGGCAGGAGGCAATGGCCCAGATGAAGATCTGCCAGTTCAAGGCCAACTCGCCGAGAAGCAGGAGCAGCCCGCCGACCAGCAGGGCGCCGAGGCCGAACCAGAAGATGGTGAAGCTGGGGATGAAAAGCTCGGCCAGGATCAGCAGCAGTCCCAGGGTCAGCCAGTGCCAGTAAAGCATCGTATCATCCCTCCTTGTTATGAAAAATGAACCCCTTGCCTAGCGGCGGCGGTTTGGTCTCGGCCGGCATGGTTGACGCGCGGCCGAGACCTGTGCGATGCTGACCGCCCTCATCAAAATGACCAATCTTTGGGTTTCTGTCAAGGCGGCCGTCGATGCGTTTAATCCAACCTCCGCAGCTCGAAGAGCCGAGTGACTGCCCCTATCTTCCGGGGCGGAAAAAACGCTATGAATTCTTCCTTGCCGGTCGGCTCGACGGGGTCGAACTTTCCCGCTATCTGGCCGCAGGCTGGCGCAAGTTTGGGCTCTACTATTTCCGTCCCGCCTGCCCCGACTGCCGCGCCTGCACCCCTTTAAGGATCCCCGTCGCGGAATTCACCCCTAGCCGGGAACAGCGCCGGGTACTGAAAAAAGCCGCCGCCCTTTCGGTACGCTTTGGCCCCCTGAAGCTGAGTGACCGCGCTTTCACCATTTACCGGGAACATGCTCGGCAACGCTTCGGGCTGGAGGCTCAGTCCGAGGATTTCCTCCTTAATTTCTACATGCCTTCCTGCCCCGCCATGCAGTCGGAACTTTTCGTGGAAGAAGAACAGGCCGGAATCGGTATCCTCGATGTCGGCGCCGACTGTCTGAGCAGCGTCTATTTTGCCTTCGATCCCGCCTATGCCGCCTTCAATCCGGGAACCTTCAGCATTCTCAAGGAGATCGAGCAGGCCCGCGCACTCGGTTTGACCTGGTATTATCTCGGCTATTATGTGGCCGAATGTCGTTCCCTGGCCTACAAGGATCGGTTCCGTCCTCGTCAGCATCTGGACTGGCGGACGGGGCAGTGGCGGACGATCGGCGATCCTTAAGCTTCCATTCGCCGTTACACGTGGCCATCCGCTCTTTGCCCCAGCCCGGAGCCTCCCCAACTGCGGGTCGGGGAAGCCCTCAGCGGGAAAATCCTCCGTTGCGATGCGAGATTCGGGAGGTATCGGCTACCGACGGAGCTGATATAGAGGGGACCATGAACAGGAGCGGTCTTGACGGTGGCCAAGAGTCGGCGAAAGAATGCCTGAGCCTGTTCACGATCTCTGGTAGCAAAGGGGTTGTTCATGGATGACCGTCGTTGTATCAAGGGGTTAAAGGTCGTCCTTCAGCCAGATTCTGAAAGGCGGTCAGCTGTTCCGGCTCGCCCATGACGCCGACCAGGTCGCTGGCGGCGAAGCGGAAATCGGGGGAGGGATTGGTCTGCATCTCCCCCCGACGCAGGATACCGACGATGGAGGCGCCGGTCTGGCTGCGAATCCGCAGTTCGCCGATGTTCTTGCCGAGCAGGGGGCTGTCGCCGTCCAGAGCCACCCAGGACAGTTCCAAGAGGCGGGTGGCATCCTGTAACTGGGTGATCGCCTCGTAACCCAATTCCCCTTCGTAGAGGGGGGAGTAGAGTTCGCGGCGCACGGCGTCGGTATACCATTGGATTTTGTTGACCGGCATGTTTAGGTAGAGCAGGGCCTGGCGGGTGAATTCGAGGCTGGCTTCGAATTCCGGCTGGACCACCTGATAGACCCCTTCCTCATGGAGCAGTTGCATCTCCTCGATGCTGGAAGCGCGGGCGATAATGCGCAGATCCGGGTTCAACGTATGCACCTGGGTGGCGACCGCCGACGCGGTCACCGCCACCGGGGTGGTGATGAGCATCAGCTTGGCCCGATGGATTTCCGCCGCTTCCAGCACCACGGCGTGGGTGGCGTCGCCGAAGACGGTGGGAAAGCCGTCGTCCTTGGCCTGCTCGACCCGCCAATGGTTGAGTTCGATGATGACGAAAGGGATATCGAGGCGTTGCAGAACGTTGGCCAGATAACGTCCGACGCGGCCGCCGCCGGCCAGCACCACATGGTCGCGCAGACCCTGATCGGGAATGTTCATGGTCTGCAGGGGTTCATGCTTGAAGCGACTCTTGCGCAAAGCGTAGAGCGGGGCGGTGAGGGAGGAGAGCAGGGGAGTGAGGAGCATGGTGACCACCGCCACCGTCAGGGTCAGGGAATAGAGTTCCTGGGAGATCGAGTCGGTGGCGACCCCGACCCGGGCGAGGACGAAAGAGAACTCCCCGACCTGAAAGAGGCCGAGACCGGCGGCCAAGGGGACGACGTTGACGTAGCCGAAGGCGCGGGTGATGGTGGCGAAGATGCCGGCCTTGGCGACGATGACCAGAAAGACGATGGTCAGAACCTGGCCGATGTGCGAGAGCAGAAAGGCGGGATCGAGGAGCATGCCCACCGAGGTGAAGAAGAGCAGGCCAAAAATATCGCGCAGGGGGATGATATCGCTTAAGGCCTGATGACCGTAATCTGATTCACTCAGGATCATCCCGGCGACGAAGGCGCCGAAGGCGAAGGACAAGCCGAAGAGGAAGGTGCCATAGCCGATACCCAGCCCCATGGCGGTGATTGCCAGGGTGAAAAGTTCCCGCGAGTTCCAGCCGGCGACCCGCTTCATCAGCCAGGGGATCAGGCGGGTGCCGACGACGACCATCAGCACCAGAAAGATCGTCGCCTTGACCGCCGCGACCCCGAGAATCGGCAGTCCCGCCGCCGGATTTTTCAGCTGCGGCAGCACGATCATCATCGGCACGATGGCCAGATCCTGGACGATGAGCATGCCGATCATCACCCGGCTCGACAGGGTGCCGAGAATCCCCTGGTTCATCAGGGTCTTGAGCACGACCATGGTGCTCGACAGGGAAATCAGTCCGCCGAACCAGAGGGCGGCATTCCGTTCCCAGCCGAAAAGGAGGCCGATGGCATAACCAAAGGCCATGGTCAGCAGAATCTGGATCGGCGTGCCGATAAGGGCGACCTTGCGTACCGGTTGCAGCTCTTTCAGGGAGAATTCCAGGCCGAGGGCGAAGAGGAGCAACGCCACACCGATTTCGGCGAGCAGTTCGATGTCGTGGGAGTCGGAAATGGAGATGCCCCCGGTATGGGGACCGACCAGCACCCCGGCGAGAATGTAACCGAGAATCAGCGGCTGCTTGAGGCGCTGGGCGACGAGGCCGCCGGCCAGGGCGGCAACGACGATGATGACGATATCTGCGGCAATGCCCATAACAATTCAGGATCTCATAGAAAATTAGCGGGATTTGGAAGCCGTGACTTGTCGGTGCGACGGCATCGCATTTCGTGATGCTAGCATTTTTTCTACCCGGAAGCACCCCGGTTTTAGCCTTAATTCTTGCCGGTGGCCGTCCTGTCCTTTCCGGGCACTCAAAGTGTGGATGACGCAGGATCGGCCCTGATTAACCGGCTGATCGTCAATCTTGACATGGAATATGATAATTAATATATTCAAGAAAATTTTTTCGGAGGTTGTTCATGCTCAAAAACGTATTCGGTTTTTTTCTGCTCATGTTCCTTCTGGGTTGTTCCGAAGGGGAAAAAGTTACCGCGGACACGGCCATTTTGGGCCAGGACGGCACTCCCCAACTGCTCTTTTTCCTTGATCCGAACGGCGGGCCTTGTATGATGCAAGGGCGCATTCTGGCGGGGATGGCGGATGAATTGCGTGGCCGGGTCGGCATTCGTGAAATTCGTACGACGCTCCCCGAGGATCGTCCGCTCTTCGGGCAATTCGGCATACGTGGCTTGCCGTCGCTGATTCTTGTCGACGGCGGCGGCAAGGAGATTCGTCGCCTGACTCCCGGGGTGAAGAATGTCGAAGAAATTCGTTTTCTGCTCAACGAGCTGAAGTAGGGGAGAATTTCCATGCCTCTCCTGGATTTATCCCTGTCTTCCGTCTTGCTGGCGACGGCGGCCGGACTCGCCAGCGTCGCCTCCCCTTGCGTCCTGCCGGTCGTGCCCATTCTCGTGACCGGCAGCGCCGAGGACCATCGCCATCGCCCGTTGCTCATCGTTCTCGGCCTGAGCGCCGGATTCATGGCCATGGGCGCGTTGACCGCCCTCTTCGGCGGAGCCATGGCCTCGGTCATGCCCCTCTTCGAGAAGATCTCCGGTGTCACCATCATCCTCTTCGGCATTCTGCTGCTATTCGGCGTGAATCTGTTCAAGAACATCCATGTTTTCAACCGCATCCAGTCGAAAAGCGGGGGCCGCTGGTCGGGGCTGATTCTTGGGCTGACCTTGGGTCTGGTCTGGATCCCCTGCGTTGGTCCCATGCTTTCGGGGGTGCTGACTCTGGTGGCGACCCAGGGAAAAATCATCACAGGGCTGGTGCTGCTCGCTTTCTATTCCCTGGGTTTCGCTATTCCCATGCTGCTGGCCGGTTATGCCTCCCAGTCCGTGCGTCAGAAGATTCGCCTCGTCAACGCCTATCCCCTGGCGGTGCGTATCGTCAGCGGCCTGGTACTGGTGGCCTTCGGTATCGCCATTCTTAATTCCGGCATGCTGGTGATCGGCATGTCTTCCTGAGTCAACCCGCAAACAAGGACAGGGGGGTATTATGAGGCGCTTTCGACTTCATTGGCTGCTTTTGACGGCTGTCTGCGTTTCTTTGCTGGGATTTTCGCTCCCGGCAACGGGTGCGACCCTCAACCCCCGACTCCAGTCCCTGATCGACTCTTCCTCACCGGATGAGATGATTTCCGTCATTGTCACCTTCCGGGGCGGGGTCGAACCGATGGCCTTGCGCGACCAAGCGGGGCAGCGCCGGCCGCGACTGGCGAGCCTGCTCAAGGAGCGGGCTGCTTCTTCGCAAAAGGCGGCCCGGGATTTCCTGCGCTCGCGCAATGTTCCCAACATTAAGGATCTCTACATAATTAACGGTCTGGCCTTTACCGCCAGTGCCGATACCTTGCGTGAACTAGCCGCCCGTTCCGACGTCGTCGCCATGACCTACGACGAGGTACTCTACCCCCCGGAAATAGTCCCTGCCCTTACGGCCGGTCCGGCCGAATCGAATATCAGGCTGATCAAGGCTCCTGAGCTTTGGAACCTGGGTTACGCCGGCCAGGGGGTTACCGTTGCCACCATGGATACCGGCGTCGATATCATCCACCCCGACCTCGGCTCCCGCTGGCGCGGAGGGACCAACAGTTGGTTCGATCCCAACGGTGAGCATCTCACGCCTGTCGATGTGGACGGACACGGCACCAGTGCGATGGGGGTGATTCTCGGCGGCAACGCCGACGGTTCCTATATCGGGGTGGCGCCGGAAGCCCGCTGGATCGCCGTAAAGATTTTCAACGATACCGGCGAGGCTCCCACTTCTTCCATCCTGGCGGGTTTCGACTGGCTGCTCGATCCCGACGGCGACCCGGCCACCGACGATGCGCCCCATGTGGTGAACAATTCCTGGGGTTTCGAGGAGGCCCCGAACATTTGCGACGAGACGGTAACGCATCTACGCCAAGCGGTGGCGATGCTCAAGGCGGCGGGCATCGCCGTTCTCTTCCCCGCCGGTAATATTGATCTTGATCCCATGACGGGTGAAGCCCCCTTTTACAGTAGTGTCGCCCCCGCCAGTTACGCCGAATCCTTCGCCGTCGGTTCGGTCGGAACCATGACCTCGGAAACGACCATCTCCGATTTCAGCGGTCGCGGCCCTTCGGCCTGCGACGGAACGATTTATCCTGAACTGGTGGCCCCGGGGTTTTATGTCAAGACCACGGGACTGACCGCCGCGGCCCCCTACTATTATGTTACCGGAACCTCGATCGCCGTTCCCCATGGGGCCGGCGCCATGGCTCTACTTCTGAGTGCTTTTCCCGATACCCGGATCGACGAACTGGAAGCGGCCTTAAAAAACTCGGCGACCGACTTGGGGCCGGTGGGCGCCGATAACAGCTACGGCTATGGGTTGTTGAATGTGCGCAGCGCCTACGATCTACTGAACGTCAATACCCCACCACCGGCGCCACAACCCCTAGCTCCGGCCGACGGCGCCATCGGCGTTGCCCTCCCTGTCACCTTGCGCTGGGATATTCTGCCTGACGCCGACGGGGATTCGGTCACCAGCGAAGTGCGCATTTCCACCTATGCCGACTTTCGCGACAGCACGCCGATCACCGTCGCGTTCTCGGGGATTCCCGCAAACGGAATGCTTTTCGCGGGCGCGGGAGGAATTTTCATCCCCTTCTTTTTCGCTGTGCGCCGCCGCAACACCCGTCGTTGGCTTTTTGCTGCGCTTCTCGCTTCCGCTCTGTTGCTGCTGCTCTCCTGTGGTGGGGGCGGGAGCGGGGGATCGGCACCGGCACAAGCGCCAGTATCAGCACCTGAGCCTGAGCCATTCGAGACGGAACGAAGCCTGACCCCGTCCGGGCTGACCCCGCAGACCACCTATTATTGGCAGGTGACGGTCGTGGACGAACGGGGTGAGCGCACCGAGGGACCGGTACAGAGTTTCACCACCGGCCTGTAAGTTACCCGTCTTTTTTCGTCTCCAAGAAATCTGGGCATAAAAAAACCGCCCCAGGCCAAGAAGGCCGGGGCGGTTTTTTCATCTTAACGAATGTTCAACCGGCGCTTACAGGCCCAGCTGCTTGAAGAAATCGTTCCCTTTGTCATCGACCAGGATGAAGGCCGGGAAGTTGACGACTTCGATCTGCCAGACCGCTTCCATGCCGAGTTCGGGGAAGTCGATGCACTCGACCTTCTTGATGTTCTCTTCGGCCAGAACGGCTGCCGGGCCACCGATGGAGCCGAGGTAGAAGCCGCCGTGCTTCTTGCAGGCGTCGGTGACTTCTTGGCTGCGGTTGCCCTTGGCGATCATGATCATCGAGCCGCCGTTGGACTGGAGCAGATCGACATAGGAATCCATGCGGCCGGCGGTAGTGGGACCGAAGGAGCCGGAGGGCTTGCCTTTCGGGGTCTTGGCCGGGCCGGCGTAGTAGATCGGGTGGTTCTTAAGATAATCAGGGAGCGGCTTGCCGCTGTCGAGAATTTCTTTGAACTTGGAGTGTGCGATGTCGCGACCGACGACGATGGTGCCGTCGAGGAGCAGCGCGTCGCCAACCTTGAGCTTGGTCAGGTCGGCCAGAACTTCCTTCATTGGCCGGTTGAGGTTGATGCGGGTGCCGCGCTCTTGTCTGCCGCGATATTTTTCCGGGATCAGGCGGCCGGGGTTGCGGTCCAGTTCCTCGATAAAGAGGCCTTCTCTGGTAATTTTCGCCCTGGCGTTGCGGTCGGCGGAGCAGGAGACGGCCATGCCGACGGGGCAGGAGGCGCCGTGGCGGGGAAGACGAATGACGCGTACGTCATGGGCGAAGTATTTGCCGCCGAACTGGGCGCCGATACCGAGTTTCTGGGCGGCTTTGAGCAGTTTTTCTTCCATCTCCAGATCGCGGAAGGCCTGACCGTATTCGTTGCCGACTGTCGGCAGTCCATCGAGTTCTTTCGTGGAGGCCAGTTTGACGATTTTCAGGCAGGCGTCGGCGGAGGTTCCGCCGATGGCAAAGGCGATGTGGTAGGGAGGACAGGCGGCGGTGCCGAGGTACTTCATCTTTTCGACCAGGAATTTTTCCAGGTTGGCGGGAGTGAGCAGTGCCTTGGTTTCCTGATAGAGCATGGTCTTGTTGGCGCTACCGCCGCCTTTGGTGATGAAGAGGAATTTGTAGGCGTCGCCTTCGGTTGCCATGATGTCGATTTGCGCCGGCAGGTTGGTACCGGTGTTCTTCTCAGTGTACATGTCGAGAGCGGCGGTTTGGCTGTAGCGCAGGTTTTCCTCGGTGTAGGTCTTGTAAACGCCTTTGGAGAGGAATTCCTCATCCTTCGCGCCGGTCCAGACCTGCTGGCCTTTCTTGGCGACGATGGTGGCGGTGCCGGTATCCTGGCAGAGGGGAAGTTCAAAATTGGCGGAGATTTCGGCGTTGCGCAAAAAGGCCATGGCTACGCCGCGATCATTGGGGGAGGCTTCGGGATCGGTCAGAATCTTGGCAACCTGCTCATTGTGCTCCGGCCGGAGCAGGAAGGAGACGTCACGGAATGCCTGGTTGGCGAGGACGGTGAGCGCTTCGGGATCGACCTTGACGATATCCTTCCCGTCGAACTTGACGACCGAGACATACTTTTCCGATCCGGGGATCTTGTAGTACTTGGTTTCGTCCTTGGCCAGCGGGAAGGGATCCTGGTACTTGAATTCCGGCATGGTGTTCTCTCCTTTTCGGTATTGAATGAGCGGCGAACCCACTTTCGCCGCGCCCGTAAACAATCGATCCGAAAGTATATAGAAGTCCTGTTCATTTGTCGACACTAAGATGATGCTTGCCGGGCATAGGGGAAATTTCCTGTGGATTTTATCGTCCTGTGGGTATAGTAAAACCTTTGCGTTTATTTGCCGCATCGCTGAAACCGGCGACCGGTTTGACAGGAGGAATCGCATGCAGAAACTGCTGAAATGGATATTGACCTCGCGGGTTTACGAAGCGGCCGTGGAAACGCCTCTCGACGAGGCGCCGGTTCTTTCGGCTCAGCTCAATAACCGCATTCTGCTCAAGCGTGAGGATTTGCAGGCGGTCTTTTCCTTTAAACTGCGAGGCGCCTACAACCGCATCGCGCATCTTTCCGAAGAGGAACGTCGGCGCGGCGTGATCGCCGCCTCGGCCGGCAATCATGCCCAGGGGGTCGCTTTTTCCGCCCGTAAGTTGGGCATCCGTGCGGTCATCGTCATGCCCCGTACGACTCCGCTGATCAAGGTGGAGGCCGTGCGGCGTCTGGGCGGCGAGGTTCTGCTTCATGGTGACAGCTACTCGGAGGCGCAGGATTACTGTGATCATCTCATCGATGAAACGGGTATGGTCTTTATCCATCCCTTCGATGATGACTTGGTGATTGCCGGTCAGGGAACGGTGGCGGTGGAGCTTCTTCGCCAGAGCGCCGGCAGGATGGATGCGGTCTTTGTCCCGGTCGGCGGCGGCGGTCTGATCGCCGGCATCGCCGGCTATCTCAAAGCGCTCTGCCCCGAGATCCGAATTGTCGGCGTTGAACCGGAGGACAGCGATGCCATGTACCGCTCCCTTCAGGCCGGTCGTCGGGTGCGTCTCGATTCGGTGGGAATTTTTGCCGACGGCGTGGCGGTGCGGGAGGTCGGCAAGCTGACGTTCGATTACTGCCGGCGCTGTGTCGATGAAATCATTCGCGTCGATACCGACGAACTCTGCGGCGCTATCAAGAGCATCTACCAGAGTACCCGTTCCATCGTCGAACCGGCCGGCGCCCTGGGGGTAGCCGGACTGAAGAAATACATCCGGGAACGCAAGGTGAATGGCCAGACCCTGATCGCCATCAACTCCGGGGCGAACATGAATTTCGAGCGGTTGCGCTATGTCGCCGAGCGTACGCAGATCGGCGAGAAGCAGGAGGCGCTCTTCGCCGTCACCATTCCCGAAGAGCCCGGCGCTCTCAAGCGTTTCTGCGCGGAAATCGGCGAGGAACGGAGTATCACCGAATTCAACTATCGCCTGTCCGGCCGGGAGCGGGCGCATATCTTTGTCGGCCTGTCGATCCGCGACGAGCGGGAACGCATCGACTTCGGCCGTCAGCTTGAAAGTAAGGGCTTCGTCAATCTTGATCTCACCGACAACGACCTCGCCAAGACCCATGTCCGCTACATGGTCGGCGGCAAATCCGCCGAAGTTGGGCGCGAGGTCCTCTACCGTTTCTGGTTTCCCGAGCGGCCGGGCGCCCTGACCCGCTTCCTGGGTTCCATGGGGGAAAACTGGAATATTTCCCTCTTTCATTACCGCATGCAGGGCGGGGATTACGGCCGAGTGCTGATCGGTCTGGAGATTCCGAAGGGGGAAGAAGGGGACTTTCGCTCCTTTCTGAAGGATTTGGGTTATCGTTACACGGAGGAGAGCAACAACGCGGCCTATCGTCTTTTCCTTTGAACAAGACCGAGCGCATTCCCCCTGCTAGGCGCGCAGCGCCAGGAGGCGGGTCAAGCGAGGGGTTTTGATTTTCGCGGTTTTTCCTTCGTGCCTTGGGATTCGATGTATCGCTGGATCGTTTCCAGCGAGACTTCTCCGACGCTTCCGACGAAGTAAGCCCTGTGCCAGAAAACCGGCTTCCAATAAAATTGAGAGACATGCTCCGCGAAACGGTTCCGGGTCCGTCGAGCCGAAGCGGTTTTGAGATTGTTGACCAAAACCGAGATGTCCAGCGCCGGATGGATGGATACCAGCAGATGGACATGGTCGACCTCGCCGCCGAACTCGATCAATTCGCATCGCCAGTCGTCCAGAATCTCGGAGAACGCCGTCTTGAGATAGTCGAGAATCGGCGGGGAGAGCACTCGCCGCCGATATTTGGTGACGAAAACAATATGCAGCCTAATCGAATAGACGGCATGACTTAGCGATTTTGTTGTTTGATTTCCCATGCGGCTTAATGTATCATAACCCTATGCAAACCGGCAACAAATTCCGCATCTACCCGACACCCGAGCAGCAGCAGATCCTTTTGCGCTGGATCGGCTGCCAACGGTTCATCTACAACGCCAAGGTCGGCGAGGACCGCTATTTCCGCCGGTTCTCCCGCAAGGCCCCGGCGTTGTGCGGAGTGCCGATTCCACGGGATCAGCAGTATGCCCATTTCATCACCGAACAGACCGCGTTTCTGCGGGAAGTCCCTGCCGTCGTATTGCGAAACGGAGCCTACCGCTGGCGGCAGGCGTACCAGCGGTTCTTCTCCGAGGCCTGCCAGGGCCGCCCGAAGATCAAATCCCGCCAGGGCCGGCAATCGGTCCTACTCACCCGCGAGCTGTTCGAGTTGGCCCCTTACGAAGACGGAATCCGCTTGGCGGTCGGAACCAAAAAGTTCCCCCTGGGCGAGATTCCGGTAAGAGCGCACCGCCCGGTCGAGAAGACACCCGCGTCGATTATTCTCAGCGTCGAATCGGGACAATGGCATCTGTCCTTTGCCGTCGAGGACGGAGCGCCGGAACAGACCGAAGCCCAGATCGCCGCCGAGCTTCAACGGCTGGGCGAAGCGGCTCTGCTTCAGGTGACCCGGGGCATCGACCGGGGTGTGGCAATCCCGGCGGCGGTCTGCGACGGCAGCCGGTTCGATTTCTCTTCCATCCAGAAAAAGCGGTTGGCCGGAGCCGAGCGCCACCGCAAACGCTGGCAGAAGATCGCCGCCCGGCGGGAAAAGGGTTCGCGCCGGAGAACCAAGGCCCATCAGCGGGCGGCCCGGTACGCTCTCTACGAGGCCCGGGTCCGTTCCGACATGGCTCACAAAGCCAGTCGAGCCCTGGTGGACGATCTTCAGGCCCGGCTGTTCGTCTTCGAGGATCTGCGGACAAAGAACATGACCCGCTCGGCCAAGGGCACCGTCGACAAACCGGGGCGCAACGTCCGCCAGAAAGCCGGACTCAACCGGGCGATTCTGCACAGCGCCTGGGGCCGGATTCATCAGTTCACCCGTTACAAGGCCCGGCGCATGGGCAAGCTCGCCATCGTCGTGCCGCCTCACCACAGTTCGCAGGAATGCCGCCTCTGCGGCTTCACTTCCCCGGGCAATCGGCTGTCGCAAGCCGAGTTCGCCTGCCAACGCTGCGGACATGCCGAGAACGCCGATTTTAATGCCGCCGGAGTCGTCAAACTCCGGGGCGTGCGGTTACTTCTCGCGGGTGAGATCGAGTTCAAAACGCCGCGCCGCAGCGGCATACGGAAACAACTAGGGCCGGAACGGTCCGAAGTCACGCCCGGGGAGAAGGTGTCAGCCGTTCGGGAGCCAACGCCCCGAACGCCGTCTTCACGGAACCGGGAAACCCCCATTACAACGCCGGCAGGTGTTTAGTGGCGGGAGAGTTCATTGTGTAGAGGTTTCTCTGGATTGACAAGGTTTGATTTTCACGGGAGAATAAACAAATTTTTCATGCCGAAGCGGTCGCCCATGTCGGAAGAGGCTCCGTTTCTTGTGGTATGAGCCGTTTTTCCCCGGAGGATTATGCGCCCAACGGTTTTGGTCATTGATGATGACCGCGTGACCCGTGAAATACTCTCCGACCTGTTGCGGGATGCCGGATTGCATGTGGTTCTGGCGTCCGGGGGAGAGGAGGGCTGCCGCCTTGCCTGTGCCGATCCCCCTGACGTGGTTCTTGTCGATCTCTGTATGCCCGACCGCGACGGCTTGGAAGTCTGCCGTTTTCTGCGCTCACAGCCCGGCTTGAAAGAGATTTCGATCCTGCTCATGACGGCGCATCCGGATCGGGACAGTCTGGTCAATCCCTTCCGTGACGGTTTCGACGATTATATCGCCAAGCCCTTCGACTTCGATGAGCTTCTCGCCCGCATTCAGGGCGCTCTTCTGAAAAAGCAGGCCTTCGCCGGCTGCGACAAGAAAGCCCGCCATTACGACGCGCTGCTGAAAATTTCCGAAACCCTGAGCGAAAACGGCGATGCCGGCGCCGCCCTTAAGGAGATTGCCCGGCAGATTTCCACCCATCTGGAGTCGGTGGATCGCTGTTCCATCGCCCTGGTGCGGGACGCGGAGGGCTGCGCTTATGTCGTGGCGACGACAGCGGATATCCGTCGCCCGACGTTCCGCATCGATTTGAAAAATTATCCGGAGATCCGCCAGGTGATGGCCACCGGGCGGCCGCTGCTGGTCGAGAATGTGGCGGAAAATCCCCTCCTCGCCGAGATTTTGCCCGCGTTTGAAGGGCGGGATATCAGCGCAGTTCTGGTCTTTCCTGTGATCGATGCCCGCCGTGTCATCGGCGCTATGATCATCCGCATCGCCCGTCCCGGAGAGGGGGTGGATCGGGATGAGGTCGGCTTTTGCCGGCTGGTTTCCAATGTGGTGGTGACGGCGTTCAAATCCAGCGACTTCTTCCGCTTGGTCTGGGAGGAGGCGGAAGTGCTGCGTGTCGCCAAAAAACGCCTGGAGGCGGATCTGCGCATCAAGCAGGCCTATGAAGAGCTCTTCGAGAATGCTTCGGAAGGGCTCATGGCTTTTTCCGCCGCCGGCACGATCGCCTATGCCAACCGCTGTCTGGTCGACATGGTTGGTGGATCTTCTACCAGCCTCTGCGGTGTGTCCCTGGCGGAACTCTTCGGCATGGATGTGCAGGAGCGCTTTCTGACCCGTCGCATCGCCACTGATGACTCGATCGGCGTCGATGGCCGTTTCGACATCGAATTTGTGCCTAAAGACGGCGAGCCGCGCACCTTTTCGGTGAGTATCGGCGCCCGTCCGGTGCTTGACGGCCTGCGGGTCGCGGCACTGCGCGACGTCACCGACCAGCGCCGCATCGAAGAGGATCTGCTACGGGTCAAGGAACTTCTTGAGACGGCCAATGCGGCTCTGGTTCGGGCCGATCAGGCCCGGACCGAGTTTCTCCATACCGCCGTCCACGAACTGCGCACCCCGCTTACCATTGTCAGTGGCTATTGTTCCTTGCTTGCCGAAACCGATCAGGCGCGGTTATCGGACGAACAGCGGGTCTATGTGGAGGAAGCGGTCGCGGCAGCGGACCGGCTGGCCGATCTGATCAACAACCTGCTCGACCTATCCCGCCTCGAATCGGGGAGTATGCCGCTGGTGGTGGAACGCTGCGATCTGATTGCGACTATCCGCGAATTTCTATATGATTGCCGCCCGCTGCTGGAAACGAGTCAGTTGATCCTGAAAACCACCTTCCCCGAAAGCGCCGTTGCTCTCTACGACGAGGAACGGATCTATCGCGTGTTGGTCAACCTTTTTGGCAATGCCGTCAAGTTCACTCCGATCGGCGGCACTATTCACCTTTTTGTCGACGAGACCAGCGATGCCGTGCGCTTTGCCATCGAAGATACGGGCAAGGGGATTCCCGAGGAGGCTTTGCCCCGCCTCTTTGAACAGTTCTATCAGGTCGAGCGGGGCGATTCCCGTCAGGGGAGCGGCCTGGGGCTCTATATCTGCAAGAAGATCATCGAATCCCACCACGGCGAAATCCAGGTCGAGAGCCGAATCGGCCGCGGCAGTCGTTTTTCTTTCACCCTGCCCAAAGTGGATCCCAATTACTAAGAAAAGCCCCATCCCCGACCCGCCGATTTTCCCCGTGCAAAGGGCGGTCGAAATAGTTGACAGTTTCAATCAGGTATGTTATCGGTGGTTCAAAAGTGCTGATCTCGTAAGAGAGGAGACCCGCAAGTGTTTTCAACGATAAAAGAAGATTTCAAAGTTGTCTTCGAACGTGACCCGGCTGTGCGCAGCAAACTGGAGATTTGTTTCTGTTACCCCGGTTTTCATGCCGTGCTCACGCATCGTGTGGCCCATGCCCTGTGGCGGCGCAAGTTCTATTTTCTCGGGAGGCTTGTTTCCCATGCCGGACGTTTTCTGACCGGCATCGAAATTCATCCCGGCGCCAGAATCGGCAGGGGCTTTTTTATCGATCACGGCATGGGCGTGGTGATCGGTGAAACGGCGGAAATCGGTGACAACTGCACCCTCTACCACGGCGTCACCCTTGGTGGGACCTCTTGGGCCAAAGAGAAGCGCCATCCGACCCTGGGCAATAATGTTGTGGTCGGCTCGGGAGCCAAGATTCTCGGTCCTTTCACCGTCGGCGACAACAGCAAGATCGGCTCCAATTCGGTGGTGGTCAAGGAAGTACCGCCCAATTCCACCGTCGTCGGCGTCCCCGGGCGGATTGTTTTGTCTGACGGCGTCAATCCGGAAAGCCGAGCCGATCTTGAACATGGGCGCTTGCCGGACCCGGAAGCCAAGGCGATCTCCTGTCTCTTCGATCAGTTGCGCGCCCTCGAAGAGAAGGTCAACCGCCTTTCCGGCGCCGCAGCCGGGGAGACTCCCGAGGGGGATTCCGCGGGGAAAAGAGCATGAGACTCTCGACCAAGGCCCAGTATGCAGTGCGGGCCATGGTCAGCCTCCATCTCCACGGGGAGAACGCTCCCGTCAGCCTGAAGGATATCGCCACCCGCGAGGAGATCTCCCAGACCTACTTGGAGCAGTTGTTTGTCAAGCTCCGACGCCGGGGGATTGTGGAGAGCGTGCGCGGCCCTGGCGGCGGCTATGTCCTTGGCCGGCCCGCTTCGCGTATTCGCGTCGACGAGATTATCGAAAGTGTTGAGGAGTCACTGGTCCCCCTTGCCTGCATGGATGAGGATGGCCGCTGTTCCTGCGATTCCCAGTGTGTGACGCACAGCGTCTGGCAGGGGCTGGCGGAGAAAATCCGTGGATTCCTGGCGTCCATGACCCTGGACGACCTGACCGGGGAAGCGCGGCGGAAGCGGGAAGCGGTGCCGGCGTCCGAAGTTCGTTAGAAGACCCTGTTCCCTGGCCCTTGAGCCGGATAGAAGTGATTTTTGGAGGAAAAATCGTGAAACGCATCTACATGGATAATAACGCTACCACGGCGGTTCGCCCTGAAGTTCTTGAAGCCATGCTGCCCTTTTACCGCGAACAGTTCGGCAACCCTTCCAGTGTTCATTGGGCCGGACGGGCGGTAGGCGGTGCGGTGGAAAAGGCTCGCGAGCAGGTGGCGCAGCTGATCAACTGTTCGCCGGCCGAGATCGTCTTTACCTCCTGCGGCAGCGAGGGGGACAATATGGCCCTGAAGGGGACGGTCGATGCCTTGCGCGAAAAAGGGAATCACATCATTACCACCGCCGTGGAGCATCCAGCCGTGCTCGAAACCTGCAAAGCCCTGGAAAAACAGGGAGTGAAGGTGACCTATCTGCCCGTCGACCACAACGGCATGCTCAACCTGACCGATCTGGAAGCGGCGATCACCGATAAAACCATCCTCATTTCGGTGATGTGGGCGAACAATGAAACGGGTAATCTTTATCCTATCGAGGAAATCGGCGCCATTGCCCGCAAGTATAAGGTCCGTTTTCATACCGATGCGGTGCAGGCCGTGGGGAAGATTCCCGTCGATGTGCAGAAGGCCAATGTCGATCTGCTCGTTCTTTCCGGTCACAAGCTCGGGGCGGCCAAGGGGGTGGGAGCAACCTACATCCGGCGCGGCACCCGTCTGACCCCCTTTATACATGGTGGCCATCAGGAACGCGGCCGGCGCGCCGGTACCCACAACGTCGCCGGGATTGTCGGTTTCGGCGTCGCCTGTGAACTGGCGGGCGCCCATCTCGAAACCGAGGGCGTCCGCATTCGTGCTCTGCGCGACCGGCTCGAACGGGGGATTCTCGAAGGGATTCCGGATGTCAAGCTCAACGGTCACCCCGACCCGAATCTGCGCTTGCCCAACACCCTCAACGTGAGTTTCGCCTATATCGAAGGGGAGTCGCTGCTGCTCAACTTCGATATGAAAGGCATCGCCGCCTCCTCCGGTTCGGCCTGTACCTCGGGATCGCTGGAACCCTCCCATGTCATGGGGGCCATGTGCGTCGACGTGATTCTGGCTCATTCGAGTACCCGCTTCAGTTTGGGCACGGACAATACCGAGGCGGATGTTGATTACGTTCTCGAGGTTTTGCCGCCCATCGTGCAGCGTCTGCGAGAAATGAGTCCCTTGTACAACCGGGACGAACCGCTCTCTTGCATGGAATGCCAGGTTATCAGAAAAGTGCTTTAGAACCAGATGGTTATCCGTTAAACTTGAACCGTTATATAAAGGCCGGATGAAGGAGATTTCTTATGTATTCCGATAAAGTGATGGATCACTTCTCCAACCCCCGCAACGTCGGCGAGATCGAAGACGCCGACGGCGTCGGCGAGGTCGGAAACGCCTCCTGCGGCGATATCATGAAGATCTTTCTCAAAGTCGAGGACAATGTCATCAAGGACATCAAGTTCAAGACTTTTGGCTGTGGCGCGGCCATCGCCACCTCGTCAATGGTGACGGAAATGGCTATCGGCAAGACCCTCGACGAGGCATTGGAACTGACCAACGCCGCCGTCGCCGAGGCCCTCGACGGACTGCCCGCGCAGAAGATGCATTGTTCCAACCTGGCCGCCGATGCCCTGCACGAGGCGATCAAGGACTACCAGTCCAAGCATCCCGCCTGAGCCCGGCGCCCACGGCGTTGAAGCGGAGGGTATTTTGCTTTATCAAATCGGGTATGGGGATGTTGAAAAAAGCCGTTTTCGCGGTCTTTCAGGTGGAAAGCGGCTTGACATCCCGCCCCCGACTCTGTTTTATAGTAAAGCACATGGATTAAAGACGTGGATGAGGAGTAGTAGGCGCTCCTTTCCGTTACAGAGAGCCGGCGGTCGCTGCGAGCCGGTACGGAAACCGCCGAACTCGCCTCGGAGTCGCCTGGGTGAAGCCGTTAGCGGTTAGCTTGGGACGTGAGCCTGCGTAAAGGGAGAAACAAGGTTCGCAACAGCCCCTTGGCGAAGGCGGACGAATCAGGGTGGTACCGCGAAGCAAAGGCTCTCGCCCCTGTTTTTAGGGGCGGGAGTTTTTTATTTGACGAAAGGGGGTGGTCGGATGGAATCGGACCTGGGCGAGCCGGCCCTTGAACGGTCGGCGAGTCAGCACGGCAAGCAAAGCGGAATATTCGACCTGAACCCCCGAATTCTTAGGGAATGCCGGGCGGGGAACCTAATCTGGAGGAAACCATGAGTCAGACCAAGAAGATCAAGATTTTCGACACCACGTTGCGTGACGGCGAACAGTCTCCCGGCGCGAGCATGAACATCGAAGAAAAACTGCGCATCGCCCATCTCCTTGAAAAGATGAATGTCGATGTCATCGAGGCCGGTTTTCCCATCGCCTCGGAAGGGGATTTCGAGGCGGTGCGGCGGGTAGCCAAGGCGATCAAGGGGCCGCAGATCGCCGGCCTCTCCCGGGCCAATAACATGGATATCGACCGCGCTTGGGAGGCGCTCAAGTACGCCGGGGAGCGGGGTCGTATCCATACGTTCATCGCCACCAGCGACATTCACATGAAGTACAAGCTCAAGATGAGTGAGGAACAGGTCATCGAGACGGCCGTAAAGGCGGTGAAACGGGCCGCCGGATACACGCCCAATGTCGAGTTTTCCGCCGAGGACGCGGTCCGCACCCGGCTTCCCTTTCTCGCCAAGGTGGTCGAGGCGGTCATTGCTGCCGGAGCCAAGACGGTGAATATTCCCGACACCGTCGGCTACACCATTCCCTCGGAGTATTTCAACATCATCAAGTATCTTAAGGATCATGTTCCAAATATCGAGAAAACCGTACTTTCTGTGCACTGTCACAACGATCTCGGGCTGGCCGTGGCCAACTCCCTGGCGGCGGTGCAGGCCGGTGCCGAGCAGGTGGAGTGCACCATCAACGGTATCGGTGAACGGGCCGGCAACTGCTCTCTTGAAGAGGTGGTCATGACCCTGCGCACCCGTCATGACATCCTCCCTTTTCATACCGATATCGTTACCGAGCACATCTATGCCGCCAGCAAGTTGCTTTCGACCATCACCGGCATCGTTGTCCAGCCCAACAAGGCTATTGTCGGCGCCAACGCTTTCGCCCACGAGGCGGGGATTCATCAGCACGGCGTGCTCATGGAGAAGTCGACCTATGAGATCATGACTCCCGAGTCCATCGGCCTCAACCAGAACAAGCTCGTTCTCGGCAAACATTCCGGGCGCCATGCCTTCATCCAGCGCTTGGAGCAGCTGGGTTACGATCTGGGCAAGGAGGATATCGAAAAGGCCTTTGTTCGTTTTAAGGCCCTGGCCGATCAGAAAAAGGAGATCTTCGACGAGGATATCGACGCCATCGTCGCTGACGAGATCATTCGCATCCCTGAAACCTACAAGCTGCTGCAGATGAGCGTTTCCTCCGGTTCCTTCACCGCGCCCACTGCCACGGTGGAGATGGAAGTGGACGGCAAGGTGAAGAAGGGCGCCCGGCTGGGGGACGGGCCGGTCGATGCCACCTTCAAGACGATCAAGAAGCTCACCGGCAGCAATGCCCGGCTGCTTCATTTCGCCATCGGCGCGATTACCGGCGGTACCGACGCTCAGGGGGAATGCACCGTGCGTCTCGAAGAAGACGGTCGTGAAGTTCTCGGCCAGGGCGCTCATCCCGACATCATCGTGGCCAGTGCCAAAGCCTATATCAATGCGCTCAACAAGCTGGTCAGCGCCCCCAAACGCAACACCATCACCGTCTGAGGCGTTTGATCGACAAAGGGCTCCCGGGCGGAACGGCGGCACGGCTGTTCCGCCCGCTTTGCGCGAGCGGGCCGGTCAACACTTGCCTGTTCCCGGCCCTTGGGATAGAATCGCCGCGCTTCGCCATCGAATTAGCCAGCCAAGGAGAGATTATGGGAAAGACCATTGCCGAAAAAATCTTCGCCGCCCATCTGCGCGACGAGCCCTTCCCCGGCACCAAGGTGCTCAATCTTGACCGGGTTCTCTGCCATGAAATCACCACGCCGGTCGCCATCGCCGACCTGGAAGCACGGGGCAAGGACCGGATCTTCGATCCCGACAAAATTAAGGCGGTCATCGACCACGTTACCCCATCGAAAGACAGCAAGACCGCTTTGCAGGCGAAAATGCTGCGGGATTGGGCGCGCCGTCACCAGATCAAGGACTTCTTCGACATCGGCCATAACGGCGTCTGCCACGCCATCTTCCCCGAAAAGGGCTACATCCGCCCCGGTTTCACGGTCATCATGGGGGACAGCCACACCTGCACCCACGGCGCTTTCGGCGCCTTCGCCGCCGGTGTCGGCACCACCGATCTGGAAGTCGGCATCTTGAAGGGGGTCTGCGCCTTTCGCGAGCCGGCCACCATTCGCGTCAATCTCACCGGCACCCTGCCGCAAGGGGTTTACGCCAAGGATGCCATCCTTTTCATCATCGGCCAGGTCGGCGTCAATGGCGCCACCGACCGGGTTCTCGAATTCCAAGGACCGATCATCGATGCCATGAGCATGGATGCGCGTATGACCCTGTGCAACATGGCCATCGAGGCCGGTGCTACCTGCGGCATCTGCATGCCGGACATGACCACCGTCAATTATCTCTGGCCTTTCATTCAGGGGGAGTTCAAGAGCAAAGAAGCGGCGCTGGAGGAATACCGCAAGTGGATCTCCGACGATGACGCCGTCTATGACAAGGTGCTCGACTTCGATCTGTCGACCCTCGAACCCCAGGTCACCTACGACTATAAGCCCGACTGCGTCAAATCCGTGGGGGAGATGGCCGGAACGAAGGTTGATCAGATTTACATCGGGACTTGCACCAACGGCCGTATCGAGGATTTGCGCGTGGTCGCCGCAATTCTCAAAGGGAGAAAGATCGCCGAGACGGTACGCGGCATCGTCTCTCCGGCCACCCCGAAAATCTTCAGCGACGCCCTCGCCGAGGGGATCATTCAGATCTTCATGGAAGCCGGTTTCTGCGTTACCAACCCGACCTGTGGCGCCTGCCTGGGGATGAGCAACGGCGTTCTCGCCGAAGGGGAGGTCTGCGCCTCGACCAGTAACCGCAACTTCAGAGGTCGCATGGGCAAGGGAGGGATGGTCCATCTCATGAGTCCGGCCACCGCCGCCGCCACCGCGATCAAGGGCGTCATCACCGATGCGCGGACGCTGTAATTTTGTCGTAACCTGATGAAGGGGCGCATGCGGTGTGCTTAAGGCGTATGGCCATCCCCCCCCCTACATGGAAATTTCACATGGAGAGACCGACCATGAAAAAAACCTTCGGCGGACCGGCGATTTTTCTCGACCGTTCCGACATCAATACCGACGAAATCATTCCGGCCAAATATCTGACCGAGGTGACCAAGGAAGCCCTCAAGCCCTACATACTTGAAGACCTCAAACTTGACGGCTTCGATCCCAAGGGCGAGAAGCTGAAAAAGGCCCGGGTTGTGGTCAGCCGCGAGAACTTCGGCTGCGGCTCTTCCCGCGAGCATGCTCCCTGGGTCTTCGAGGTCAATGACGTGCATACCATCATTGCCCAGAGTTACGCTCGCATCTTCCGCCAAAACACCTTCAACGGCGGGATGCTCGCCATCGAGTTGCCCAAGGCTGATCTCGACCGACTCTTCGCTTTGGAAAAGGAGGGCGAGGTCACGATCAGCGTCGATCTTGACGGACAGAAGGTGACTGCCGTCGCCGGCGGCAAAACCGAAACCTTCAGCTTCGAGATCAGCCCCTTCGACAAAGCACTGGTCCAGGCCGGCGGTTGGGTGGAGTTCGCCGACGCCCGCTATTGATCCAACCCCGTTTTCGCAGATGAATAAAGGAGCCCGCTTGTTGCATGAGCGGGCTCCGTGCTTTTCGTGCCCCGGATGAATGGTACTGTTTGACAGCTTTGCTAAACTGTTGTAACAAACTTTTGAGGCTGAGTTTGTTCATCCTCATTCCGGGGTTTCGAGAGGTGCGGAGTTGACTGAAGAGAATGTCTTTTTCTTCCCGGTCGGAGATTTTTGCCGGCGCGATCTGATTACCTGCTCGGGGGACACGACTGTGGTCGACCTGGCCGTGATCATGCAGAAGAAAAATGTCTCCAGCATCATCGTCCGCGAGGAAGAGACCCCGGTCGGTATCATCACCGACCGCGATCTGCGCAACAAGGTTGTCTCCCGGGGGGCGACCCGGCCGGACTCATCGATCTTAAAAAGGCCGGAATTTTCGCAATCGCCGAAGGGATCAAGGTTCTTTGTCTGGAACGGGGTCGGCTCGGCGGCTGTACTCGGGATAAGATCCAGTGGCTGAAAGAGCAGGGGGTGTTGCCGCCTCAGCAGGCCGAGGATCTGGACGCGACTTTCAGCCTGCTGGTCTTCTTCCGACTACGCGGACAGGTCGAGGCGATTCGCGCCGGACGCGAGCCGACCAACTACATCAATCCGGAAGAACTCAACCGGCTGGAGCTGGGACGTTTGAAGCTCAGCCTGAAGGTGGTCAAGGCCTTCCAGAACACCCTGTTCAGTCATTTCCGCCTGAACATGCTGCGGAACTAAACCCGCCCGTTACCCCCATGATTCCAGCAGGAGGTCGTCTTGTCCGAAAATGAAGATTACAGTCAATATGCTGAGGGTTTGAGCAAGGTGCGCCGGCGGCGCTGGTGCCTGTGGGGAGTGATCCTCATTTATGTCCCGCTCATCTGGACAACACTGACCATCACCCAGTCGGATCGGGCCACGGCCAAGGTTTTCGCTGTCTGGTTCGTCTTCGCCTGTATCGCCAGTTGTCTTGCGGCTTTTGTCAAATGCCCACGCTGCGGCAACCTGTTTCACGTCAACGGCCTGATCCCCATGTATTTCCGTCGTTGCCTGCATTGTGGGCTGCCGCTCAAGGCCGACAAGAAAAAACAGTAGATCGAAGGGAACTTGTTAATAAGTGAGTGGTACGGTAAGCTTAGTGCCACATCTTCACTCATTCAGGAGGCCCCATGCATCGAAGTCGATCCCTTTTCAGCCTTTTGTTGTTATGTTGTCTCGTCCTGGCCTGCGCCCCGGTCAGTCAACAGGATGTCATGCTGAAGTCCGTCGGCGACCGCGCCCCGATCTTTTCCGCCGCGACCAGTCAGGGCAAACTCTTCAACTACGATCTGGAGTACTACGGCAAGCATCATCTGGTCATGACCTTTTTCCCGGCGGCTTACACCCCCATCTGAACGGGGGAAATGGAGGGTCATCAGAGAAATCTCTATCTCTATGACCGCTTCAACGCCCGCGTGGTGGGCGTCAGCCGCAACGATGTCAATACCCTGAAATTCTGGTCTGATGAACTGGAACTGACCTTCCCCATCCTCTCCAACCCGGTGGGACATATCGGCATGTGGTTCGGCTCCCTGCCTCCCGGCTATCCGATGTTCAGCCGTAAGACGGTGATCATCGATCGGCAGGGGGTTATCCGCTACATGCGTAACGGCACTCCGGATTTCCATGACATCCTCCGAACGCTGAAAAAACTCAACGCCGAGGAGGTGAAATCATGATGCGCTCCTTGTTGCTTGGTATGGTTGTTCTGCTTCTGGGGGCCTGTGCCGGGCCTGCGCCGACAACGGTCGACCCTCTGGCTGCCCTGCGCCGGGCCGATGGGACGGTCGTCTGGCAGGAAGAATACCTCTTTTTGACGCCCCCGGCCCCCTGGTCGCTGGTTTCGATCGAGGAGGACGACTACAGCATTGCCTTCGCCAAGGAATGCAGCGATTATTTTCCCTGCCAGTCGGCCATGGCCTATGCCGAGGAACCCTTCGGTTATTCCAGGGATTTCTACAAGCGCGTGCCGGAGTTTTTCAAGCGTTTCCTTTGGGCCGGCCGGGTCGTCTTCGGTGAACCCCAACTGGAACCCGCCACCTTCGACGGAAGGCCGGCGCTGGTGGCCCGGGTTGAAGGGAAGGAGCGGGTAAAGCAGCAGAAAGTCTCGGCAAAGGTCGTCTTCGCCCGCCGGGGCGAGCGGGTGGTGGGTTTTTACTACACCCAATGGCGGCCCGAGCATGTTGCCTATGATCCGCTGGACGAACAGGCCTTCGACGATTTTGTTGCTTCCTTCAAATTCGTGAAACCGTCTTTTTACGAGCAGTTGTAGGATGGAAGCCCTTTCAATTCCCCCTTGTCAGGGGGGATTGAGGGGGGCATCGGTTAAAACGCAAAAAGGACCGCATTATTGCGGTCCTTTTTGCGTTTCGAAGGATTCTTGGATGCGGGTCGCCGGTGGCTATTCCAGCCAGTCGACGATTTTGGGCGCTAGGCCGATATAGCTCGCCGGAGTCATCTCTAGCAGCCGCGCTTTGTCCTCGGCGGCCAGGTCCAAACCGTTGATGAAAGCGCGGAGGGTGGCGCGGTCGATGACGTTGCCGCGGGTCAGTTCTTTGAGCTTTTCGTAGGGCTTGTCAATTCCCGCCTTGCGCATCACCGTCTGGATCGGCTCGGCCAGCACCTCCCATGCCTGGTCGAGATCCTGGGCCAGTTTCTGCTCGTTGAGCTTGAGTTTGCTCATCCCTTTAAGGGTTGAGCGGTAGGCGAGGAGGCTGTAGCCGAAACCGACCCCCATGTTGCGCAGCACCGTCGAGTCGGTGAGATCCCGCTGCAGGCGCGAGATCGGCAGCTTCTGCGACAGATGGGTGAAGATGGCGTTAGCCAGGCCGCAGTTGCCTTCCGAGTTCTCGAAGTCGATGGGATTGACCTTGTGCGGCATGGTCGAGGAGCCGACCTCCCCCTTGACCGTCTTCTGGCCGAAGTAGGCCATGGAGATGTAGGTCCAGATATCGCGGTTGAAGTCGATGAGGATGGTGTGCCAGCGAGTCAAAGCGTCGAAAAGCTCGGCCATGTAGTCGTGGGGCTCGATCTGGGTGGTGAAGAGGTTCTGGGTCAGCCCCAGTTCCTGCTCGATCACCCCCTTGGTCAGTTTCACCCAATCGACATTGGGATAGGCGGAAAGGTGGGCGTTGAAGTTGCCGACGGCGCCGTTGAGTTTGCCGAGCAGTTCGACGTTAGCGATGTTGGCGCTCTGCTTGCGCAGGCGCGCGGCGAAGACCGCCAGCTCCTTGCCGATGGTGGTCGGTGAAGCGGTCTGCCCGTGGGTGCGGGCAAGCATCGGCACATCCTTGAAGTCGGCGGCCAGTTTTGCGATGCCGGTGATGATCTCCTCCTGCACCGGCAGCAGCGCCGCCAGACCGTCCTTGAGCATCAGGGCGTGGGAAAGGTTGTTGATGTCCTCCGAGGTGCAGGCGAAGTGGATGAACTCGGAAAGCTCCTCGAGGCTGGTGCCGGCGATCTGCTCTTTCAGATAATATTCGACCGCCTTGACGTCGTGGTTGGTCACCGCCTCGATGGCCTTGATTTTCTCGGCCTCGGCCGGGGTGAAATCGGCGACGACGGCGCGCAGCCGGGCCTCCTCCTCGGCGCTGACCGGGCGGCATTGGGGGATGCCCGGCTCGGCGCAGAGGGCAAGCAGCCACAGCACCTCGACCTTCACCCGGTTGCGCAGCAGGGCGTATTCGGAAAAACACTCTCCCAGTTCGGAAACTTTCGATGCATAGCGCCCGTCCAGCGGGCTGATAGCGGTAATCATAGGGATTCTCCTTGGAATTTAATGCGTCGGGAATATATAGCCCAGCCCGAACCTGAGCGCAAGCCTTGAGGGGAGGATAGGGGAGAGGGAGATGGTTTTATCCTGCTTTCTCTTTCTGCTCTCCCCCTTTCTTTATCGCCATAAAGACCCCGCCGACGATCAGGGTGCCGCCGATGAGGATGTTCGGGGTCAGGGGTTCGCCGAGGGCGAGGACGCCGGTGAGGGCGCCGACCAGGGGGATGCCGTAGAGAAGGTGGTTGGTGAGGCCGACGCCGAGGGCGGGGATGGCCTGGTTCCACAGATGATAGGCCAGGGCCGAGCAGGAGGCGCCGAGAAAGAGGACGCCGCCCCAGGCGGCGAGGGAAGGGCGGGGCAGGGGTTGGATGAGGATTTCAAACAGGGCGCCAGGGAGCAACGTCATCGTGCCGACGGTCATGATACGGAAGGTCAAAAGTAGATTCGGATAGCGGGCGGTGAGCCGGTCGGCGAGAAAGGTGTAGCCGACCCAACTGGTGACGGCGGCGAACATGAGCAGATCGCCCAGCAGGGTCGCCTCGCCCTTGTCGGGTCCGACCAGCAGGCCGACCCCGGCCAGGGCGACGAGGAGCCCGGCGATCACCGCCATGCGCGGGCGGCGGCGGTGGCGGATGGCGTTGACCGCCTCGGTGGTCAGGGGGATGGTGGCGACGATGAGGGCGCCGTGGGTGGCGGTGGTGTATTTGAGGCCGAAGTTTTCAAAGCCGAAGTAGACGGTGACGCCGATGAAGCCGAGCAGGAAGAGGGCGCCGCGATCCTCGCGGTCGATGCGCGTATGGCGATGACGGCGGGCCAGGGGCCAGATCAGCAGACTCGCCAGCGCGAAGCGCAGAAAGGCGAGGGTGAAGGGCGGGATCTCCTGCACGGTCACGCGGGTGACGGCGAAGGACATCCCCCAAACGCAAACGACGAAGAGCGCCGGCAGAAAATGACGCGAGGAGAAGGAGGGGGCTCTATTCACGGCGCGACGCACTGACCGGTTGGATTCCGATTTCACTCACGAGGCATCGGCCGGTGACGGGAGAACCAGCTGTTCGATACGACGGGCCGCTTCCGTATCCGCCAGCACCAGCAGGGCGTCATCGGCGAGGATTTCCGTCTGGCCGTTGGGCACGACGAACTCATCGTTGCGGGAGATGGTGATCAACAGCGTTCCCCGCGGCAGCCCCAGCTCGGAAAGCTTCTTGCCAATCGCCGGTGACGTAGCCGGCACGTGGATTTCGGTAATGCGGGTGCGGGGGATGCCCGGACCGCTCTGATCGCGGCGGGCGTCCATGAGAATCGCTTCGGCCTCGATGACGCTGACGCCCGAGGCGAGCAACATGAGGCGAGCCATCGCGTAGGCGATCTCCATCTCGCCGTAGATGCATTGCGTCTGGGGAATGGCGGATAGCTGATTGAACTCGGCGGGTTGGTGGACGCGGATGACGATTTCGATCGCCGGATTCACCTGGCGTGCGTACTCGACGGCGCGACGCACGGTAACGGGCTCCGCCGAGGTAATGAGCAGAAGCCGCGCGTCGGCGATCCCCGCGCTTTCAAGGACCGCCGGCTTACCGCCTTCGCCGTGGATCACCGGCACTCCCGCGCGGCGCAACCCGTCAACGGTTGTCAAGTCCTGCTCGATCACGATGAACGGCAGCCGGCGCCGGCGCAGGAAGTCGGCCAGCACGGCTCCGACGCGGCCGTGGCCGAGCAGGATCGTCTTCCTTGGCCCGGCGTCGGCCGCTCGCGGCGAAAGGGTCGGTTCGACATCGAGGACCCGGGTGGTGGGCTCCTCGGGTTCGACCGGACGCTCGAAGGGTTGCAGCAGGGCCGCGCGCACCTCCTCTTCATCCTCGGCGCGGGCAAGAACGGTCACCTGATCCCATCCGAGCAGGCGGGTGTGACCGGTCGGAGCGACGACCTCGCGGCCCCGCGTGACCAGGGTGATCAAGGCGCGGGGGGGGAGAGCCAGGTCGCGAATCCTTTGGCCCGGCCGGCCTTGCGGACCGGGCAGGTCGATGACGAAGAGATCGAGGTCGCTATGAGCCATCGCCACCAGTTCGAGGCCGTAACGCGGCTGCGGCCGCGCCGGTTCCGACAGGCCGAGGCGACGGGCCAGGGTGCCGAGTGTCGACCCCTGCATGGAAATCGAGAGCAGGACCGCGAAGAAGACGAGATTGAACACCTCTTCGCCGATGGGCAGGCCGGCGGCCATGGGGTAGGTCGCGAGGACGATGGGAACCGCGCCGCGCAGGCCGGCCCAGCACATGAAGTGCCGTTCGCGGGTCCCGAGCTTCATGCCGAAGGTGCCGAGCCACACGGCGGCGGGGCGGGCGATGAACGTCAGCACCAGAAACAGGATGATCCCGTTGATCCACAAGGTCGACCATTGGCTGGGAAAGACCAGCAGGCCCATCATCACGAAGACGCCGATGTTGGCGATCATCGACAGCGCGGCCGAAAAATTGCGAATGCCCTGCTTGTAGATGAAATGCCGGTTTCCCATGACGAAACCGGCGGTGAATACCGCCAGCATGCCGCTCGCCCGGGCAAGCTCGGAGACGCCGTAGGTCAAAAGAACGACCGCGAGCAGAAGCACGTAGTAATAGCCGCGCTCCTGCGGGTTGAGCCGGTTGAAGATCGCCAGCGCGCCCCGCGCCATCAACCAGCCGATCAGCGGACCGGCCAGGAACTTCCACAGGAACAAGGGCACGATCAGCAACCCGCCGCTGGAACCGGACGACAGTCCCTCCACGACGACGAGGGTCAGCAGGATGGCCATCGGGTCGTTCGCCGCGCTTTCGATCTCGATGGTCGAGGACAGCTTGGAGGGGAGGGACTGACGGCGCAGGATGGAAAAGGTCGCGGCCGCGTCGGTTGACGAGATAAGTACGCCGAGCAGTAGGGACATCGACGTCTCCCACCCCAGCACGAAGTGGAGAAATGCGGAGGTGGTCGCGGCGGTGAGGATGACGCCCCAGGTCGCCATCCCTCCGGCCGGCAGGGCGACTGCCTTGAAGTCGGTTTGCTTGGTCGCGAGCCCGCCATGAAAGAGGATGAAGACCAGGGCGGCATTGGCCAGGTTGTTGGCCGCTTCGACGTTGTCGAAGTGCCAGATGCCGAGGACATCGCTGCCGACGACAATACCGACGCCGAGGGCGACCAGAATTACCGGGACGCTCCAGCGATCGAGCCAGACCGCCGCGAGCACCACGCCGAGGAGGAGAAGGGGGACGACGAGATAAAGAAAATCCATACTTTCCATGCGGGAATCAGGCCTTGTGGCCGCGAATCACCAGAGCGTCGCAGGGAAGGGCGGAAACGACGCGCTTGGCGACGCTGCCGACGAAGGCTTCGGGCAAGAGGCCCCGCATGCGGGAGCCGAGAACGACCAGGTCGATGGAGGAACTTTCGACCAGATCCTGCAACAATTCGGTGAGATTGCCACCCTCGATCAGCACTTCGAAACGCGCGCGCTGCTCTTCGGGAAGGTTGACGGTGTCGAGAAAGGCCAGATATTCCCGCCGGGAGGCCAGACGCATCTGCTCGCGGTAGCTCTCCACATCCTCCACCGCGTAGGAACCGGGAGCGCCGTGGGCGTGAAGAATGCGCAGGGTCCGGTCGGGGAAGAAGGCGGCGGCGGCTTCCAGCGCCTGGCGCGAGGCGTCGGAATAATCCGAGGCGACGACGATGTTGTTGTAGGGGCCATGGACCCGGTCGGTGACGATGAGCAAAGGGATCGGGGAGTCGCGCATGAGTTCGTCCACGGTCTCGCCGAGGGTGAAGCGCCCGAGCATTTCGTTGCGGGCGACGCCGGTGACGATGAGATCGCAGCCCTCTTCCCGGGCGATGCGTAAAACCGTCTTCGAGGGATGCCCTTCTTCGATGCGCACGGCGACCCGGTTTCCGCCTTGCACCAGGGCATTGAGAAGCTGCCGTTTGGCGCTTTCGATAAGGCGGTTGTCGGGCCGGGACTGAGGGGAGAAACGGGTGCGCCGAGCCAGGCGTGTCTTGGGTTGCCGCTCGAGGACATGCACAACCAGTAATTTACAATCGTATTGATGAGCCAAGGCCAGGGCGCGGGCCTCGGCCCGGTCGCTGCGGGCGCTGAAATCGGTGGCCAGAAGGATTTTGCGGGGGGGGATGGACATGACTTCTCCTCGGATTTTTCACGGCGGTAAAAGTGCTGCAACTATAGCAGAGAGGAACGGCAGGCGGAAGGGTTTTCCGTCCAGCGGGTCGGGTCGCTTGCTTCTCGAAGATTTATTGCTTGGCCTTTGCCCGGCAAGCTCTTTACAATAGCCGCCGCTTATCCGAACCTCTCTCTACTAATCCCTGGGAGTTTGCCTTTGTCCGAGCTCTTGCCCACGAACACCGTTTCAGAAGAGGATTTTCAGGGACTGTTGCACCGCCTCGCTGGCAACGAGAGTGGTGATGGCCTGGAAACCCTGGTCATGGTTGTCGATTGGCTGCGCCCGAAAACCCCGGAACGGCGGGATTGGGCCGAGGAACGTATCGATTATCTTGCGGTCGCCCTGGAAACGTCTGATTTTTTTCCTCCCGCAGTGTTCGACGGCCTTCGCCTCTGGCTAACGCAGACGCAGTTTTTCAACGCCTTCGCCGGCCTCGGGGTCTTTTCCCGTCGCGGATTCGTGCGGGAATTCGCCGAGCGCTGTCACGAACATTTCAGCCCCACTCCACCCGTTCGCAACTATCTGCGCGATGTCCTGCCCCTGATCTTTCATCAGGAGATGGACCCTCCCTGGGTTGCCGCCGTTCCCGACGACGCCTGGAGCCGGCTCTTTTCGACGGCCCGTCGCGTCCTGATCCTGCCGGAAGATCGTGACCCATCGCTGGCTCCAGTGGAGGCCGCGCTTTATGCCTTGGAAATGCTCTCCATCTGGGGGGCTGCCGAGGAGCTCGAGCCGGAGCTGATGCGTCTTGATCCCGCTCTCTCGCAAAGCGATTCGGCCTTTGTCGCCCTGCAGCGGGAAATTGCTCTTTATGTAGAACAAGCCCGCGCTCATTTGAATCATCCTGAACTTCCGGAAAGCGACGATTGTCACGCCCGGGTGCTGCTCGAGCAATGCCGCGAACAGATCTACCGGTTCCGCAAGAAAATCCTGACCCGGGGGACAACCATCTCTCTGGCACACCTGCTCGAACGCCTGGATCAAACCTTTTCGCGGATCGAGGATTTGCTCGATGTCCTCTCGTCCGACCCCGCCGTCGGCGGCGCGGCTCGGGGCCGCCTTTTCAAGCGTCTGGTTCAGGCCAGTGCCGAGCGCCACAGCCCGCGTCTTCTCTGGCAGCGCAATGTGCGGCTTTTGGCCCGCAACATCACGGAAAGTGCCAGCAACCACGGTGAACACTACATCACCCGTGACGGCCGCGAATATCTGGCCATGCTGCGTTCGGCGGCGGGAGCGGGGGTAATCATTGCCCTGATGGCTCTGCTCAAGCTGTGGATCGTCGAGTTGCCGCTGAAGCCGGTGGCCGAAACCTTTCTCGTCAGTCTGAACTACGGTCTCGGCTTTGTCTTCATCCACATGCTGCATTTTACCGTGGCGACCAAGCAGCCGGCGATGACCGCCGCCTGCTTTGCCGGTGCGGTGGAGCGGGAGGAGCAGGGGCGGGCTAACCAGAGAAAGCTGGCGGCTTTGCTTATTCAGGTTTCCCGTTCCCAGTTCGCTGCCGTCATCGGCAATGTCTCCGTTGCCGTGGCCGTGGCGCTGCTGATCGGCGGGCTCTATCGTTATTTCAGCGGTGCCCCACTTCTTCCGGCAGAGGCGGCTACTTATCAGCTGCGTGCTTTGCACCCCTTGTTGAGCCTGGCCTTGCTCCATGCCGCCATCGCCGGGGTCTGGCTCTTTTTTTCCGGTCTCGTCGCGGGCTTCTTCGACAATCGCGCCGCCTATCTCGACGTACGCCAACGCCTGCGGCGCAATCCGTTGGTCCAGGCCCTGCTGCCGCCCGCCCTGCAAGCACGCTTCGCCGATTATCTGCACGATAATTACGGATCGCTGGCCGGAAACTTTATTTTCGGACTCCTTCTCGGCGTGACCGGCTATCTCGGCAAACTGGTCGGCCTGCCCCTGGATATCCGTCATATCGCTTTTTCCTCGGCCAACCTCGGCTATGTCATGTCCGGAGATGAACTGCCCCTGGCGGCGTTTCTGCTTAATCTGGTCTTCGTTCTGCTGATCGGGGTAGTCAATCTGCTCGTCAGTTTTTTCCTCGCCCTGTGGGTGGCGCTCAAGTCCCGGGGGACGCGGATGGGACGCCTTACTGCCCTGTGGCGCGCCTTTGTCGACCGGGTTCGGGAGGATCCTCTGGTGCTGGTTTTGCCACCCCGGGTGCTGTCGCAGATCAAGGCGGGGGAAAACCCGATGAAATAATCCTGTCTACGTGGGGGGAATGCGGGATTCCCCATAAAAAATCCTTGACATTCGACCTTGCCTTCTTTATTTTCAGCTCTTCTGTGAGTCCCCGTTACCCAAATTCACAGTTTACGCATAGAGAGGAATTTCATGAGTACGCAAGTCGCCAAAGAATCGGATATCAAAAGAGTATGGTTCGTCGTCGATCTGGAAGGTAAGGTTCTGGGTCGGGCGGCTACCGAAATTGCCCGGGTTTTGCGGGGCAAGCACAAAGCTATTTACAGCCCGAGCGTTGACACCGGCGATTTCGTCGTTGTTCTCAATGCCGACAAGGTCAGGCTGACCGGCACCAAGATGGCCGAGAAGGTCTACTACAGCCACAGCGGCTTCCCCGGCGGCATCCGCGCGATCAACGCTGAAAAGCTGATCGCGAAGAAGCCCGAAGACCTGATCAAGAAGGCGGTCAAAGGTATGCTGCCCAAGAACAAACTGGGCCGGCAGATGTTTCGCAAGATGAAGGTCTATGCCGGTGGCGAGCATCCCCATGCCGCCCAGCAGCCCAAGGAACTGGTTTTTTAGGATCGATACGAGGAGATAAGATAGAATGGCCGAGCAGAAATTATACGCGACCGGTAAAAGAAAAACCTCCATCGCCCGGGTCTGGATGAAGCCCGGCGCGGGGAACATCGTGGTGAACAACCGTTCCCTGGATGAGTTTTTCGGTCGGGAAACCTCCAAGATGGTTGTCCGCCAACCGCTGGAGTTGACCGACAACATCGGTAAATTCGATATTTCCGTCAATGTCTGCGGCGGTGGTCCCTCGGGGCAGGCCGGCGCCATCAAGCACGGCATCACCAAGGCCCTGCTCGACGCTGATCCTGAACTGCGCGCGGTGCTGAAAAAAGCCGGGTTCATCACCCGCGACAGCCGTGCGAAAGAGCGGAAGAAATACGGCAAGCGCGCCGCCCGCCGCAGCTTCCAGTTCTCCAAGCGTTAATCGTCGCGATTTCTCGCGGGGGTTCATTCCCGCCGGGAATGCGGTCAATTCCATCGGAAAAGGGAAACCCTCGGGTTTCCCTTTTCCCGTTCGAGGAGTCTGCCATGATCCGGGTCGCCATTGTCGGCGCCAGCGGCTATACGGGGGTTGAACTCTACCGTTTGCTGGCCAATCATCCGCATGTCAAAATTACCTGCGTCACCTCCCGGCAGAATGCCGGCGAGCCTTTTGAGCAGGTTTTCCCCTCCCTGCGCGGACGCACCGATCTGGTCTGCGACCCGGTAGAGATCGGAATCGTTGCCGACAAGGCCGATTTCGTCTTTACCGCACTCCCCCATAAGACCGCCATGGAATTCGTTCCCGGATTGCTGGCGGCGGGGATGAAGGTCGTCGACCTCTCCGCTGACTATCGGCTGAAAGATGCCGCTCTTTACGAAGCCTGGTATCAGCCCCACACCAGTCCGGAACTGCTGGCCGAAGCGGCCTATGGGCTGCCCGAGCTTTACCGGGACCGCATCCGTCCGGCGCGTCTGGTGGCCAATCCCGGCTGCTATCCAACCAGCGTGGCCCTGGCGTTGGCCCCGCTTTTGAAAGAGCGGCTGATCGATCCGGCAACCCTGATTATCGACAGCAAGTCGAGCGCCAGCGGCGCCGGGCGTGCGGCCAAGGTCGACAGTCTCTTCTGTGAAGTCAACGAAGGCTTCAAGGCCTACGGTGTGACCAAGCACCGGCACACCCCGGAGATCGAACAGACCCTGAGTGATCTTGCCGGCGCGCCGGTCGTGGTCAATTTCACCCCGCACCTCTTGCCGATCAATCGCGGCATTCTCTCGACCTGTTACGCCGACCTTCGGGAAAAGACCGACACCGCCCGGCTGGTCGCGCTTTTTGCCGAATACTATCGCGGCGAGCCTTTTGTTCGCGTCCAGCCCCAGGGGAGTCTGCCCAATGTCGCCTGGGTGCGCGGCGGCAACCAATGCGATCTCGGTGTTGTCGCCGACCCCCGCACCCACCGGGTGATCGTTGTTTCCGCCATCGACAATCTGGTCAAGGGGGCGGCCGGACAGGCGCTGCAGAACATGAACCTGATGTTCGGCTTCCCCGAAACGGCAGGGCTGGACGTCGTTCCCCTCTATCCCTGATCTTTTTCGGGAGCTTTTCATGGAAAGTGTTTCGCGCCGTTCCAAGGCCTATAACACCCGCACCTGCACCGCTTGCGACAAACACGGCATCGGTTCTAAGAGCGTCGTCTTTCACCGCGAGCGGGGTTATTTCTTCACTTGGGCGAGCGAACGCTCGGTGGCGGCATTCGTGAAGGATCAGGGCTTCTGAAACGCCATACGGAACATGCCTTCATCCCCATGACCAAGGCGGAAATGACCGCTCGGGGGTGGGACGAGCTGGATGTGCTCTTGGTCTCCGGCGACGCCTATGTCGATCATCCCTCCTTCGGCGTGGCGCTGCTCGCCCGGTTGCTGGAAGCGGAAGGCTACCGGGTGGGAATCCTTGCCCAGCCGGACTGGCGGAATCCGGAGGCTTTACGGGTGATGGGCCGTCCCCGGCTTTTTGCTGGGGTCTCGGCTGGGGCTATGGATTCCATGGTCAACCATTACACGGCGGCGAAAAAGATTCGCCGGGACGATGCCTACACTCCCGGAGGGCGGGCCGGCGCTCGTCCCAACCGGGCGGTGATCGCCTACACGGCGGCACTCAAAGGTGCCTTCAAGGGATTGCCGGTTCTCATCGGCGGCATCGAGGCGAGCCTGCGGCGGCTGGCCCATTATGACTACTGGGATGACGCCGTGCGCCGCTCGGTACTGGTCGACAGCAAGGCCGATCTGCTTCTTTACGGCATGGCTGAGGCGGCCCTCCTGGAAGTGACGCGGCGAGCCGCCGCCGGCGAGGCGCTCAAGGCGATGACCGACATTCGCGGCACTGCTTGGCTGACTTCCGAAGTTCCGGAGCATTGCCTGCGTCTGCCTTCTTTCGAGGAGGTCGCCGCCGATCCCGCCGCTTTCGGTGAAGCCTTCCGCCTCGCCGAGCGCGAACAGAACCCCGCCAACGCCCGCCCCCTGTCTCAGGGTCACGGCACACGGACCTTGGTGGTCAATCCTCCGGCGTTCCCCCTCTCCGAGGAACAGCTCGATCGCCTTTATTCCTTGCCCTTTCGGAAAACGCCCCATCCGAGCTACGATCAGCCGATTCCCGCCTATGAGCAAATCCGCTTCTCCATTACCAGCCATCGCGGCTGTTTCGGTGGCTGTGCCTTCTGCGCCATTACCCATCATCAGGGCAAGCTGATCCAATCCCGCTCCGAGTCTTCGATTTTGGCCGAAGTCGATGCCTTGACCGAACATCCCGACTTTCGCGGGACCATCACCGATATCGGTGGCCCCACCGCCAATATGTATGGTCTCGACTGCGGCGACGAGCAGGCAAAACAGGTCTGTCGCCGTTCCGGCTGCCTCTTCCCGAAGCCCTGCAAACATCTGCGCGTCGACGATCGGCGGGCCGTGCGGCTTCTCGACCGGGTCCGTCGCCATGCTCGGGTCAAGCATGTTTTCGTCGCTTCGGGGGTGCGTTACGATCTGCTGGAGCGACAGCCCGACTATTTCGATGCCCTCCTTTCCCGTTACATCGGCGGTCTGCTCAAGGTCGCCCCCGAGTCGACCAGCGCAGCGGTGACGAAGGTGATGCGCAAGCCCGGTCCGCAAATTTTCATCAATTTCCTCCAGCGTTTCCGCGAGCGCAGCGCGGCGGCCGGATTGCGTCAGGCGGTGGTTCCCTATCTGATTGCCGGGCACCCCGGCGCCACCCTTTCCGATACGGTCGATGTCGCCCTCTTCCTGCGCGAACACCATTTGCGGGTTGAACAGGTTCAGGAGTTTACGCCGACCCCCGGGACGCTTTCAACCTGCATCTACCACACCGGGCGCGATCCCCTGACCGGAGAGAAGCTGTATGTGGCGCGTACCGAAAAGGAGAGGAAGTTGCAAAAAGCGCTGCTTCTTTGGCATCTGCCGGAGCAGCGCGCCTTGGTCGCGGAGGCGCTGCGTCTGGCTGGACGGGAACGGGAGGGGCGGGTTCTACTCGAAGGGGGCGTTTCAAGGAAGCCGGGACGCCGGTCCCGACGCTGATTTACTCCTCTTCGAGGTTTAAGGGGAGAACGTTGAGATAGGGGAGGGGCGGGGCGACCGAGTTCCAGGCGACCGTCCGGTTACGACCGTTTTTCTTGGCTTGATACAGGGCCTGGTCGGTCCGTTCTTGGAGCGCTTCCAGGCTGTCGGCGTCCTCGGGGAACTCGGCGATTCCCAGGGAAAGGGTAAGCCGCCCTTTGGGCTGGCTCAGGACCGCTCCCGGAAAATCCCGCTCGTACACGCACCGGCGCAGTTTTTCGGCGGCGGCGCGGGCCCCCTCTTTGCTGGTTCTGGGCATGAGGATGATGAATTCCTCGCCGCCGAATCGCCCCGCCAGATCGATCTCCCGGATATTCTCCTTAAGAATCTGCGCCACGTCCCGCAGAACCCTGTCCCCCTGCAGATGTCCGTGGGTGTCGTTGTAACATTTGAAGTGATCGATATCGATCATGATCAGGCTGAAATTCGTGCCATAACGCCGGGCTTGGGCGAATTCCTTCTCCAGGACGATCTGGAAGAACCGGCGGTTGGCCAACCGGGTCAGGGTGTCGGTATTGGAAAGATCCCGGGTCTGCTGGTAAAGGCGGGCATTTTCGATGGCAATGGCGGCCTGGGCGGTGATTGCCTGAACCAGTCGGATCTCCCGTTCGCTGAAGCCGCCGTTCTCTTTCTTGTGCAGATTAACGATGCCGAGAAGCTGATCCTTGAGGATCATCGGCACTCCGAGCAGGGAACGGGTCTCGGGATAGTCATCGAGATAGTCCTCCAAAAACCGGTTCTGCTCTTTCCCGAGATCGCGGACATGCAGGCATTCCCGCCGACGGATGAGCTCTCCCATGAAACCGTCGTGCGCGTGAAACATCTTCCGGTGCTTGCCCTCCGGGTCGAGTCCGAGGGTTCGGCGGACCTCCAGGTCTTCCTTTTCTTCCCGGTAAAGCAGCAGCAACAGTTCGTCGCAGGGGACGACATCCTTGATGATCTGAAGCATTCGGCCGAAAAGAATATCGAGATCGAGGGAACCAATCATCTCCTGGATCAGGCTGAAGAGGGCCGAAAGGTCGTTGACGTGGGCTGTGAGTTCGGTGTTGGCCTCTTCGATCTGGCGATTTTTTTCGCTGAGTAGCGACTGATAGCGCAGCTCTTCCTCGGCCGCCGCCAGCTCTGTTTCCTGGCGCAGGCGGTCGGCGTAGAGAGCGCGCAGTTTCTCCGCCATGAGGTTAAAGGAACGGGCTACCTGCCCGAATTCGTCCGTTCGGTTCTGTTCGATGCGGAAATCGAAATTCCCCCAGCTCAGGGTCTGGGTCGCTTTCAGCAGGGACTGGACGGGGGTCATGATCTGCCGTTGCAGGAGCTGGTAATAGAGGAAGCCGCCGAGGAGCACGAAGAAGGCCAGGGTAGCGACCCCTTTCAGGATGAGATTGTTGACCAGGGCGTCAAGGCCGGCCATGGGGATTTCGATGACCGCAAGCACCAGCTCGGAGGTGCCGAGGGGAATGGCGCTGTAGAGATACTTGCCGGTATCGACCACCCGGATCAGGGAATCCCCGGCGATGACTTTTGCCAATTCGTCGGGGGAAAGACCGGGGGGAGGGTGGGCGGGATCGCTGGCGGTGAGGACTTCCCCGGACAGGTTCAGCAGTGACGTTCGCGCCCCGAAGCCGATGGAATGGGTGCTCAGAAACGAGGTTTTGACCGGCGTGCGCAGGATCAGCACCTGGGCTTTCCGTACGTCCTGAGGGAGGAGACTGGCAACGGTTAGCGTCGGCGGCAGCGACGGGGTGCTGAGAAAGCGAAAACGGGGGCGGGAGCTGCGGATGGCGTGATCGACCAACTCGCGCAGGTCGGTGTCGGGAAGTTCCCGCCACTGAGCGACGGGCAGGAATTCCGCCTCGATGTCGCTGCGCGCCAGGCTGGCCAGAAGCGGCTCGTGCTCCCGGGGAAAGGCTTGGGGGATTGCGCCGCCGGGCGGGATCCGGTAGGCATAGGCGATCAGTTCGGCATAGTTCTGTAGAAGGAATTCCTGGTTTTTGATTTCCCGGAAAATGGCGTCGCGCCCCGAGGTTAGCCGGTCATCGACGGTTTCGTGGATGGCCCCGTTCATCAGCAGGATGAAGTTTCCGGTCGCCACGCCGCCGAGCAACAGGAGGATTGCGAAGAAGGGCAGCATGATTTTATGGCGCAGGGACCAGGTTCGGTGCTGGGGAAAATCTCCCATTCAGGTTCCTCGGGGGCGGGAAAAAGCCGATCATGGCTCCCGTGTCGGGGCGTTCTTCCTCTTCGGGAGGAATCAGTGACCGGTTGAAGCGTTTACGTCCAGGGAAACGACAGGGTCGCCGATGACCTGTTGGGGGGCTCCGGAACGGACCGGTATGTGCTGATGCCATCCCCCTTTTTGCACCATTTTCAGAAACGTCTCCGCCACCACGGGGTCGAACTGGGTACCCGTGTTGTTGCGAATCTCCTCGACCGCTGCTGCGAAGGAGAGGGCCTCGCGGTAAGGGCGGTCGGAAATCATCGCGTCGAAGGTATCGGCAACGGTCAGAATCCGCGCCTCCATGAGAATTTCATCCCCCTTGAGATGGTTTGGGTAGCCCTTGCCGTCATAGCGTTCGTGGTGCTGGGCGATGATTTTGCGCACATCCTTGAGGAACTGGATCGGTTCCAGAATCTTGACGCCGATCAGGGGGTGCTGATGCAGGGCCTGAACGTTCTGATCGGTCAGATCCCCCTTTTTGTGGAGGAGTTCCCGGTCGATGCCGATTTTGCCGATGTCGTGCAGGATCGCCGCCTGTTCCAGGCGCTTGAGCCGTTCGGGGGGGAGGCTGAGACGGCGGCCGAGGGCCAGGCTGATGCGCGTAACCCGCTCCGAGTGGCCGTGGGTGTAGGCGTCGCTCGCTTCGATGGCGGAAACCAGGGCTTGTACCGTATTCAGGTAGGTGTTCTGCTGCTCTTCGTAGAGCTGGGCATTTTTGATGGCGATGCTGGCCTGGGCGGCGATGGTGGAGAGGAGTTCCAGGTCTTCGGTATAGAAAGACGAGCCGTCACGGCGGTTGGCCATGGTGATGGTGCCGATCGGTTCGCCGTTGACCATCAGTGGAGCGCAAATCACCGTCTCGCGGGTGAATCCGAGCCGGCTCACCTTGTTGAAATGACCGGCGTCGTTGATGTTCTGGATCAGAAGCGGCTTGCGGTTTTCGATTACCCAGTGGGAGACGCCGCCGGTTTCCAGGGGGATGCGCATGCCGGACGTGGGAGGGGTGGGTAGTCCGAAGGAACCGTCGATGGTCAGCTCGTGGGTTTCCCGGTCGAAAAGCAGGATGTAGCCGGCGCTGGCCTTGAGAGTATCGACGGTGGCTTCGATGAGCAGGTGGAAGAGCTTGCTCTGGTTCATCGTCGAGTTGATCGCCAGACCCATGTTGTAAAGGGCGGAGAGGCGGGTGACCGCCTGCTGCAGAGTCGTATTTTTGCTCTCCAGCTCGCCGGCGAGGTCGGCGATACGGTAGTTGGCTTCCTCGATCTCGCCGATGCGCTGTTCCAGCGAGGTATTGAGGTATTCGATCTCTTTGAGGCGCTCCTCCAGGGTGCTGTTCATCGTTTCGATCTGTTCCTGATGGGCGAGCTTCTCCTTGCTGATGGCGATTTCCCGTTCCTGGCGGACCATCTCCTGAATCTGGCCGCGGAGCCGCTCGACCATGCGATTGAATTTATCGGAGAGCTGTGACATTTCCTTCGAGTTGGTGAGCGAGACCGTCGCCTGATCGAACTCTCCCCGTTCCAGATGGTTCATGGCTCCGACCAGGCTGCGCAGGGGTTTTTCCACATAGTAGAGGACAAAGCCGGTGATGGCCAGGATCAGAAAGAGGATCATCGGGATGGAGGAAGCCATGGCCCGGAAATTGAGGTCTTTGTGCATACTCGCCAGATCGTCGATGGCGATGTGGATACTGAGAATGCCGAGAACCCGTTCGCTGGGATCATGGCAGGAGTGGCAGTCGGGTTCGTTGAAGATGGGGAGGATGCGGGCCTGATAGAGCCGGCCGTTGTGCTCGTGACGACTGGAGAACTGCTGCGAGCGGTAGGCGATCAGGTCGATGGCGGGCACCAGATCGCCGACACTCTCCGGGTTGCCGGCGCGCAGGATGCGTCCCGACTCGTCGAAGATCTGGACCAGTTCCAGGCTCGGTTCCGTCTGAATCTCTTTGAGGATCTGCGCGACCCGGTCGTTTTCGCCGCTGCGCATAAAGGTGATGACGCTGTTGCGGATGGTATCGCCGAGAATCCGGCTGTGCTGCAGGGCCAGCTGGTTCAGGGTCTCGCGCTGGGCGCTCAGGTGGTGCCAGATGCTCAGAGACACCACCATCAGGGCGATCAGTGTCGACAGTATGAGAAATTTCGTCTTGAGAGAAAGCATCTGCACCCGAAACTTCCGAAAGAGGGTTGGTGAAAGCACCGACTGCTTCGTCAAAACCCTGAAAAAGGTCTGTGAAAAGTGAGGTGGTTAGTTAGGGGAGTGGCGAGTCCGTGCGCCGGCCAATTCAAACACCATACCCTTGAGCGCGTCCCGTCGGCAACGGCTTTTTCAGGGTGCGATGCCGCCCTTGACGGAAAGGCGGCAAATCTTTAAGATGAGCCCGAAAGTTCACTGCATTATGCAAATATTCTGCCAGATTGTAGGCAGTTTGCCGGAAAGGTTGGGCGGGCATGGAATTTTTTCTTTCCCTTCTGGGTGTCTGGATGATTATTGAGGGTATCCCGTGGTTTCTTTCCCCCGGCGGGATGAAAAATGCCCTGCGCCGGATGCTTGTCCTTCCGGACCAAAGCCTGCGGCTCATGGGGGCTTTCCTGATGTTCGCAGGGCTTCTTACCGTTTATCTGGTGCGCGGCTAGAAGACCGAAAGGAATTGACTTTTGGTCCTGCTTTGTGATTGATTGAGTTCCCGATTCGGCCCTTTCGACGTAGGTTTTAATGCTCCTTGACGATTTTGATTTCGCGCTCCCCGAAGGCCTGATTGCCCAGTATCCCAGGCCCGAACGGGAGGATGCCCGGCTGCTTGTTCTGCGGCGGGAGAGCCGGGAGATCCGCTCGGCCGCCTTTCGTGACTTGGGCTCCTGTTTCCGACCCGGTGATCTGCTTGTTCTCAATGATACACGCGTCATTCCGGCCCGGCTTCTGGGGGAAAAGGAGAGCGGCGGACGCATCGAGGTCTTTCTCGTACGCCGCCTGGCTTCCGCCGGCGAGGAATGGGCTTGTCTGACCAAGTGCTCCAAGCCCCCCCGTCCCGGCTCCCGTCTATGTCTCGGCGCCAGTATCGAAGGGGTTGTCCTGCCCGGCGGGGAACCCCCTTACCGGCATATCCGGTTTACCTGCCCGGGGGATTTTACCGATGTCCTGGAACGGGAGGGTCGCATTCCCCTGCCGCCCTACATCCGCCGCGAAGCCGATGACGCCGATCGTGCCCGCTACCAGACGGTTTTCGCCCGCGCCGGCGGCGCGGTGGCCGCACCCACCGCCGGTCTGCATTTCACCGAGCGCACGCTCGAAGACCTCCGTGGGCGGGGGGTAGAGATTCATCCCCTGACCCTGCATGTCGGTCTTGGCACCTTTCTGCCGGTACGGGTGGACAATATTCGTGAACACCGCATGCATCAGGAACCCTATGTGGTGCCGGAGGAAACCGCCGTCGCGGTCAACCGCGCCAAAGAGGAAGGGCGCCGGGTCTTCGCTCTCGGTACCACCACCACCCGGGCCCTGGAGCACGCGGTGGATGCCAATGGGCGCCTGCGCGCCGGGGAAGGGAGCAGCGATCTCTTCATTTATCCCGGCTTTCGCTTCCAAATCGTCGATGCCTTGATTACCAATTTCCATCTGCCGAAATCGACCCTGCTCATGCTCGTCTCCGCTTTGGCCGGTCGGGAATTTGTTTTGGAGGCTTATCGCATGGCGGTGCGCGAGGAGTTTCACTTTTTCAGCTACGGCGACTGCATGCTGATTCTGTAATCCGATTCTTTGACGCTCAGTTAGACACCCACTCTTTCAGTTCGGTATGATGTGAATTCTTTCGGTTTTGATCTGCTGCACGAGGACGGACGCGCCCGGCGCGGACGTCTGCATACCCGGCGCGGCGACGTTGAGACGCCGGTCTTCATGCCGGTGGGAACCCAGGCGACGGTGAAGGCCATGTACCCCGAAACCCTCAAGGAGATCGGGGCGCAGATGATTTTGGCCAATACCTACCACCTGCTTCTGCGCCCGGGCCACGAGCGGGTTCGGGCCCTAGGCGGCCTGCATCGTTTTATGAACTGGGATCGTCCGATTCTCACCGACAGCGGCGGATTCCAGGTTTTCAGCCTCGGCGAGCTGCGCAAGATTGATGAGCAGGGAGTTCGCTTCCAGTCGCATCTGGACGGCGCCGCCCATGTCCTGACTCCCGAGTCCTCCATCGCTATCCAGGAAGCGCTGGGCAGCGATATCATCATGGCTTTCGATGAATGCATCCCTTATCCGGCCAGTCGTGAATATGTGGCCGAGTCGACGGCCCGTTCCAGTCGTTGGGCCGCTCGCTGCCGCCAGGCGCGTCGGTTCGACGACGGCGCGGCTCTGTTCGGCATTGTCCAGGGGGGAATGCATCGTGATCTGCGCGCGCAAAGCGTCGCCGATCTGCTCGAACTCGGCTTCGAGGGTTACGCCGTCGGCGGCCTTTCCGTCGGCGAGTCGGCAGAGCTGATGTATGAGGTGATGGACTGGACGATGCCCCTTCTCCCTCGGGATCGTCCCCGTTATGTCATGGGGGTGGGGACTCCGGAAAATCTGGTGGAAGGGGTAAGACGCGGGGTGGATATGTTCGATTGCGTGATGCCGACCCGCAATGCCCGCAACGGCGTGCTTTTCACCAGCTTCGGCAGAATCAGCATCAAGCAGGCCCGCTATCTCGACGACGCGCGCCCCATCGATCCGGATTGCGACTGCTATGTCTGTCGCCATTACAGCCGGGCCTATCTGCGGCATCTCTATCAGAGCAACGAAATTCTCTCATCGATGTTGAACACCCACCACAATCTGCATTACTATCAGCGGCTGATGGCGCGGATGCGCGACGCTATCGCCGCAGACGCATTCGAGGAGTTCCGGGTCGATTTTCTCGCCCGGCGCGACAACGAATCGTGAACGCCGATGCCCGGGTTCGCGATGTTTCTTCAGATGGTTCCCAGCAAAATTTCATGACAAGGAGGTTCAAAAGATGATTTCCCAGGCTTACGCAATGGCCCCCCCCGCGGGCGGACAGGCGGGGGGCGCCCCCGGTTACGAAGGCATTATCATGCTGGTGGTGATGTTCGCCATCTTCTATTTTCTGCTTATTCGTCCGCAACAGAAACGGGCCAAGCAGCACAAGCAGCTCATCGAAAACCTGAAGGTCGGGGACCAGGTGGTGACCGCCGGCGGTCTCCACGGCAAGGTGGCCGCCCTGCAGGATACCGTGATCATGGTCGAGGTCGCTACCGGCGTCAAGATCAAGGTCAGCCGCAGTTCCATCGTCGCGACCCGCCAGGAGCAGTAGTCCCGGCCGGGACCGTGCGTCCCGCCGGTTCAGTCCAACGGACCAAAGGAGATTATTTCTACCATGGCCAGAAGCCTCAAGTTGCGGGGGGGGCTGGTGCTGCTCTGCCTCCTCCTGTCGTTTATTTCCCTGGCTCCCACCTTTTGGGGCGGCAGTCTGCCCGGCTGGTGGGCCAGGTCATTCGATCCCATTCACCTCGGGCTCGACCTTCAGGGGGGCATGCATCTGGTGCTGGGGGTGGATGTGGACAAGGCGGTGGAAAGTCGTCTGGACAGCACCCTCGACCAGGTCGAAAGCCTGCTTGCCGAGAAGGACGTGATTTTCAAACGGGCCGAGCGTTTGCCCGGGGAGCGTTTGGCGGTCACCGTCTACGACGAGGATTCAGGCAAGGCCGTCGATGCCCTGATGCAGGAAAACTTCCCGACCCTTGAGGCCATGACCCTCTCCCAAGAGGGCGGCTACATTCAGAAGAACTATCGTCTGAGCGATCAGGAAATCGTCAACATTCGCGATTACGCCATCCGCCAGGCTCTGGAGACCCTGCGTAACCGCGTCGACCAGTTCGGGGTGAGCGAGCCGACCTTACAGATGCAGAGCGACGATCGCATCCTGATTCAGCTCCCCGGTATTCAGGATCCGGATCGGGCCATCGCCCTGCTCGGCAAGACCGCCCGTCTTGAATTCAAGATGGTGGCTGAGGACGCCAATCCCGAGGACGCCGTCAATGGGATGCTTCCCCCCGGCACCCAGCTTCTCTACGAGCGTGATGTCAACCGCCAGACCGGCGAGGTCAGGGAAACGCCCCTGGTCGTTTATGAGAAAACCGCCTTGACCGGCGATCTGCTCGCCGATGCCCAGGTGCGTATCGACACCCGTTTCAACGAGCCCTATGTCGGCATCGATTTCAACCCGGTGGGCGCCAAGCGCTTCGATCAGATCACCGCCGCCAACGTCGGCAAGCGCATGGCCATCGTCCTCGACGATACCGTCTACTCGGCGCCGGTCATCCGCGAGCGCATCTCCGGCGGCAGCGCCCAGATCAGCGGCGCTTTCAACGAGCAGGAGGCGACCGACCTGGCCATCGTTCTACGCGCCGGTTCCCTGCCGGCGCCGGTGAAGATTCTCGAAAACCGTACCGTCGGACCTTCCCTGGGGCGTGACTCCATCAATCAGGGGATCGTTTCCGTCGTCGTCGGCGGCCTGCTGGTGGTGCTCGGCATGGCGATCTATTATCGCCTTTCCGGCTTGGTCGCCAATATCGTTCTGGTGCTCAACGTCTTCTTCATCCTGGCGCTTCTCTCCCTCTTCAAGGCGACCCTGACCTTGCCCGGCATCGCCGGCATCGTTCTCACCATCGGCATGGCGGTCGATGCCAACGTCCTGATTTTCGAGCGGATCCGCGAGGAACTCCGGCTCGGCAAGACGGTCCGCAACGCGATAGATGCCGGTTATGCCAAAGCATTTCTGACCATCATCGACGCCAACGTGACGACCCTGATCGCGGCCCTGGTTCTCTTCCAGTTCGGCACCGGACCGGTCAAGGGCTTTGCCGTCACCCTTTCGGTGGGCATCGTCTCCTCGCTCTTCACGGCGATTTTCGTTTCCCGGTTGATTTTCGACCTGTTCCTCGGTAACCGGCACATCAAGCGGATGAGCATATAAAAAGGAGATCTCCGTGGAACTTATCAAACCCAATATCAATATCGATTTCGTCGGTCGCCGGAAGATGGCGATCTGTTTCTCGCTGCTGCTCATCCTCGTCGGACTTGCCTCGCTGATTTTCAAGGGCGGACCGAGTTACGGCATCGATTTCGCCGGCGGCACGCTGGTGCAGATCAAATTCACCGAGGCCACCGATGCCGCCGCCATCCGCGAAGCCCTCGGTGGGGTGGATCTCGGCAGTTTCGCGGTGCAGCGTTTCGGCGAAGAAGGGGACGAATTCCTCATCCGCGCGCAGAACACCAGCGCCGAACTGGAAGGGTTGTCCCATGCCATGACCGCCGCCCTGGAAGGCAAATACGGTGCCGGAAGCGTGGAGGTTCGCCGGGCCGAGATGGTCGGCCCCCAGGTCGGCAAGGACCTACGCGAAAAGGGGTTGATGGCCGTTCTTTACGCCATGATCGGCATCCTCGTCTACGTCAGCTGGCGCTTCGAGTTCCGTTACGCCGTTGGTGCCGTCATCGCGCTGCTGCACGACGTCGTCATTACCCTGGGCGCTTTTTCCCTTTTCAACATGGAAATCGACCTGCCGGTCATCGCCGCCTTTCTGGCGATCATCGGTTACTCCCTCAACGATACCATCATCGTTTATGACCGGATTCGCGAGAATCTGGGCAAGCATTCCAAGGAAGGGTTGGCTTCGGTCATCAATCACTCCATCAACGAAACCCTCTCCCGCACCATTCTCACTTCCGGCACAACCTTGCTGGTGGTGGCCGCGCTCTTCATTTTCGGCGGCGGCGTGATTCACACCTTCGCTTTCGCGCTTCTGGTGGGGATTGTGATCGGCACCTATTCCTCCATTTTTGTCGCCAGCCCGCTGTTGCTCTTCTGGGAAAACCGCAAGGGCGGCCAGGGTGCCGGCAAGATCGCGACGGCCGGAGGGAAGGCATGAAAAAGGAAACGCTCTTTTTTATCGCCGTCGCTCTGATTGTCGGGGTGCTGGTCGGTGTCCTGGTCAGCAAGGGGGGGCATGCTCCGGCACCGGTCCAAGGAGGCGCGCTGGCGGTGCCGGCCTCTAATGTGCAACAGAATATCCAGATGATAGAAAAGATGGTGGCCGCCGATCCCGGTAATCGCGCAGCCTGGGTTCAGCTCGGTCACGCCTATTTCGATAGCCGGCAGGCGGTGAAGGCCGTTGAAGCGTACAACAAGGCGCTGGAGCTCGACCCCAACGACCCCGACGTGCTCACCGACCAAGGGGTGATGTTTCGCGATCTGGGCTGGTTCGATCGCGCCGAAGAAAATTTCATCAAGGCCAACGAGCTCAACCCCGCTCATGCCCAGAGCCTTTACAATCTCGGTGTGGTCTACCGTTACGACATGAACGATGCCAATCGCGCCCGCGAGGTCTGGACTCGCTATCTGCAGGTCAATCCGAGCGGTCCCGGCTCCGATAATATCCGCCATGAACTGGAATTCTTAGGCGGCGCATCGACCCTGGAGTTGCCCCGCTAGGCGGGGGGCTGGCTCCTTTGGCCTGCGGAGCTGTTGCGAAGAATTGTCTAAAATTACAAGCCGAAAGCGATGCTTTCGGCTTGTTTTTCAGGGGAATCGGATGTCCGGCCCGCGGAGAACTTCGATTGCCGTCGTTCTCGGCGAAGAGGTGTCCGTGGATGTCCTGATGCCTGGAAATGATCGGCGTGAGCAGGACGATGAGGCGTTGGCGGCCTCTTTCTACGATGGCCGGATCACCATTTATCTCGGTAGGGCGCGTTTCGCAACCTGTCTCTTTGTACCGCCGCCGCATGTGGGGATTTCATGGAACCAGTAAAGAGGCGCCATTGGGTGCCGCGATATGTCGAGTCGGTTCTTGAGCGGGAAGGGGAGTTGGCCCGGATTCTCGAACTGACCCCGCTGACGGCGCGCATTCTGCTTGCCCGGGGGATTGAAAGTCCGGATCAGGCGCGCTTTTTCATCGACGGAAAACTGGCGGATCTCCCTGATCCCTTTTCCCTGCTCGGCATGGAACGGGGGGTGGCGCGGCTGCTTCACGCCTGGCGATGCGGGGAGCGGGTGCGCATTCATGGCGATTACGACGTCGACGGCATTACCGCCACCGTACTGCTGGTGGAGGGTTTCACCCAGTTTGGACTGAAGGTCGATTATCACATCCCCTTGCGCCTCAAAGACGGCTACGGTCTTTCCGTCGAAGCCCTGGAAGGGGCCGCGGCAGAGGGGATTTCCGTGGTGGTTTCCGTCGATTGCGGCGTTTCCGCCGTGGCCGAGGCACAGCGCGCCCGGGAACTGGGACTCGATCTCATCGTCACCGATCATCATCAGGCTCCTGCCGAAATACCCCGCGCCCACGCCCTGATCAATCCCCATCAGCCCGGTTGCCCCTTTCCTTTCAAGGATCTCGCCGGGGTCGGCGTCGCCTTCTTTTTGCTGGTTGCCCTGCGCAAGGCGCTGCGCGAAGCCGGAGCTTTTTCCGGAGGGAAGGAGCCGGATCTGCGCCGACTCCTCGATCTGGTGGCTCTCGGCACTATCGCCGACCTGGTTCCCCTGACCGGCCTGAACCGCTTGTTGACCCGCATCGGCCTGCAACTGCTGGACAAGCAGCCGCGCCCGGGGATTCAGGCCCTGCGTCAGGTGGCGGCCGTGGATAAGGTAAGCTGCGGAACCGTCGGCTTTCGCCTCGCCCCCCGTCTCAACGCCGCCGGCCGCCTGGAAGACGCCGCTCTGGGCGTTGAGTTGCTTCTGGGTTGCGAGTCCGTTGCCTGTCGGGAACTGGCTGAACTTCTCGACGGCTTCAATCGGGAGCGCCAGGCGATCGAAAAAGAAACTCTGGAGCAGGCGGTGACCTCTCTGGAAAGCGGCGTTGATGATACTCCCTCTTCCATTGTTCTTGCCGATACGCGCTGGCATCCCGGCGTCATCGGCATTGTCGCCAGCCGCTTGGTGGAACGCTATCACCGGCCGACGGTGTTGATCTCCCTTGATGGCGAGCAGGGCAAGGGTTCAGCCCGTTCCATTCGGGGATTTCATCTCTATCAGGCCCTGGAACTGTGCCGTGAACGCCTGCTCGGTTTCGGCGGCCATGCCTATGCCGCCGGACTCTCCATTGCCGAAGGGGAAGTGACCGAGTTTGCTCGCGTTTTTGAGCAAGTAGCCCGCGAGTCTCTCTCTCCTGACGACCTTCTCCCCCGCCTCGGTCACGACGGCGAGGTGTTGCTGGAAGATCTCGATCCGGCCACGGTCGGAGAACTGGGGCGGCTTGCCCCCTTCGGCATGGGCAATCCCGAGCCAGCTTTTGTTGTGCGCAGTGTGCGCATTCAGCAGGCGACCGTGGTCGGCGGTGATCATCTGCGTTTTGTCGCCCGCCAGGACGGTTACAGCCTGCCCTGCATCGCTTTCGGCATGGCCGCGCGCCAGGGGGAGCTGAGCGGGCCGATGGATCTGCTCTTTTCTCCGACCATCAATGAATGGAAAGGGCGCTTTGACGTGCAGTTGCAGATCCGGGATTTTCGCCCTTCCGCCCAGATGCCGGGAGACTGATCAAGTTTCTTGAATTTCCTGTTCGGTCGGCTAATATATCCGGCATGGTTAACAATTCCGGAACGACCGGAAATTACCCTTTAAATCGTGAAGGAGTTTCTGTCATGAGCCTTGTGGAATCGATCGACGTCCCGCTGGGATGGAAGATGAAGCGTTTCATTCTGCAGGATGCCAAAGACCGCAGCCACGACTGCGACGATATTTTCGGCGAATTGGGATTGCTGGTGGTCTTTACCTGCAATCACTGCCCCTATGCCGACGCCCAGTGGTCCCGGCTCATCGAGTTGGCCCGCTACGGTCGTGAGTATGGGATTGCTACCGTGGCGATCAATCCTAACATTCATCCCAATTACCCTGCGGATGCTCCCGAGGCCATGCTCGACAAGATCCGTGAACTCGGGATCGATTTCCCTTATCTGGTGGATGAGAGTCAATCGATAGCACGGTCGTTCAAGGCTCAGTGCACCCCAGACCCCTATCTCTTCGACCGCAAATGGCGCTTGGTCTATCATGGGCGCATCGATGACTGTTGGGAAGACCCGGCCAAAGTCACCCGCCAGGAGCTTAAGGAAGCCATGGATCGCCTTATCGCCGGCAAGCCGCCCTTGGAGGTCCAACACCCGGCCATGGGCTGTTCCATCAAATGGCGGCCGGAAGACTGAGCCGTGTGCGAAGAGCGAAACTGCGGCGGAAGTATTTGCTTCAGGAAAGATAAAACGAACAGGCCGGAGGAAATTCCTCCGGCCTGTTCGTTTGTTGGCAAGGAAATAAATCTGTCCTCTTTCCCTTGTGGCAAGAGCCCTTAAACTAGCGCCATTCGAATCCGTTCTCTTTTTTCGGCGGTCGGGAAACAAAGAAAGTGGGTCTCAAACGCGAGCGGCCAGATTGGAGCGCCTTTGCTGCTTGTCGCGATACATGCGCTTGTCGGCCAGTTTGAGCAGCTCGGCTTCCGTCAGGCCATCGTCGGGGTAACAGGCGTAGCCGATGCTGGCCGACAGCGCGATGCTGCGGCCTTCAACGTTGAAGGGCGACTCGAACAGGGCCAAAAGCCGCTGGCGCAGGGCTTCGGTCGGCTTGTTGCCGGTCTGGTCGAGGAGCACGACAAATTCGTCGCCACCCCAGCGGCAGGCCAGATCGCCGGTTCGCAGTACCTGCTGCAGGCGCTGCGCCACCAGCATCAGCACCTGGTCGCCGAAGGTATGACCATACTGATCATTAACGGGCTTGAACTGGTCGAGGTCAACGACCAGCAGGCAAAAGGCAACCGGCTGTGGCGCATGCACCAGCTGATCAAGGCGGCGGCTGAGAAACAAACGATTGGCCAGACCGGTGAGGGCATCGGTCTGGGCCAGGCTGCGCACCTGTTCCTCCTGCCGCTTGCGGTCGGTGATGTCGATGGCGAAATGCAGATACAGATCGTTTTCGCTGTCATTGACCGGCCGCCAGCAAACCATTTCCCAGCGGCCGTCGGGGCTCTGCAACTCCTGGGTCAGAGGGGTGTCCCCCTCGGTCGGCGGCGCCTTCTGACAGCAGGGACTCGGTTTTCCGATACGCACCCCCATTTCCAGGGCCTGGCGGTTGGCGCTGACCACTTGGCGGCTGGAATAGCGCGCCAAGATGGCCGGATAGGGCAAGGCATCGAGCAGCACCTGCTGGAATCGCTGCGATTCCTGCAGCTGGCGTTGGGCCTCGGCCTCGCGCTGCTTGCGTTCGACCAGATCAAGGGCGAAGGCCAGATCGTCACGCAGCTGTTCGAGCAGGAGTACCCGCTCGGTAGTGAAGTAACCGATCCGATCGGCGTAAACCTTCAGCGCGCCCAGGGGGCGGCCATCACAGAGAATCGGCAGGGCGGCCGAAGCGCGAATGCCGGCCTCGCGCGCCGCCACCACCCAAGGCGAATCGGCCAGATCGCGCAGAAAATCGTTGGTCACTACCGTGCGCTGCTCGCGGATGGCGAGACTGGTGGGGCCACGCCCCTCGGCGTAATCGGGATCGACACTGACACGAATGTGATCGAGGTACTGCTGGCAGCCAGCGTCACCGGCACGCGCCACCGGCTGCAGCTGCCGGCTGTCCTCATCGAGCCGGGCCACGCTGGCCATCTGGAACTGACCATAGTCCACCACGATATTACAGATCTGCTCAAACAGCTGCTGCGGCGTGGCGATACGCATCATGACCTGGTTGGCTGCGCTCAGGGCGCTGTAGAGATTATTGCTGTGGTGCAGTTCGTGGCGGGCCTGTTGGCAGGCTGTCACCTGGGAAAGCAACTGTCGACCGCCGATCCGCAACCCCCAGGCACCCAGAGCCCAGATGCCGACACAGGCCAGATTGAAGGCGATGGCCTTGGTGGCCAGCAGATTCTCGATGGGCCGCAGAGGCACCTGAATGCTCAGCGCCGCCGGCACGGCCGCGTCGGCGTAGCCGGCGTGACAGCCTTGGCAGCGTTCGGAAACCTCCATGCGATGCAGCTCGCGGTAGAGCGCCCCCGGCTGTTCATCGCGCACTAGCTCCTCCAGCCTTTCTGCAGCAGACAGCGCCACCAGAGCCTGACGTTCCCAGCTGTCGGGCGCATTGGCGGCATTGAGCGGCACCGGGCTGACCAGGCGGCTGTGCACCCCTTCGCGCGGCAGCAACGCCTGCACCTGACTGAGCACTTGGGCCGGCGACATAATAACACCATCGGCCAGCTGCAGCGAACCGTGCTGCAACGCCCACTTGCGCACGGTATCACTGCGTTCCTTTTCCAGAGCCGCGGCCTGATGCGCCAGCATTTCTACCTCGCGTTGCCCCTGCAACGCATTGAAGATCAACCCCAGCAGGGCCAGCAGCAGCCAACCCAGCTGCAGGCAAAGCAGAAAGCGACGGCTAAAACGCAGTTCCTTGACACCATCCATCGGATAATCATCCCTTTTCCGCAGGGTGTAACCTAAGGTTTAAACCGCCTCAATACAGCACTAAATGAGCCTCTTGAAAAAATATATGCCGCTTTTTAGATATAACTAAAAAAACGGTAAAAAGCTGCAAAAAAAGGTCGGATTAATTTTTGCCTTTTCTCATTCGCCCTTGCTTCTCATTTCCAACCGCCGTTTGATTGCTACCAAACTAAGGAAAATGGAGTTCCCCTTATTTCAGAGCTTCTCCGTCGCCGCCGTGACCGGGGTATCGGTGTCCCAGGCGTGGTCGTTGAGGTTGTGGATGACGGCGCGGTCCTTGGCGAGGATCTGTTCCTGCAGGCGGATGAGTTCTCGGGCGTTGGAGATGTAGACCCCCTGATCGTGACGGTGGGGGGCGAGTTGATTCATGGCGGCTTCGTCGTATTTTATGAAATACTGGGCGGCGCGGATGGCACTGTAGCGGCGATAGCCGAGGTTGGCCAGAACGTCCACCCCGGCGCGCAGAGAGGTGTCGAGAAACTCCCGATAGACCTGATCGGCTCCGATTTCGATGAAATCATGGGCGTCGAGGGTGCTGCCGGCGCGGGCCATGATTCTAAGGTGGGGAAAGTGCTTTTTCGCCGTCGATACCAGCGTGTCGACGGTCGCCGGGTCATCAATGGCGATAAACAGGATGCGGGCGCTGTCGGCCCCGGCCGAGTGGAGAATGTCGAGACGGGTAGCGTCGCCGTAGAAGACCTTGAAGCCCATGCGCCGCAGCAGGTCGACCTGGTCCGAGTCGTTGTCGAGAATCGTCGCCGCAACGCCGTTGGCGCGCAGGAAGCGGCCCAGGGTGCTGCCGAAGGAGCCGAAGCCGGCGATGATGATCGGATGTTCCGTGTCGATTGTATCCGCTTCGCGCTCCTCGGTGCGCCGGGTGCCGAAACGGGGGAGCACCAGTCGATCGTTGAGCAGCAGCAGGAGCGGAGTCAGGGTCATGCTTAAGGCGGTGACGGCCATCAGGGTGTCGACCCAGTTGCCGCCGGCGATTTTCAGCCGCTGGATGAAGGCGAGCAGGACGAAGGCGAACTCGCCGACCTGCGACAGGCCAAGGGCGAAGATGCTGTTCTGGTCGAAGGAGAGGCGGAAGAGACGTCCCGCCCCGGCCAGTACCGCCGCCTTGACAATGACGATGGCAAGCACCAGGGAGAAGATGATGCCGGGGCTGTCGGCAATCAGCTGGAAGTTGATCGACGCGCCGACGGCGATGAAGAAGAGGCCGAGGAGCAGCCCCTTGAAGGGTTCGACGTCGCTTTCCAGTTCATGGCGGAATTCGCTGTTGGCCAAAAGCACCCCGGCGAGAAAGGCCCCCAGCGCCGGGCTCAGCCCGACCAGCTGCATCAGGTAGGCGATGGCGACGATGATGAGCAACGCGGCGGCGACGGAGAGCTCGCGGACGCTCGTTTTGGTGACGATGCGCAGGAAAGGGACAACGACATAGCGCCCGGCGACGATCACCGCGATTAGGGCGAAGAGGACTGACCCGGCTTTGAGCCAGACCGGCAGCCCCGTCAGCAGTCCCGGCGCTTCGCCGTGGGCGGCGCCGGTGGCGGACTGGAGGGCGAGGAAGGGGAGGAGGGCGAGGATTGGGATGACGGCGACATCCTGAAAGAGAAGAACGGCGAAGGAGCTCGTCCCCGCCTAGGAATTGCCCAAGCCCTTCTCCTTGAGGGATTGCAGGACGATAGCGGTGGAGGACATGGTCAGGGCCAGGCCGCAGGCAAGCGCCCCCCGCCAGCCGAGGCCCAAGAGCAGCAGTCCGCTGCCGAGGAACAGGGTGGTCAGAGCCAGCTGCAGGGTGCCGAGGCCGAGAATCTGGGAGCGCATCCGCCAGAAATGGGCCGGCTCCAGCTCAAGGCCGATGAGAAAGAGCATCATCACCACGCCGAATTCGGCGAAGTGCATGATGTCCTGCCCCTCGCGGCCGACAAAGCCGAGGGCGAAGGGGCCGATGAGAATGCCGGCCAGCAGGTAGCCGAGGACCGAGCCCATCCCCAGGCGTTTGGCGATGGGGACGCAGATCAGGGCGGCGGCCAGGTAGACGATGGCCTGGCCCATCAACGTATCGCTCATGGCTGCTCCTTGCGGATAAGATCGGCGACCCAGTCGTTGAGCAGTTCCACCTTTTTGATTCCTTCAAAATCGCAGGTTTCCGCCAAGGCCGTCAACAGGCGGCGGTAACGCCCGGCGTAATCGGCGAGCAGGGCATCGCTCAGGCGGTAGGTTCCCTGCACGGCGAAAGGCGGAAGCCAGAGCATCCGGCAGAGGCGGGTCGCCTGTTCAAGCGGCCGCAGCAGTTCCGTCAAGGTAAAATGGTTGAAGCCGTCGTGGGAGAAGCTGGCGCGGGTGCCGCCGCTGGTAATGACGTTGAAGATCACTTTGCCGGCGAGGTGGTTCCCGCCTTCGCCGTGGGCCCAGCCGTGTTCCAGCACCAGATCCATCCACTGCTTGATGATCGCCGGGGGACCGTAGAGATAGAGGGGATAGTGCCAGACGATGATATCGTGGGCGCGCAGCAATTTCTGTTCGCGGGGTACATCGATATCGAACTGGGGATATTCCTCGTAGAGATCGTGAACGGTGACGTTTTCGAGACCGGTAAGGCCGCGCAGCAGGGCGCGGTTAGCCCGGGACTTTTCGTAACGGGGATGGGCAAAGAGAATCAGAATCTTTTTCATGGACCGACCTTGCCGCCACGCAGATGAATGAACCAGTAGGCGAAGGCGACGAAGACCACGCCGCCGATGATGTTGCCGAGGGTGACGGGGAGCAGATTGCCGATGAAAAAATTGCCCCAGGTCAGAGAAGGGTCCGTCCCCGGGAACTCGTGGGCTAGGAGCAATCCGGTGGGGATGAAGTACATGTTGGCGATGGAGTGCTCGAAGCCGCTGGCGACGAAGGCCATGATCGGACCAAAACAGGCGAGCATCTTGCCGGGGATGTCGCGGGCCGCTGTCGCCATGAAGACCGCCAGGCAGACCAGCCAGTTGCAGAGGATCCCCCGGACCAGGGCGACGTCGAAGGGGAGCTGGGTTTTGGCTGTGGCGATGGCGATGGCCTGTTCGGCGATGAGCGGCGCCTGCCAGAGGTTGGAGCGATACATCAGCCAGGCGAAGAAGAGCGAACCGACGAAGTTGCCGAGCAGCACGACGGTCCAGTTCTCCAGCAGTTTTCCCCAGGTGATTTCCCCCAGCAGGGCGGTTTTGGTGAGCAGGCTGTTGCCGGTGAAGAGTTCCGCCCCGCAGATCACCACCAGCATCAGCCCCAGGGAAAAGACGCTGCCGGCAAGCAGGCGCGAGACGCCTTGGCCGAGTTTCTCGGCCGTTCCGGCGCCGACCACCGTTGCCAGTTCGGCGCCGAAGGCGATGTAGAAACCGGCCAGCAGGCTGAGGACGACGGTCCGGGAGAGGGGCTGAACGGCCACCCGCTTGCCGTTCTCCATGATCGTCCGCACCGTTTCGGCGGGGGTGAGGAAGTTTTTGTCCATCCGAATTTACAGCCCCACGTCCTTGGCCAGCTTCTCCCACGCAGGCAAGCTGCGCTCGATGATCCCCTGATCAATACAATAGGCGATGCGGAAGAAGCCGGGGGCGCCGAAGCCGACGCCGGGAACGAGCAGGATGTTGTGCTTTTGCGCCTGGGTGACGAATTCGACGTCGTCGGCCAGCGGCGATTTGGGAAAGAGGTAGAAAGCGCCGCCCGGCTTGACCATGGTAAAGCCCAGGGTGGTCAGGTTGTCGTAGAGCAGGTCGCGCTTGCGCTGGTATTCGTCGATGTCGACGCTTTCCCGCTGGATGTTAGTGACCAGACGTTGCATCAGGGCCGGGGCGTTGACGAAGCCGAGCACCCGGTTGCAGAAGACCGCCCCTTCCATGAAGAGTTCGACCTCATCCATGGCCGGGTTGGCCGCCAAGTAGCCGATGCGCTCGCCGGGCAGGGCCAGATCCTTGGAATGGGAGGTGACGATGATCGAATTTTTCACGCAGCCGAAGATGCCGGGAACCTTTTGGCCGTCGTAGGCGATGCGGGCGTAGGGTTCGTCGGAGATGACGTAAAGCGTCCGGTCCAACTCCTTTTCCTTGCGGGCCAGCAGGTCACCCAAGGCCTTGAGGTCGGCTTCGGGGTAGATGACGCCGGTGGGGTTGTTGGGGTTGTTGACGATGAGTGCCCGGGTCTGCGGACCGATGGCCGCTTCGATGGCGTTGAGGTCGAGATGGAAGGTTTCCCGGTCGGTCCAGGCCTCTTTCGGTACGCCGCCGTGGTTGTCGATGTAGAACTTGTATTCGACGAAATAGGGGGCGAGGATGATGACTTCCTCGCCGGGATTGAGGATGGTCTTGAGGACTACGTTGAGAGCGCCGCCGGCGCCGCAGGTCATGACCACTTGGGCGGCCGTCACCGGTAGCGGTGACTTGTCGGAAAGGACCGCGGCGACGGCGGCCCGGGTCTCTTCGTAACCGGCATTGTTCATGTAACGGTGCATGCCCGGCAGGGGATGGTTGGCCAACTCGCGTAACTGGTCGCGGAAGGCTTGCGGCGGTTCCACCGAGGGGTTGCCGATAGTGAAGTCGAAGACGTTTTCGGCGCCGTGCAGCTTGCTCAGGCGTGCGCCTTCCTCGAACATTTTGCGGATCCACGACGAGCGCTCGATGGCGCTCTGGATTTTGGCGGCGATGGTCATGGTCATTCTCCAAAGAGTGATTTTAATATAATGGATCAGGGAGTTTAACCGGCCGTCGCGAAGTGGTCAAGAATTAACCGGATCCGGGCTTTGTCCCTCTTTCCGTCGGGCGGCGAGCCGGCTTTTCCGTTGCTTTTTGCCTGACGATCAGCTAAGTTTTTCGTCCATTTACTCTTCGGGAAAGGACCTAACGGGCATGACGGCCGACAATCTCTCCGAATTGCGTCAGGCGATTGACGATATCGATGACCGGATTCTCGATCTGCTCAACCGGCGGGCCTCCGTGGTCATCGAGGTGGGCAAGGCCAAGGCCGGCCAGAGCAAGGATTTCTACGTCCCCAGCCGGGAGCGGGCGATCTACGAACGGCTGACCGCCGCCAATCCCGGCCCCTTTCCTTCCGAAGCCATCCGCAAGGTCTTCCGCGAGATCATCTCCGCATCTCTCTCCCTTGAGCAGCCGATGAAGGTCGCCTTTCTCGGACCCCAGGGGACTTTCACCCATGCCGCCGCCATGCAGCAGTTCGGTTTTTCCGCCCAGCTCATGCCGCAGAAGAGCATCCCGGCGATCTTCGAGGAGGTGGCTCGGGGGCGGGCGCCCTATGGGGTGGTACCGGTGGAGAACTCCACCGAGGGGGTGGTTTCCCATACCCTCGATATGTTCATGGAGTCGGATCTGAAGATCAATGCCGAGATCATGCTCGGCATCTCCCATTTCCTCATGTCCCGTAGCGGACGCATGACCGACATCAAGAAGGTCGTTTCCCATCCCCAGCCCCTGGCTCAATGTCGCAAGTGGCTGGAGGAAAACCTGCCTCACGTGCCCTTGGTCGATGTCGGCAGCACGGCCCTGGCGGCGCAGATGGCGCTGGAAGATGAAAGCTTCGGCGCCATTGCCAGTGAAATGGCGGCGACCCTTTACGGCTTGCAGGTGGTGAAGGAACGCATCGAGGATAATCCCAACAACTTCACCCGCTTTCTGGTGATTGGCCGGAACACCCCGGAACGCAGCGGCCGGGACAAGACCTCGCTGATGTTCAGCATCAAAGACCAGCCGGGGATTCTCTACCGGATGCTGGAACCTTTCAGCAAACGGGAGATCAATCTCTCCAAGATCGAGAGCCGGCCGATGAAGAAGAAGGCCTGGGAATACATCTTCTTTCTCGATCTCGAAGGGCACATCGACGACGAGCCGATCAGGGCTGCCGTTAACGAGCTCAAGGATTATTGCCAATTTCTCAAGGTGCTCGGTTCCTATCCTCGCGCCCGCTGAATTCCGGACTTTGGACAAACGGACGGATTGCCGATGAATAATTGTTTGGTGCCGCGTCTGGCGGTGATTGGAGTCGGGCTGATCGGTGGCTCTCTGGCCTTGGCCCTCAAGGCGGCCGGAGCCGTCAGGGAGGTGGTCGGCATCGGTCGCGGCCGGGTCAATCTGGACAAGGCTCTGGAACTGGGGGTGATTGATCGCGCTACCCAGGATATCGCCGCAGGGGTGCGCGATGCCGATCTGGTCTTTCTCGCCACCCCGGTGCTCAGCCTGACCGATGTCGCGGCAAGCGCCGCGGCGCACATGAAGCCGGGGGCGATCCTCACCGACGGCGGCAGCGTCAAGGCCTGGGTGGCGCGGGCCATCGAACCGCTGCTGCCCGAGGGTGTCCACTTCGTTGCCGGCCATCCCATCGCCGGTACCGAGAAGAGCGGGGCCGAGGCCGCTTTCGCCACACTCTTCCAGGGCCGGCGCTGCATCCTCACGCCCACGGCCCATACCGATGTCGGCGCTCTCGATCTGGTGCGCCGGGTCTGGGAGGTGGCCGGCAGCGAGGTCGTGCTGATGGATGTGGAAAAGCACGACCGCATTCTCGCCGCCATCAGTCATCTGCCGCATATGGTCGCCTACTCCCTGGTCAACGCCGTCGGTTCCTATGACCGCTACGAGGAGAATATCCTCGAATATTCCGCCGGCGGCTTTCGCGACTTTACCCGCATCGCCTCCTCCGATCCGACCATGTGGCGGGATATCGCCCTGACCAATCGCGACGCCCTGCTGGAAATGATGGAGCGCTGCGAAGCCTTTTTCTCCGAACTGAAAGAGGATGTTCGCAGGGGGGAGACGGACAAGCTCTACGAATTTTTCCTGCGCTCGAAGGAGCTGCGGGATGCCATCGTTAAATGACGGAGAGCACCCTCATGAACGAAACCCGAACCGTTGTCCCGGCGAGATCATTGCATGGGGAGATCACCGTTCCCGGCGACAAATCCATTTCCCACCGTTCCATCATGCTCGGCTCCTTGGCCCAGGGCACGACCCGTGTGCACGGGTTTCTTCATGGCGAGGACAATCACGCTACCCTCAAGGCCTTCCGCGCCATGGGCGTGACGATCGAAGAACTTGCCGACGGTGATCTACGCATCGAAGGGAAAGGGCTGCACGGCCTCACCGAGCCGGGCGACGTGATCGACTGCGGCAACTCGGGGACGACCATCCGCCTGATGACCGGCCTGCTTGCAGGCCAGACCTTCTTTTCGGTGCTGACCGGCGACCGCTATCTGCGCAAGAGGCCGATGAAGCGGGTGCTGAATCCTCTGTCCACCATGGGCGCGCAAATCTGGGGGCGAGGCGGCGGCGATCTGGCACCGCTGGCCATCCTCGGCGGGCCGCTCAAGGGGACGGAATACAACTCGCCCATTTCCAGCGCCCAAGTCAAATCGGCCCTGCTGCTGGCTGGGCTCTACGCCGACGGCCCGACCACGGTGCGGGAACCGCACCTCTCCCGGGATCACAGCGAACGGATGCTGCGCTATTTCGGCGCCGATGTGCGTCCCTTCGCCGGGGGCGTCACCGTTTTCCCCCAGCCGAAATTGGAAGGGCGCGAGGTTTGCGTTCCCGGCGATATCTCCTCGGCGGCTTTCTTTATGGTCGCGGCGCTCATTGTCCCTGGCGCCGAATTGTTGATCCGCAACGTCGGGGTCAACCCGACCCGTAGCGGGGTTATCGACATTCTGCAGGCCATGGGCGGTTCTATTGAACTGCTCAATTCCCGCGAGCTTTCCGGCGAGCCGGTGGCCGATCTGCTGGTGCACGGCAGTCGCCTCAAAGGGATCGAGATCGGCGGCGCCGTGGTTCCCCGCGCCATCGACGAGTTTCCGGTGATCAGCGTCGCCGCCTGTTTCGCCGAAGGAACCACCACCATCCGCGATGCGAAAGAGCTGCGGGTCAAGGAGACCGACCGCATTGCCGCCATGGTCGAAGAGCTGACCACGCTTGGCGGCCGGGTCGAAGCCTGCGAGGACGGCATGGTCATCGGCGGGGTCGAAAGTCTGACCGGCGGTACGGTGAAGTCCCACGGCGACCATCGCATCGCTATGAGCTTGGCCATTGCCGCTCTGCGTGCCCGCAACGAGGTGACCATCGTGGATACGGCCTGCACGGCGACCTCGTTCCCCGATTTCTGGCCGTTGCTCGCGGCGATTCGTGTCTGATTCCGTCTTTTGGGAGGGTGGATTGCAACCTGAACTGATCATCGCCATCGACGGGCCCTCCGGGGCCGGAAAGAGTACCCTGAGCAAACTGCTGGCCCGTGAACTGGGCTATGTCAATATCGATACCGGGGCCATGTACCGGAGCGTGGCCCTGGCGGCGAAGCGTCGCGGGATCGACCCCATCGATGAAAAGGCCCTTGCCGGGCTGGTTCGCTCCGTGAGGATCCAATTTCTGCGCGCGTCGGAAGGGGAGCGGGTTCTGCTTGACGGCGAGGATGTTTCCGGGGTTATCCGCACGCCCGAGGTCAGTCTGCTGACTTCCCGGGTTTCCGCCTGCGCCGGCGTTCGCCGGGCCATGGTCGATTTGCAGCGGGAGTTGGGGACGCGTGGTGGAGTCGTGCTTGAAGGGCGGGATATCGGCACCGTGGTCTTTCCCCGGGCCGACGTCAAGTTCTTCCTCAGTGCTTCGGCCACGGAACGGGGGCGGCGGCGCTATGAGGAATTGCGCGCCAAGGGGTTGATGGTTGAGTTGGAGCAGACCATCGCCGACGTCGAGGCGCGGGACGCGGCGGACAGTGCCCGGGAATGCGCCCCCCTGGTTCAGGCCGAGGATGCCCTGGTCATTGACTCCACGGCCCTGAGCATCGAGGAGGTTCTCCAGGCCATGCTCAGGGAAGTGCGGCGGAAAAAAGAATCTTCCCATCCGGAGAGCGCGGCGTGAAGATTGTTCTTGGAGAGAGCGCCGGTTTTTGTTTCGGGGTCAAGCGCGCTACCCGCATGGCCTTCGCCGCTACCGAGGAGCATCAGGGGGAACGCATCTGCTCCCTGGGGCCGATCATCCATTCGCCGCAGCTGGTCAAGCGCCTGGAAGAACAGGGGGTCGAGGTGGTCAGGCGGGTTGCGGACATCTCGGGCGGGGTGGTGATCATCCGCTCCCACGGTGTGACCGCCGAAGAGATGGAGGAGATTGAAGACCGCCGTCTGGCGGTGGTCGACGCCACCTGCCCTTTTGTAAAAAAAGCTCAGGAATACGCAGGGTTGCTTAGCGATCAGGGCTATGCCCTGGTGCTGGTGGGGGAGCGGGAGCATCCTGAGGTGCGGGGAATCGTCTCCTACGCCCGCGATGGCGAGGTCTATGTGGTCTCCGGACGGCGCGAGGCGGAGGAGGTGCCGGCCCGTAAACGGATCGGCGTGGTTGCCCAGACCACTCAGTCCTACGCTAATCTGCGCGAAGTTATCGATGTCTGCCTCGGCAAGAGCCAGGAGTTGCGAGTCTACAATACCATCTGCGACGCGACTTCGGTTCGCCAGAACGAAGCGCGGGCCATCGCCGGACAGGTTGACTTGATGCTGGTCATCGGCGGCTTCAATAGCGCCAACACCACTCGCCTGGCGCAGATCTGCCGGGAACTCCAGCCCAATACCCATCATATCGAGACCGCCGATGAGATCGCGCCCGAGTGGTTTGCCGGTGTGTCTTCCGTGGGGATTACCGCCGGCGCTTCGACGCCGCAATGGATCATCGACGAGGTGGTGGAAAAAGCTTCCGCGGCGGGCCACTAAAAAAACGATAAAAGGGTTTGTTTTTTAAGAAACTTTATGTTATGGTCCGCTCCCATGGCCAGGCGCCATGACTGTCGTCGGACGACAGGAAAATCGCTAGGGGGTAACAAATCTCACATGGTGGACAACACGGAAACGAACAAAGAAGATTTCATGGACGACGATTTCGAAGGGAGTTTCGAGGATCTCTTCGAGAACAGCCTCAAGGAACTGAAGGCCGGTAATGTCGTGGTCGGAACGGTGGTGCAGGTCAATCCCGATTCGGTGGTCGTCGATGTCGGCGGCAAATCGGAAGGGCTGATCCCTATCAACGAGTTTCTTAATGAGCAGGGGCAGGTCAAGACCGATATCAAGGTCGGTGACCAGTTCGATGTGCTCATCGAGCGCACCGAAAACGAAAACGGTCTGATCAGCCTTTCCAAGGAGAAGGCCGATCGCCAGAAGATCTGGAATGCGCTGGAAGAGGGCGCGGTGGTCGATGGGCGTATCCTCTCCCGGATCAAGGGCGGCCTTTCCGTTGATATCGGCGTCAATGCCTTTCTACCGGGATCCCAGGTCGATCTGCGTCCGGTGCGCAATCTCGACAAGATGCTCGGTGAAACCTACAGCTTCAAGATCATCAAGCTCAACAAGCGCCGCGGAAATATCGTTCTTTCCCGTCGCGTGCTTCTCGAAGAAGAGCGCGAGAGCCTGCGTGGCGACACCCTGAAGACCCTCGAAGAGGGCCAGGTGGTCGAAGGAACGGTCAAAAATCTGACCGATTATGGTGCGTTCATCGATCTCGGCGGCATCGACGGCCTGCTTCATATTACCGATATGTCCTGGGGTCGCGTTTCCCATCCGTCGGATATTCTCAATGTTGGCGACAAGATCAACGTCAAGGTTCTCAAGTTCGATCGTGACAAGGAGCGCGTCTCCCTTGGGCTCAAGCAGATTGCTCCCGATCCCTGGCTCGATGTCGAGGCCAAGTTCCCGGTCGGCAAGAAGGTTTCTGGCAAGGTCGTCAGCCTCACCGATTACGGGGCTTTCGTCGAACTGGAAGAGGGTGTCGAAGGTCTGATCCATGTGTCGGAGATGAGCTGGACCAAACGAATCAAACACCCCAACAAGGTTCTCAGCATCGGTGATGAGGTCGAATCGGTGGTCCTTGCGCTCGATATCTCCAATCGGCGGATCTCCCTCGGCCTCAAGCAGGTTGAGCCGAACCCCTGGGAAGTGGTCGGCGAGAAGTTCCCGATCGGCACAATCATCGAAGGTCAGGTCAAGAACATCACCGATTTCGGTATCTTCGTCGGTGTCGACGAGGGGATCGACGGTTTGGTGCATATTTCCGACCTCTCCTGGACCAAACGGGTCAAGCACCCTTCCGAAATTTACAAAAAGGGAGATCTGGTCCGCGCGGTGGTGCTAAATATCGACCGTGAAAACGAGCGATTCTCCCTCGGCGTTAAACAGCTGATGTCTGATCCCTGGGAGAGCATTCCCGTACGCTATGCTCCCGGCACGATCATTCGCGGCCAGGTGACTTCGGTCACCGACTTCGGCATTTTCCTTGAGGTCGAAGAAGGGATCGAAGGGCTGATTCACGTTTCCGAAATCAGCAAGGAGAAGATCGATTCGCCGAAGAACTTTGCTAAAGTCGGCGAGGATCTTGAAGCGGTGGTGCTGCATGTCGACACCGTCGAGCGTAAAATCGCTCTCTCCATTAAGCATCTCGCGGATCAGAAGGAAAAGGCTGAAGTCGATGCCTTCCTCGGCGCACAGCGCAACGCCACCTCCAATTTCGGGGATCTGCTTCAGGGCGCCCTGCATAAAGCCGGTAGCGAAAAAGACGGGGAATAATCTTTTCTGAGTCAGAACAAACCCCCGCAGCAGTTGTTGCGGGGGTTTTCTGTTCTTGGGTAGCGATATGAAAAAAAGACCGTTAATCATGGGTTTTGCGGTGATCGGCGCCCTTTTTGTCGGCTGCTGGCTCATGATCTATCTGCTCAGCGGTTGGCTCGGCTCCCGCCCCACTTTCGCCGTTGGCGCCAAGGTGGGAGTGATCGAGATCAGCGGCATCATTACCTCATCACGTCTGATCAATGAGCGGATTGTCCGTTTCAAGGAAGATGATTCGATCAAGGCGGTTGTGCTGCGGGTTGAATCGCCCGGTGGGGGCGTCGGCCCCTCCCAAGAGATTCACGCCGAGGTCAAGAAGTTGGCCAAGATCAAGCCGGTTGTGGTTTCCATGGGCGCGGTCGCAGCCTCGGGCGGCTACTATGTGGCCGCACCGGCAGCGAAGATCCTCGCCAACCCCGGAACCATTACCGGCAGTATCGGGGTCATTATGGAGTTCACCAATGTCCGTGAACTCCTTGATAAGATCGGTTTGAGCAATTCCGTGGTGAAGAGCGGTGAACACAAGGATATTGGTTCGCCGATTCGGCCCATGACCGAAGCGGAGCGGAAACTGATCCAGAAGATGATTGACGACGTGCACGGGCAGTTTGTCCAGGCCGTGGCCGAAGGGCGCCGGCTCGATCCGAAAAAGGTCGAGATCCTCGCCGATGGGCGTATTTATACCGGTGCCCAGGCACTGGCCGAAGGACTGGTTGACCGACTCGGTAATCTGCAAGACGCGGTGGATCTGGCGGCGGATCTGGCTGGCATTGATGAAAAGCCCCGCGTGGTTTATCCCCCGAAAGAAAAAGCGCCGTTTTTTGAGTATTTTGTTGAGGAAACGATTACCCGGGTGCGGCAGGAAATTCATGAACAGTCATCCGGAAGCATGAAGTTTCTCTGGTCCGGCATTTAAATAGGAGAGATCTTTTATGACCAAAAGCGAGTTAATCGAGCGCTTGACCACGGTCAGTGGCACAGTCAACAAGAAAGAGGCCGAGTTGATCGTCAATACCATATTCGATAGTATCGGTGATGCCCTGGTTTCCGGTGACCGGGTCGAAATTCGAGGCTTTGGTTCCTTCACCGTCCGTGAGCGGGATGCCCGCGAGGCGAGAAATCCCAAAAGCGGTGAAATCGTTTGTATCCCTAATAAAAAGACCCCTTTTTTCAAAACGGGCAAGGAACTGCGCGAGCGGGTCAATCGTTAACCTTCATATCTTCCCGGATATTCACATGATTCAGTCGCAAACACACCAGCTTGTCTCCTCCGAGTGGGTCGGAGAACCTCTTGTTCTAACGCAAGGACGGGCAGAGGTCCGTTTGGTGGCCCGTCCGGAAATGGTCGCCGATGATCGGGGGCTTGTGCATGGCGGTTTCACTTTCGGTCTGGCCGATTATGCCGCCATGCTGGCGGTCAATGATCCCCATGTGGTTCTGGGCGCGGCGGAAGTCAAGTTTCTTGCCCCGGTAACGCTTGGCGAAACCATGCTGGCGAAGGCTGAGGTCATCGGCGAATCGGGGAAAAAGCGCCAGGTCAGGTGTACGGTCAGTACCGACCGTCCCGTTTTCGAAGGGAGTTTTACCTGCTTTGTCCTGCCGGGTCATGTTCTTGACTGTTGACCTTGGTATCCGGCTTCTGAAGCAATGACGCCCCGTCCGAATTGGACGGGGCGTCATTGCTCAACCTGGCGGCGTGACGGGGAAGGGACTCTACTCAATGTTCCGTCTGTTCCCGGAATCGGGGGTGGGACACGGATACATCTTTCAGGATCGTCTTCAACCGTTGCTCGAGGGACTTGGGTTTTACGCCGGTTGACATGGTAAGTTCCGGGGTGGCGACAAGGTTTTGAAGTCTCGACCTGAGACCCATCGTGGTCTCCTGAAAGCCGCTTCAGGCGTCCCATTCCTTGACGGGCAGGCTCACCGCGACTTTGACCGGAAACCTCATTCTGCTAATGTTGGTCAATAGCTCAAAACGCTGTTTCGCTCACCCTAGAGATAAACAAGGGGCTTACCGAAAAGCTACGTTTATATATTAGCAGGGGCTTATTCTTTGTCAATGAAAATATTCCAAACACTATTCTGCTGTTATTTTTCACGATGTGTCGATCTATTTTAAAACATCTCGCCATGACCGTGCCCAAGAATTTCTTTCAGCGTAAAATCCATCGTTATCTGCCTTCCCCAAAGGACGAGGGTCTGCGTCTTGATCAGTATCTGGCTTTCTGTTCCGATGAACTCTCCCGAACGCTGGTGCGAAAGCTCGTTGATCTCGGCGGCGTCCATGTCGGCGGGCGGCGCATACGCAAGTGTGCTCATCCCGTTCATGCGGGAGAGGGGGTCGAGGTCTATGTCGACGGTCTCCCCCTTGATCCATTCGAACTTCGGGATGGCGATATCCTCTATCGCGACCGCTTCTTGATCGCGGTCAACAAGCCGGCGGGAGTCGATACCCAACCGACCCCGGCCCGATATCGGGGAACTCTCTATGAGGCTCTGCTGCGCTATCTTCATGATCCTTATCGGCCCAAGGACATTCCCGAGATCGGCATGGCCCAGCGTCTCGACCGGGATACTTCGGGGGTGCTGCTCTTCTCCATCCACCGGCAGGCCCATAGTGGGCTGACCCAGGCTATCGCCGAACGGGCGGCGAAGAAGACCTACCTCGCCCTAGTCGCCGGAACCATGCCCGCCTCTTGTGGAGAATTCCGTTCCCTGCTTGCTCGCAATCGCGCTTCAAACCTGGTGCGTTCGGTCTCAAAGGGGGGGAAGGAGGCCGTTACCCGCTATCGGGTCGTGCGGGAGTGGGAGGGGGTCTCCCTGCTCGAAATCGACCTATTGACCGGCCGTTCCCACCAGATTCGCGCCCATCTTTCTGAGGCGGGGCATCCCCTTCTTGGGGATCAGCGCTACGGCGGGCCCACAATATTTGCCGGGCAGAAGATTCTTCGGCAGATGCTGCACAGCCTTCGACTCAGCCTTGTTCACCCCGTGGATCGGCATGAGATTACGGTTGAGGCGCCGCTGTCCGCGGATTTTCAGGCGCTTGTCGATCACCTCAATGATGGTGTAAACGCCTGTTCCTTAAACAATCCCTTCCTCTCACGAAATGCCTAAAGGATTCACCATGAACGCCGTTTTCCCCCAGATTGATCCGGTGATCTTCCAAGTCGGCCCACTGGCGGTTCGTTGGTACGGGTTGATGTATCTGCTCGGTTTTATCGGCGCTTATTTCGTGATCCGTCATCTTGCCCAGCGGCGGAATCTGGATCTTTCCCCGGATCAACTCTCCGATCTCCTCTTCTATGGGGTTCTCGGCGTCATTCTCGGCGGCCGCCTGGGCTATACCCTCTTTTACAATTTCGCTTATTACTTCCGACATCCCCTAGAGGTATTTTCGGTATGGGAAGGAGGGATGAGTTTCCACGGCGGACTTCTCGGCGTGGTTGTCGCCGCTCTGATTTACTGTAGACGCCGGTGTCTGCCGACGTTTCTGGTGGGGGATATCCTAGTGACCGCCGCCCCCGTCGGTCTTGGCCTTGGCCGGGTCGGAAACTTCATCAATGGTGAACTGTGGGGACGTGTCACCAGTCACCCTTGGGGGATGGTTTTCCCCGACGCCGGTCTTGATCCCCGCCACCCCAGTCAACTCTACGAAGCGGTGGGGGAGGGCCCTCTGCTCTTTCTGCTCCTCTATGGACTACATCGCCTGAAGGTGCCGCACGGCGTAGTCTTCTTCAGTTTCTTTTTCGCTTACGGTGCGATTCGTTTCGTTCTGGAATTTTTCCGGCAGCCCGACGCCCACCTCGGTTTTCTTTGGGGTGGAGCGACCATGGGACAGCTTCTTTGTCTGCCGATGATATTTTTCGGGGGCATCGGTTTGATTGTGGTTCTGAAAAGGAAAGGGCGACAATGAGCGGCTTCAAGGGTATTGTCTACGACTGCGACGGGGTGCTGTTCGAAAGTCGCCAGGCCAATCTCGCCTATTATAATCGGGTTCAGGACTATTTCGGCGAGCCCCGGGTTCATCCCGAGGATCAAGTGCGCGCCCATCTCTGCCATACGGCCGCCAGCCCCCGAGTTTTCGAGGTTCTCCTCGGTTCCGAGCGGGTCACAGAGGCCTTGGCCTACGCCGCGACGGTGGACTATCGTCAGTTCATTCCATACATGGAACCCGAACCGGGTATGGTCGACGCTCTCGCGATCCTGGCACGGCGTCTGCCGCTGGCGGTGGCCACCAATCGCCGGACGAGCATGCCGGAAATCCTGCGTCACTTCAATCTCGGCGATTATTTCAGCGTGGTGGTAACGAGTCGCGATGTTCTGCGCCCCAAACCTTTTCCGGACATGTTGCTGCTGGCGGCGGAGCAGTTAGGGCAACGACCGGAGGATCTGCTTTTTGTCGGTGATTCCGAACTGGATAGGGAAGCCGCCGCGGCGGCGGGTATCCCTTTTGTCTCGTATAAGGAAGAGATCGGAGCCGATATCCACGTGCGCCATCATGCCGATGTGGTACGGCTGGTGCTAGGCCGGGAAGGGGTGCCGGGAGCTTAGGGGGAGGGGGCTGGTATTGGGGACCGAGGTTCAGGTCAGGGTTTTCTGCATCTCCAGCACATTGCCATAGTCATGCTTCTCATAAGTGACCCGGTCCATCAAGGTGCGGATGATATAGATTCCTCGGCCATGATCTTCCAGATTCTGGAAGTCGGGAACGGGAAGAGAGTTGACGTCGAATCCCTGCCCCTGGTCGTAGACCTTGATGTTGAGAACGCGGTCGGCAAAGGTGATGGCGATATGGACTTCCTTGTCGGGATCGCCTTCGTTGGCGTGGCAGATGGCATTAGCCATCGCTTCGGTCAAAACCAGATTGAGGTGATAGGCCAGTTCCTCGCGGTCCCCATGATATTTTTTCAAGGTGCGGGCGATATCCTCGCCGATCTTGCCGATCAATCCCAGGTAGCGGGTCTGGTTGGGAACCTTGATGTCCACCTCGATCTTTTCGTTCATAAAATCCTCGGTAAATGGCGGCTAAGTCCCCCAGGGGCCGGTTGACCCCCGGGGGGCGGGCCTTGATTCAGAAACTGGCCAGGGCTTCGGCGGTGTCGGGAAAGATCTCGAACACCCGGTGCAGACGGGTCAGTTCAAACATCGACTTGACTTGGGTCTGGAGGCCGCACAGTTTGAGATTGCCGTTACGGGCGCTGGCATTCTTGAAGCCCGAAACCAGCGCCCCCAGCCCCGAGGAGTCAACGAAACGCACATCGTGGAGCGCCACCACGATATTGTTTTTGCCTTCCTCGAAGAGGCTCAGCATCTGGCTTTTCAGTTCGCCGCTGTTGTGCGCATCCAGACGTTCTTCCTTGACCTCGATCAGGATGACCGCCTCTTTTTCCACGATATTCAGCATCATGTCTAGTTGACCTCCTAGTGACTGGATAAAATCTTCTTCCGCGCTAAGCGTCTTGCCTGTTTTCCTCTATCCCCCCTGAATCGTTACGAGTTCCTTTTTTCAATCTTAACATAGCCGGCAGCGAGTGTCATGCTTGAGTTTTCGCTTCTTCCCACACCGGGATGGGGGCGTCGAGCGCGGTGGCCTTCATGACGACCAGGGAGACATCGTCCTGGAAATTCGGCATGCCGGTGTAGATGCGAACCTGCGCGAGTAGGGTATCGATGATCTTTTGCGGAGATTCCGGCTGCAATTCGTGCAGCAGGCTGCACAGTCGTTCATCGCCAAAGAGTTCCCCCTGGGGATTTTCGGCCTCGATGATACCGTCGGTATAGAGCAGCAGGAGGTCTCCAGGAGTCAAAAAGGCGGTCTTCTCTTCGAACTCCACCTGGGTTTTAATGCCGAGAATCAAACCTTCGGCATCCAGGCGCTCACAGGACCGGTTGCCCTGGCGGAGAATGATGGGGGGGTTGTGCCCGGCGCTGGCGTAGGTGAAGCGTCCGCTGTCGATATCGTATTTGAGGTAGAACATGGTGATGAAAAGCTCGGCTCCGGTCAGATCCTGATAAAAGAACTCGTTCAAGGCTTTCATCACTCCGGCGGCGCTGGCGAGATTTTTCGCTTTGGCCTGGATGAAGGTGCGGGTTTCCGCCATGATCAGGGCAGCGCCGACATTGTGCCCGGAAACGTCGGCGATGACCAGATCCAGGGTGCCGTCTCCGTGGTGAAGGAAGTCGTAGTAATCGCCGCCGACCTGGCGTGCGGGGACGCAGATCCCGGCCAGTGTCAGGCCGGGGATGGCCGGGACGGTGCGGGGGAGAAGGCTGAGTTGAATGGTTTTGGCGATCTGAAGTTCCCGCTCATGCTCTTTGGCGGCGATGAGTTTTTCGGTTTGATGGGCATTGCGCCAGGCGACTCCCACCTGACCGGCAAGGCTCTTGAAAAGTTCGATAAACTCACTGGTAAAAATGCCTTTCGACGACTTGCTTAAGGCGGAAAGAACGCCGATCGGTTGCCCTTCGATCACGATGGGGGCATGGGCGAAGGAGAGGATGCCTTCGCGGTGAATGATATGCGCGGTCTGGGGTTTATCGAGAACATCCGTATCGTTGACAACGGTGACCCGGTTGCCGAGAAAGGTTTCGCCGATATAGGTATTCGTGTTCAGCTCACGCTCGGCGGCACCGAGATGGTCTGAACTCATCCCCCGCTGACTGCGCACCGTGAGAAGGTTGGTTGCCGGGTCGAGGATCCGGATTACGCACAGGTCAAATTTGAACTGCTGCTGCATCAGATCGAGAATATTGTCGAAGATGTCCTGAATGTCGGCGCCGCTGGCCACGACCCGCGCCGCTTCGTAAAGAACGCTGAGCTGTTCGCGACTGGCGGTGCGGCTAAGGGTGACCGTGCCGAAGATGTCGAAGACATCCTCCATGTGGCTGCCGCGGGTCTCCAGATAGTTTTCGATGATGATGCGCGCCGGCGCGGCGCCGACCGAACCGGCCAAGGTTCGTTCGGTAAAACGTTTCAGGTTGGGGATTTCGTATTCGGAGAGGCTTCCCTTTTCATCAATCTCGCGATTCCCGAGATATTCGGCGATGGCCGTATGCGCTTGTTTTTCGCCGATGAATTTTGACATCAGTTCGACGAATTCAATAATCGTCGGGGCTCTGCTGATGCGTTTCCGTTGCGCGGGCTCGGTTGCCGGAACGAGGGCATCGACGAATTTAACGGCCTGTTCCTTCTCCCGGGTATCGGGATGGCCGAACAGGGAGAAGGTCAAAAAGGCTCCGAGGTTGAAAAACATGGTCCAGAAAAGGGCGTGGGTCCAGATATCGAAACCGGCCAGACCGAAGAGTTCCAGCGGGCGCAGCAGGGTGATGCCGAACAGTCCCTGCTCGATGATATTCTGGGCGATCCATCCGGATTGGGCGAAAAAAGGGATCATTAGGGTGTAAAACCAGACGATGAAGCCGAGGATCAGTCCCCAGAGGGCGCCGCGGCGGGTGGCCCGTTTCCAGTAGAGTCCGCCGATCATGGCCGGGGCGAACTGGGTGGCGCCGACAAAAGAGATCAGCCCCATATTGACCAGTGCGGACGAGTCGGCGATGACCAGATAGAAAGCGTATCCGAGAAAAATGACGCTGAGGATACCGAAACGCTTGATGTTGATGAGCAGGACTGAGAGATCTTGGATATTGATCTTCAACCGGAGAATGATCGGCATGAACAAATGGTTGAGAATCATGGTCGAGAGAGCGACGGAAGAGACCATGACCATGCCGGCGGCGGCGGAGAAACCGCCGATGAAGACCAGCAGCGAAAGCCAGGGATGACCGGCCTTGTAGGGGATGTCGATGACGAAATAATCGGCCTGGGTTATGTCGCCGCCGTTGAGCAGCAGTCCTCCGAGGGAGATGGGGATGACGAAGAGATTCATCAGAAACATGTAGGTGGGGAAGCGCCACATGGCACTCTTGATATGCGCTTCGCTGGAGTTCTCGATCACCATGATATGAAACTGCCGGGGCAGGAACATGAAGGCCATCATGGAAATGAAGGTCATGGTGAACCATTTGGCATAGGGGACCGCTTCATGCCCCAGCATGTAAAGGTAGCTGCGTTCGGGGAATTCGGCGTTGAAGCGGGCGAAGATGTCGGCGAAGCCGTCAAACATGCCGTAGGTGACAAAGAGGCCGACGCTGAAGAAGGCGACTAGCTTGATCAGGGACTCGAGGGCGATGGCGGCCACCATCCCTTCATGCCGTTCTGTGGCATCCAGGTGGCGGGCGCCGAAGAGGACGCCGAAGAGGCCGAGAAAGAGAGCGACAACGAAGGCCGTATCGATGAACGGTGGAATCCAGGGGAGAAGTGCCTGGATATGGTGAGTCAGGGAGAGTTGGGGGGCTGCGAGGAGATCGAAGGTGCGGGAGACCGCCTTGAGCTGCAGGGCGATATACGGCATGATGGCAAGAACGGTGAAAATGGTCACCACCGCCCCGAGAGCGGGGGATTTGCCATAGCGGCTGGAGAGGAAGTCGGCGATACTGACGATATTGTGTTCCTTGCTGATAGTCACCATTTTGCGCAGCAGGAAACACCAGCTGAAGGCGATCAGGGTCGGCCCGATATAAACGGGTAGAAAGTCGAGTCCGCTGGTGGCGGCTCGGCCGACGCTCCCGTAGAAAGTCCAGGAAGTCAGATAGACGGAGAGGGAAAGGGCGTAGATGTTGGCGTTCGAAATGATGCTGCGTCCCTCTTCACGGCGCTTGTCGGCATAGTAGGCGACGGCGAAGAGCAGTCCGAAGTAGAGCAAGGAGATAATGGTGATGATCTCGACGGGAATCATTCGACGCCGCTTCCTTCCCCGGTTTCTGGAAGTTCCTTGGTCCCGCTGGAAACGCGACGGGTAAAAAGGTAGATTACTAGGATGGAAAGGGGCCAGCCGAGAAGAAAATAGAGCACCAGCAAGGGGATGCCGAAGAGCGTAACGTCCCGGTTGAAGATGTGAATGAAAGGAAAGTTGATTATGATGATGCCGAGGATGAAGAAGATCACCCACGCTTCCTTGAACTGAATTGACGCGGTTTGCCCACACGCCTGGGGTTGTGGCGGCGGGGACGGCCGTCCTTCAGTCACCGGCGCGGAGGGGCCGGAGCCTTCATTGTGCGCAGGAGGGGAGGGCGCCCTCTTCATGGCTGCTCCTTCGGAATGTCCTGGGTGGCCAAGCGGCAAATGATCCGCTGCACATTATAGGCAACTTCCTGCCGGGTGTCGACCGGCAAGACACCCCTTTCATGCTGCGGCGACTGAAAAACCCTTTTCTGCGCTTCCAGCAGTTCCGGTCGTCCGTCCGAAGCGTCGCCGCGCCGCCGGCGTAGGCGTTCAAGCAGCAGATCGTCGGGACAGTGCATCCAGAGGATCATGCAGGGCCGCCCTCCGCGCCGGGCCAGTTTCCGGAAAGCCTCCCGACGCTCTTGTTCCGCGAAGGAGGCATCGACAATCACCGTGCGTCCGCCGGCGAGCAGGCTTTCGGCACGCTCGGCCAGTGCGCCGTAGGTATCCTCCGTCGCTCGGCGACTGTACAGGCCTTCACCAAAGGCTTCGAGATTTCGGGTCAGAGGGGAAAGTCCGACCAGCTCTTTGCGCACTTCGTCGCTGCGCAGATGTTCGGCACCCAGTGCCGCGGCCAGCTCCGTGGCGAGTACCGATTTTCCCGCTCCCATCAGGCCGCAGGTAAGAATCAGCACGGGAGCGCAGAGATAGCCGAGGGCCAGGCTGAAATAGCGCTGTCCCCGGAGCACGGCGTCGGCGCGGACAGCGTCGTCGGCTTCGGGATCCTCGGCCAGGAAGCCGAGTACCTTGCCGCGAACCCAGGCCCGATAGCTTTTGTAGAAGCTGAGCAGGCGCGGCGCGTCGGCATCGGCGCCCCAGGTCTCGTCGTAGGCTTGTCGCAGCTTTTGCGAAAGATCCCGACGGCCACGATAGTCCAGATCCATCAGCAGGAAGGCGAGATCGGCGAGGCGATCAGCGAGGCGAAAGCGATCGTTGAATTCGATGCAGTCGTAAATGCGGATCGGTTCGGTCAGGCAGATATGTTCGGCGTGGAGATCGCCGTGCCCGTCAATGACCTGGCCATTGGCCTGGCGGTTTATGAGCAAGGGGGCCTGTTCGGAGAGAAAGCGTTTTACCCGTTCCTCCATCAGGCGCTGGGCGTCCTCGGTGAGGAGCCGATGGGCCAGGGGGGCGCTTTGTTGCAGGTTTTCTTCCCAGTTTTGCTGAATGCGTGCTAGATCTGCGTGGATATCGCCGTTGACCGGCGGTTGGGCGCGATGCCAGGCGGCCAGATGTCGGCCCAGGCGCGTCATTTCCCTGGGCAGGGCAGGGTCGTTTGCCGCCAGAAGGTGGCAGAGCATGCGCTCTGCTGGAAGGCGTTTCATGTGCAGCAGATAATCGACGATTTCTCCCGGGCACTCCGATCCCAGATAAAACCGCTCATTCCACCGGCGAATTTCCAGTACATCCAGATAGGTGTCGGGGCAGAGACGCCGGTTGAGGCGCAGTTCTTCCAAACAGTAAAAATGTCGTTTCTCCAGGGTGGTGAAATCGAGAAACTGGAAATTCACCGGTTTTTTCAGCTTGTAGACATGGTCACGGGTGAAGTAGAGGCGGGAGATGTGCGTTTCCTGAAATTCCACCGGCCCCACTTCTCCGGGGTAAAATGAGCTGTCGAGCATGGTCCGATGCAAGGCCGAGTGATACATGGTGGCTCCAGCGGGAGAAAGCGTCGTCACTGATCCTGAATGTAATTTGTAAGATATTGAATTTACGTAAAACATATCAGGATTGCGGGGATTGTAAAGGGGTTCTGGTGCATGGTAAAAGAATTGACGCTGGATAGCGGGTATGCTAGTTTTTTGATGGTTGAATGAAGGTTCTCGCTTCATCGTAAAAACGATTTTATTTTCATGTGTTTTCCCTCTGTCATGGATGCCCTCCCTTGATCCGCTTCCGTTCTCTGTTTCGATCTGTCCAAGCGATCTTACTTCTCACTCACATTTTCGTCGCCTATGCCTGTTCCGGATCGGTTCTGCCCGAAACTCTCGGCGAATCCGAGACTCCGTCGACCACGCCCCAGCCGGTCGTGACCGAACGTGCCGACGGTGCCGCCGGCGCGCTTTACATCGAGTCCCGGCTGCGCGCCTTGGAGGGGGATTCCGAAGGCGCGCTGGACCTGCTGCGCCAAGCGATCAAGCTTGATCCCCACGATGCCTATCTGCGCCTCGCCCTGGCCGATCAATACCTGTTTTCCGGGGAGACGGAACAGGCCCTGCGCGCCGCCGAGGATGCCGTCATCCAGGACCCGGATTTTGCCGAGGCCCATTTTATGCTCGGCAATCTTCTCTTTCATGCCGATAACAATGAAAGGGCCATTCAGTCCTTCCGCCGGGTTGTGGAACTCGTTCCGGACCATGAGGAGGCTCCCCTGCTGCTGGCCGTGGCCTACGCCCGCAACGACGATCTGGAGCAGGCAGTGACCGTCCTCAAGAATTACCTGCAGACCCATCCCGATTCGGTGCGCGGTTCGGTGACGCTGGCACGGCTCTATCAGGAAATGGAACTCACCGGCTGGGCGATCGATATCTACCGGAAATTGCTTGAACAGGATCCGGAAAATGAACTTGCCTATTTCGAGTTGGGCGGCCTCTACGAGCAGGAGGGAGATTCCGACGCGGCTCTGGAAATCTATCGGACGTTCCTTGCCCGCGATCCCGAAAATTTGCCCATGCGCCATCATCTGGCGCGGTTTTTCATCGTGCGCCAGGACTATACCCAGGCCCGGCGGGAACTCGACGAGATTCTTCGCCTACGCCCCGACGATCTGGAGGCGCGGCGTAAGCTCGGTTTAATTTATCTGGAGACGGAAAACTGGCCGGCGGCGATCGATACCTTCGAGGAAATGCTCCGGCAACGCCCCGATCTTCATCAGGCGCGGTTCTATCTGGCCAGTGCTCTTGAGCGGGCGGAGCGCTTTGCCGATGCCTTGCGGGAATTTTCGTCGATTCCGGAAACTTCCGAGTTTTACGCTGAGGCCATGGCCCATCGGGGGTACCTGCTGCACCGCCTGGAACGCTCCGACGAGGCGATCGACATCATCGAGCAGCTTCTCGGCAAGCAGGGAAGCCGCCCCGAGCTTTTCACCTTCCTCTCCGCCCTGTACGAGGATCAAGGAAAGATTTCGGAAGCGTTACGGGTTTTGGAACGGGGGTTGCGGGTTTTTCCTGACGATGCCGCTCTGCTCTATCAACTGGGGGTGATTCATGAACGTGGGGAAAATCGTGATAAGGCCATCGCCGCCATGCGCCAGGTCATCGACATCGATCCCGAACATGCCGAAGCCCTGAATTTTCTCGCCTATATCTATGCGGAAGAGGGGATTTTTCTGGAGGAAGCTCTCGATTTGGCGAGCCGGGCTCTCGAACTCAAACCCGAAGGGCATGTCCTCGACACGTTGGGCTGGGTCTATTTCAAGCTCGGACGCTATGTCGAGGCCCGCACGGAACTGGAGCGGGCCGCTCTTCTCATGCCTGACGACCCAGTGGTGCAGGAACATCTGGGGGATGTTTATCGCGCCCTGAAGTTGCGGGACAAGGCCCGTCGCACCTATCTCAGAGTGTTGGAACTCGATCCCGAGAACCGCACGGTCCCCGGCAAGCTCGACGCTCTTTCGCCCTGAGCGCGCGGAAAAGCGCCCCTTTCCTCTGCTGCTTTTGAATCGCCTTGGCGAAGGTTGATCTCTCCATGTTCCGTCTCAAATCATTCATGCTTCGCGGCGGATCGCCAGTCCGGTGCGAGCCTCGTTTACGATCGGTTTATTTTGTTGAAGAGTTTTCTGAAAAGCCTCGTTTTTTCGCTGTTGTTTCTGGTTGTGACGCTTTCGGGCTGTGTTCGTCCGACACTCCCGCCGGCCCGCACCCTGCTTCCCTCCGAGGAAGCCCTCCGTTTGTGGGAAAAAGTTCAGGAAACCGGCCGCCGTTATCACTCCCTGCGCGGTTTGGCTAAGGTTCAGGTTTTCTGGCAGGGGAAGGACGCGACCGTCAGCCAGGCGCTGGTGGTGGAGAAGCCCGACCGTTTTCGCGCCGAGACCCTCAACCCCTTCGGTTTCGGCTTTCCCTTGCTGCTTATGGCGACGGACGGTGTGCAGTTGGCGGTCATGGTTCCGGGGGAAGGGCGGATGTTCCGGGGGGAAGCGACTTCCCGCAACCTGCAGCGATTCACCCGGGTTCCCCTCTATCTTGATGATCTGGTTCGGTTCATTCTCTATGAGGTGCCGGTCATTCCCCATGACCAACGCCAGGCTTACCGGATTGTCGACGGGCGGAGACTTCTCGAAATGCGCGACGGCGATCTTCGACGTCAGGAGCTCTATTTCAGTCCGGCGGAACAGTTGCAGGAGGCGCTCTATTATGAAGGGGAGGAGTTGACCTTGCGGGTTCGTTACGATAGTTTTTCTGCCGCGGCCGACTCTTTTCCCCGTTCCGCCTCCCTGGATATGCCCGGCCACCAGGCCCGGGCGTCCCTGCTCTTTTCAGAACTGGAAACCAATATTTCGCCGAAAACGGACCTTTTTCTGCTCGCTACGCCTCCCGGGTACGAGGAAGTTCCCATTCCCGAATAGATTTGATCGTCTCGCTCATGATTGTTGCTTATCGAACCCAAACTGTCAGCAGCGGGGCGAGCGCCTCGTGGAGATTTATGCGTTTATTTTTTCTGTGCTGTCTGCTGCTCTTTGCCGGGTGCCGTGATCGGGAGCCCCTTCTTCTCGAAGGGGAGACTCCGACCCTTCCTGTTTCCGGCGATACCTTCATCGAGGCGTCCATCGGTGAGCCGAGCAATCTTCTGCCGGTGCTGGCTTCCGACTCGGCTTCTGCGGACATCAGCGCCTTGGTCTACAACGGCCTCATCCGTTACGATAAAAATCTCAATCTTGAAGGAGAACTGGCTGAATCCTGGAAGATTTCCGAGGACAACCTGACCATCACCTTCCATTTGCGCAAGAATGTCCGCTGGCACGACGGCGCGCCTTTTACCTCGGCGGACGTCCTTTATACCTATCAGCTTTATACGGATCCCAAAACCCCGACGGCCTATGCCGAATCCTATCGCCAAGTGGCGCGGGCCGAGGCGCCCGATCCCTATATTTTTAAAGTCACCTACGATAAACCCTACGCTCCGGCCCTGGCCAGCTGGGGGGTATCGATCCTCCCCCGACATCTGCTGGTCGGGACGGAGATTACCAAAAGCCCCCTGTCCCGCAAACCCGTTGGCACCGGACCGTACCGTTTTGTCGACTGGAAGCCGGGGGAGTCCCTGGTCTTGGAGGCCAATCCCGACTATTTCGAAGGGTCGCCCTATATCCGTCGAGTGCTCTATCGCGTCATCCCCGATCTTTCCACCCAGTTCCTTGAACTGCAATCGGGCGGTCTCGATTTCATGGGTCTGACGCCCATTCAGTACCAGACCCAGACCGACACCCTGGCCTTCAAGCGACGTTTCAACAAATACCGCTATCTGGCCTTCGGTTACAGTTATCTCGGTTATAATCTCAAACGCCCGCTCTTTCAGGACAAGCGGGTACGCCAGGCCATCGCCCACGCTATCGACAAGCAGGAGATCATCGACGGGGTGCTGCTCGGGTTGGGACAGGCGGCGACCGGGCCCTACAAACCCGACACTTGGGTCTACAATCCGCAGGTAAAACGTTATCCCTACGATCCCGCCCGAGCCCGGGAACTGCTCGCCGAGGCAGGCTGGCGGGATACGGACGGCGACGGAGTTCTGGACAGGGAAGGACACAGGTTTTCCTTCACCATTGTCACCAACCAGGGGAACGATCTGCGGGTGAAGAGCGCCGAAATCATTCAGCGACGTTTGCAGGAGATCGGCATCGAAGTCAAGATCCGGGTCATCGAGTGGGCTTCTTTTCTCAAGGAGTTCATCAATCCCGGCAATTTCGACGCCACCATTCTCGGTTGGACCGGGGGGCCGGAGCCGGATCAGTACAACATCTGGCATTCGAGCAAGACCGGCCCCCGGGAACTCAATTTCATCGGATTCAACCACGCCGAGGTGGATGATCTTCTGGAGCGTGGTCGGCGGACTTTCGATCAGGCCGAGCGCAAGGTCATCTATGATCGTTTTCAGGAGGTGCTCGCCGAGGAGCAACCCTATACCTTTCTCTATGTGTCCGATGCTCTGCCGGTGGTGGCGCGTCGGTTCCGGGGGGTGGAACCGTCCCCGGCCGGCATCCGTCATAACTTCATCAAGTGGTACGTGCCGGAAGAAGAACAGAAATATCTGAAATGAGCATCCGCACGAGGAAACAATGCTTAATTGGATGATTTTGAATATATTTCCTGGAATTCATTGTGACGGTGGGCGAGGTCCGGCATGATCCGCTATCTGGTGCGCCGACTGCTGCTGATGATCCCCTTGCTCATTGGCATCACCCTCATCTCCTTCGTCGTCATTCATCTGGCGCCGGGGGAACCGACCGACCTGCAGACCCAGATGAATCCCCAGGCGAGCGCCGAACTGCAAGAGCGCCTGCGTGCCCAGTATGGACTCGACCAGCCCTTGCCCGTCCAGTACGGGCGTTGGCTGGCGCGTCTGGCCCGGCTCGATTTCGGTGAATCCTTCGCCCAGGATAACCGTTCGGTGCTGGAAAAAATTCTTGAACGTCTGCCCATCACCATTTTCATCAATGTACTCTCTATCGCTGCGATCCTGGCGACAGCGATTCCCATCGGCATTCTTTCGGCAACGCGGCGCAATTCTTTCTTTGACCGGGCGACGACCCTCTTCGTCTTCATCGGTTTTGCCACCCCCTCCTTCTGGCTGGCGCTGCTGCTCATGGATCAGTTCGGTGTGCGCCTCGGGATCTTCCCGGTGGTCGGTCTCAAGTCGCTGGGCTACGATTATCTGAGCTGGGGCGGGAAGCTTCTTGATATGGCCCACCATCTGGTGTTGCCCGTACTGGTTTCAGCCTTTGGCGGGCTGGCGGGTTTTTCCCGCTACATGCGCTCGAACATGCTCGAAGTGATTCGCCAGGATTACATCCTCACTGCTCGTGCCAAGGGGCTGTCGGAGCGGGCGGTGATCTATCGCCACGCCCTGCGCAATGCCCTGTTGCCGGTGATCACCATTCTCGGTCTCTCCGTTCCCGGTTTGATCGGCGGCAGCGTCATTTTCGAGACGATTTTCGCCATCCCCGGCATGGGCAAGCTTTTCTACGACGGGGTGATGATGCGTGATTATCCGTTGATCATGGGGATTCTGGTTATCGGCGCGGTGCTGACCCTGATCGGCAATCTGCTCGCCGACCTTGGTTATGCCCTCGCCGATCCCCGTATCCGCAAAGCCTGATCGGGAACCTTCCCCCACCGCGAGGATCTGTATTGATCGACTGTCATTGCCATCTGTTGCCCGGGATTGACGACGGTCCGAAAACCCTGGAGGAATCCCTGCCTATGGCCCGGATTCTTGAAGGGTTCGGTTTTGTCGAGGTGCATTGCACCCCCCATTGCATTCACGGACTCTATGAAAACACCCCGGCCATCGTCGGCGAGCGTCTTGCGGAACTGCAACAGGCCTTGGTGCGCGAAGGTATACGACTTCGCCTCAAGCCGGGAATGGAATATTATCTTGACAGCCATTTCCCCGCCAGTCTGGAACGCCCCCAGCTTCTGGGCGACAGCCGGCTGCTGCTGGTGGAAGCCCCGACCTGGGCGGAAGCGGGATTGGTGCTGGAGAACCTGCGTAAGGTGGTGGCGCGGGGCTATGTTCCCCTGCTGGCTCATCCCGAACGCTGGGGTCTGCTTGCCCCGCCGGGACAGGGGGGAGCGCGGCACCTGTTGTCTCGGCTGCTGGGGAGGGGCCGGGCCGGTGCTTCCGGGGAACTTCTCGATGAACTGCAACGGATGGGTTGCCTTTTTCAGGGCAACCTGGGAAGTTTCGCCGGTCATTACGGCAAGGACGTGGAGAAGCGCGCCTGGGCTTTTTTGCGGGCCGGGCTTTACAGCTGTCTCGGCAGCGATTCCCATCCCCGGCACGGGCTGGAGGAGATGATCGATACGGGTCTCCGGCGACTCCATGAGCGCTCGGAACAGGCGACGGAACTTCTTTCCGCCGCGCGTATTTTGTCCTAATAGGCTGATTTTTTATAAAAATTCACTGAAGAATTCGAAGGATGGGTCCCATGCATTCTGCCAATACGCTGCCCCCGACGAAGATCCTTGTGACCGGCGCCGCCGGCTTCATCGGTTTCCATCTCTGCCAACGGCTCCTCGCTCGCGGCGACCAAGTCGTCGGCCTCGATAATCTCAATGATTATTACGATGTTTCCCTCAAGCAAGCGCGCCTGAAGCAGCTTGAAGGACAGGCCAATTTTCGCTTTGTCCGGCGCGATCTCGCCGATCGCAAGGGTATCGCGGCGCTCTTTGCTGCCGAAGGATTCGACAAGGTGGTCAATCTTGCCGCCCAGGCCGGGGTGCGTTATTCCCTGGAAAATCCCCACGCCTACGTGGACAGCAACCTGGTCGGCTTCGTCAACATCCTTGAAGGTTGCAGGCATCACGGCGTCAAGCATCTGGTCTATGCCTCCTCCTCCTCGGTGTACGGGGCCAATACCCGTATGCCCTTTTCGGTGCATGACAACGTTGACCATCCTGTCTCTCTCTACGCCGCGACCAAGAAGGCCAATGAACTGATGGCTCACACCTACGCCCATCTCTACGGACTGCCCTGCACCGGACTGCGTTTCTTCACCGTCTATGGTCCCTGGGGACGGCCGGACATGGCGCTCTTTCTCTTTACTCGGGCAATTCTCGAAGGGCGTTCCATCGATGTTTACAATTACGGCCGGATGCGTCGGGACTTTACCTATATCGACGACATTGTCGAAGGGGTAATGCGGGTAACCGACCGCATCGCTCCGGCCAATCCCGACTGGAACGGCGATTTGCCCGATCCCGGCACCAGCGCCGCTCCCTACCGTCTCTACAATATCGGCAACAACAATCCCGTCGAGCTGATGGACCTCATTGAAACCCTGGAAAAAGCTCTCGACAAGCGGGCCGAGAAGAACCTGTTGCCGATCCAGCCCGGCGATGTGCCCGCGACCTATGCCGATGTTGAAGCCCTGACCGCCGATGTCGGTTTCAAACCAGCGACTCCCATTGCCGTGGGTGTCGGTCGTTTCGTCGAGTGGTATCGCGAGTTTTATCGGCTGTAACCGGAACCCCCGCCCCAGGGATGAATAAGGAGCTTCGACGCGATGAATCTGACCGTTATCGGCACCGGTTACGTCGGGCTGGTTACCGGCACCTGTTTCGCCGAAATGGGCCACCGGGTGACCTGCGTCGATGTGGATGAAGCCAAGATCGCCCGTCTTCGCGAGGGGGAGATCCCCATCTTCGAACCGGGTCTCGAAAACCTGGTCCGTTCCAATGTCAAGGACGGACGGTTGTCTTTCACCACCTCGCTCCTTGAGGCCATGGCCGACTCCGCCGTCTATTTTATCGCCGTCGGCACCCCGCCCGGCGAGGACGGCTCAGCCGATCTCCAGTATGTGCTGGCGGTGGCCCGGGAGATCGGCCGCCATCTGCGCGATTACGCTGTTATCGTCGACAAGTCGACTGTGCCGGTGGGGACGGCGGATCGGGTGCGTCAAGCCGTCGCCGAGGAACTGGTCCGGCGCGGCGTGGATCTCCCTTTCGACGTGGTGAGCAATCCCGAGTTTCTCAAGGAAGGGGCGGCGGTCAACGACTTTATGCGCCCGGATCGGGTCATCATCGGCAGCGACAGCCCCCGCGCCCTGGAAATCATGCGGGTGCTCTACGCCGACTTCAGTCGCAACCACGACCGCATTCTTGAAATGGGGGTGCGCGACGCCGAGATGACCAAATACACGGCCAACGCCATGCTCGCCACGAAAATTTCCTTCATGAACGAAATCGCTCGGCTCTGTGACCAGCTCGGCGTCGACGTAGAGAAGGTGCGGCGGGGAATCGGCTCGGATAGTCGTATCGGCTATTCCTTCATCTATCCCGGCTGCGGTTACGGCGGTTCCTGTTTCCCCAAGGATGTCAAGGCGCTGATCCATGTGGCCGAAGGGGAGGGGATTGAGCCGCTCATCCTGCAATCGGTCCACCGCCGCAACGAGATGCAGAAACAGGTGCTTTTTGAGAAGATCCGTGACCACTTCGGCGCCGATCTGCCCGGTTTGACGATCGCCGTCTGGGGGCTGGCCTTCAAGCCGGGAACCGACGACATGCGCGAGGCGCCGTCCCTGGTTTTGCTGGAAAAGCTCCTCGCCGCCGGCGCCAAGGTGACGGCCTACGATCCTGAGGCGATGGCGTCGGCCCGCCGGGAACTGCCAGGCTCCTGGTTTCAGTCGGGGCGTCTGCAACTGGCGGAGACCCAGTACGCGGCCCTGGACGGGGCGGATGCCCTGGCCCTGGTGACCGAGTGGAAGCCCTTCCGCCATCCCGACTTTGCCGCCATGATAGGGCGGATGAAGCAGCCGGTGATTTTCGACGGCCGCAACCAGTACGATCCGGGCTATGTCAAGGCGCAGGGTTTTGTTTACCGCGGCATCGGCCGTCGTTGATCGACTTCAAGGGAGGATGTTCATGTCTAATATTCTGGTGACCGGCGGCGCCGGCTATATCGGCAGTCATGTAGTGAAAGCCCTGGGCGAAGAGGGCTATCGGGTGCTGACCTACGACAACCTTTCGACGGGTAATCGCTGGGCGGTGCTTCATGGCGATCTGGTCGAAGGGGATCTCGCCGATCGCGATAAACTGGCGGCGACGGTACGGAATTTCTCTCCGGACGCCGTGCTGCATTTCGCCGCCGGCATCGAGGTAGCCGAGAGCGTGGCCAATCCTCTCAAGTATTACGAAAACAACACCGTGAACGCCCTTGGCCTGCTCCAGACGTTGCGCCGGGAAGGGGTCGGGCGCTTCATCTTTTCCTCGACGGCGGCGGTCTACGGTATCCCCGAGCGGATCCCCGTGGACGAGACGGCGCCGCTGTTGCCGATCAATCCCTACGGTGCCTCGAAAATGATGACCGAACGCATTCTCGCCGATCTGGCTGTCGCCGACCCGGAATTTCGTTATGTAGCCCTGCGCTACTTCAACGTCGCCGGCGCCGATCCCGAGGGGCGCATCGGCCAGGCCTACAAGAACCCGACCCATCTCATTACCCGCGCCCTCAAAACCGCCCTGGGGCAGTATGAGAAGCTTCAGGTTTTCGGCACCGATTACGAGACTCCTGACGGCACCTGCATCCGCGACTACATCCATGTGGTGGATCTCGCTTCGGCCCATGTCGCGGCCCTGGACTATCTTCTCGAAGGCGGCGGCAGCGAGGTTTTCAACTGCGGTTACGGACACGGTTATTCGGTGCAGGAGGTAATCGACATGGTGCGCAGGGTGACCGGCCGGGATTTCCCGGTGGAACAGGCGCCTCGGCGCGCGGGGGATCCCCCGGCGCTGACCGCCGAAAGCATGCGTATCCGCAACGGGCTCGGCTGGACCCCCCGTTACGATCATCTCGAATACATCATCGAAACGGCCTGGAACTGGGAATTGAAACTGCACTCCGGCCAGGTCGGCAGGCAGGCATAATCACAGCCTTGCAAGGGGGGGAACCATGAGCCGAAAAACCATGCGTCTGGGCGATATGCTTGTCAAGGCGGGGAAAATCGACGAGTTTCAGCTGAATTCAGCCCTGTCTTATCAGCGCCACTGGGGTGGGCAGATCGGCACCTCGCTGATCAAACTCGGCTATATCGGCGAAGAGGATCTGCTGCAGTTTCTCGCCGAGCAACTCAACCTGACCCGCATCGACCTGTCGTGCCTCACCGTCGCGCCCGAGTTGCTGGCCCTGTTGCCGGTGGAAAAGGCCCTTGAATACACGGTCATCCCCGTGGATCGCAAGGAGTTGAGCGGCACGGTTTACCTCCTTGTGGCCATGTCCAACCCAACCAATCTGATCGTCATCGACGCCCTGCAGTTCGCCACCGGTTGCCGGGTGCGCCCGGCCCTGGCGACGGAAGAGGCGATCCGCACGGCGATCAAGCGCTGTTACCAGAAACGTCCGGTGGCCGTGAAGACTCTCGATGATCCGCCGGTCAACCCGCCGCTGCCCGACATCGACCCTTTCCGTTTTTCGGGAAATCAGCCAGGCGGCGGCCAAAGCCTGGAGGAGCGTTTCGATCGGCTCCTTGCTCTGCTGGTGAAAAAGGGCCTGCTTTCCGCAAGCGAGGTTAAGGAATTGAAATAGAAAATCTTTTCTCACGCAAAGACGCAAAGGCTCCAAGATAAACAAGAAAATCAAATATTTTGATGGTTTTGATCTGTTAGCGTCTTGGCGTCTTGAGTGAGTGTAGCGAAGGGGCGTGAGTATAGAATTTCAGAACCGCTTTTACCGGATATAAATCATGCCGATGTTGTTTCATTCAAATTTTCTTTCCCGCCTGCGCGGCAACCGCATGGCCCTGGTCGGCGCGGCAATCGTTGCCGTCATGTTTTTGCTGGCTGTTCTCGCGCCGATCCTGGCGGGGGATCCCGGCGCCATTGACATCTCCCGGCGTCTGCAACCGCCTTCCTTCCGTTATCCCCTAGGCACCGACGATCTCGGTCGCGATGTGCTCGCGCGCATTCTCTACGGGGCGCGCATTTCGCTGCTGGTCGGTTTCGTCGCCGTCGGCATCGCCAGCCTCATCGGCATCGTCCTCGGTGCCCTCGCCGGTTACTATGGGCGCTGGGTCGACGGCCTGCTCATGCGCTTCGTCGACATCATGCTCTGTTTCCCCACCTTCTTCCTGATCCTCGCGGTCATCGCCTTTCTCGAACCGTCGATTTGGAACATTATGATCATCATCGGACTCACCGGTTGGATGGGGGTGGCGCGTCTGGTGCGGGCCGAATTCCTTTCCCTGCGGGAGCGGGATTTCGTCTTGGCGGCTAGGGCGCTGGGCGCTTCCGATGGGCGACTGATTTTTCGGCACATTCTGCCCAACGCCCTGTCGCCGGTGCTGGTCTCCGCTACCCTCGGCGTGGCCGGGGCGATCCTCACCGAAAGCGCGCTCTCCTTTCTCGGCATCGGCGTGCAACCGCCGACCCCTTCTTGGGGAAACATGCTCATCGCCGGCAAGCAGACCCTCGGCACCGCCTGGTGGCTTTCGGCCTTTCCAGGTCTGGCGATTCTGATCACCGTGCTTGGCTACAATCTCTTGGGGGAGGGGATTCGCGACGCCCTCGACCCGCGCATCCGGGAGTGACGCCATGAGCCGCGTCGGTCGTAACGATCCCTGTCCCTGCGGCAGCGGTCTGAAATACAAGAAATGTTGTCTCGACCGGGAACCGGCGCCGTCCGAGATTCCCTGTGATCTCACGCCGTCCGAGCTGGTGCAGCGCCGGGGCGAGGCTTTTTCCGCCGGGGATTTCGCTTTCATCTACGATACCTATCATCCCGATTCCAACTTTCGCGCCCAATTCCCTAGCCGCAAGGCCTATATCGCCTTGGGTAAGGATTCCCTTGGGCGGGATTTTTCTATCGACCAGTGCCGGGTGCTGAAGGAAGAGGTCGGCGCGGAAGAGGCGCGGGTGCTCTTCTATCTGGCCACCCGTTTTCGCGGGCAGGCGGAAGAGACCTTCGAGCTCTCCCGGTTTCTGATGACCCATGGTGGTTGGCGCTACCATTCCAGCCAGAAACTGGGGCGCGACGAGTTTTCCGGGGCGGTGGAGGACATCGACTGGAGCGATTTCGAGCAGGTGAAGGATAAGGTTTTTTTCTGATGAAGCCGGTTTCGCGACGAATCGACGAGAGCCTGCTCAACGAACTCTCCCGTGCCGCAGGGCACACGCCCAGGCGACGGCTCAACCACAATTTCCACAGGGATTACCTTGAACCCTGCCAGCGCTTGCTTAATGCCGTGGAGCCGGGAACCTACGTCCGTCCGCATCGCCATCTCGATCCCCCTCGTCCCGAATGTTTCGTGCTGCTGCGCGGACGCATGACGGTGCTCCTTTTCGCCGATGGTGGCGACATTGCGGAGATTATCCCGCTCACGGCGACTGGGCCCTGCTGGGGGGTCGATATTCCGCCGGGAGCCTGGCATTCCCTTGTTTCCCTGGAACCGGGCACGGTCTTTTTCGAGACCAAGCCCGGCCCTTATCTCCCCCTTTCCGACAAGGATTTCGCTCCTTGGGCACCCGCTGAGGGGAGTAAGAAGGCAGAGGAGTATCTCGAATTTCTCACGGGACGGGTTCACGAAAGAGGCACAGATGCCTGAACTGCCGGAAGTCGAAACCGTCCGCCGCGGCCTTGCCTCCCGTCTTGAAGGCAAGACTTTCCTTGGCGCCGTCAGCCGGGTGGCGGGGCTGCGCCTCCCTGTTCCCGCCGGCTTGCATGACCTCCTTGCCGGGCAACGGCTGCACGCCGTCGAGCGTCGCGCCAAATACTTGCTGCTGCGCTGCGACGGCGGCACTCTCATCCTTCATCTCGGCATGAGCGGCTATCTGCGGGTCGTTGATCGGGATCTGCCTCCAGGCAGGCATGATCACCTTGATCTGCTCTTTGACGACGGTCAGGTTCTGCGCTTCAACGACGCCCGGCGCTTCGGTCTGCTTCTATGGACAACCGCCGATCCCCAGGAACATCCACTGCTGGTCGGGCTCGGACCCGAACCTTTCGCCGGGGCCTTTACTGGCGACTATCTGCACGAGCGTGCCCGGGGGCGCACAGTTCCGGTCAAGGCTTTTATCATGGATCAGCGTCTCGTCGTCGGGGTCGGGAACATTTACGCCAACGAAGCCCTTTTCCTGTCCGGGATTCATCCTGCGCGGGCAACGGGACGGATTTCCCGGGACCGTTATCTTCGCCTCGCCGATATCATTCGTACGGTCCTTGCCGAAGCCATCGCCGCCGGCGGTACGACCCTTCGCGATTTCAGCGACAGCGACGGCAAGCCCGGTTATTTCGCCCTAAGTCTGCGGGTCTATGGTCGGGAAGGGGAACCCTGTCCACGGTGCGGCCATACGCTCCGCCAAGAACGCATCGGGGGACGTTCCAGTTTTTTCTGTTCCCGTTGCCAGCATTGATAGAGAGAAGGATGTCGGTTTCCATCAGTCGGCGCGTCTAACCACCAACATCGGATTCGCGAGGTTGCTATGTCTGAATTCAGAGTCTGCCGCGTCTGCGGTTATGCCAAGGGGTTTCACCTCTATTTTCGTGAGCAGGAAAAAGGCCGGCGGATCGGCCTGATCTGTCCCGAATGCGGCCAGTCCTACGATCTGGGCTGGGTGGTCGAAGGACTGGCGGAGATGGCCGAAAAGGGCGCGGTCTTCGACGCGTGATTCCGTTGTTTAATTTTTAACCACTTTCCCAGGAGTTGCATTGTGGCTGGTACCAGTCTGTTGGCCTTGATCGATGATATCGCCAGTCTGCTCGACGACGTGGCGACCATGACCAAGGTCGCCGCCAAAAAGACCGCCGGCGTATTGGGTGACGATCTCGCCCTGAATGCCGAACAGGTTTCCGGCATCAGCGCTGACCGGGAACTGCCGGTGGTTTGGGCGGTGGCCATGGGATCGTTCAGGAACAAGCTGATTCTGGTGCCGGCGGCGCTGGTCATCAGCGCCCTGGCTCCTTGGGCGATCACGCCGCTGCTGATGGTCGGTGGAGCGTTTCTCTGTTACGAGGGGTTTGAAAAACTGGCGCACAAGTTTCTGCACAGCCGCGCCGAGGATCAGGCCGAGCACGAGGAACAGCTTGAGGTGCTGAGCAATCCGGAGATTGATCTGGTGGCTTACGAGAAAGAAAAAATCAAGGGCGCAATCCGCACCGATTTCATTCTCTCGGCGGAAATCATCGTCATCGCCCTGGGCACGGTACAGGGCGCAGCCTTGGGTACCCAGGTCGCGGTGGTGGCTGGTATCGCTTTGATTATGACGGTCGGCGTCTATGCCCTGGTTGGCGGCATCGTCAAGCTTGACGATGCCGGTCTGGCTCTACTCAAGGTACAATCGAGCGATTGGGGGGGGCGGTTGTGTCGCGCCTTGGGGCGAGGTCTGCTGGGTTTGGCCCCCAAGCTCATGAAGACCTTGTCCGTGGCCGGAACGGTGGCCATGTTCATGGTCGGTGGTGGAATTCTCGTTCACGGCTTGCCCGGTTCCCACGACGTGCTGCACGGCGCGGCGGAAGCGGTCCACGGAGTGCCGGTCCTCGGCGGTCTGCTGGCGGCGCTGACCCCGACGGTCTTGAACGCCCTGGCCGGGGTGGTCGCCGGGGCTCTGGTGCTGGCGACCGTCGTTCCTGTCCGGAATGTCATCGGGAAATTTCGCAATCCGGTCTGACGGGAGAATCCCTTTTATGTCGATTTACATGACCCCCGCCTGTGCCGAAACGATGCGTGAGGAACTGCGCGATCTGCTTTATACGAAGCGGCCGGAAATGGCCCGTACTGCCGAATGGGCCGCCGGCAACGGCGACCGCAGCGAGAACGCCGATTACCAATACGCCAAACGCGCCCTGCGCCGCTTTGATTCACGCATCCGCTTTCTCTCCAAACGGCTGGAGTCGGCCCAGATTATCGACCCGGCAGCGCAGGGCAAGATCGCTGGGGGGAAAGTCCTCTTCGGGGCGACGGTCACGGTGGACGAGGGGGGCGAGGAAAAGGACTACAGCATCGTCGGCATCGACGAAACGGCCCCGGGGCGAGGGGTGATCAGCTGGGTTTCCCCTCTCGGCAAGGCGCTGCTCGGCAAGCGCGAAGGGGATGTGGTGACCTTCTCGGCGCCCAAGGGGGAGCGCGAACTGGAAATCCTCAAAGTCGAATATCGGCCCATCGCCATTGGCAGGGTGCCCCCTTCCGAGGAAGACGACGGCGCGGAAGAAGACGGCTGAAAAATCGATTTCTTTTGAAAAAACAACGCCCCGGCGGATTGTCATCTCCGCCGGGGCGTTGTTTTTTTGGATGGGGCTGTTCCGTCAACAGGATGTCGGAATCAGACCTTTTCCGCCAGCAAGAAGTTCTTGTTGCGCTCGTAGAGCAGGGCAATGGCCAGATTCCCCCAAGGGATGGTGAGAATGAGGCCGATACCGAAGACGGCGGCACCGATGCTGGAGAGGATGCTGCCGAGAACGACGACCAGCGCCCAGGTATACATGTCGCGCTTGACCGTTTCGAAACTCCATTTGAAGGCGTCGATGGCCCCCATCTGTTTGTCGACCACGGCATAAAGGCCGGGAGAAACAACGATGGAGATGAGGATTCCGGCGATGGTGCCGATGATCGGCAGGTAGCCGAGGGCGAGGACCGCCACCAAGACGATGATGACGTAGACCAGTATCTGCGCGAAGCAGTCCCAGGCCGAGAAGAGGTCCCCGACCGCGGCTTTCTCACCACGCAGCGTTTTTAGCAACGTGCGCAGGTAGCCGGCAAGAAAGGCGATGTTGGCGAAGGGAATCCAGCAGACCAGAATCAGCACCAGGGTGACCACCGACAGCGAAGCAATCTGGTCTTTCCATTTCAGAGTCGCTGCACTGAAGATGTCGCGCAGATCGGAGATGACTTTTTCCGTCTGGAGTGGGGGAATGGACTTGTCGTCGACTTTTTTTTCGGATTGTTCTTCGGGTTGAACGGGATCGGACATGTTGACCTCCTGGGAAATGGAATGGCGCAAAAACCAGAAATGAAGTTTAGCGATTTTTAAGGGGCGGGATCAAGAATAAGTTGCATTGATCCAGCCAGTAACGAACTATTTGCTAACCTCTGCGGCTGGGGTGACCCAGTTGATCAGGCGTCCGGTTTTTGCCGGGGAAAAGAGGGCGGCCTTGGTCGATGGGGAGACTAACGGGGCAGGGTAACCAAGGAAATCACGTGGCTGTGTCCTTCGCTGTTGCAGAGGAGATCGAGGTAGATTTCCAGGGCGTCCCCTCGGACCTCGCGGCGCTTGATTCCCATGCGGTCGACGATGAGCGCTTCCCGCTGAATCCAGAGGTGCTTTTCGGGCTGGCTCAGCACTTCCCGGAGAATTTCCAGATAGGCATCGAGAAGCCGGTCTTCCCGGGCATTTTTCGGAAGACTGCGGCAGACCTGGGCCCGGGCCATCTCCGGAACTGGAACGGCGATATGGGGGGGATCGTCTATCCCACGGCGCAGATGTTGTTGCAGTCCGGATTGGGCCTGAAGAAGGGCATTTCTCCGCTCCTTGCCGGCGCATTCGGCTTTGAGCAGGGTAATGCGCATCAGAGCCAAGTGCAGAAGTCGGGCAAAGGCGAGTTCTTTGATCTTGTCGCGGGTCGCCTTATCGGAGTCGAAGGGGGCGAAGAGGTGGTGATTTTCGAAGCTGACGGTGATCTGGGCGACATCGTGGAGAATGACGCTCCCCGATATTTCGGCGCCGAAGACCGTTTTTTCCTGTTTGATCATCGAGAGCAGAGCGTATGCGGGCGGTTTCCCCTGCTTCTGGCGGTATTCCGAAAGACAGGGATCGCTGTTGAGAACCTTGCGTAGCGCGTTTGAGGAGATGAAGAAAGCGCGCAGTCGCGGATCATCGCCGTATCGCGAGGGGTCGAGGGAGAGGGGCGGGGCCATGCCCTCCACCTGTTCGTCCAGGTAGGCGATGGCTCGTTCCACCGCCGGCCACAGTTTCTTTTTGTAGCCCGATACGGCGCGAATCCAGGGGTCGGTGTTTTCCACCGCCTGCTCGATGGCGGCGGCGATCTGTTCCTTTTCTGGGTCGGAATGGCCGTTAAACATGGATTGGATGAACGATAGCATGACTGAACTCACGATGAGAGTGATTCTTCAGATGGGTCCGGCTCCTGTTTCTTCGCTTCGGAGAGGCGGAGGAGAAAAGAGTAAACGCCCTGAAGCTCCGGGAGGGGGCTTTCAGGGCGATCAACCTTTATCGCTATAGCACGGCGCTCTGACTGCTCGCAAGGGTTTTCGCAGGGATTCAATAAAAATCCCGCAGGCTTTCGTCGACTCTTGCGAGGGTTTTATGCCGGATATCCCGGAACACTGATCCCATGACTGGGATCAGCGCTTTGGGATGTTGCGGATCTCGTCGGCAATGCGTCGGCTCAAACCCAGGAGCGCCCGGCTCATAGCCTCGGTCGTTGCCGCGAAGCCCTCCCCCGCGAGGGGTTCGACGAACGTTGCCGAACCGCTGGCGACGGGAGCCGGGTCGTTGCCGGTGAAGATCAGCCAGGCGGCGTGGAGTTCGACCGGCCCGGCGGTCGGGCCGTCGAAACGGGTGATATTAAGCTGCGTCCGGTAATCGCTCGTAGCCGTTTCCAGCCAAGGCAGCACCAGGAAACGGTTGCCGGGAAGCAGGCGCTCAAGGTTCTCGATCAGCACCCGGCCCGTATCATCCGGCAGGGAGCCACCCCAGCGGTCGAGTTCCGAACGCTTGAGAACGGTCGTCCCTGCGCGGGTGGTGATGGCGAGATGATCGAGGTAGGCGGGCAGGGCGACGGGGCCGACGGCGACGATCCGGCGTGTTTCCCGGGAGGAGGGCTCAGCTTTTTCGCCGGCGGATTCGGCCAGCGCGGCCAGGGTGTAGAAACGGGCCGAAGGGGTTTTGCCACAGGCACTCAGCAGCAAGGTGAGAGAAAGGATGAAAAAAAGTGGCGCCAGGCGCGAGATCTTCGAGGTCATTTCTCCTCCACATGGGTTTTGCCGCGCAACAGGGCCTCGGGATGGCGGTCGAGATAGTCGGCGAGGGCGCCGAAGGCGCGGGAGGCTTCTCCCAGATCCTTGAGGGCGGCGCGCAGCGGGTAGAGGGAACGTTCGTCCGAGGCGGCCTTGGCCACGGCATCGAGGGTTTCATCGAATTTGTCCAGCGAGCCGCGGACCTCCTCCAGAGTGCGGTCGAAGCTTTGCACAAGTTCCGCAGGAGCGCCTTCCTTGAATTCCAATACCCGGTCGGCGTGGCGGATGGTGGCGGTGGCGGCGGTGATGGTTCCCCGTGCATCGTTGGAGACTCGTTCGATCTCCCGACCGATCTTATGCAGTAGGGTTCGCGCCTCGGCGATGGTCAGATTCAGCTGGCGTGGGGCTTCCTGAATCTCCGGAGAGTTCACCAGACGTTCCAGTCCGCCGACCAGGCTGTTGGTTCGTTCCAAAAGCTCCCGAAGCGGCAGCTCTTCCAGCTTCTGGGCGAGTTCGTCGGCGGTGGAAGGAATGGTCGGGACTTGGGCAAAGCCCGTCGCATCCGGCAGCAACCGCACCGGACGTTCGGGGTAAAAATCGAAATAGACCATAAGCTGCCCGGTGACCAGGCTCTGGGTCTGCAACTGGGCGCGCAGTCCCCGGTCGATGAGAGCCTGATGGTAGTCGGCCGAATCCGATGCGCCGTTGGTGATCTGAAACCGGCTCAGGTCGACCTCGGCGACGACCGGTACGCGAAAGGTCATGTCGTCCATATCCCCCTGCAGAACGATATCGACGACCGAGCCGATCTTCACGCCGCGAAAGACTACCGGTGCGCCCACCGAGAGCCCTTTGACCGAACCGTCGAAATACATGACGTATTTTTTCTGCGGGGTGAAGAACTGCCCCGAGCCGAAGAGAATCACCCCGGCCACCGCCAGGGCGAGGGCGCCGAGGACAAAGGCGCCGATAACCGCTTTGTTGCCTTTTGCATTCATCAGGGCAAAATTCCTTTCGTCGAATCTAAAGCAGATACTGGGAGAGGATGATGCGGTGTAACTATTCAGCACGAAATTTGAAAAAAGTTCTTGACACGGTTTTTATGTCATTTTTGTAAACTCTGCACGCCTTGTTCGAGGGGTGCGCAAAGACCTCTCAGGAGAACCGCGCTCCTCCCTGGGGGATGATGGAGAGATGAGCTATCCCCCGGTCCGGCTCAAAAATTTCATGACGGCAGAATGCGCTACAGGGACAAAAATTCCGTCCTGAAAACCCGTGTTACAATGCGTCATCTCATACGCGGGTGACGCAAGAATGACGATTGAAAACATTGATGTCGACGCCACCATCAAGCAGGTC